>DAMCTY010000095.1:0-2142 GCA_032112995.1 Stenotrophomonas sp. | reverse complement strand
TCTGCTCCCTCCCTTTGGCGCAGCCAAGGGGAGGGTTGGGGAGGGGTTGGCCTTTTGCTGGGCAGGCCTCTGCCGAGCATGGCTCGGCACTACCGCGCTTTTGGCCCCTCTCCCGCTTGCGGGAGAGGGGTTGGGGTGAGGGGGCTTTTGCTGGCAAGGCCCTGCCCAGCAGCGCCCTACCCTACCCTCAGCTGCTGCGCGCCTCGTGGGCGGCCATCAGCATCGCGTCGCTGGACTCCTGGAACACCCGCAGGCCGAACTCCGGCAGGATCGCCAGCAGGTGGTCGAACACATCCGACTGGGTGCGCTCGTACTGCGCCCAGGCGGTCGGCGCGAAGCAGTAGATTTCCAGCGGCAGCCCCTGCGGCGTGGGCGCCATCTGCCGCACCAGCAAGGTCATGTCCTGCTTGATATCCGGATGGCTGCGCAGGTAGCGCTCCACGTAGACACGGAAGGTGCCCAGGTTGGTCATGCGGCGCGCATTGACCGGCTCGGGGTGCTCCTCGGCCACCTTGGCATTCCACTGCCCCAGCTCCTGCTGCTTGGCCTGCAGGTAGTCATCGAGCAGACCGAAATGACCCAGCCGCTCCAGCGCCGGTGCATCCAGGAACCGCACGCTGTGCTGGTCCAGGTACAGCGAGCGCTTGATACGCCGACCGCCCGACTCCTGCATGCCGCGCCAGTTGCGGAACGACTCGGTCACCAGCTTCTTGGTCGGGATGGTGGTGATGGTGTTGTCGAAGTTACGCACCGTCACCGTGTGCAGGGCGATGTCGGTCACGTCGCCATCGGCGTTCTGGCTCGGCATCTCGATCCAGTCACCGATGCGCACGCGGCCATCGCCACTGATCTGCACGCTGGCCACCAGTGACAGAATCGTGTCCTGGAAGATCAACATGAACACCGCCGTGGCCGCACCCAGGCCGGTGACCAGATGCAGCAGCTCCACCCCCACCAGGATCGCAACGATCGACAGGCCTGCGAACACGAACACGATGATCTTGACGACCTGCAGATAGCCCTTGATCGGCTTGTTACGTGCATCGGCGCGGCGCTCATAGAAGTCGTTGAAGGCGTCCAGCGCATGCGATACCGCCATGGCGATGGTCAGCACCGTCCATGCGTGGCACAGCGCCTTCAACGTGTTCACCAGGCCCGGCGGCAACTCCGGCACGATGCTCAGGCCCGCCGCGATCACCACCGACGGCACGATATTGGCCAGCCGTGAGATCACCCGCAGCGGCTGCCGTGCATTGTGATTGGGGCCGGAGAAGCGCTCGATCATCGAACGCAGGCCGCGCAGCAGGATGCGCTTGGTGACGAAGTTGGCCAACCATGCCACCAGCAGCAATGCTGCCAATACCACCGCCGGGTAGGCCATCGGATAAGGCGCCAGCATGTTTTCCAGCTGATCCAGCCAACGGATTCCCATTACCGCCATCGTTCAATCTTCCTTACCGTGTAATGCAGAAACAGCCTGCCCGTCCCCTGTTACGGGCGTCATCGGACAGCAGAGGGTGGCCGCGCCGAGACAGGCGCGGCCGGCAGGCACCGCTCAGGCGGCGCGACTGCGCTCGATGATCACGCCCACCGCGCGCGCACCGCGTACCGCACCCGGCTTGCTCAGCTTCAGGCGCAGCCATTGCACGTTGAATTCGTCCAGCACGATCTGCGCGCAGCGCTCGGCCAGCGTTTCCACCAGACCGAAATCGGAGGCGCGCACGAATTCCATCAAGCGCTTGCTGACCGCCTTGTAGTTCAGCGTGTCGACGATATCGTCGCTGGCGGCCGGCTTGCGGTTGTCAAAGCCCATTTCCAGATCAAACACCAGGGTCTGGCGGATGCGCCGTTCCCAGTCGTAGATGCCGATCAGGGCATCGATCTCCAGCCCTTCGATGAATACCTTGTCCATTGCATCCGTCGTATTGAATGAATGCGACATGGTAACGGCCCCAGCCTGAGCCTGCCGTGGACAGACACGGCAGGCCGGCACTCAGCCCTGCAGCGGCGGCAGCGTGGCCATGTCCCAACGCGGCGTCACCTTGACCTCGGCCGGGCTGTGCTGGCCGGCTTGGAGGCGCAAGGCACCGGCGAAGGCGATCATCGCGCCGTTGTCGGTGCACAGCGCCGGGCGCGGGAAGC
>DAMCTY010000094.1:0-2489 GCA_032112995.1 Stenotrophomonas sp. | reverse complement strand
CACTACAGGGGATGCTTTGCCGGCAAGGCCTCTGCCGAGCATGGCTCGGCACTACAGGGGATGCTTTGCCGGCAAGGCCTCTGCCGAGCATGGCTCGGCACTACGGGTAATGCTCTGCCGGTAAGGCCCCTGCCGAGCGTGGCTCGGCACTACATTGGCCTTCAACCTTGCTTGCGGACGATAGCCATGGCGATTTCCAGCGACTGCTCGTAGTTCAGGCGCGGGTCCACGCTGGAACGGTAGGCACGCTCCAGATCGCGCTCGGTGAGCTCACGCGCGCCACCGGTGCATTCGGTGACATCCTCACCGGTCAGTTCCAGGTGCACGCCGCCCAGGCGCGTACCGGCCGCGGCATGCAGGTCGAACGACATCTCCACCTCGCTGCGGATATTGTCGAAGCGACGGGTCTTGTAGCCATTGCTGGTGCTCTCGGTATTGCCATGCATCGCATCGCAGACCCACAGCACGCGGCGGCCGTCGCGCTTGATCGCCTCCAGCAGCGGCGGCAGCTTGTCGGCAATCTGGGCAGCACCCATGCGATGGATGAAGCTCAGCCGGCCCGGCTCGTCGTCCGGATTCAGCACATCGATCAGGCGCAACAGCTGATCCGGCTGCACCGACGGCCCCACCTTGATCGCAATCGGGTTGCGCACACCGCGCAGGTATTCCACGTGTGCGCCATCCAGCGCGGCAGTACGCATGCCGATCCACGGGTAGTGCGTGCTCAGGTTGAACCAGCCGCTCTGGCGCGGCACCTGCCGGGTCAGCGCCTGCTCGTAGGGCAGCAGCAAGGCCTCGTGCGAGGTGTAGAAGTCGACCCGGTTGAGGTTATGCACCTGCGCGCCGGACAACGTCTCCATGAAGCGCACCGCATCGCCGATCGAGGCCACCATCTTCTGGTACTCCTCGGCCAGCGGCGAGCAGCGCATCCAGGCCAGGTTCCAGTACTCGGGATGATGCAGGTCGGCGAAGCCGCCATCGATCAGCGCCCGTACGAAGTTCATCGTCAGCGCCGAGCGCGAATGCGCGGTGATCATCCGCTGCGGGTCCGGCACCCGCGCGGCCTCGGTGAAGGCCGGCGCGTTGATCACGTCACCGCGATAGCTCGGCAGGGTCACGCCGTCACGGGTTTCGGTATCGGCCGAACGCGGCTTGGCGTACTGGCCGGCAAAGCGCCCCACCCGGATCACCGGCGTACGCAGGCCGTGCACCAGCACCAGGCTCATCTGCAACAGCACCTTGAGCCGATTGGAAATCGTCCCCGATTCGCAATCGGCGAAGTTCTCCGCACAGTCACCGCCCTGCAGCAGGAAGCGCTTGCCTTCCTGCGCCTCGGCCAACTGCTGCTTGAGCGCGAAGATCTCCCAGGAGGTCACCAGCGGCGGCAACTGGCGCAGCTCGCCCAGTGCCGCCTCCAGCGCCTGCGGATCGGGATAGGTCGGCATCTGCAGCGCGGGCTTGCCTCGCCAGCTGTCCGGCGCCCAGCTGCTGGTGGTGGCGACGGACGATGGCGAAGAGGAAGCGTTCATGCAGTTACCAATTGAAAGTGGGAAGGGATCAGATCAGGCGCTTCTTGCGCGTGCGCAGGCCGGCATACAGCGCCCAGCCGGCGAGCAGGACAAACCACACCAGGCTCCACATCGGCATGCTCAGGCCGAGGAAGGTCCAATCGATGTTGCCGCAATCACCAGTGCCGGTCAGCACGGTGCGGAACACCTCGAACGGGCCCATGGTCTCGGCCAGGAAGCTCAGCGGCGGGCCACAGCTGCTGCCCAGGTCCTTCGGCAGCAATTGCACGTAGACATGGCGCCCGGCGATGCCGGCGCCCACGGCCGCCGCGATCAGGGTCAGCACGCCATAGCCGGCACGGCCACCGCGGCTGGCCGGCCCGTGCAGGGCACCGAACAGGAACAGCACGCCCACCGAGGCGAAGGCGATGCGCTGGTAGATGCACAGCGGGCACGGCTCCAGCCCCATCTGGATCTGCATGTAGATCGCAAAGGCCAGCAGCCCGGCGCAGATCAGAAAGCCCAGCAGGCACTGCGCGCGGAAACTCCAACGCAAGGGGTTCATTGCATCATTCCGGAAAAGACAATGAAGCAAGAGTAGCAGGCCGCCCGCGCACGATCAGCAGTGATCGCAGCTGAAACCACATAAACAGAAAGCCCGGCAGTGGCCGGGCTTCTGTTGCATCCGTCGATGGCTGGAAGTGCGCGATTACTCGGCGACTGCTTCCGCCACGGCGGCCGGACGGTCCACCAGCTCGACGTAGGCCATCGGTGCGTTGTCGCCAGCGCGGAAGCCGCACTTCAGCAGACGCAGGTAGCCACCCGGACGACCGGCGTAGCGCGGGCCCAGGATGGTGAACAGGTTGCCCACGGCTTCCTTGTCGCGCAGACGGGCGAACGCCAGGCGGCGGTTGGCAACCGAATCAACCTTGGCCAGGGTGATCAGCGGCTCGGCAACGCGGCGCAGTTCCTTGGCCTTCG
>DAMCTY010000093.1:0-3016 GCA_032112995.1 Stenotrophomonas sp. | reverse complement strand
AAAAAGACGCCCCTGTTTCCAGGGGCGTCTGCAGTCGCGTCATGACTGTTGTGTTGCGGTGTAGCGATTACTGCTGCACAAAACCGATCTTCTTCATCTGAGCGTTCTTCGCGGCGGCCAGAACCTTGGCCATCACGTCGTACTCCGAATCCGGGCTGGCGTCGATGCGCAGTTCCGGCTGGTTGGTCGGGTCACGCTGGACCTCCTGCTCCATCCGCTGCTGCAGCTCGCTGGTATTGATCGGGCTGTTGTTCCACGAGACCTGGTTGCTGGCGTCGATCTTCAGTTCGATCGGCGGCGGCGGTTCGACCAGCTGCGGCGGTGGGTTGAGCACGCGCTGCGGCAGGTCCACGGCGATCGGGTACGTCATGATCGGCGCGGTCACGATGAAGATGATCAGCAGAACCAGCATCACGTCCACGAGGGGCGTGACGTTGATGTCTGCCATGGGGCCCTTGCCACCACCACTACTGAATGCCATGGCTTATTGCCCCTTTTCTTTGGTCGCGACGAAGCCGACGTCCAGCATGCCCTGTTCCTGCGCAACCTTGGTCAGGTCGTTGATGACACGCATCTTGGTGGTGCGGTCACCACGCAGGTTCAGCGGCGGCTGCGGGGTCTGCTGGGCGGCGGTCGCCAAGCGCGACTCGAGAGTCTGCTTGTTGATTTCTTCGTCGTTCCAGTAGATCGAGCCGTCTTCCTTGACTGCCAGGGTGATCGGTCCGGAACGCTTTTCAGCGTCTTCCGGCTTCTGGATCAGGTTGGCTTCGGGCAGATCCACCTTGACCTTGTGGGACATCAGGGGCGCCGTGATGATGAAGATGATCAGCAGCACCAGCATCACGTCCACGAGGGGCGTAACGTTGATGTCGGCCATGGGGCCGCCGCTGTTACCACTACTGAAAGCCATAACGGGCTCCGTCTATATCGTTGCGAGGACTGCTCTGCTGCCGGCTCAGCGAACGCGCGAGCCGGTGGCGAAGAAGTCGTGCAGATCGTGCGCGAAGGTGTCGAACTTGCTGACGGTGGCGCTGTTGATCTTGCTGAAGAAGTTGAAGGCGAACACGGCCGGGATCGCGACGAACAGACCGATGGCGGTCATGATCAGCGCTTCACCCACCGGGCCGGCAACGGCGTCGATCGAGGCCGAACCGGTGGCACCGATCTTGATCAGCGCGCCGTAGATGCCCCACACGGTACCCAGCAGACCGACGAACGGAGCGGTTGCGCCGACGGTGGCCAGCAGGGTCATGCCCGACTGCAGCTTGTTGCTTTCGCGGGTGACGGCCTGGCGCAGAGCGCGGTCGACGAACTCCGAACGGCTCAGGTTCTCACCGACGCCGCCGGTGGCGCCGCCTTCAGCGCGCTGGTGGTGGGCAGCAGCCTGCGCAGCGTCCAGGGCGATCTTCGAGAACGGCTCCGAAGCCGGCTGCTCTTCCATCGCACGGATGGCGTCCTGCGCGTTCGGGGTGTCCCAGAACAGGCTGACGACGCGATCAGCGGCGCTCTTCAGGCGGGTGGCGCGGAAGATGTTGATGACGGTCCAGTACCAGGACATGGCCGACATCGCAATCAGGGTCAGCAGCACGACCCAGGAAACCGCGAAATCACCCGGCTTGGTGGTCATTTCGTGGATCAGGTGCTCGAAGCCCATCTGCGACAGGGCGTTGGACGGATTGCCCCCGGCAGCAGCGGCGATGAAAATTTCCTGCAGCATGACGCTTACCTTTGTTGTGTGTGGTGATAAAGGGTGTAGCTAAGCTAAACAATCGAACCGGGAGCGGGGGTGGCCGGAGGGCCACCCGGACGCATCAGTTCAGCGCAAAGTTGACCGGGACGCGAACGCGACCTGCCGCCTTCTTACCGCCAGATTCAGCGGCGTTGAAGCGCCACTTGCGAGCTGCTTCCATGGCAGCACGGTCCAGGTCGCGGTTACGGCTGGACTTTTCCACCGTGACATTGGTGACGTTGCCGCTGGCATCGACATCAATGATCAGGATCACTTCGCCCTGGATACCAGCGCGGAAGGCTGCCGGCGGGTAGCGCGGCGGATTCATGGCCTTCGACGAGATGTCCACGCTGGCCTCGATCGAGGTCGCCGGTGCCGGCGGCGCCGGAGGCGACGGCGGGGTGACGATATCGTTCGGGCGCGGTTCCGGCACGTCCACGACCGGCGCCTGCGGCGGCGGCGGGACCGGCGACGGCTTCGGCGGCGACAGATTCTTCACCGGCGGCGGCGGAGTATCGGTCGGCGGCGGCGGCGGCGGCGGCGGGGGCGGCGGCGGCGGTGCATCGACGATGGTCACCATGACGTTGCGCTCCTTCTCCGCGACGGCCTTGGGAGCCACGGCGGGGATGAGGAGCATCATGAAGGCGGCCAGATGCAGGGCAATTACAAACGCGATGCCGACGATGCGAGGCCAGCTCAGCCCCTTGTCATCGGGTTGTTCGTACCGGTGAACGACTAGTTGTTCCGTCATGCGCCAAGAGCTCAATAGTGGGGCCGGGATGCCGGGGGCGGAATCCCTGATCAGCGGTGCATGACACCGCAGGAACCTCCAAGCTTATACCAATCCTGAGCGCCTGCGCATCAACTGTGCAGGCATTCAGGCGTTATTCCTACTTACTTCAGGTTGATGATTTTTTTGGCATCAGCCTGGTTCTTCACACCCTTCGCCAGCGCCTGCTGGGCGGCCTGCTTGGCCTCCGGGATGCGACCTTCGGCATGCAGGACGCGTGCCAGGTTCAGGTAGGTCTCACCGTCCTTGGACAGCGGGGCAGCCTTCTGCCACGCATCGATCGCCTGCGGCACCTGGTCGGAGTAGTAGTAGGACTGGGCCAGCGCCAGGTAGACCTGGTAATCCGGCTTCAGGATGCCCTTCTGCAACCCTTCGTTGATGACCGCGATGACGTCCTTTTCCTTGTTCTCGGTGTTGGCATAGATCGAGTACAGCTGCTTGTACTCGCGCTCTTCGGTGAGCTGGCCGCTGCTGCGCAGCTTGTCCATCACCGCGGC
>DAMCTY010000092.1:0-3199 GCA_032112995.1 Stenotrophomonas sp. | reverse complement strand
TTCGCCAAAGGGAGGGGGCGTGTAGTGCCGAGCCATGCTCGGCAGGGGCTTTCCCAGCCGAGCCCCAAAAGCACCCCTCCCCAGCCCTCCCCTCGGCTTCGCCAAAGGGAGGGGGCGTACTGCCCCCCGCGCAAACGGAATCGAAACACTTCCAACTCCGCCCGGGAGGAGAATGTGCCGCACCTGCGGCTACAGACTGAATACGTTGATATCTCGCCCTCCCGGCACCGGCCGCGGAACCAATGCGCGCTGTGTCCGGTCAATCGTGCTGCGGCGCAGGACGGCTTTTTCAGCCTGAGTCCTTACCATGTGTAATTCCTATCATTTGAAACCATCTGTTCAAGGTGTTGCTGCAATGACGGTTTCCGCCCAGTTCCAAATCGATTACCTGCAGTACCTGGATGCCGACGGCAACCTGGTACGTGACGATCTCCCCGCCTCGCTGCGCGATCCGCGCTCGCTGCTGCCGATGTTCAAGCAGATGCTGGCCACGCGGGTGTTCGACACCAAGGCCGTGGCGCTGCAGCGCACCGGCAAGCTCGGCACCTTTGCCTCCTGCCTGGGCCATGAAGCGGCCCATGTCGGCATCGGCGCGGCCATGAAGAGCGGCGACGTGTTCGCCCCCAGCTACCGCGAGTACGGCGCCATGTTCATGCGCGGCGTGCGCCCGCGCGACGTGCTGATGTACTGGGGCGGCGACGAGCGCGGCAGCGACTACGACCGCAGCAGCGATGCGGTGCGCGATTTCCCGATCTGCGTACCGATCTCCACCCAGTGCCTGCATGCGGCCGGCTCGGCGCTGTCGTTCAAGCTGCGCAACCTGCCGCAGGTCGCGGTCAGCGTCTGCGGTGACGGCGGCAGTTCCAAGACCGACTTCTACGCCGCAGTGAACTCGGCCGGCGCGTACAAGCTGCCGCTGATCCTGTGCGTGGTGAACAACGGCTGGGCCATCTCGGTGCCCCGCTCGGCCCAGACCGGCGCCGAAACCCTGGCCCAGAAGGGCCTGGCCGGCGGCCTGTTCTGCCTGCAGGTGGACGGCAACGACCTGATCGCCGTACTGGCCGCGATGGAACAGGCACGCGAACGCGCCCTGTCCGGCCAGGGCGGCACGGTGCTGGAATTCCTCACCTACCGCCTGTCCGACCACACCACCGCCGACGACGCCCGCCGCTACCGCGACGACGCCGAAGTGAAATCGGCCTGGCTGAAGGAACCGCTGATCCGCCTGCGCAAGTACCTGACCGCGCACGGCGTGTGGAGCGAGGAAGACGAAAAGAACTGGATCGCCGAGTGCGGCACCCGCGTCGACGAGGAGGTCAATGCCTACCTCAACTGCCCGGTGCAGCCAGTCGAGGCGATGTTCGACTACCTGTACGCCGATCCGCCGCCGGACCTGCTGGCGCAGCGTGCCGCCGCCATCGCCCTGGAGCAGCGCCATGGATGACATCAAGCGCAACGCCTCTGTCACCCCGGCCAGCCACGATCACGGCGTCGCGCACAGCGCGGCGAGCAACAGCGGAGACAACCCGATGACCGCCACCCCGATCACCCTCATCGAAGCCGTCACCCAGGCGCTGGCCTGGGAAATGGAGCACGACCCCTCGGTGCTGGTGCTGGGCGAGGACGTAGGCGTCAACGGCGGCGTGTTCCGCGCCACCGCCGGCCTGCAGCAGCAGTTCGGCCCGCAGCGCGTTCTCGACACCCCGCTGGATGAAACCACCATTGCCGGCCTCACCGTCGGCCTGGCGGCACAGGGCATGAAGCCGGTGGCCGAAGCCCAGTTCGACGGCTTCGTCTACCCGATGGTCGACCACCTGATCTGCCATGCCGCGCGCCTGCGCAACCGCACCCGTGGCCGCCTGCATTGCCCGATGGTGCTGCGCGTGCCGTGGGGCGGTGGCATCCGCGCGCCGGAGCACCACAGCGAGGCCAACGAAGCCATCTTCACCAATGTGCCGGGCATGCGCGTGGTGCTGCCGTCCAGCCCGCAGCGTGCCTATGGCCTGCTGCTGGCCGCGATCCGCGAGCCGGACCCGGTGATCTACATGGAGCCCAAGCGCATCTACCGCCAGTACAAGGAAGTGGTCGCCAACGATGGCGAAGCACTGCCGCTGGATGTGTGCTTCGTGCTGCGTGACGGTACCGACGTCACCCTGGTGACCTGGGGTGCACAGGTCAAGGAAGCGCTGGAAGCCGCCGACAAGCTGGCCGGCGAAGGCATCAGCGCCGAAGTCATCGACGTGGCCACGCTGCGTCCGCTGGATTTCGCCACCATCGCCGAATCGGTGGCCAAGACCGGCCGCTGCGTGATCGTGCAGGAAGCGCCCAAGACTGCCGGCTTTGGTGCCGAGATCGCCGCGCGCCTGGCCGAGGAATCGATGTACGACCTGCTCGCACCGGTCGAACGCGTCACCGGCTATGACACCCACATCCCGCTGTTCCGCCTGGAAATGAAGTATCTGCCCAGCGTTGAGCGGATTGTGACCGCCGCCAAGCGCGCGGTCGCGGCGGGCTGACATGCTGGCACGCTTGATTGGCAGCTACCGCAGCCAATACCGCAATCCCCTGCAGTTCCGCACCGGGCAGATCGTCGAGCTTGGCGTGCGTGACGAGGAATGGCCTGCCTTCGCCTGGGTGAAAACCGAGGCAGGCAGTGCCGGCTGGGCGCCGGTGGCCTGGTTGCGGGTGCTCGACGACGGCCGCGCCGAAGCGCTGTGCGACTACAGCGCGCGCGAGCTGGACGTCGACCGCGGCGAGCAGGTGCGGCTGCATCACGAACATGGCGGCTGGTGGTGGTCCGAACGCGCCGATGGCGCCCAGGGCTGGCTGCCGGCACGCGAACTTGAATTGCTGGAAGAGAACTGCACATGAGCCAGACCAAGAATTTCAACCTGCCCGACCTGGGTGAAGGCCTGCCGGACGCGACCATCGTGGAGTGGTTCGTCAAGGAAGGCGACGTGATCAGGCTCGACGAGCCGCTGGTATCGATGGAGACCGCCAAGGCCGTGGTCGAAGTGCCCTCACCGGTTTCCGGCAAGGTGCTGAAGCTGGCCGGTGCGCCCGGCGACATCGTGGTCACCGGCCACGTGCTGGCCAGCTTCGAGCTGGACCCCAACCTGCCGCAGCGTGCCGAAGGCCAGGACACCGGCCACCACCACGGCGCCCCGGCCGAAGCCGCACCGGCACCCGCCGCTGCGCC
>DAMCTY010000091.1:0-3842 GCA_032112995.1 Stenotrophomonas sp. | reverse complement strand
CCAAAGCCAAAGCCAAAGCCAAAGCCAAAGCCAAAGCCAAAGCCAAAGCCAAAGCTTTCCCCCGTCCGCCGCCGCCCCCGCCTTCGCGGGGGAAGGCTCTTCGAGCACCTCGCCCGCGCCCCTGCCCCGCGTAGCGCGCGAGGCGTACGAACAGTCACGAGCCGTTGGCTCGTAACCGCCTGTTCTTAACGCAAGCGCAGAAGGGAGGGCAAAACAGCAGCTGCCAAAGCCACCAAACCGTAGCCCGGGTAAGCGCAGCGCACCCGGGGCTCCTCACGCGGAACCCCGGGCACACCAAATCCACACCTACCCGAACTACCCCACTCAGTTCTTTATCTGCACGTCATCGATATACACATTGACGTCATACGCGGTATTGGCGTGATACAGCCATATCGCATCCAGCTTCACGCTGCTGCCCGTGATCGCACCATTGCCGTCCACCCAGGCATTCCACTGCGCCGCATCGCTCAACGACCACGACACATAGGTCCAGGCGTTGGCCGCAATCGCCTTGCTGGTCGAACGCTCAGTGCCATCGCTGTCATCGATGCCCACCCCGACCGACGTACCGCTGCCGCCACTCCACACCCAGAAGCCCACCACGCCATTGTTGCGCGTCAACGCGGTATTGCTGGCCGGCGTGCCGCTGCCGGACAACAGCCGCACCGCCCATGCCGCAGTGCTGGCAGTGTCGTCCTTCAACAATACCCGCAATGAACAACTGCCGTTTTTCTGCGTGGTGCAATCGCGCGTTGCGGTGGAGGCGGTGCTGATGCCGGTGGTGCTGCCCGAGTAGCTGGGGCTGGTATTGAAATGGCCCACGCTGCTTTCAAAGCGATCCAGATAGGTCACCGTGCCGGTGCCGCCGCCACTGCCCGGGTTCAACAGCGCGTAGTACTTGGACCAGTTCCAGTTGATGCCCGGGTCGGTATGGGTCTGGCCGCTGTAATGCTGGTGGCCCTTGATCTTGACGCTGGTGGCCAGCACGTTGATGCCGCTGCTGGACGCGCCGCTGTAGGCGCTGGCGCAGCTGATCGCGCTGTAGGTGCTGCAGAAGCTGCGCACCAGCGCCGCCGACGACTCGTACATGGCATTGGTGTACCACGAGCTGTTGTCGATATAGCCCTCGTGCTCGATGCCCAGCGTATAACTGTTCTGGTTGCGCACATGCCAGGCGGTATCTGCATTGCGCACCATCTGCGTCACCTGGCCATCGGAGGAACGGATCACGTAGTGCGCGCTGACCTGCGCGGATGCGTTCTTGAACCATGAAATGGTGCCGGCATAGCTGCCCTGGGCGGTGTGTATCGTCACCGCGCTTACCGCCGCCGAGCGTGAGGCAGTGTAGTTGGACGCCGAGGCTGCACTCCAGATTGCCGGACCATAGTCGGTGCTCTGGATGCCCGCATCGAGTGCGGGTGCCGCCAACGTCTTCGACGCACTGGTACTGCGTGCCTGCAAGGTCTCGCTGATCGGATCCACCTGGTAGGCATCGGTTTCCACGCGGTCCTTGCTGACATCCAGCCGCACCATCGGTGCGCGTAGCGTGACCAGTTGCGGTGCGTCGAAGGCTTGCTCCCACGCGATTGCGCGCTCCGGCACCACGATGCCACGGTCGTTGACGCCGCGGTCCTGGGCCAGCAACACGTCATAGGCAAAGCTGGTGCGCGCATAGTCATCGACCGCGCTGCGCGCGGTTAGGCCCGCATCGCGCGGTGCATAGCCGGCATAGCGCATCAGGGCCGCGCGGATGGCCTCCGGCGCCGGCGCGCCGGCGGTGGCGGCAGCGGGATGGTCCTGGCGGATCTGCGCATCCAGCAAGGCCGCTGCCGCGAGGATGTTGGTGGCTGCATCGGTGCGCACGGCGGCGCTGGAAACGCCCAGCAGCTTGGCGGCCTCGCCCACCTGGTCTTCAAAGCCACCACCGGCATACAGGCCCATCACGCCCCACGACGGTGGCATGCGCAGATGGGCGTGGTCCTGGTCACTGGTATCGGGTTGCAAGGGCGACCAGCGGCTTTGCACATAGGCCAGCGATTCCAGCGTGCCACGCGGGATGCTGGGGTAGCGGCGGTAAGCCTGCTGGAAATAGCGCACATACATCGCCCGCAAGGGCAGCAGGCGCGCTTCCTCCATTTTCAACTGCATCTCCAACACCTGTTCAGTGTCGGCGGCCGGTGCCTTGATGGCGGTTTGGGCAAGTGCGGGAACGACTACGGCACTGGTGATGACGGCAGACAGCAGCACGGCGGTATGACGGTGCATCATCGGTAGGACCCCTAGCTTGGAACCCCCTGCATCTGTGTTTCTACCGCAGCGACGTTGCCGATGGGTGAAGAGCGGCATCAATCAGTGATCGCTGTCATGCCCTCGGTGGACGTGCGTCGCAGCTGCACAGCACGTTGTGCGCGTGCAGTGCAGGTAGAAATCAGGCGGATGCGGATTGAACCGTGCGTCGGCGCTCAAACCACCACAACGCAGTGGCCACGATCACAAAGCCCAACAACCACGGCCAACGCGGACCGGGGATGGGCAGCGGTGCGGTACGCGCAACACCACCGCTCAACGCCAAGGTGGCTTCGCGCATCTGCTGTGCGTGCATGGCCGCAGCCTTGGCAGGGTCCAATAGCAGCAGGCTTTCCTGTTGCCCGGCCGCGTCGATGCGGTGCCAACCGGCATGCTGTGGCCAGGCGGCAACGCAGCCACCTGCTGCGGGATCGGGCAGCAACGCAGTGCGGCTTTCATCTTCGGCAATCACGCTCACCGGGGCCTTCAAGCCACACAGACTGATGCGCTCGCCACTCCATGCCCAGGCCGGCAGCGCAGGTGGGGGCACGTTGGTGCTTGGCCTTGCCAGGGATGACAACACTGCATTCCACAGCTCGGCATGCGCGCCTGCATGCCCGGCCAGTACCAAGGCATAGCTGTCGGTGATCGGCAGCAGGCCTACGCGGCCCAGGCCTAGGGCACGCCAGCCACCGATCGCGCTGCCATCCGCCGCGACCAGCAAGGGCACGACGTCGGGGCTGCTGATGTCGATGCTGAAGCGCTCGACGCTGAGCGCGGTGGCGTCCTGTCCTTCATTGGTGGCGCCTTGCAGCGCTACCGGTTTGGTCTGGTCGCCACCGCGTACCTGCAGGCCCCACTCGCGCAGGGCGCGGCGTGCATTGCCATCCAGCGCGCCGCTGGTGCGCACCAGCACACCCAGGCCAGCACGGACTGCCGTGCTGATTGCATTGCGTTGCGCGGCAGACAGGGCCGCAAGCCGACGCTCGTCGAGCACCAGCAGATCAAGGCGTGCCAGCGTGGCGGCATCCAGCGCCGCCGGTGCATCGCCCAGTTGCAGACCACCACCTACCAGCATGCTGGTTTGTACGTTGGCGCCAATATCGGTGGCCCAGCGCTGCAGGTACTTCAGTTCTGGCCCGGGTGCGCCGGCCAGCAGGCGCAGGGCGGGCGCGGTGATGGCGCGCACGCGCACCGGCACCGGCAGTTGGTCCAGCACCTGGCCGCGCTCATCGAGCACTCGCAGGGCAAACAGTACGTCGCCCACATCGCGCGCACTGGCGCCGAGCGTGACGCGGCCAGCCTTGTCCGGCGCGGCGATGGCGACGCGATGGCCGGCCGGATCCAGCAGTTCCACGCGTGCGCTGGGCAGGCCTTGCACACGGGCATGCACGTTGAAGCTGGCACCCGGTGCGAGCAAGGGCGGCGCCTGTAGTTCCACCAGACCACGCGGCGCGGCGTTCGGCAGGAAGCGCACCGCCGGCAAGGCCGCATCGCGATCGCGTGCGGGCAAGCCCTGGCCGACGATCACCACGTCGCGCGTGCCCGGGTGC
>DAMCTY010000090.1:0-5322 GCA_032112995.1 Stenotrophomonas sp. | reverse complement strand
CTTACCCCTCCCCAGCCCTCCCCTTCGCTGCGCGAAAGGGAGGGGGCCAAGGCCAGGCTGCTGCCTGCACCAGCACCGGTAGTGCCGAGCCATGCTCGGCAGGGGCTTCCCGTCGGCAGGGGCTTCCCGGCAGCCTCCCTCTCTGCAGGACCAGCAAGCCGTCAAGCCGGCATTACGTGGAAGGCCCAGGAGCTTACCCCTCTCCAGCCCTCCCCTTCGCTGCGCGAAAGGGAGGGGGCCAAGGCCCCGCCTCAGCCTGCACTGGCACCGGTAGTGCCGAGCCGTGCTCGGCAGGGGCTTTCCCCGCCAAACACCACAAACAACAACGCCTCCCCGATGAAGGGAGGCGTTGCAAAGATCACATCACGAACCAGACGAGGCCCGCATCCGGCAATGCCGGATGCGCCCCCACCCAGATCAACGGCCGGTCTTGATCTCGGTCCACAGACGGGTATACAGCTTGTCCGTCTCCGGGCTGTTGATCGCGTAGGTGAACATCTTGGCGGCCACGTCTTCAGCCGGGTAGATGGTCTTGTCGTCGCGGATGGCCGGGTCGACCAGCGAGGTGGCCGACTTCACCGGGTTGGCGTAGTGGGTCACGTTGGTGTTGTTGGCGGCCACCTGCGGTTCCAGCAGGTAGTTGATGAAGGCATAGGCGTTGCCCGGGTGCTTGGCATCCTTCGGGATGGCCAGCATGTCGAACCACTGCGGTGCGCCTTCCTTCGGGATGGAATACGCCACTTCCACGCCGTTCTTGGCTTCTTCAGCGCGGTCACGGGCCTGGATGATGTCACCCGACCAGCCCACCACCAGGCAGGTACTGCCATTGGCCAGCGAACCCACGTACTGCGAGGAGTGGAAGTTCTGCACGTACGGGCGGATCGACTTCAGCAGGTCGGCGGCCTTCTGCAGCACGGCCGGGTCGGCGCTGTGCGGGTCTTCGCCCAGGTAGTGCAGGGCCACCGGGATCATGTCGGCCGGGGTGTCCAGCAGGGTCACGCCGCAGTCCTTCATCTTGGCGATGTTTTCCGGCTTGAACACCAGGTCCCAGCTGTTGGCGATGTCAGCGCTGCCGCCGAAACGCTCCTTCAGCTTGGCCACGTTGTAGCCGATGCCGGTGCTGCCCATCATGTACGGCACGCCGTACTGGTTGCCCGGGTCCTGGCCGGCAATGCGCTGCATCACCGCCGGGTCGAGGTTGGCCAGGTTCGGGATCTTGCTCTTGTCCAGCGGCAGGAACACGCCGGCCTGGATCTGGCGGCCGAAGAAGTTCAGCGTCGGCACCACAATGTCGTAACCGCTGTCGCCGGTCAGCAACTTGGTCTCGACCATCTCGTCACTGTCGAACACGTCGTAGGTGACCTTGATGCCGGTGGTCTTCTCGAAGTTCGGGATGGTGTCCTCGGCGATGTAGTCCGAGTAGTTGTAGACGTTGAGGACCTTGGCCTCGCCGCCTTCGGCGGGCTTGGCGCCCTCTTCCTTGCCGCCGCAGGCAGCGAGCAGGGAGATGGCGACACCAACGGTGAGAATGCGCAGATTCATGGGTTCTCCAGTGGGATCCGGGAGCGGTATGGGGGACCGGCCAGGCCGGGTGGTGGCCTATTGTCCCATCTGCGGCGCCTTGATGTGTAGAAGGCCTTGGTTCTGCACCAGGAGGAGCGGCCTCAGCCGCGAAGCCACCGCAATAACAAACAACGCAGAGCTACCCCTCCCCAACCCTCCCCTTTGCTGCGCAAAAGGGAGGGAGAAAAGCCGGAGGAGCGGCGTCAGCGGCGAAGCCGCCGCAATAACAAACAGTACAGAGCTCCCCCTCCCCCCCCCTCCCCTTTGCTGCGAAAAAGGGAGGGAGACAAGCCTTGCGCTCAGACATTCAGCAGCAGGAACTCCCGCTCCCAGGAGCTGATCACCCGGAAAAAGGTCTCGTATTCCTTGCGCTTGACCGAGATGTAGGCGCGGCAGAAGCGCCGCCCCAGCAGCTCCTGCAGGGCGTCGCAGGCCTCCAGCGCGTCCAGCGACTCGCCCAGCGAGCGCGGCAGCTCGTAGCCCAGTTCCTTGGCATTGCCGGTGATCGGTGTGGTCGGCTTGAGCTGCTCGCGGATGCCCAGCAGGCCGCAGGCCAGGGTGGCCGCCATCGCCAGGTAAGGGTTGGCATCGGAGCCGGCAAAGCGGCTCTCCACGCGGTTGTTTTCCAGGCTGTCCATCGGCACGCGCAGGCCGCAGGTGCGGTTGTCGAAGCCCCATTCCACGTTGCTCGGCGAGACCTCGCCAAACACCAGCCGGCGGTAGGAGTTCACGTTGGGCGCGAAGAAACCCATCGCCGCCGGCACATACTTCTGCAGGCCCGCCAGGTAGTTGTCGAAAACCTCGCTGTACTGGCCCTCGGTGCTGCCGGCAAAGACATTGCGACCATCGCTCAGGCGCACCAGGCTCTGGTGGATGTGCATGGCACTGCCCGGCTCGGTTTCCATCGGCTTGGCCAGGAAGGTGGCGTAGATGCCGTGGCGCAGTGCCGCCTCGCGCATGGTGCGCTTGAACAGGAATACCTGGTCGGCCAGCGACATCGCATCGGAGTGGGTGAAGTTGACCTCCAGCTGCGCCGCGCCGGATTCGTGGATCAAGGTGTCCACGTCCAGCTTCATCGCGTCGCAGTAGTCGTACATAAGATCGAGGATGGGGTCGAATTCGTTGACCGCATCGATCGAGTAGGACTGGCGGGCGGTTTCCGGGCGACCGGAGCGGCCGGCCGGTGGCAGCAGCGGGAAATCCGGATCGGTGTTTTTCTGCACCAGGAAGAACTCCACCTCCGGTGCCACCACCGGCTTCAGGCCAAGTTCCTCATAAGCCACCAGCACCCGCCGCAGCACGTTGCGCGGCGCCAGCTCGTGCGGCTGGCCGCTCTTGGTGTAGCAGTCGTGGATGATCTGCGCAGTCGGGTCCGTCGCCCACGGCACCATGCGCACCGTGTCCGGGTCCGGGCGCAGGATCATGTCCGCGTCGGCCGGCGAGGTCAGCTCGTAGTAATCGTCCGGGAAGTCGCCGGTCACCGTGGTGGCGAAGATGCCTTCGGGCAGGCGCGTGCCATAGTCGTGCGAGAACTTGTCGGCCGGGATGATCTTGCCGCGCGCGTTGCCGGTGATGTCCGGCACCAGGCATTCCACCTCGGTGATGTGCCGCTCCTTGAGCCAGCGCAGCAGCGAGCTTTCTTCCTGTACGGCGGCGGCGGTCTTGCGGGTGCGGGGGCGCGAAGTCATGGGGAACCAACTTGTTTGTGTAACCGATAGCGGCGACAGGCCTCGCCGAAGGCTTGGAATATGCCCAGATGGAACGGGTTTTCGGTAACCCGCCACTCCGGGTGGAACTGCAGGCCGAGCAGGAAGCCCGGGCCGGGGCCACGGAAGGCCTCGACCAGCCCGTCCGGTGCCCGCGCCTCGATCTGCAGGCCTTCGCCCAAGCGGGCAACGCCCTGTCCGTGCACCGAGTTGACCATCACCTGGTTGCTGCCGGCAATCTCCGCCAGCATCCCACCCGGGATGAGCTGCAGCGGATGCGCCGGCCCATACTGCACCGCCAATGATGACGCTGGGTCTTCACGGTGGTCGGCCAGGCCCGGCACCTCGTGCACCCGCGGGTGCAGGCTGCCGCCGAAGGCGACGTTGATCTCCTGGAAACCGCGGCAGATGGCCAGGATCGGCAAGCCCATTGCCAGCGCCTGCGGGATCAGCCCGAACACATTGGCATCGCGCGCCGGATCATGCGGATTGCCCGGCCAGCTGAGGCCACCAGCGTAATGGTGCGGCTCGATATTGCTGGTGGCGCCGGTCAACAGCAGGCCATCCAAGGTGGCCAACCACTGCGCCGGCGGCAGCGGCGGTTGCAGCAGAGGCAGCAGCAGCGGCATGCACTGCGCGCCGTCGACAACTGCCCGCACGTACTTTTCACCGACCACGTGGAAGGGATGTGAACCGATCGGTTTGCTGTCGGTGGGCAAGCCGACCAGCGGCAGGCTGGCCATGGGTGAAGCTCTTGAGACGTGCAGGCACGCTACCCCTGCCCCGCCCAATAGGCAACCGCAGCGCATCTGCCATTCAACTGCGCGGCCGCACAATAGCGCAGGTAACGGGCCTGCCTGCGCACGCCGCAGACATCCAGGTCGTTACACTTCCCGCCCCTGATCCGGCACAGTGCCCGTGGACGCCGCTGCATCCGTTTATCCCCCCAGCTGGTATGCCGCCAGCCAACCCGAGCTTGCCCCCCATCCGCCGCTGCGCGGCCAGACGCGTGCCGATGTGGCGGTGCTGGGTGCCGGCTACACCGGCCTGACGGCGGCACTGGCGCTGGCAGAGAAGGGCTACAAGGTCACCGTAGTGGAGGCCGAGCGCATCGGCTGGGGTGCCTCCGGCCGCAATGGCGGCCAGGCCATCGTCGGCTATGGCTGTGAGCAGGACACCCTGGAAGCACTGGTCGGGGATGCCGACGCGCGCCTGCTGTTCGATTTCTCACGCGAAGGCATGCACATGCTCAAGCAGCGCATTGCCCGCCACGGCATCGACTGCGACTGGCGCGACGGCCACGCCAGCGTGCCCATCCATCCGCGCCAGGAACGCGCCCTGCGCGCCGACATCGAGCGCATGGCGCAGCGCTATGACTACCCGCTGGAATGGTGGGACCGCGCCCGCCTGCGGCAGGAACTGGCCAGCGAACGCTATCTGGGCGCAATGTATGACGCGGCCAGCGGCCACCTGCACCCGCTGGCTTATGCGCAGGGCTTGGCCCGCGCGGCCACAGCAGCGGGGGTCACCCTGCACGAGCAGTCACCGGTGATCCGCCTGGAGCGCGGCAGGCAGCCGGCGCTGGTAACCGCGCAGGGCCGGGTCGATGCCGATTTCGTGGTGCTGGCCGGCAATGCCTGGCTGCAGGACATCGCCCCCGAGCTGGAAACGCGGATGATGCCGGTGGGCACCTATATCGGTGCCACCCAGCCGCTGGGCGCCGAGCGCGCACGGGCGCTGATCCGCAACGACATGGCCGTGGCCGACGTCAATTGGGCGCTGGATTACTTCCGCCTCAGCCGCGACCACCGCCTGCTGTTTGGCGGCCAGGCCAATTACTCCGCACTGCCGCCACCGGGCCTGCGCGCCAGCATGACCCGGCGCATGCGGCGCGTATTCCCGCAGCTGGCCGATGTCGAGCTGGACTACGTGTGGGGCGGCTATATCGACATCACCCGCAACCGCGCCCCGCACTGGGGCCGGATCACCCCGAACGTGTACTTCGCGCAGGGCTTCTCCGGCCACGGCGTGGCCAGCACCGGCCTGGCCGGCG
>DAMCTY010000089.1:0-5633 GCA_032112995.1 Stenotrophomonas sp. | reverse complement strand
TTGCCGCAGGCAAGGGGAGGGTTGGGAGGGGTGCTTTGCTTTTGGTGTTACGGGTGGAGCCTTTGCCGAGCATGGCTCGGCACTACAGCGGTGGCTGCGCGCTTGAGCCCTGCCTTTGCCGCAGGCAAGGGGAGGGTTGGGGGGGGGGGGGGGCTTTGCTGCTGGTGTTGCGGGTAGAGCGTCTGCCGAGCAGGGCTCGGCACTACCGGTGGGTCAGGCGGTGGGGCCGGGTAGTGGCTGCGGGTCGGCGCCGGGGGTGAAGGCGCCCGGGGTGACGTGGTAGGCCAGCATGGCGTCCATGGTCTGGCGGCTGTCACCTTCCAGGTCGAAAGACGCAGGCTGCAGCATCGCGCCGTACAGCACGCCTACCAGGCAGGCGTGCAGGATGCGGGCGAGGGTGTCGATGCTGACGCCCTCGCGCAACTGGCCCAGTTCCTGCGCGCGCAGCAGCACGCGGCGGAAGATCTCCATTTCTTCGTCAATGCTGTCGCGCTGCAGCTTCTGCATGGCCAGGCTTTCGGCCGACAGGTCGTTGCGCAGCATGATCTCCATCATGTCGCGCAGGCGCTGGTCGTGGGCTATTTCGGCCACCGAGATCAGCATTGCCGAGCGCAGGTCGGCAATCGGGGTACTGCGCTCCGGCGCATAGGCATGGCGCAGGCGGTTGATGAAGGGCACGCGCTCGCGGTTGATCATGGCCTCCAGCACTTCGGTCTTGTTCTTGAAGTGCCAGTACACCGCGCCGCGCGAGTAACCCGCACGCTCGCCGATCGCCGCCAGCGAGGTGCCGGCAACGCCATGCTCATGGAAACAGGCCAGCGCGGCATCGAGGATGCCTTCGCGGGTGGCTGCCGCCTCTTCTTTGGTCTTTCTGGCCATTGCTTTGTGCAAATGCTGGATGAAACCGACCTGAATTGTAGTCGTTTACAAACATCCATGCATGTATGTATATTTCCGCAGCTTGCTCTGCAGGATGGCGGGAATGTGTGCGGTGGTGGCGGTGGTCACGGCTGTACCCGTAACGTATGCGTTACGGAAGGATAGGCAGGGCCTATCTCATCTTCCGCCCGACCCTCGAGCGCCTCTTTTCCTTATTGAGCTTCTCTCTCATGCCTGCCATCAGTCGCTACCGCCTTGTCGCGCTTTCCCTCGCACTATCCGTCGCGCTTGTTGCCTGCAAGGGCGGCGGCGAGCAGCAGCAACAAGGTGGTCCTGGCCAGGTCACGGTGGTGACGCTGAAGCCTGAGGCCGTCACCCTGACCCGTGAGCTGGCCGGCCGCGCCACCGGCTACCAGGTCGCCGAGGTGCGCCCGCAGGTGAGCGGCATCGTTGCCAAGCGCCTGTTCACCGAGGGCAGCGTGGTCAAGGCCGGTGAGCCGCTGTATCAGCTGGACGACGCTTCCTACCGCGCCCAGGCCAACAGTGCCCGCGCGCAGCTGGCCCGCGCCGAAGCCACCGCCAATGCCGCGCGCCTGGCCGCGCGCCGCAGCAGCGAGCTGGTCAAGTCCAAGGTGATCAGCGTGCAGGACGATGAGAACGCCCAGGCTGCCTGGAAGCAGGCCGAGGCCGATGTGCTGGCCGCCCGCGCCTCGCTGGATGCCGCCAACGTGACGCTGGGCTACGCCCGCATCACCGCCCCCATCAGCGGCCAGATCGGCAAGTCCTCGGTCACCCAGGGCGCGCTGGTCAGCGCCGGCCAGGCCGAGCCGCTGGCCACCATCAACCAGTTGGATCCGATCTACATCGACGTCACCCAGTCCTCGGCCGAGCTGCTGCAGCTGCGTCGTGAACTGGCCGCCGGCCGTCTGGAAGGTGCCTCGGAACTGCCGGTCGACATCGTGCTGGAAGACGGCAGCACCTATGCCCACAAGGGCAAGCTGGAGTTCTCCGAAGTCAGCGTCGACCCGTCCACCGGCAGCTATGCGCTGCGCGTGCGCGTGGAAAACCCCGACCAGGTGCTGATGCCGGGCATGTTCGTGCGTGCCGTGCTGGGCAGTGGTGTGCGCCCGAATGCGCTGCTGGTGCCGATGCAGGGCATTGCCCGCGATGCCAAGGGCAATACCTCGGCCATGGTGGTGGACGCCGAAGGCAAGGTCGCCGTGCGCCCGGTCACCGTCAGCCGCACCGTTGGCGACAAGTGGCTGGTCGAGGATGGCCTGAAGGCCGGCGACAAGGTCATCGTCGAAGGCCTGCAGAAGATTGGTCCGGGGATGCCGGTGCAGGCCACCGAAAAGGGTGCCGAAGCCGCCAAGCCTGCCGCCGCGCCCGCCGCGGCGCCGGCTGCCAAGCAGTAAGCGGAGAACCCCATGGCTCGTTTCTTCATCGACAGACCCATCTTTGCGTGGGTCATCGCCATCATCATCATGCTTGCCGGCGCGCTGGCAATGCTCAAGCTGCCGATCTCGATGTACCCCGAGGTCGCGCCGCCTGCCGTGTCCATTTCCGCCAACTACCCGGGTGCTTCGGCCAAGGTCGTGGAAGACTCGGTGACGCAGATCATCGAGCAGAACATGAAGGGCCTGGACGGCCTGATGTACTTCTCGTCCAACAGCTCCTCCAACGGCCAGGCCAGCATCACCCTGACCTTTGAAAGCGGCACCGATTCGGACATCGCCCAGGTGCAGGTGCAGAACAAGCTGCAGCTGGCCATGCCGCTGCTGCCGCAGGAAGTGCAGCGCCAGGGCATCAACGTTGCCAAGTCCAGCTCGGGCTTCCTCAACGTGCTGGGCTTCGTCTCCGAAGACGGCAGCATGGATGAGAACGACATCTCCGACTATGTCGGTTCCAACATCGTCGACCCGCTCAGCCGCGTGCCGGGCGTGGGCTCGATCCAGGTGTTCGGTGGCAAGTACGCCATGCGCATCTGGCTGGACCCGACCAAGCTGCAGACCTACAAGGTCTCGGTGGCCGAAGTGACGGCTGCCGTGCAGGCACAGAACGCGCAGGTGGCGGTCGGCCAGCTGGGCGGTGCGCCGGCGGTGAAGGGCCAGCAGCTCAACGCCACCATCAATGCGCAGGACCGCCTGCAGACGCCGGAGCAGTTCCGCAACATCGTGGTGCGCACGGAAAGTGACGGCTCCACGCTGAAGCTGGGCGATGTTGCCCGCGTCGAGCTGGGTGCGGAAACCTACGACTTCGTCACCCGCTACAACGGTAAGCCGGCCTCCGGCCTGGCCATCACCCTGGCCACCGGCGCCAACGCGCTGGAAACCGCCGAGGGCGTCAGCAAGACCCTGGACGAGCTGCGTGCCAACTTCCCGGCCGGCATGAAGGCGGTGATTCCGTACGACACCACCCCGTTCGTGCGCGTGTCGATCAAGGGCGTGGTCAAGACCTTGCTGGAAGCCATCGTGCTGGTGTTCGTGGTGATGTATCTGTTCCTGCAGAACTTCCGCGCCACCTTGATCCCGACCATCGCCGTGCCGGTGGTGCTGCTGGGCACCTTCGGCATCCTGGCGGTGCTGGGTTTCTCCATCAACATGCTGACCATGTTCGCCATGGTGCTGGCGATCGGTCTATTGGTCGATGACGCCATCGTGGTGGTGGAGAACGTCGAGCGCATCATGTCCGAGGAAGGACTGTCGCCACTGGAAGCCACCCGCAAGTCGATGAGTCAGATCACCGGCGCACTGGTGGGCATCGGCCTGGTGCTGTCGGCGGTGTTCGTGCCGATGGCCTTCATGAGCGGCTCCACCGGCGTCATCTACCGGCAGTTCTCGGCGACGATCGTGTCGGCGATGGCCTTGTCGGTGCTGGTCGCCATCGTGCTGACTCCGGCGCTGTGCGCCACCATGCTCAAGCCGCTGAAGAAGGGCGAGCACCATGTTGCCCACAAGGGCATCTCGGGCCGCTTCTTCAACTGGTTCAACAACGGCTTTGACCGCACCAGTGGCACCTACCAGCGCGGCGTACGCGGCATCCTGCACCGCCCGGGCCGCTTCATGGCGGTGTTCCTGGCGCTGGCGGTGGTGATGGGCCTGCTGTTCGTGCGCTTGCCCAGCTCGTTCCTGCCCAATGAAGACCAGGGCATCCTGATGGCGCTGGTCAATGCACCGGTGGGCGCCACCCAGGAGCGCACCCTGGAGTCGATCTACAAGCTGGAAGACCACTTCCTGAAGAACGAGAAGGATGCCGTGGAATCGGTGTTCTCGGTGCAGGGCTTCAGCTTCTCCGGCATGGGCCAGAACTCGGGCATGGCCTTCGTCAAGCTCAAAGACTGGAGCGAGCGCAGTGCCGACCAGGGCGTTGGCCCGATCACCGGCCGCGCGATGGCGGCGCTGGGTCAGATCAAGGACGCCTTCATCTTTGCCTTCCCGCCGCCGGCGATGCCGGAGCTGGGTATTGCCTCGGGTTACACCTTCTTCCTGAAGGACAACAGCGGTGCAGGCCATGATGCCCTGGTCAATGCCCGCAATCAGCTGCTGGGCATGGCGGGCGAAAGCAAGCTGCTGGCCAACGTGCGCCCGAACGGCCTGGACGACACCCCGCAGCTGCGCCTGGACATCGATGTGGCCAAGGCCGGTGCGCATGGCCTGTCGCTGGATGCGATCAACAGCACGCTGGCCACGGCGTGGGGCTCGAGCTACATCGATGACTTCATCGACCGCGGCCGCGTCAAGCGCGTTTACGTGCAGGCCGACGATGCGTTCCGCATGAACCCGGAAGACTTCAACGTGTGGACGGTGAAGAACAGCGCCGGCGAGATGGTGCCGTTCTCGGCTTTTGCCAGCCAGCGTTGGGATTACGGCTCGCCGCGCCTGGAACGCTACAACGGTGTGTCGGCGCTGGAAATCCAGGGCGAGGCGGCACCGGGTGTGGCCTCCGGTGATGCCATGCTGGAAGTGGAGAAGCTGGCCAAGCAACTGCCGCCGGGCTTCAGCATCGAGTGGACGGCCGTGTCCTACCAGGAACGCGAAGCCGGTTCGCAGACGCCGCTGCTGTATACGCTGTCGCTGCTGATCGTGTTCCTGTGCCTGGCCGCCCTGTATGAAAGCTGGAGCGTGCCGACCGCGGTGCTGATGGTTGCGCCGCTGGGTATCCTCGGTGCGGTGCTGGCCAACACCATGCGTGGCATGGAGCGTGACGTGTACTTCCAGGTGGCGATGTTGACCACCGTGGGCCTGACCTCGAAGAACGCGATCCTGATCGTGGAATTCGCCAAGGAGCATCTGGAGAAGGGTGCAGGTGTGATCGAAGCGACGATGCATGCGGTGCGCGACCGTCTGCGTCCGATCGTGATGACCTCGCTGGCCTTCGGTCTTGGCGTGTTGCCGCTGGCAATCGCCTCGGGTGCGGGTTCGGGTGCGCAGCGCGCCATCGGTACCGGCGTGTTGGGCGGCATGGTGGTGGGTACCTTGCTGGGCCTGTTCTTCATCCCGTTGTTCTTCGTGGTGGTGCAGCGGGTGTTCAACCGCAAGCAGCTGGCCAGCAACAACGACCTGCCGCCGCAGTAACGGGGCAGGGTAGAGACAAGCAGAGGGCGCCGAAAGGCGCCTTTTGTTTTGGTCCTCGTTTGTGGGAGGCGGCAGCAGGTAGTGCCGAGCCATGCTCGGCAGGGGGCTTCACCAGCAGAGCCAAAAGCCGAAAAGCCAACCCCTCCCCAACCCTCCCCTTGGCCTGCGGCCAAAGGGAGG
>DAMCTY010000088.1:0-5647 GCA_032112995.1 Stenotrophomonas sp. | reverse complement strand
CTTGCCGCGCTTGCGGCGGCGGCGCTTCTCGGTGGCGCAGGTCTGTTCGTAGATCAGGATGCTGGTGCCCTTCACCGTGCGCAGGTGCTTCTGCACCGCGTCCAGCTCGGCGCGGTCGTGGAACTCCACGTCGGCCGGGAACTCGTGGCGGCGCAGCTTCCACTTGGCGATGTCGTCGGACAGCAGCACGATGGTGTGCACGCCTTCGGCGCGCATCTGCTGGGCGATCTGCGGCACGGTGAGCGTGCCGTCCACCGGCTGTCCGCCGGTCATCGCCACCGCGTCGTTGTAGAGGATCTTGTAGGTGATGTTGACGCCGGCGGCGATCGCCTGGCGGATCGCCAGCGAGCCGCTGTGGAAATAGGTGCCGTCGCCGAGGTTCTGGAACACGTGCGCGGTGTCGGTGAACGCCGCCTGCCCGGCCCAGGTGACGCCTTCGCCGCCCATGTGGGTGAAGGTGTCGGTGTCGCGGTCCATCCACGTCACCATGTAGTGGCAGCCGATGCCGGCCATCGCCCGCGACCCTTCCGGCACGTTGGTGGAGGTGTTGTGCGGGCAGCCCGAGCAGTAGTGCGGCACGCGCGGGAACTGCGCGCGCGGCAGCGCCATCTCCGCTTCCTTCTCGTCCATCCAGCGCAGGCGCTGTTCGATGGATTCGGTGTTGAAGAAACGCTGGATGCGGCGGCCGATGACCCCGGCGATGGTGGCCGGGGTGAGTTCGCCGGTGGACGGCAGGATCCACTCGCCCTGCTCGTCGTACTTGCCGACGATGGACGGGCGCGCACCCCAGGCGGCCGGCCAGTTGTAGAAGTACTCCTTCATCTGCCGCTCGATGAAGGCCTTCTTTTCCTCCACCACGACGATGTCTTCCAGGCCGCGCGCGAACGCGCCGATGCCCTGCGGCTCCAGCGGCCAGGTCATGCCGACCTTGTAGACGCGGATGCCGATCTCGGCGCAGGCGCGCTCGTCCAGGCCCAGGTATTCCAGCGCCTGCAGCACGTCCAGGTAGCTCTTGCCGGTGGTGACGATGCCCAGCCGCGCCTGCGGCGAATCCATCACCACCTTGTCGATGCCGTTGGCACGGGCAAAGGCCTGCGCGGCCTTTACCGCATAGCGGTGCAGGCGCATTTCCTGCTCCAGCGGCGGGTCCGGCCAGCGGATGTTGAGGCCGGCGGCCGGCATGTCGAAATCTTCCGGCAGGATGATCTGGCGGGCGAACGGGTTGACGTCCACCGAGGCCGAGGATTCAACCGTTTCGGCAATGGTCTTGAAGCCGATCCAGCGGCCGGTGTAGCGGCTCATCGCCCAGCCAACCAGGCCCATGTCGAGGATGTCCTGCACGCCGGCCGGGTTCAGCACCGGCATCATCGCGCTGACGAATTCTTCCTCGCTGCCATGGGGCAGGGTGGAGCTGCGGCAGGCATGGTCGTCGGCGGCCAGCGCCAGTACGCCACCATGCTTTGACGCGCCGGCGGCATTGGCGTGCTTGAACACGTCACCGCAGCGGTCCACGCCCGGGCCCTTGCCGTACCACATGCCGAACACGCCATCGACGTTGGCACCGGGGAACAGGTTGGTCTGCTGCGTACCCCACACCATGGTGGCGCCCAGGTCCTCGTTGAGGCCGGGCACGAACTTCACCTTGGCCGCTTCCAGGTGCTTGCGCGCGCGCCACAGCTCCAGGTCGAAGCCGCCCAGCGGCGAGCCGCGGTAGCCACTGACGAAGCCGCCGGTGTTCAAGCCTGCGGCCAGGTCGCGCTGCTGCTGCATCAGCGGCAGGCGTACCAGGGCCTGCACGCCGCTCAGGTAGATGCGGCCATCGGTGCGCGTGTACTTGTGCTCGAGCGTGTAATCGGTGTCGCGCACGCCGATCAGCGGATCGTTGGCGGAAGCAGGCGAGGTAAGTTCGGCGGTACTGGTCATGGCTGGCCCATTGCGGAAACGGCTGGCGGCAGGTAACCACCAGCAGGGCCGGTGGCAGCCGCCGATTGTAGCAGTGGCCGTTTCATCACCCTGTCATGCAGTCGCGCGTAGGGCCCGGAGCGGTTAGCATCGGGGCCAGGTGGGGGCTAACTGTTTTATGGGGATTGCAGTCATGGGGGTTACAAGGCGCATTGTTGCCAGCGCTGTGGTGCTGGCGGGCCTGATGTTTTCCAACGCGCAGGCGCAAAGCCTGCCGGGCATCAACGAGTTCTATTTTGACGACGACGTGGCGGCCAAACCGATCCATGCGGTAGCGCCGCAACAGGCCGATGCCGTGGACCAGCTGATGAAGCTGCGCGAGCGCGGCCGCAAGGGCACCGAGGCCACCGCACAGCTGGCCAGCATCGCCTATGCCGATGGCCGTGCTGAATTGGCTGCCAAGCTGTACCAGGAGGCGCTGGCCAGCGTTTCGGAAAACTCGGTGCAGGCACGCAGCCTGCGCTGGAATCAGGCCTGGGATCTGTACCGCCAGGGCGATGCCGACGCAGCACTGGGCCTGTGGCTGAAGGCAGCCGAAGGTACCCGCGGCAATCCGTCGTGGTTGCCGCAGACCCTGGCGCTGGCACTGTGGAAGCTTGGCCGCAAGGATGAGGCACTGGCCTGGTACGCGGCAGCGGTGCGCACCGAACCGCAACAATGGAACGATGCGGCCAACTTCGCGCAGTTGTTGCCCGCATGGAACGATGGTGAGCGTGCACAGTTGGCCGAGATCCAGCAGGCCTGGGCTGCCAACCCACCGGCGTGGCCCTGATAAACAAAGGTAATGAGGCCCGCCGGGCAAGCCGGCGGGTGTTCGGGACGTTGCGTGGTTTGCAGCGATCGCCATGCAGGGCATGCTGGGCACATGGCCTTTGATGCATTTGCACTGATTCTGGCCATGCTCGCCCTGGGCATGGTGTTCGCGCGCCTGCGGGTATTTCCCGACAACGCTGCCGACGTTCTCAACAGGGTGGTGTTGTACGTCTGCCTGCCGGCAGCGGTGCTGACCTATGTGCCGCGCCTGCAGTTGGATCTGTCGCTGCTGGGCATCATGCTGACGCCCTGGTTGCTGATGCTGCTTACCCTGGCATTGGTCAGCCTGGCTACGCGGCTGTTCAAGTTCGAGCGCCACGTGCATGCGGTGTTGCTGCTATGCGTGGCGCTGTGCAATTCCAGTTTCATCGGCTACCCGATGGTGCGTGCATTGCTGGGTGACCATGCCTTGCCCTATGCGGTGGTCTACGACCAGTTCGGCACCTTTGTATTGCTGTCCACCTTCGGCCTGTACGTGTTGGCCAGGTACAGCGGTGACACGCCACCCAGCGCCGGCCAGATACTGCGCCGCATTGCGATGTTTCCGCCGTTATGGGCGCTGGTGTTCGCCTTGCTGGTGATGCCCGCCGAGCCACCACGCTGGATTGCATCGGCACTGAAGAACCTGGCCGATGCGATGCTGCCGTTGGTGATGTTGGCCGTCGGCCTTACCATCCAGCTGCGGCTGTCGCGCGCGGAACTGACACCGTTGGGGGTGGGGCTGCTGCTCAAGTTGCTGGTGTTGCCGGCCGCCGCCTTGCCGCTGTCCTGGGCATTTGGCCTGCAAGGGGAAATGCTGCGGGTCAACGTGCTGGAAACTGCGATGCCGACCATGATCACCGCGGCGGCACTGGCGATTTCACATCGTTTGGCGCCGCGGCTTGCGGCAGCGATGGTGGGCTATGGCATCGTGCTGTCATTGGTGACATTGCCCGCGTGGGTGTGGGTTCTGGATAGGATGGGGTGAGGGCCGGGTGTCGGTCCCCGCGGAAAATCAGGAGGCAGGATGCACAGGTCTTGGATACTGGCAGCAGGTCTGGCGCTGTTGGCGGCAACGAATGCCACGGCAGCACAGCAGGTCGCGAAGGATGTCGCGGCGGGGCAACCATCGAACGCGCAATATGAAGCCTGGGCACAGGAAAGGACGAAATTGGGGCGCGCCATCGCTGCCAGCGGTCGTCCACGCAGCTTGTATGCTGCATGGTTGTTGGCGCCACTGAGCGTGAACCTTGGCTCGGGCAAGTCTGATTATTCGCCCGAAGCAGACGCCTGGTTTGCGCGCGCGGTGCGGACCGGAGCAGGCGATCCAATGATTGCACAGGCCGCGATCGGTCGCTGTGTGCAGGATGATTACTGTGACGTGGAGCAGGCACGTGCCACGCTGGAAACCACGGATGTGGATGACATCGGCAGCCAACTGCTGTTGATGCAGTTGGCAAACAAGCGCCAGGATCCGCGTGCGGCCGATCTGGCGTGGCAACGCGCGGCCCGTGCCACGCAGTACCGGGATCCTTTGATGGCGCTGGTCGGGCTGCTTGATGACGCCACCGCCGATCAACCGGTGGCTGCCCTGGCCGCTGCAAGCCAGGAGCAGGGGGCCGCAGGCGCCAAGTCGGTCGATGTGCAGCGCTATCGTGTTGAGCAACAGTTTTCCGCTGCGGCCGCCCACGTACCGTTTCCGTTGCGCGAGATCTTGAAGCGCTGCGACGCGCCTGTCGGGGAAACGTTGGCGCAATGTCGCCATGTACTGGAGGCCATGGCCAACAGTGGCTCGTTATTGCTTGCGTCCATCGGTGTCGCGCGATTGGAGCGGTTGGAGACCGACACCGCATCCAAGGCGCAGTGGCAGGCACGCGGGCGCCAACTGCAGTGGTTGAGTATGGCGGGCAGCACGTTGCTTGGCAGCTCCGAACCGGCGCAGTCAGAACTGTCCCTGTCCGAATACATGCAATTGACGAGGACGCTGGGTGAGCTGCCGGCGATCGAGCGCTTGGTGCAGGCACATGGAATGCCGCTGCAGCCACCGGCAGACTGGCAGCCGATATCTCCAAAGATTGAATAAGGCGCTCCGCCAAGGGGCCAGTCGGGCGATGGGGTGATGCGGGGGGCACCTTGGCGGGGAAAGCCCCTGCCGAGCATGGCTCGGCACTACCGCGTTGTTCGCGAACTTCTGCATGGCGGATGAAGAAGACTTGCTTGCTGCAGCCCCGGTAGCCCGGGTAAGCGCAGCGCACACGGGAAATCGGGTGGCAAGCAGTGCTGCACGCGTAGGGATACCCGCGGCTTTGGTGCTTTGCACGTTTTGCCATCTACGCAGGTGTCAGCTTCCCCGGGTGCGCTGCGCTTACCCGGGCTACCAAGGGTTCGAGGGCTGTTGATCTTCTGGCGGTTTCTGGATTGTTGGTGAAGCCCCTGCCGAGCATGGCTCGGCACTACCGCGTTGTTGGCGAACTTCTGCATCGCGGATGAAGAAGACTTGCGTGCTGCAGCCCCGGTAGCCCGGGTAAGCGCAGCGCACCCGGGAAATCGGATAGCAAGCAGTGCTGCACGCGTAGGGATACCCGCGGCTTTGGTGCTTTGCACGTTTTGCCATCTACGCAGGTGTCAGCTTCCCCGGGTGCGCTGCGCTTACCCGGGCTACCAAGGGTTCGAGGGCTGTTGATCTTCTGGCGGTTTCTGGATTGTTGGTGAAGCCCCTGCCGAGCATGGCTCGGCACTACCGCGTTGTTGGCGAACTTCTGCATCGCGGATGAAGAAGACTTGCGTGCTGCAGCCCCGGTAGCCCGGGTAAGCGCAGCGCACCCGGGAAATCGGATAGCAAGCAGTGCTGCACGCGTAGGGATACCCGCGGCTTTGGTGCTTTGCACGTTTT
>DAMCTY010000087.1:0-5772 GCA_032112995.1 Stenotrophomonas sp. | reverse complement strand
ACGTCGACGGCGAGAAGCAGTTCGAAGTGCTGGCCACCAACGGCGACACCTTCCTGGGCGGCGAAGACTTCGACAATCGCGTCATCGAGTACCTGGTTGAAGAGTTCCAGAAGGACCAGGGCATCGACCTGCGCAAGGATCCGTTGGCCCTGCAGCGCCTGAAGGACGCCGCCGAGCGCGCCAAGATCGAGCTGTCCAGCGCGCAGCAGACCGACGTCAACCTGCCGTACGTCACCGCCGATGCCTCCGGTCCGAAGCACCTGAACATCAAGCTGACCCGCGCCAAGCTGGAAGCCCTGGTCGAGGACCTGATCAAGAAGTCGATCGAACCGTGCCGTGTCGCCCTGCGTGACGCCGGCCTGACCTCGAACGACATCAACGAAGTGATCCTGGTCGGTGGCCAGACCCGCATGCCGAAGGTGCAGCAGGCGGTGACCGATTTCTTCAACAAGGAACCGCGCAAGGACGTCAACCCGGACGAAGCCGTGGCACTGGGTGCTGCGATCCAGGGCGGCGTGCTGGGCGGAGACGTCAAGGACGTGCTGCTGCTGGACGTGACCCCGCTGTCGCTGGGTATCGAGACCATGGGCGGTGTGTTCACCAAGATCATCGAGAAGAACACCACCATCCCGACCAAGGCCTCGCAGACCTTCTCGACCGCCGAGGACAACCAGTCGGCCGTGACCGTGCACGTGCTGCAGGGTGAGCGCGAACAGGCCCGCTTCAACAAGTCGCTGGCCAAGTTCGACCTGTCCGGCATCGAGCCGGCGCCGCGTGGCCTGCCGCAGGTGGAAGTGTCCTTCGACATCGACGCCAACGGCATCCTGCACGTGTCGGCCAAGGACAAGAAGACCAACAAGGAACAGAAGGTCGAGATCAAGGCCGGTTCGGGTCTGTCCGAGGACGAGATCGCACGCATGGTCGCCGACGCGGAAGCCAACCGCGAAGAGGACAAGAAGTTCCAGGAACTGGTCCAGGCCCGCAACCAGGCCGACGGCCTGATCCACGCCACCCGCAGCGCCATCACCGAGCATGGCAGCAAGGTTGGCGGCGACGTCATCGGCAAGGTCGAGGCTGCATTGTCCGATCTGGAAACCGCGATGAAGGGCGACGACAAGGCACAGATCGAAGCCAAGTCGAAGTCGCTGGAAGAAGCCGGCCAGGCGCTGTTTGCCGCTGCTTCGGCCGGTGACCAGGCTGGCCCGGCAGCCGGCGGCGACGCCGGTGGCCCGTCCAACGACGACGTGGTGGACGCCGAGTTCACCGAAGTCAAGGACGACAAGAAGTCCTAATGGTCCATGACCTCTCTCCCGCCGGGAGAGAGGTTGGGGTGAGGGTCCGGGTTGCCTGACGGCCCCGGACCTTTGTGTTGTTTACGAACGGACACCCTGGCCCTCCCCTGGAGGGGGAGGGAGAGAAGAGCATGAGCAAGCGCGATTATTACGAAGTACTGGGCGTAGCCCGCACCGCTACCGATGAAGAGCTGAAGAAGGCCTATCGCCGTTGCGCGATGAAGCACCATCCGGACCGCAACCCGGGCGATGCCGCCGCTGAAGCTGCCTTCAAGGAATGCAAGGAGGCCTACGAAACCCTGTCCGACGGCAACAAGCGGCGCATGTATGACGCCCACGGCCACGCTGCTTTCGAGCACGGCATGGGCGGTGGCGGTGCCGGTGGTCCGGACATGAACGATATTTTCGGCGACATCTTCGGCAATATCTTTGGCGGAGGTGGCGGCGGTCCGCGCCAGCCGCGTCGCGGTGCCGACATCGGCTACGTGATGGAGCTGGACCTGGAAGAAGCGGTGGCCGGCGTCGAGCGCCGCATCGAGATCCCGACCCTGGCCGAGTGCGGCGATTGCGACGGCACCGGTTCGGAAGACCGCAAGGTCGAGACCTGCAACGTCTGTGGTGGTCGCGGCCAGGTGCGCGTGCAGCGTGGCATCTTTGCCATGCAGCAGGCTTGCCACAACTGTGACGGCCGCGGCCAGATCATCAGCAAGCCCTGCAAGACCTGCCATGGCAATGGCCGTGTCGAGGAAGACAAGGTGTTGTCGGTCAAGGTGCCGGCAGGCGTGGATACCGGCGACCGCATCCGCCTGCAGGGCGAGGGCGAAGCCGGCCCGGCCGGTGCACCGGCAGGCGATCTGTATGTGGAAGTGCGTGTGCGTGAGCATGCGATCTTCACCCGTGACGGTGACGACCTGCACTGCGAGGTGCCGGTGCGCATCTCGCAGGCTGCTTTGGGCGACGCGATCCGCGTGGCCACGCTGGGCGGTGAAGCGGAAATCCGCATCCCGGCCGAGACCCAGACCGGCAAGCTGTTCCGCCTGCGTGGCAAGGGCGTGCGCTCGGTGCGCAGCCGCAGCGAGGGCGACCTGTACTGCCGCGTGGTGGTGGAGACCCCGGTCAACCTCACCAACGAGCAGCGCAAGCTGCTGGAGCAGTTCGAAGCCACCTTCGTCGGCGAGGAAGCGCGCAAGCACTCACCGAAGTCGGCGACCTTCATCGACGGCGTCAAGGGCTTCTGGGAACGCATGAAGTCCTGAAGCCTCATGTAGTGCCGAGCCACGCTCGGCATCAGCTCCACCTGTAGTGCCGAGCCATGCTCGGCAGAGGCCTTACCAGCAAAGCCAAACATGTAGTGCCGAGCCATGCTCGGCAGAGGCCTTACCAACAAAGCCAGACATGTAGTGCCGAGCCATGCTCGGCAGAGGCCTTACCAGCAAAGCCAGACATGTAGCGCCGAGCCACGCTCGGCAGAGGCCTTACCGGTAAAGCCCCATTGCCGAGCATGGCTCGGCACTACCGGATTTGTGCTTTTGTGCAGGTTTCTACTTAAAAGCCGCAGCTTGCTGCGGCTTTTATCGTTATGCCCAACACTATTGGTTGCGCGCGCAAGCGTATGCGCTCGGGCCTTGCGCTGCGGTCGTAGAATAGGGCGATGAACGAAGTCGACCACAGCCATCTCGTGCACGGTCGTCGGCAACGCCCGGATGGGCCGTCGCCGGTGGACGTGATTTCCGTGCAATCTCAACTGGTCTACGGCCACGCCGGCAACAGCGCCGCCGTGCCGCCGTTGCGCGCCCTGGGGTTGCGCGTTGCCGAAGTTCCCACCACCTTGCTGAGCAATGCGCCGTTCTACAGCACCTTGCGCGGCCGCGTACTGCCGGCGGACTGGTTTGCCGAACTGCTGCAGGGCGCAACCGAGCGCGGCTTGCCGCAGCGTGCCGGCGCGCTGGTATCCGGTTACTTCGGCAGCGTCGCCAACGGCGCCGCCTTTGCCGATTGGCTGGATGAGGTACTGCCGCAGGCACCGCAGCTGCGCTACTGCCTGGATCCGGTGATTGGCGATACCCACACCGGCCCCTATGTCGAACCCGGGCTGGAAACCATCTTCAGCGAACGCCTGCTGCCGCATGCGTGGCTGGTCACGCCCAATGCCTTCGAGCTGGGTCGCCTGACCGGCATGCCCGCACTGGAACAGGACGATGCCATCGCCGCCTCGCGCAAGCTGCTCGAGCGCGGACCGGAATGGGTGATCGCGCATTCGGTCTCCGGTGACCCCGGCGAGCTGGTCACGCTGGCGATCGGCCGCGAACAGATCTGGCGCTGGACCTCGCCGCACCTGCCGGTGGACGTGGCCGGTACCGGTGATGTGCTGATGTCGCTGCTGGTCGCGTTCCTGCTCAAGGGCCACAGTTTCGAGGACAGCGTGGGGCGCGCCATTGCCGGCGTGCACGCGGCGCTGGAAGCGACCCTGGCTACCGGCGTGGAAGAGTTCGACGTATTGGCCGCAGCACCTGCGGCGCTGGGTACGCCTTACCGTTTCCGCGCCGAGCGTCTGGCATGAGTGTGGCGCCGGTCATTGGCATCGTCGGCAGCGGCGGTGCCTATGGGCGTTGGTTGCGTGGCTTCTTCGAAACCCGCATGGGCCTGCAGGTCATCGGCCATGATCCGGTGGACGCGGCGTCGCAGACGCCGGAACAGCTGCTGGAGCAAGCCGATGTGCTGTTGTTCTCCGCCCCCATCCGGCATACACCGGCGCTGATTCGCGAGTACGTGCGGCAATCGGCAGGGCGCGAGCGTGGCCGGCTGTGGCTGGACGTCACCTCGATCAAGGCCGAGCCGGTGGCCGCGATGCTGGAATCGCAGGCCAGTGTTGCCGGCCTGCATCCGATGACCGCGCCGCCCAAGGCACCGACCTTGAAGGGCAGGGTGATGGTGGTCTGCGAGGCGCGTCTGGATGCGCGCTGGCAGGCCTGGCTGGATGAACTGTGCATCGCCCTGCAGGCCGAATGCGTGCGCGGCAGTGCCGAGCACCACGACCGGGTGATGGCGCTGGTGCAGGCCATGGTGCACGCCACCCATCTGGCCCAGGCCGGGGTGTTGCGTGAGTACGCGCCGATGCTGGGCTCGCTGGCCGAGCTGATGCCGTATCGCTCGGCGGCGTTCGAGCTGGATGCGGCGGTGATCGCGCGCATCCTGTCCTTGAATCCGGTCATCTACGAGGACATCCAGTTCGGTAATCCGCATGCCGGTGAAGTGCTGGATCACCTGCTGCTGCAGTTGCAGAACCTGCGTGGCTTGGTGGCGCAGGGCGATGATGTGGCCCGTGCCCGTTTCCGCAGCGAGTTCCTGGCCGACAACACGGCGGCCGTGGACGCGCAGACCTTGCGCGACGGCAACTACAGCTTCGAGCGTGTGGGCTACCTGCTGGCGGACCTGACCGATACAAGCGCGATGAGCGTGCATCTGCCCGAGGACCGGGCCGGCTCGTTGCGTGAGTTGCTGCATGTATTCGAACGCCACGGCATCAGCCTGGCGTCGATCCATTCCTCGCGCACACCGGCCGGTGAAGTGCACTTCCGCATGGGCTTCGTGCAGGCCTATGCCCCCGAGGTGCTGGAAGCGGCGGCGTTGGAGATCAACCGCAGCGGGATCGGCCGCGTGCTGGAGCGATAAGCAGGATCTGCAGGAGCGGGGTACGCCGCGAAGCTCCTACCCTGTGCCGAAGCCGGTAGCGGATTGCAGTACCGGGGCTTGGTTGCCAGGGGACACCGGCTTCGCGGCTTACGCCGTCCCTGCAAGAGCGGGGGCGGAGGGGCCAACTGCATCGGCGTCTCACGGACTGCGACTTAATCCACAGTGGTGTGTGCGCAAGCATGTGGATAATCGCCGGCATCCCTTGGGGCACAAGGCTGTCAAGATGGTTGGTGAAAAATTGATCAGTCGCGGACCGGATTGGCAAAGCGTATTCAGAATTACCCGACCGGTCGCCAGCGGGCTGCCCCGGGTGCGCGCCGGCAATGCTCACGGCGCGCTGCACAAGCAGGAAATCAGGCCCGGTAGGGTTGGTTCATCGACAGGCTGACTTCGCCATCGGCACTGAACAGGTTGCTGCCACGCCGCAGCAGTGGTCGACCATCCGCTAGCTCATAGCGGGGCGGCCGGTCGGTCTTGCCGGTCTCGGCGCTGCCGGGTTCATCAAGAAACTCGATGACGATGCAGCTTTCGCCATCGCGGGTGGTTGCAGGGAACTGGCGGAACGCCATGGTTTGCCTCCAGACGGGACACGTGGCCGTGCTGCCACGCCCCGAGCTTGCCGCCGCGCTTGTTAGGCCTGCGTTACCACGGTGTTCTCAATCTATGAACTGCAACCGCGCCAGCTCGGCATACAGGCCGTCCTGTGCCAACAGTTCGGCATGGGTGCCCTGGGCGACGATGCGGCCATGGTCCATCACCACGATGCGGTCGGCCTTGAGCACGGTGG
>DAMCTY010000086.1:0-5875 GCA_032112995.1 Stenotrophomonas sp. | reverse complement strand
GGCGGTCAACGAACTCCAGGCAGATCTCGACGAAGGCCTGCCACTTGCCCGGCACACCTGCCGTGGCCTTGCGGGTTGCCATCCAGAAGGCGAACACCATCAGCAGGCCCATCAGGACCGCGGTGACGATGGTATCGACGTGGATCGTCCAGAAGCTACCGCCGTCCCCGACCTTGGCGGTCAGATTCTGCAGGTGATGCTGGATGTACGTGGTAGGAGTTAGAGCCTCGCCCGCCATGTGTCCGGAACCTTTATGAGTGAATCAACGTCTGGCCAGGGCCAGAACCTGGAACATCAGCGCCACTGGAACTGCCGCCAGCAGGGCCAAAGGAGGAAGTCGCCACCAGAAAAAAGCCATTCCCAGCACGACAACGATCAACACAAGCTTCAGCACGAACCCCACGAACAGGCGGACCATTGCTGAACCAGCGGCCTGAACGCCGCCACCGAGCCCTACCCATGCCGCCAGCGCCGACCCCGCTACCACGGCCACCCCCGACACGAGCGCGCCGAGTGCGTACTTTGGCCCCATGAACAGGAAGGCCAGAGCCAGGACCACCACTGCGGCCAGCGGGTAGACCGCGGCGCGCAACATCAGTCGCCGACCCGCGTCAACGGAGTTCAGCACGTCAAAGTGTCCTGCATAGGTAAAGGGAAGAGCCGAACCGCGCAAAGGCGTCTCGTCGAGCCGCGAAAGTATAGCAGTGGGACATTTTGCGAGACAACCGCCACTTGTCCCCCATTTGACTATGCAAGTGGCCGCAAAATCACGTTTTTTTGTGATAAGGCCCCTGTTCCGGGGCCCCGGCCAACCCGGAAATATTGCAACGCAGCACCGGGAACTTCCGCAAGTGGTGCTGGTCCTACCCCTGTCCGCCGCGGATACCTCGTCGACGCCGGCAGCGGGCAGGGTGAGGTGGTGCCGTCCGTCCCCTACGGCACCACCTCACCGCAACTCTCGCCTGCTCGCACTCAACACGCAGCTCACTGTGCACATCACGTGCACGCATCGGTCACAGCATGGGTACGCGCGATCCGCGATAGTCGATTGCTCCCGCAACACGGAGTACCTGACACGATGCGAAGCCCCCACGTTCTGCCCACCCTCGCCCCCTGCCTGCTCGCGCTGGGCATGTTTGCCGCCACCACCGCCAGCGCCGCCGAAGAAGATCCGCGTTTCACCTTGCGGCTGGGCGCAATGAACATCGACACCGACAACACCATCCGTGGCAGTACCACCGCTGCCGGCCAGGACATCAACCTGTCCGAGGATTTCAGCCTGGGCGGCAAGGAATGGGAGCCGCGCGTGGATGGCCTGTTCCGCATCAGCGACCGCCAGCGCCTGATCTTCGATTACTTCAAGTACGACAAGGACCGCCGCGAGACGCTGGACGAAGGCATCAGCTGGGGCGACACCACGGTGCCGGCCGGCAGCTTCGTCAAGGGCGAACTGAAGTACCAGGTGGCAACCCTGGTCTACGACTACTCGGTGATCGATGGTGATCGTTTCGACCTTGGCCTGCAGCTGGGCGCGGAGTACGCCAAGATCAGCGCCGATGGCTATGCCGATGTCGGTGATGTCTACCAGGGCCGCTTCCTCAACGAGAAGGCCGACGGCATCGCGCCGGTGATAGGCGCACGCTTGAGCTTCACGCCATCGGAGCATTGGCTGATCAATCTGCAGGGCCAATACCTCAATACAAGCTGGGGCAACTTCGACGACTACAAGGGCGACCTCAGCCGCGCCAATGCGATCGTGCAGTACAACTTCAACCCGAATTTCGGCATCTTCGCCGGCTACGACTGGTTCAAGCTGGACGTGGACCAGAAGGGCAGCGATGGCGTCATCGGCCTGAAGCAGGAGTTCAAGGGTCCGGTGGCGGGCGTGAGCCTGTCGTTCTAGAAGCGGCCCTCCGGCAAGCGCGAGAGGCGCATGTAGTGCCGAGCAATGCTCGGCAGAGGCTTTACCGGCAATGCCGCAAACGCAGCACCGCTGCGCCAAGCCCCCTCTTCCAAAGAACGGGAGCGCGGCATGTAGTGCCGAGCCATGCTCGGCAGAAGCTTTACCGGCAATGCCCAAGCGCAGCACCACTGCGCCCACAAGCACCCTCACCCCAACCCCTCTCCCGCATGCGGGAGAGGGGCTATCCACGCGTCCTACGGCTGCAACAAGCGCCCGCCTTTCACCACCGCCGCCGGTCGCGTCAGCACCGCAACGTCCTGCAACGGATCGCCGTCGACCGCGACCATGTCGCCGAAGCGCCCCACTTCCAACGCCCCCACGTCCGTCTGCCGCCCCAGTGCTTCGGCCGCATCAAGCGTCGCCCCACGGATCGCCTGCAACGGCGTCATGCCCCACTCCACCATCTTGCCGAACTGACGGGCGTTGTCGCCGTGCGGGTACACACCCGCGTCGGAACCAAACACCATCCGCACGCCGGCTGCATGCGCGTCGCGGAAGGTTTCGCGCTGCTTGCGTCCCACCTGCCGCTCCTTCTGCAGCGACTCGGCGAACAAGCCATTGTTCTCACCCTCGGCAAGGATGTAATCACTGCCGTAGATATCCATCGTAAACCAGGTGCCCTGCGCGCGCGCCAACTTGAATGACTCCGCATCGGCCAGGCTGGCGTGCTCGATGGTGTCGGTACCGGCGCGGATGGCCGCGTTGATGCCGCTGCTGCCATGCGCATGCACCGCCACCTTCATGCCCAGCCGGTGCGCCTCCTCTACCAGCGCCTGCATCTCCTCCTGGCTGTATTGCTGCTCGCCCAGCGTCGTGCCTTTGGACATCACCCCGCCAGTGCCGCAGAACTTGATCACCTCGGCACCAAACTTGCGCAGCTTGCGTACTGCTGCGCGGATCGCATCCGGACCGTCGGCCGCACCGGGATTGAGCACGGTCACCGACGGCGGTAAGCCGCCGCCATCGCAATGCCCACCGGTCGCACCAATCGCAAAGGTGGCCGGCACAATGCGCGGGCCATCGATGTAACCGGCCTCGATGGCCTGCTTCAAGGCCACATCATCGAAGCCGGCCGAACCAAGATTGCGCACCGTGGTGAAGCCCGCGCGCAGCGTGCGCCGCGCATTGACCACGCCCACCACGGTCCAGAAGTTGTCGGTGTATTCCAGCGCCTGATAGCCGCCCAGGGTGGGATCGATGGTCAGGTGAACGTGCATGTCGATCAGGCCCGGCAGCAGGGTGCGTGCGCCCAGGTCGATGTGTTCGGCGCCAGCGGGCAACGGGTCACCGGCGCGGCCGATGCGGCTGATCCTGCCATCGACGATCTCGATCTGCGGTTGCTGCACATAGCGACCACTGCGCACGTCCAACAGGCGTGCGGCAGTGACCACGCTGGTTCCAGCGTGCGCCACCATGGATACACAAACACCGACAACGACCAGCGCAAGGGCTGGCACGCGCACTCTGGTTCGCATCATCGTTCCCCGGGGAATGGGTGGCGTCAGGGTCCAGCGGCGCCAGCTTGCGCCAAGCCTGCGGGGTGGGCAACTGGCCAGGGACCGGAAACAAGCAACGCCCCGACAGGCGGGGCGCTGTTTGGGATTGCAGACACCGCCACAGGGCCAGCCTGGCCTGCCCGGGATCAATCCTGAGGCGGTGCCGCAGCGGGCGGTACTGGAAGCATCTGCGTCGCCACACAGATGTAGTCGGCCAACGGCATCTGGCCGATGGCGGCGCGGCGCTGATCAACCTGCTCCGGCGCCTCCATCGGCTTGGCCTGCCAACGGCCATCGACTGCCAGGAGCTGGCTGCCATAGCGCTGCAGCTCGCCGCTGTTGACCAGCACGCGGTCGGTCAGCAACGCGAAATCGTGCGCCGATATCTCACCACGCTGCACCATGGGCTCAATGCTGCCCACTATCTGGCGCTGGAACGCGACGTCAGCATCGGCATGCTGCACCAGCAACCATGCGGCGGAAACCGCATCGCTCCCAACCTGCGCTGCATTGGGCAAACCGCCATGCGTGGCCACGATCTGCTTGATACGCGGCAGATTTGCGGCATCCACTGCCTGCAGGTTCTCGACCATGGCCCGCGTCCACTCACCCTGGCAAGCTTCCTGGTCAACCTGTGCCATGTCCAGCAGCTGCTGGCGAAGTGCCGGCTCCGAAGGCACCGCGTCGGTACGCGTGCTCTTCCGCTCTTCCGCGCGCAATCGATCTGCCTCGACGAAAGGTGCTGCGCCCGGGCATTTCAGCAAGGCCGCGGCAAGTTCAGGATCTCCCTCCTCGGCAAACGCCGGGCCCGCGAGCAGCAATGCGCCAAGCAACACATTCTTCCGCAACATTCCCTTGCTCCTTTGGACTGCCAGAAACAGCGACGCCCCGGTGAGGGGGCGTCGTGTGGCTTACTTCTTCTTCGGGATATACAGGTCGGTGATGGTCCCGTCGTAGATCTCCGAGGCCATCGCCACCGACTCGCTCAGGGTCGGGTGGGCGTGGATGGTGTGGCCGATGTCCTCGGCCTCGGCGCCCATCTCGATGGCCAGTCCGATCTCGGCCAGCAGTTCGCCGGCATGCACGCCGACGATGGCGCCGCCGATCACGCGGTGGGTTTCCTCGTCGAACACCAGCTTGGTGAAGCCCTCGGTGCGACCGATGCCGATGGCGCGGCCGCTGGCCGCCCACGGGAACTTGGCCACGCCGACCTTCAGCCCCTTGGCCTTGGCCTCGGTCTCGGTGACGCCGACCCAGGCGATCTCCGGGTTGGTGTAGGCCACCGACGGAATCACCCGCGCCACCCACTCCTTCTTCTCGCCGAAGGCGACTTCCGCGGCCAGCTTGCCCTCGTGCGTGGCCTTGTGCGCCAGCATCGGGTTACCGACGATGTCACCGATGGCGAAGATATGCGGCACGTTGGTGCGCATCTGCCGGTCGACCGGAATGAAGCCGCGGTCGGTGACTTCGACGCCGGCCTTGTCGGCATCGATCTTCTTGCCATTGGCCGAGCGGCCCACGGCGACCAGCACGCGATCGAAGGTGCCGCTTTCCATCGCCGGCTTTTCGCCTTCGGTAGCGGCCTCGAAGGTCACCGTGATGCCCTTCTTGTCGGCGCTAACGCCCGCAGCCTTGGTCTTCAGGTACACCTCGATGCCCTGCTTCTTCAGGCGGTCGGCCAGCGGCTTGACCAGGTCCTTGTCGGCGCCCGGCATCAGCTGGTCCATGAACTCGACCACGGTCACCTTGGCGCCCAGGGCGCTGTACACGGTGGCCATTTCCAGGCCGATGATGCCGCCGCCGACGACGAGCAGCGAACCCGGCACTTCGGCCAGTTCCAGTGCATCGGTGGAGTCCATCACGCGCTTGTCTTCCCACGGGAAGTTGGGCAGCTTCACCGCCTGCGAACCGGCGGCGATGATGCACTGCTCGAAGCGCAGCAACTGGGTCTTGCCGTCGTCGCCGACGATTTCCAGCTCGTTGGCCGAGATGAACTTGGCCAGGCCATGCACGGTGCGGATCTTGCGCTGCTTGGCCATGCCGGCCAGGCCCTTGGTCAGCTGACCGACGACCTTTTCCTTGTAACCGCGCAGCTTGTCCAGACTGATCTTCGGCGCGCCGTACTCGATGCCGAGTTCGTCGGCATGGGCGGCGTGGTCGATGATTTCAGCGGCGTGCAGCAGGGCCTTGGACGGGATGCAGCCGACGTTGAGGCAGACGCCGCCGAGGCTGGCGTAACGCTCGATCAGCACGGTATCCATGCCCAGGTCGGCGGCACGGAAAGCGGCGGTATAGCCGCCCGGGCCGGCGCCCAGCACCACGATGCGGCACTCGATGTCGGCCGTGCGGCCGCTGGACGGCAGCGCCTTGGCGGCGACCGCCGGGTCCGGCGCGCGGTGCGACGGGGTCACCGGCG
>DAMCTY010000085.1:0-6677 GCA_032112995.1 Stenotrophomonas sp. | reverse complement strand
CCCCTCCCCGACCCTCCCCTTGGCCTGCGGCCAAAAGGAGGGGGTGTAGTGCCGAGCCATGCTCGGCAGGGGCCTTACCAGCAAAGCCCCAAGCCCCCCCCCCTCCCCAGCCCTTCCCCTTGGCCTGCGGCCAAAGGGAGGGGATGTAGTGCCCCGCAGGCAGCCTCAGTCCTGCGACCGATTGGTCTTCTGCGCCGGACCTGCACTGAAGTCGGCGATACGCCACAGGTACAGGCCAGCATAGGTGCGGTACGGCCCCCAGCGCTCGCCACGCTCCAGCAACGCCTTCGGAGTCGGCATCGCCTGTGCATCGTCCACCCGCTGCGCGCCCTTGCGTATGCCCAGGTCATCGACCGGCAGGATGTCCGGGCGGCCGAGCCGGAACATCAGCATCATCTCCACCGTCCAGCGGCCGATACCGCGCACCGGCACCCACGCCTGGATGATGGCCTCATGATCCATCACCGACATCCTGCGCAGGTCTGGCAACTCACCCGCAGCCTCGCGCCGGACAAGATCACGCAGCGCCAACGCCTTGTTGCCGGACACCCCGCAGGCGCGCAGTGCGGCATCGTCAATCCGGCCCAGGGTGTCGGCATGCAGGCGACGACTGCCGATGGCCGCTTCCACCCGCCCAACAATCGTCGATGCCGCCTTGCCACTGAGCTGCTGGAACAGGATGGCGCGCGCCAGGGCATCAACCGGATCAAAGCGCCGGCTCCACCCCTCCGGCGCAGGCAACGGCCCTATCCGTCGCATCCACCGCGCCAAGCGTTTGTCCACCCTTTGCAGGTGGGCATGGGCATGATCGACGTCGAAGCCACGCCGATGCCGGGACATCTCAGCGCCTCAGCGCACTCAAGGCCAGCAAGACCCAACCGCCCATCAGGGTCATGCCACCCGCGGGGGCCAGGGTCGTTGGCCAATGTGCCAGTACGTTGCCGGCCAGGCTGCCGGAGAACAGCAAGGTGCCAATCAGCAATACATACAAGGCACCACGCCCGAGCACATTCAGATTGGACGCGCCCAGCCCCACCAGCACCACGCCATGTCCAAACGCATACAAGGCGGCGGTATTGAGGTGTGATTGCGCCAACGGCTCACTCACCCCATGCGATGCATAGGCCGAAGCCCCGATCGCCGCAGCAGCCAACAGCCCTCCCAGGAAGGCCAGCAAGGACGGCTTACGCGCACGTCGCTCCACACCCAGCATCTGCATCCTCCTCAATCCATGCCAGCGCACGGAGTACAAAAAAAAACGCGCCGCTGGAAGCGGCGCGTTTTCGGGATCACGTCATCTTCGACAGGCCGAAGATTACTTGACTGCCCAGTAGATGTCGTAGGAACCATCGGTGGTGAAGGCCTTGGCCACGCCACCCTTCCACGACTCGTACGGACGGTCCACAACTTCGTTGCCCATGGTGGTTGCCCATGCACGCAGACCGTTGCGGGCCAGGTCCAGGCCAGCCATGTGGCCGGTGTAGGACGCCGAGGCCGCGCGGTGCGGTGCCACGTGCGAGTAGGTCACCGGGTTACCGGCCGGAATCTTCACGCTCAGCTCGCCAGCGTCAGCAGCAGCCACCGGAGCCGGGGCAGCAGCCTTGTCAGCCTCGCCGTCCTTCTTGTCGGCAGCAGCGGCCGGGGCAGCACTGCCCTTGCGGACCGGCAGGGCCACGTCGAAGGCATACTTCTCAGCGCCGAAGTCGGTAGTGACGATGCGCACCGGACCCGCAGCCACCAGGCCGTTGGCATCCATTGCACGCTTGATCCACTCCATGTTGTCGTCGATCGACTTCTGGATGGCGTCGTTGTTACGGTCGATGTTACCGGCGTTGACCACCAGCAGGTTCTCGGCCGGCAGCTCAACGACCTTCAGGCCGGTGAGCGGGGCTTCGGCAGCGGCGTAGTCAACGTTCGGCACCGAGGCCAGCATGTTGGCCATGCGCGACAGACCCAGCTTCAGGTCGTCGCCAACGTGGCGGCTCACGTACAGACCAGCGTAACGGCCGAACAGATCGAAGCCGTAGTTGACGCTGTAGTCCTGGGTGATCTTGACGTTGCGGTCGTTCTTGCCGGTCGGCTCAAGGGTGAAGGTGGTGACCTTGTCCTTGCCGCGGGTTTCGTCATTGATGGCAATCACGACGCGCTTGTTCTTCTCGCTGTCGGTGATTTCCCAGCTGCCCTGGCCCAGGGTGCTGTCCTTGGACGAGAAGTCCATGCGGGCGCCCTTGCCGGCGTCCGGACCGCTGAACTTCAGTTCCACGGCCTTGTCACGCAGGGCCAGCGGATTCCAATCCTTGAAGCGGCGCAGGCTGTTGACCGTGTCATACACGATCGTCATCTTGCGGTTGGTTTCAATGCTTTCGGTAATGTGGCGCTCGCCCGGGAGGCACACGCCAATGAGGACGAACAGGCCAGCCACGATCCCCAAGGCGATCAGGAACTCGATAATACGGGTCATTCAGGAGTCTCCGGGGCCGATCCCACGGCCGGGTTGATTGAAGCGAAGCCCCCATCCTATCAGGCTTTGCGCAGGTTGTTGACGGATTTGGCGCACCGGTTTCCGTGTCCGGTGCAGGCATGCGCGCCGAAGGCCGTAAAGGCTGCCGCCTTGCCGCCAATGCCATGCACGATGCCATGCGACGGCCAGGCTGGCGAGGGGTGCGACGCCGGTTATTTTCCCTCCACCGGCGGCCTCCGCACCAGTCGTTCCATGAGATTCACTCGAAAGCAGGTTCCACCATATCGGCCTCGCCGGCCACTGCACGCGCCACCGGACGCGTCCGTATGGCACGGGCCCGCGGCGGGCTTCCCGCTCACACCAGCTGCAGTTCGAACGCCTTGAGCACCGCGCGGGTGCGGTCGCGCACGCCCAGCTTGCTCAATATGTTGGAGACGTGGTTCTTGATCGTGCCCTCGGCCACACCCAGCGAATTGGCGATCTCCTTGTTGGAAAAGCCGCTGGCCATCAGCCGCAGGATCTCGGTCTCGCGGTCGGTCAGCGGATCGGGCCGGTCGAGGCTGACGAATTCGTTGCGCATGTGCTCCAGCCCGGACAGCAGGCGCTGGGTCACCGCCGGCTGCACCAGCGAGCCGCCTTCGGCCACGGTGCGGATCGCACCGACCAGCTGCTCCAGGGTCACGTCCTTGAGCAGGTAGCCCTTGGCGCCGGCCTTGAGCCCGGCCAGCACCAGCTGGTCGTCGTCGAACGTGGTCAGGATGATCGCCGGCGGCAGCTGCCCCAGCCGCGACAGGGTCTGCAGCGCCTCCAGCCCGGACATCACCGGCATGCGCATGTCCATCAGCACCACGTCCGGCGCAACGGCAGGGATCATATCCACCGCCTGCTGGCCATCCGTGGCTTCGGCCACCACTTCAATGCCATCGTCCAGCGCCAGCAGCGAACGGATGCCCTGCCGTACCAGGGTTTGGTCGTCGACCAGGCAGACACGGATCATCAATTCACTCCTTGCGGCCCCGAGGCCAACATCATATTGGTTACCACCGGCAGGCTGGCGCGAAGACGGAAACCTTCGCCCCGACGCGCCGACACATCCAGCCGACCACCCAACTGCAACAGTCTCTCACGCATGCCACGCAGACCGTTTCCCGGCATGATGGCATCCACATCGCCGCCAATACCGTCATCATGGGCATCAATCACGATCTCCCCGTCGCCCTTGACGACCTGGATCCACAGGTTGCGGGCGCCGGCATGGCGCACCGCATTGGTGATGATTTCCTGCGTACAACGCAGCATGACATGTGCCCGCTCGGGATCTTCGACGTTCAGCGGGTCGGCGATATCCAGGTGGATCTGCAATGAGGGCACCCGCTCGGCCAGTGGCCGCAGCGCCGCCGCCAGGTCGATGGCACCGCTTTCGCGCAGCTGGCTTACCGCCTCGCGCACGTCGGTAAGCAGCAGCTTGGCCAAGGTGTGGGCCTGCCGCACATGCTCCTGGGCCTGGCCCTCGGTGATGTGCCCCGCCACCTCCAGGTTCAGGCTCAGCGCAGTCAGGTGGTGGCCCAGCAGGTCGTGCAATTCACGGGAGATGCGGGTGCGCTCGTTGATCCGCGCGCTCTCGGCCAGCAATAGCCGTGTGGCACGCAACTCGGCGTTGAGCCGGCGCTGTTCCTCGCGCGCTTGGGTCTGCTGCCGCGCCACCAGGCTGGTGACAAAAATGAACAAAGAGAAACCGCCGTACAGCAGTGACTGCATCAAGGCCTCGAACAACGAGAAGCCCAGCATCGAGTACACCGGCAGCACGGTGAGCTGGCTGACCAGCAGCCACGCCACGCCCAGCCGCACCGGCAGCAGCCAGGGAATGACCCCGGCCGCCACCATCATCAGGATGCTGCCCAGCCCCGAGCCGTTGAGGAAGCTCACCGCCAGCGCGCAGATGGTGAGCACCAGCAACAGCAGCCGGTCATACCAGTGCGCATGGCCGCCACTGTTGAGGCCACGGGTCAACCAGAAATAGCAGGCACCGAAGGCGAAATAGGCCAGGCCCAGCCACAAGCCTTCGCCCGGTCGCACCAGGGCCACCTCGTCCTGCAGCGCGTACTGGGTATAGACCAGCGGCAAGGCGACGATGGCCCAGGTGAAAAGACCGGCCAGGCGGAGAACTCGGGTATGGCTGAGGTATCCCAACATGCGTGCATGGTACGGAGCACAGGGCCTGTGCGCCCTCCCACGGAAGTCATGCCTGGCCCCAACCCGCGAACGCTCGCCCGGCCCGGCCCGGCCATGCGATAATCCGCAGACAGCCCACCAGGGCCGACCGCTTCACCCCCGGAGTCACAATGTCGATTGTCATCCGCGACGTGCGCGAGCACGAGCTCGATTCGGTTCTGGCACTGAACAACAACGCCGGTCTCGCGATCCTGCCGCTGGATGCCGCCAAGGTGCGGCGCTTTTACGAAACAGCCGAGTATTTCCGTGTCGCTGAGCGCGACGGCAACATGGCCGGCTTCCTCGTCGGTTATGGCAGCCACAGCGCGCATGACAGCTGCAATTTTGCTTGGTTCCAGCAGCGTTACCCCAGCTTCTTCTACATTGACCGCATCGTGGTGGCCAGCCGGCGCCGCGGTGGCGGCGTAGGCCGCGCCTTCTACGCGGACGCGCAGAGCTATGCCGAGTTGCGCTACCCGCAGATGGCATGCGAGGTTTTCCTGGACCACGGCGCGGATGCCGCGCTGTTGTTCCATGGCAGCTTCGGCTTCCGCGAGGTGGGCCAGAACACCATGCCAGCCGTCGACGTACGTGCCAGCATGCTGCTCAAGGACCTGTGCAGCTACGAATGGGTCAAGGAAACCTATGGCGACAACCTGCCCGACGTCCCTTGGGTAGGCAACACACGCCGGCCGCTGCAGCAGCGGCCGACGGGAACCTGAGATGGCAGTGAATTTGGATTACGAACAAGCTGGTGAACTGAAAATCGGGCAGGTTGGCATTGCCAACCTGCGTATCCGCACCCTCGACGTGGCGCGCCTGTCCCAGGAAATGCGCGAACGCGTGGCCCGTGCGCCCAAGCTGTTTGGCCGCGCCGCGGTGATTCTGGACTTTGGTGGACTGAGCCAGGTGCCGGACCGGGCCACCGCCCAGGAACTGGTCAACGGCCTGCGTGATGCCGGCGTCCTGCCGGTAGCCCTGGCCTATGGCAGCAGCGACACCGAAGCCCTTTCCGAGCAGCTTGGCCTGCCCCTGCTGGCCAAGTTCCGCGCCCAGTACGAACGCACCGAGGCCGAGCCCGCCCCACCCCCGCCGCCGGCAAGGAAGCGTGCCGCCGAACCGGCACCGCCACCGGCCGCTGCTCCGGCCGGGGCAGTGCCACAGCCTGGTCGCATGCAATTGACCACGGTCCGCTCCGGCCAGCAGTTGTACGCGGAGAACTGCGACCTGACCGTACTCTCAACGGTGGGTGCCGGTGCCGAGGTCATTGCCGATGGCAGCATCCACATCTACGGTACGCTGCGGGGCCGGGCTTTGGCTGGCGCGCAAGGCAACGAGGGCGCGCGCATCTTCTGCCGCGACTTCCATGCTGAACTGGTTGCCATTGCAGGACGGTATAAGGTACTGGACGATATTCCCGACAATCTGCGCGGCAAAGCCGTACAGATCTGGCTGGAACAGGACCAAATCATGATCGCTGCGCTTGATTGACGCAGCGGCCCAACAAGAACTCCAGGAGTAATCCTTTGGCTGAAATTCTCGTAGTCACCTCCGGCAAGGGCGGCGTCGGCAAGACCACCTCAAGCGCCAGCATCGCCTGTGGGCTCGCCCGCCGCGGCAAGAAGGTTGCCGTCATCGACTTCGACGTCGGCCTGCGCAACCTCGACCTGATCATGGGCTGCGAGCGCCGGGTGGTGTATGACTTCGTCAACGTCGTCCATGGCGAAGCCACCCTGAAGCAGGCCCTGATCAAGGACAAGCGCTTTGAGAACCTGTACGTGCTGGCCGCCTCGCAGACCCGCGACAAGGACGCACTGAACAAGGAAGGCGTGGAAAAGGTCCTCAAGGACCTGGCTGCCGACGGCTTCGACTTCATCATCTGCGACTCCCCGGCCGGCATTGAGAAGGGCGCCTTCCTGGCGATGTACTTCGCCGACCGCGCGGTGGTGGTGGTCAACCCGGAAGTGTCCTCGGTGCGCGACTCGGACCGCATCATCGGCCTGCT
>DAMCTY010000084.1:0-6958 GCA_032112995.1 Stenotrophomonas sp. | reverse complement strand
CACCGGCAGCGGCCAGCGCGCGGGCAGCAGCCCCGGGCAATGCCAATCCGGTACCGCCACGCGCCGCCGAAGCGGCCACGGAACTGTCAGAATCCTGAGCCGGGCGCGGCACCGCGCCGCGCCTTACTGTCCGGAGCACCGCCCGCATGTCCGAGCCGTTGCCTGAAGCTGCTGCGCCGTCGGCGGAGCCTGCGCCACTGCCGCCGCGCCCGCGTGCACCCGCCGCCCTGGTGGTGCTGGCCACCCTGGCTGTGGGCTACACCCTGTGGGCGGCGCAGGAGGTGATCCTGCCGGTGCTGCTGGCGATGTTCTTCGCGCTGATCGGCAACCCCATCATCCGCCTGCTGCAGAAGCTCTACCTGCCACGTTTCCTCGCCGCCCTGCTGGTGGTACTGGGCGGGCTGGCGGCCAGCGGCGCGCTGGCGGTGCAACTGGCCGGCCCGGCCACCGAATGGGTGCAGCAGGCACCGCAGCAGATGCGGCAGATCTCGCGCCAGGTGCAGGACTTCGTCAAACCGGTGCAACAGGCCAACCAGGCCGCCGAAAGCTTTGCCCGTGCCGCCGGCGGTGACGGCAACCGCAAGGTGCAGGTCATCCGCACCCAGCTGGACGATCCCTACAAGGCCCTGGTGCGCACGCCCAAGCTGGCCGCCTCGGCGCTGGCGGTGGTGCTGCTGACGCTGTTCTTCATGATCTATGGCGAAAACCTGCAGCGGCATGTGATCGCCCTGCTGCCCAACCGCCAGCAGAAGCGTTTCACTGCCGACATCCTGCGCTCGATCGAGCGCGAGATATCGCGCTACGTATTGACCATCACCGTGATCAACGTCGCCCTGGGCCTGGTGCTGGCCGGCGTGCTGATGCTGCTGGGCATCGACATGCCCGAGGCGCTGCTATGGGGCACGGTGGCCGCGCTGCTGAATTTCGCGCCCTATGTGGGGCCGCTGATCGGCATCGTGCTGATGCTGCTGATGGGCTTTGTCGAGTTCCGTGATCCCCTCACCGCCACCTTGCCGGCACTGGCCTACCTGGCCCTGCACACGCTGGAAGGGCAATTGATCACGCCTATCGTGCTGGGCCGGCGCATGGCGATATCGCCGTTGATGCTGATCCTGGCGCTGATGTTGTTCGGCTGGCTGTGGGGCATGGTTGGCCTGCTGCTGTCGGTGCCGCTGCTGGTCTGCGTGAAACTGGTGCTGACCCGCGTGGACGGCATGCACGGCTGGGCCAAGCTGCTGGAATAAGACAGACAGCCACGTAGCCCGGGTAAGCGCAGCGCACCCGGGGCTGTTCGCGGACGACTTCAGGCATCAACGCACGTCCAACTCCCCGCTGCGGACAACGCCAGACATCAGCGTGCTCCCACCTCCCGGGTGCGCTGCGCTTACCCGGGCTACGCCACTCCTATACCGCCCCTACAGGCCCGGCTCATGGGCATGGCGTAAAATGGCGGGATGAATTTCCCCGTACTCGCCATCACCCTGGACCTGGACGACACGCTGTGGCCGTTCGCGCCCATCGGCGCGCGCATCGACCAGGTGCTGCACGACTGGATGCTGGAACACAGCCCCGCCACCGCCCACATGTACCCGGTGGCCGCCATGCGCGAACTGCGCGAGCGCTCGTTCCGCGACAACCCGCACCTGCACTACGACCTCAGCGCGCTGCGCCGCTTGACCCTGGCCGAGGCGCTGGAAAAAAGCGGGGCAAACATGGACCTGCTGGACCCTGCCTACGAAGCCTTCTATGCCGCCCGCAACCAGGTGGAGTTCTACCCGGATGCGCTGGCCGCATTGCGCCGCATCGCCGCGCGCGTGCCGGTGGCGGCAGTGAGCAATGGCAATGCCGACCTGCAGCGCATTGGCATCGGCGAACTGTTCGCCTTCCAGCTGGGCTCGCGTGAGTACGGTGCGGCCAAGCCGGACCCGGGCATTTTCCACGCCGCCTGCGAACGCCTGGGCGTCGATCACGCACAGGTACTGCATGTTGGCGACCACGCCGAAATGGACGTGGCCGGTGCCATGCGCGCAGGCCTGCGCGGTTGCTGGATCAACCGCGAAGAACACACATGGACCCACACCGAGCTGCAGCCCGACCTGCAGTTCGACACCCTGACCGGACTGGCCGACTGGCTGGATGCCAACGCATCCAACCCGCAGCGCTAAGCCCACGGCCGCCATCAGACGCAAGAGAACACCATGACCCCGATTACCGCCTACACCACCGATTCCTCCACTGCCCTGCCGCTGCATGTACTGGACCGCGACGGCTTTGCCGCGTGGAAGGCGCAGCAGCCGGCCGCCGTGCAGGCCTGGGCCGATGCGCAGCAGTTCACTGCCGCGCCGGGCAGCGTGCTGCTGCTGCCCGGCGACAACGGCATTGCCGGTGCGGTGCTGGGCGTGGGTGACCGCGCCGATGCCTACGCTTATGCGCATGCGCCGTTCGCACTGCCGGCCGGCACCGTCTGGCAGGTCGCCAATGAACTGGATGCCAGCAGCAGCGCCAACCTGCAGATCGGCTGGGGTCTGGGCAGCTACCGCTTCGACCGCTACCGCAAGCTGGCCCGCCCGGCCGCACAGCTGCTGGCGACGCCGGCCGCTGAAGTGCTGGAGGTGGTGACCGCCTGCCTGCGCGTGCGCGACTGGGTCAACACGCCCACCGAGGACATGGGCCCGCAGCAGCTGGAAGACGCTGCCCGCGAACTGGCCGACGCCCACGGCGGCGAGCTGGAAGTGATTGCCGGCGACGAACTGCTGGAAATGAATTTCCCGACCATCCACGCCGTTGGCCGCGCCTCGCACCGCGCGCCGCGTCTGATCGTGCTGCGCTGGGGCAATGCCGGCGCACCGCACCTGGCCCTGGTCGGCAAGGGCGTGTGCTTCGACACCGGCGGCCTGGACCTGAAGCCGGCCGACGGCATGCGCAACATGAAGAAGGACATGGGCGGTGCCGCCCACGCCATCGCCCTGGCAGGCCTGGTGATGGCGCAGCAGCTGCCGGTGCAGCTGACCCTGGTGGTGGCTGCAGTGGAAAATGCCGTCGGCCCGGATGCCTTCCGTCCAGGCGAAGTGATCACCACCCGCAAGGGCATCACCGTGGAAATCGACAACACCGACGCCGAAGGCCGGCTGGTGCTGTGCGACGCGCTCACTTACGTCAGCGAGCAGAACCCGGACACCATCCTCGATTTCGCCACCCTCACCGGTGCCGCACGCATCGCCCTGGGCCCGGACCTGCCGGCCTTGTTCGCCAATGACGACACCCTGGCCAACCAGTGGCTGCAGGCTGGCGACAGCACCCGTGACCCGGTCTGGCGCATGCCGCTGTGGCGCCCCTACCTGCGTTACCTCAACAGTGGCATTGCCGACATGGCCAACGCGGGTTCGCGCATGGCCGGCTCGGTCACCGCCGCACTGTACCTGGAGCGTTTCATCAACGAAGGCCAGACCTGGGCGCACCTGGATGTCTACGCCTGGAACGACGGCGAGCGCCCGGGCCGCCCGGCCGGCGGTGAAGCACTGGCGCTGCGCTCGGCCTGGGCCATGCTGAAGACGCGCTACGGCGCCTGAAGCCAGGACAGCACCATGGGACCAAGAACGCGTACCTCGCTGGCCTTCCTGTTCGCGGTGGTGGTCTGCGCCTATCAATGGATGGGCGTGGGCGGCGGCCGTTTCGCCTCACTGTGGTGGCCACTGGGCGGGCTGGCGGTGGTTGCCATCGCGGTGGCTCTCAATGCCAGCGAAATGCGCGCAGCCGGTGCGCCGATCGGGCTCAGCCACGGCCGCAGGCTGCCCACCGCCGGGCTCAACGTGTCCTTTGTCTGCACGCTGCTGATCCTGCTGGCCACCCTGGGCAGGCAACTGTTTGCCTGAGGCCTGAAGCACGCGCTTACGCAAGACGCTGAAGCCTGCGCTCCGTCGCAGGCTTCTTTGTCTGATTGTCTGCCCACGCTGGCCCTTGCTGCCGAGTTCTGCCACCGTGTGGGGGCACCACGCTCCCGTCTGCTCGACAGGTACCGCAATGCCCCTGTTCAAGTTCACCCGCCACGGCGGGCTGCGCACCGGCCCCAGCCCACATTCACCACTGCCCTGGATCGCGCTGATCGCCCTGATCCTGGGCGGCGTGGCGCTGGCGTTTGCCTGGCTGGCCGGTTGGCTGGGCAAGGACCGGCTGACCGCGCAGCGCTTCACCGATGCCATCGAAGCCACCGGCGCAGCGCATCCCGGTTTCCGCCGTGCGCACAGCAAGGGCGTCTGCGTCAGCGGTTGGTTCGCGCCCAGCGCGCAGGCGCCGCAACTGTCGCATGCGCGCGCTTTCGCGCAGCCACGTGTGCCGGTACTGGGCCGGCTGTCGATCGGCGGTGGCAATCCACATGGCGCCGACAACAGCGCGCGCGTGCGCAGCATCGCCCTGCAGCTGAGCAGCGACGACGGCCAGCAGTGGCGCATGGCGATGAACAGCTTCCCGTTCCTGGCCGTGCCCACGCCCGAGGCGTTCTACGAGCAGACCCGCGCGCAGATCCCCGACCCGGCCACCGGTAAACCGGACCCGGCAAAGCTGGCCGCGATCCAGGCCAGGTACCCCAGCGCCCGCGCCTTCGCGCAGTGGGCCAAGAGCGCGCCCTGGACCGACAGCTGGGCCAGCACCGAGTTCAACAGCGTCAATGCGTTCTGGTTCACCAATGCGCAGGGCCAGCGCCGCGCCGTGCGCTGGCGCTGGCAACCGCAGGCCGAGCTGCGCGAGCTGGATGCCGCCGCACGCGAACAGGCCGGCGTCGACTTCCTGGCCAACGACCTTCAGCAGCGCCTGGCGCAGGGGCCGGTGCGCTGGAATCTGGTGGTCACCCTGGCCAATGCGCAGGACGCCATCACCGACCCCTCCGTGCCATGGCCGCCCGAGCGCGAGCAGATAGTTGCCGGCGTGCTCAACCTGGACCGGATGCAGCCACAGGACCAGGGCAGCTGCAACGATCTCAACTTCGATCCGCTGATCCTGCCCGATGGCATTGAAGGCAGCGACGACCCGATCCTGGCGGCGCGCTCGGCGGTGTATTCGCAATCCTTCAACCGCCGCGAGCGTGAGCGTGCCACCGACGAGGCTGCACGCGACAACCAGCAGCAGGTACGCCCATGAGCAGCAACGGTCATTTCAACCTGTTGGCTCGCGTGCTGCACTGGAGCATGGCGCTGCTGATCCTGGCGATGCTGTTCATTGGCGTGACCATGGTGGCCTCGGTTCACCTGCGCCCGGGCCTGATCAACCTGCACCGGCCACTGGGCATCGCGATCCTGCTGCTGGCGCTGCTGCGCCTGTACAACCGCCTGCGCCACCGGCCACCGCCGCTGCCAGCCGACATGCCGATCTGGCAGGCCTGGGCCGCCAACGCCTCGCATTGGCTGCTGTATGCCTTGATGCTGGCGATGCCACTGGTGGGCTGGGCCATGCTCTCCGCCGGCGGCTACCCCATCGTGCTGTGGGGCGGCGTGCACCTGCCCCCCATCGCGCCGCATACACCACAGCTCTATGCACTGCTGCGCAACGCGCACAGCCTGCTGGCCTACCTGCTGTTTGCCACCGTGCTGGTGCATGTGGGCGCCGCCCTGTTCCATGCCTGGGTGCGCCGTGACGGCGTGTTCCAGGCAATGGCACGCGGCCCGCGCCCGTAACGCTCAAGGTGGGGGCGGCTTGCCCTCACCCTTGCCGGTGGCGGCCCAGTAGATGCCACCGTACAGGTGCTCCAGGTAACGCGGATCGTTGTAAGCCTCGGCCTGGTGGCCCAGGGCTGTGGCAAACACCCGGCCGCCTTCGAAACGGTGATACCAGGCTACCGGATGCTCCTTGCCCATCCCCTTTGCCACCTGGCCCGGCCAGATCAGGGTGGGGTCATAACTGCGCTCATCCACTGTCAGCAGCGTGACCAGGTCATCGCTGTACGGCGGGTCATACTCGTACCATTCGTCACTCCATAACCAGCGCTGCGGCAGCCCCGCGGTAGCCGGGAAATCACGGTTGACCACATCCACCATAGCGGTCTGCAGATAGGGATGGGTGCGGAACGAACGGCCGATCAGGCGGTCATACCAGTCCCAATCACCGCGACGGATCGCAAATGCCTTGTGCACGGCGACCACGCCGCCGCCGTTGCGCACGTACTGCTGGAACTTCTCCCGCTGCGTGACCGACAACTCCGTGGCAGGCGTATTGAGCAGCACGATGGCGTCGTACTGGGCCAGATCCTGATCGAAGGCCTGAGTGTTCCATGCCCAGGTAAGCGCGAAATAGTGCTGCCGCGCCAGCGCCTCGAACTGCGGCTTGGCCACCGGAATGTAGTCGTGGTGATACTGATTGGGGATGGCCGCGACCAGTACCTTGAACTGCTGCGCACCAACGCTGCCACTCAACAACAGCAGCCCCGCCACAAGCCAACGCAATCGTCCCATTGCAACTCCCTGTATCTGTCCATTCGAGCTTACGGGGCCGAACGCGGGCACGGGCACGGGCTGCCGAAATTTCATAGCTGTTGGCGATAACGGCATAGCTCGGGCGCCGGGGCACTGGCGTAAGAACAACCCCTCCCCAACCCTCCCCTTCGCTGCGCGAAAGGGAGGGAGCAGGGCGGTAGTGCCGACCCATGCTCGGCTGGGGCCTTCCCAGCGAAAGGCCACCCCCTCCCCAACCCTCCCCTTCGCTGCGCGAAAGGGAGGGAGCAGAGCGGTAGTGCCGAGCCATGCTCGGCAGGGGCCTTCCCAGCGAAAAGCCACCCCCTCCCCAACCCTCCCCTTCGCTGCGCGAAAGGGAGGGAGCAGAGTGGTAGTGCCGAGCCATGCTCGGCTGGGGCCTTCCCGCGAAAGGCCAACCCCTCCCCAGCCCTCCCCTTCGCTGCGCGAAAGGGAGGGTGCAGAGCGGTAGTGCCGAGCCATGCTCGGCAGGGGCCTTCCCAGCAAAAGGCCAACCCCTC
>DAMCTY010000083.1:0-7538 GCA_032112995.1 Stenotrophomonas sp. | reverse complement strand
TGCGTGACCTGGACCGCCTGATCTCCGAGGAAACCGGCCTGCACGTGCAGGTGGCCGATGATCCGCTCACCTGCGTGGCCCGCGGTGGCGGTCGTGCGCTGGAGCTGGTGGACATGCACGGCAACGAGTTCTTCGCGCCGGAATAAAACGGAGGGAATGGAGAATGGGGAATCGGGAATGGGGCAGGCCTGCCTGCACCGTGATCCACTGCCCAGGGCCCGTTTCCCCGACCTCCCGGCATGAGGCGAACCACGCCGGTTCCCTTTCCCATTCCCGACCCATCCTTTCCAGTCTTCTGCCGTGCCCCCTTACGCCGGACCTCCCGTAGCCTCCCGTCAGGGGGACGCCAGCAGCACGCTGCGCTTGCTGGCGTACCTGGCCTTGGCCATCACCTTGATCGTGCTGGATGACCAGGGCGGCTGGATGGCGCGTCTGCGTGCACAAGCCAATGTGCTGGTGCAGCCGATCTGGGCCCTGGCCGGTGTGCCGGGCCGGGTCGGGGCATCGGTCAAGGACAATGCCGCCAGCCACAATCAGCTGGTCGCCGAGAACCGCGAGCTGCGCAACCAGTTGCTGGTGGCCAACGCGCGCCTGACCCGCCTGCAGACCGCTGCGCTGGACAATGCGCAGTTGCGCGAGCTGCTCAACGTGGCCGAACGCAATGGCCTGGACGTGCAGCTGGCGCCCATTCTCGATATCGACCTGGACCCGGTGCGGCAGCGTCTGGTGCTGGATTCGGGCAGCCGAGCCGGTGTGCATGTCGGCCAGGCCGTGATCGACGCCGGTGGCCTGATGGGGCAGGTGATCGCGGTGACCCCGGCACACTCGACCGTGCTGCTGCTGACCGACCCCGACCACGCAGTGCCGGTGGCGGTGGCGCGCAATGGCGTGCGCCTGATCGTCTACGGTCGTGGTGACCGCCTGGAGCTGCGCGATATCCCGCTCAGCGCTGGCGTGGAAGTAGGCGATGAAATCGTCACCTCCGGCCTGGGTGGGCGGTTCCCGGCCGGCTTCCCGGTTGGCAAGATCATCAAGCTGCGGCCGGACGATACGCATGCCTTCCTGGTCGGCGAACTGGAGCCGGCAGCCAAGCTGGACCGCGGTCGCAACGTATTGCTGTTGCGCTCGGTGCCGCCGCTGCCGCAGTTGCCGGATGCGTCCAGTGAACCCGACAGTGTGGCAGCCAGCACCCCTGTGGCACCGGCCAACCGCATGGGCATCAAGGCTGCGGTGGTTCCTGCGACGGCCGGCGATGCGCGGCCGGCTGGACCGGTGACGGAGGCGGCGGCACCTGCTGTTGTGCCCGCGACACCGCCGGCAGCCTCCGCTGCGCCGACACCTGCGCCTGCAGCCGTCTCCGGCCCCGCCACCGAACCCCCGCCTGCGCAGACACCCGTGATCCCTGACAACCCGACCCCAGCGCAGGTGCGCCCATGAGTCGTCTGCGTGGCAAGGGTTGGGTGATGCCGGTCAGTTTCCTGTTGGCGCTGTTGTTGGCGCTGATCCCGTTGCCGGAAGTTGTGCTGCCGATGCGCCCGTATTGGCTGGCGCTGGTACTGGCGTACTGGGTGATCGAGACTCCGGACAAGGTCGGGCTGGGCTTTGCCTTCAGCATCGGCCTGCTCGCGGACGTGATGTTTGGCGGCATCCTTGGTGAGCAGGCCCTGCGGCTGGTGATGATGGCCTTCATCCTGCAGCGCTTCCGTGCCCGCATCCGCTTCTTCCCGCTGTCGCAGCAGGCGCTGGCGATGGGCGGGTTGCTGTTCAATGACCGCGTCATCGATGCCGCCATCCACCTGTTGGTGGGCGAGCCGTTGCTGCCGTGGAGCTACTGGGTTGCCCCGCTGCTGGGCATGGTCTTGTGGTTGCCGCTGTATGTACTGCTGGATGCGGTGCGGCTGGGCAAGCGCGGGCGCTGACGCATGGCTTCGCGCCGCCAGAACAAGAATCCGCATGCCGAGGCCGAGCAGTTCCGGCGGCGTGCCGCGATCGGTTTTCTCGGGGTGGTGCTGACCCTGGGCTTCCTCGCTGCCTGGTATTTCAAGCTGCAGGTGCTGGATCACGATATCTACGCTACCCGATCGGAAGCCAACCGCATCAAGGCGCGGCCGGTGGTGCCGGGGCGTGGGCTGATCTACGACCGCAACGGCCGCCTGCTGGCCGAGAACGTGCCGGCGTTCCGCCTGGACGTTACCGCCGACAAGGTCCAGGACATGGACGCCACCCTGACCGGCCTGCAGAAGATCTTCTCGCTCACCGAGGAAGACATCGAGCGCTTCAAACAGTCGCGCAAGGCACGCCGCAGTTTCATGCCGGTGACGCTCAAGCTGCGGGTCAGCGACGATGAGATGGCGCGCTTTGCAGTGGACCGCTGGCGTTACCCCGGCGTGGAGCTGGAACCCTATCTGACCCGGCGCTATCCCTACGGCGATCTGTTCGGCCACATCATCGGCTACGTCGGCCGCGTCGATGACAAGGATCTGGAAGAACTGGGCGAGGGCAATGCCGCGCTGACCCATATCGGCAAGTCCGGCATCGAGCGTTTCTACGAGCCGCAGCTGCGTGGCCGCATCGGCTATGAGCAGGTCGAGACCAATGTGCAGGGCCGCGCGATCCGTACGATCGGGCGGGTGCCCGCGCAATCGGGCGTTGATCTGCGGCTGTCGGTCGATGCCGACCTGCAGCGCGCCATGGTCGCGGCGTTCGGCGAGCAGGAAGGCTCGGCGGTGGCGATCGACCCGCGTACCGGTGAGATCCTGGCCATGGTCAGCCTGCCGTCGTTCGACCCCAATCTGTTCGTCAACGGCATCTCCCACGCCGACTTCAAACGCCTCAACGAGAATCCGTCGCGGCCGCAGTTTAATCGCCTGGTGCTGGGTGGTGTTGCGCCCGGTTCCACGGTGAAGCCCTTCCTTGGCCTGGCCGGCCTGGACAGCGGCCTGCGCCGGCCCGAGGACAAGATCCTCTCGCGCGGCATGTTCTACCTGCCCGGCGTCAGCCGTGGCTGGGGTGACGCCAACCGCGGCGGCCATGGCTGGACCGACTTGCGCAAGTCGATCTCGCAGTCGGTCAACACTTATTACTACCAGCTCGGCGTCGACATGGGCGTGGAGCGTTACGACGAATACATGGGTGGCCGTTACGGCTTTGGCCAGCCTACCGGCATCGACCTGGCCGGTGAGATCGGCGGCATCCTGCCGTCACCGGCGGCCAAGCTCAAGCTGCGCAAGGAGCGCTGGTACCCGGGAGACATGGTCAATGCCAGCATCGGCCAAGGCCTGTGGAAAGTGACCCCGCTGCAGCTGGTGCGCGGCGTCGGCGGTCTGGCCACCGGCCAGCTGCGCACCCCGCACCTGGTAATGGAGCAGCGCGCCGGCTTCGACCACGACTGGGCACCCAGCGTACAGCCGGCCAGCAGGCCGATCAGTCCCAACCCCAATAATGTGCAGGCGGTGCGCGAGGGCATGATGGGCACCATGCAACCCGGCGGCAGCGGCTGGCGGGTAGCCGCCGGTGCGGCCTACCGCATGGCCGGCAAGACCGGTACCGCCCAGGTCATCAGCCGCAAGGGCACGGCGGCATTGAACCCCAAGAGCCTGCCGATGCACCTGCGTCACCGCGCGCTGTTCGTGGGTTTTGCACCGGCCGAAGATCCGGTGATCGCCATCGCCATCGCAGTGGAAGGCGGTGGCTATGGTGGCTCGGCGGCCGCGCCGATCGCGCGCAAGGTATTCGATGCCTGGTTGCTCGGGGTGATGCCCGATGGCCTGCAGCCGCTGGATGCCGAGCGCGGCACCGTGGCGGTGGGCGTGACCACCTTCGACACCGAGGACGCCAGTTGGCGCGCGCGCGGTGAGCAGGTGGCCCCGCAGTTCGCTGACCTGCCGATCATGGTGGGCACGCCGGCCCCGGTGCCGGGTACACCGCCTGCGCCGGAACCGGCAGCTGCCCCTGGCATGGTGCCGACCACGGGACGTCCGGCTGCGCCGGCACCCACGCCAACGGAGGCGCGCCGATGAGGGATTTCCTGCGCTGGGCCCTGGAAATGGGGCAGCGCCTGACCCGCGGCCTGGACTGGCCATTGCTGTTCGCGCTGCTGGTGTTGATGGGGATTGGCCTGTCGGTGCTGGACAGCGCCGGTGGCAGTGGCCTGGTGATGGCGCAGGGCGCCCGTTTTGCGGTGGGCCTGGTAGCGATGTGGGCGATATCGCGGGTGTCGATCCTGCGCATCCGCGCCTGGACGCCGATGATCTATGCCGTCTCGATGCTGCCGCTGCTGGCCGTGTTCGTGCTGGGCACCGGCAAGTACGGGCGGCAGTGGTTGAACCTGGGCCTGTTCTACCTGCAGCCGGCCGAGCTGTTGAAGGTGAGCCTGCCGATGATGGTGGCCTGGTACCTCAACCGCATGCCACTGCCGCCGCGGATACCGGTGGTGTTGGTGGCGGCGGTGATCATCGGGGTGCCGACCGGGTTGGTGATGCTGCAGCCGGATTTCGGCACTGGCGTGCTGATCGCGGCCAGCGGCGCCTTCGTGCTGCTGCTGGCTGGCCTGCCGTGGTGGTGGGTGGGCGTGGGTGTGGGCGGCGTTGCCGCAGCCGCGCCGGTGGCCTGGTTCTGGCTGCTGCGGCCCTACCAGAAGGACCGCATCATGATGTTCCTCGACCCGGAGAGTGATGCACTGGGCGCGGGCTGGAACATCATCCAATCCAAGATCGCCATTGGCTCGGGCGGCCTTACCGGCAAGGGCTGGGGGCTGGGCTCGCAGTCGCACCTGAACTTCATCCCCGAACAGACCACGGACTTCGCCTTCTCGGTACTCAGCGAGGAATACGGGTGGGTCGGCGTGGCCGTGGTGCTGGCGCTGTACCTGTTCGTGATCGGGCGTTGCCTGTGGATCGCGGTGGACTCGCGCGATACCTATTCGCGCCTGCTGGCCGGTGCCACCGGCCTGGCTTTCTTCGTCTACATCCTGGTCAACGGCGGCATGATCTCCGGGCTGTTGCCGGTGGTGGGCGTGCCGATGCCGCTGATCAGCTACGGCGGTACCTCGGCGGTGTCGTTGCTGGCTGGCTTTGGCCTGGTGATGGCGGTGCGTGCGCATCGGCCGGTACATGGCGGCTAAGGCAAGCGCGTGGTGCGAGTCTTGATCCAGATCAAACACGAACCTTCACGGTTACTTCACACTAGCGGCGTCATCGGCAGCAGTTGCGCTGTGGCGGTTGGCACCCCCGCCGGGGTGACCAGCAGGTCGGCATTCGGCGGGCAGGCGTGGGGAGACGACTGTCCGATGCTCCGGGGCTGATCCGGGCGCCGGTCATCTTCGTGGGATGGGAAGATGGCCGGCGCCCCATTTTGCCGGGTCCGCGTGCCCGCATTCATCTGCAAGTCCAGGACCTGCGCCCCCACGGCGCAGCGCACCAGCATATTTTTTTGCTTTAATCCTGTTGAGATTCATGGTGTTATTGCGGGAAATTCATCTTTGACCTGCTAATCTCGCCCGATGATTAGACGCGCCCTGGTTTGTTGTCTCACCCTCGGCATGGTTGCCTGCGCAACCCAGCCCAAGGCCCCTGTATCGCCTGTCGCCCCGGCGGAAACCCCGGTCAAACCCGGCACGGCGCCCGCTACCGGGCCGGCTGAGGCAGTACCGGAGGCCAAGGTGGATCTGCCGCCGGTGGATCTGACCCCGGTGCCGTTTGAGACCGCGCGTGCCAACTTCGTGCGCGCCACTGCCGCCAAGTACCGGTTGGATCCTGCGTACATCGAGGCGACCCTGGCGCAGGCCCAGATCCGCGAGCCCATCATCGCCGCCATGTCGCGCCCGGCCGAGCGGGTCAAGCCGTGGAACGAATACCGGCCGATGTTCATCACCCAGGCCCGCATCGATGGCGGCCGCAACTTCCTGGCGCAGCATCGCGATGAGTTGATGCGGGTGCAGGAGCGCACCGGCGTGCCGGCCGAAGTAATCGTGTCCATCATCGGCGTGGAGACCAGCTACGGCCGCAATGCCGGCAACCATCGCGTGCTGGATGCGCTGTACACGCTGGCCTTCAAGTACCCGCGCAGCGGCGACCCGGCCAAGCTGGAGCGCGAAGTGCGCCGCGAGCTGTTCTTCCGCGACGAACTGGCCAAGCTGTTCGAACTCAGTGCGCTGGAGAAGCTGGACATCACCAGCATCAAGGGCAGCTATGCCGGTGCCATGGGCATGGGCCAGTTCATGCCATCCAGCTACCTGGACTATGCCGTGGACGGCAATGGTGACGGTCGCCGTGACCTGTTCAACAGCTATGACGACGTGTTCTCGTCCATTGCCAATTACTTCGTGAAGAAGGGCGGTTGGGTGCGCGGTGGCACGGTGGCGGTGCCGGCCACGCTGCAGGCCGGCTTTGAAGAGTACAACCCGACCGACTGGACCCCGAGCCTGACCGTGACCGAGCTGGCCGCCCGTGGCTACCAGCCGGTGACGCCGGTGATGGCGGTCAATGCCAAGGCTACCCCGGTGACCCTGGAAGGCAGCAACGGCAAGCAGTACTGGCTGGGCTTCCAGAACTACTACGCGATCACCCGTTACAACATCTCCAAAATGTATGCGATGGCCGTGTTCCAGCTGTCCCAGGCCATCGCCGGCAAGGAGCTTCCCCCGGCATGAACATCAAGTGGCTGGTCCCTGCGTTGATCGTGCTCGGGCTGGCCGCCTGCAGCAGCGCACCCAAGAAGTCCACGCCCACCGCGGGCGGACACGCCGGCAGCGTGATGCCCAGGCCGGGCCAGGGTACGGCGCGCAGCGCCGACTGCCCCGAGGGCTCGCCCTACGCAAGGGCGCAGGAAGATCTGTCCACGCGCGGCCACTACACCGCTGGCGGCCTGTACCGGCCAGGCGTGAGTGACAGCACGCCCACCTACATCCCCAATGTGCGCTGCATTCCCGAGCCGTTGGTGACCAATGAGGCGCGTTCGGCAGTCGGCAACAAATCCCCCTACGTGGTGCTGGGCAAGCAGTACCGGGTGATGGACCGGGTGGACGACTACGTGGAACAGGGCACGGCCTCGTATTACGGGCAGAAGTTCCACGGCCGGCTGACCTCCAATCGTGAGGTGTACGACATGTATGCCTTCACCGCCGCGCACAAGACCCTGCCGCTGCCCAGCTTCGCGCGGGTCACCAATCTGGACAATGGCGAATCCATCATTGTGCGGGTCAACGACCGCGGCCCGTTCCACGAAGGCCGGGTGATCGACCTGAGTTATGCAGCTGCGGTGCGGCTGGGCATTACCCAGCGCGGTACGGGCCGGGTGGAAGTGCGTGGCCTGACCCCGGGCAGCGACAACCTGTTGGCCACCAACAACGACAGCGGCCGCGCCCGCAGCCCGCGCGCTGTTGCCCGCGCGCAGGCCGCTGCCGCAGCACCGGTGGCTGCGCCCGCTGCGGTCGCACAAACCCGCGCTGCGGCTGCCAGCCGCATGGACCAGTTGGTCGAGAAACTGCCGCCGGCCACCACGACGGCCCCCGCAGCTCCGGTTTCCGCGCGCGCGGTGGC
>DAMCTY010000082.1:0-7583 GCA_032112995.1 Stenotrophomonas sp. | reverse complement strand
GAACCCCCGAGGCGCTATAAACGCCTGCCTGATTTCGAGTCAGGTACATTCAACCGCTCTGCCACCTCTCCAGATGGTCCCCGGCGAACCGGGCTGCGCATGATAAAGGGCATCGCCATCTTCGACAAGCGGTTTTTTCACAAACCGTCCTGCGCGCAGGCACAACGCGCGCTTTCCAGCATTTGCGCCGGGCGGTCACAGTGCTTGCCCTACACTTCCATGAACGCGATGATGCAACGCATCTCCTGTTGATATACGGCCCATCCGGGCACCCATGATCGAATTCGGACATTTAAGCCACGCCGGCCTGCGCCGCCAGCTCAATGAAGACACCTACTACGGTGACGGTGAGCTTGGCCTGTGGCTGGTGGCTGATGGCATGGGCGGCCATGCCTGTGGCGAGGTCGCCAGCGCGTTGGCCCGCGAAACCATCGTCCGCGAGGTCCGCAATGGCGCGCCGCTGGTGCAGGCCATCCGCACCGCCGACGAAGAGATCATCCGTACCTCGCGTCGCCGTAACGACAGCCTGCCGATGGGCACCACCGTGGTCGCCGCGCGGGTGCAGGGCAATCGCTTTGAAGTGGCGTGGGTGGGCGACAGCCGCGCCTACCTGTGGCGTGACGGCAAGCTGGCCCAGCTCAGCCAGGACCACAGCTACGTGCAGGAGTTGATCGCCCAAGGCACGCTCACCACCGAGCAGGCACGCGCCCATCCGCACCGCAATGTCGTGACCCAGGCCCTGGGCGTGACCGACCCGGCCCACCTCAATGTCGCCACCATGACCGGCGAACTGCGCCCGGGCATGCAACTGCTGCTGTGCAGCGATGGCCTCACCGAGGAAGTGGACGACGCCGGCCTGGCCGAGACCCTCGGACACGCCGACTGCAGCGCACAGGAATGTGTGGATGCGCTGGTCGCAGCCGCACTGGATGGCGGCGGCTCGGACAACATCACCGTCATCCTGGTCCGCTGCCACTGACGGCAGCGGGCCCTGCCGGCTTCAGGCCGGTTCCGGATCCGGCTGGCGCTCGCCATCCCACCAGGCGTGGCCGGATTTCTTGCGCAGCCTGGCCAGCCGCGCCTCGTGCGCTTCCTGCTCCGATGCGGTAACCACCACCCGCGGGCGTGGCAGCAATACCGCGCTGTCGAACGCCTGCGCGGCCGCACCACCGGTGGCGGCTTCCGCTTCAGGCAGGCCAAAGCCGATCTCTTCCTGGCCCGAGGTCAAGGCGATATAGACGTCGGCCAGGATCTGCGCATCCAGCAGACCGCCATGCAGGGTGCGGTGGGCATTGTCCACGCCCAGGCGCTTGCACAGCGCATCCAGCGAGTTGCGCTGGCCCGGATAACGCTCGCGCGCCATTGCCAGGGTATCGGTCACCGTCACCCGGCTGGCCAGCCGGCCGCGCCCGGCCAGGGTCATCTCGTTCTCGAGGAAGCCCATGTCGAACGAGGCGTTGTGGATGATCAGCTCGGCCCCGTCCACATAGGCCAGGAACTCATCCACGACTTCCTCGAAGCGCGGCTTGTCGGCAAGGAAGTCCAGCGACAGGCCGGTCACTTCCGCCGCGCCGGATTCAAAGTCGCAGTCCGGCTTCAGATAACGGTGGAAATTGTTGCCACTCGGGCGCCGCTCCAGCAACTCGACGCAGCCAATTTCGACCACGCGGTTGCCCTTCTTCCATTCCAGGCCGGTGGTTTCGGTATCAAGCACGATCTGCCGCATCAGCCCACTCCATTCGCTGCGGCATCAGCGCGCACGCGGATCGCCGCATCGCGGGCCAACTGGTCCACGCGTTCGTTGTCCGGGTCGCCGGAATGCCCCTTCACCCAGCGCCAGTCGATCCGGTGCCGCTGGGTGGCCGCATGCAGGCGCTCCCACAGGTCGCGGTTCTTGACCGGGTCGCCGCCGGCGGTCTTCCAGTTGCGCCGCACCCAGCCGCCCATCCACTCGGTGATGCCCTGGCGCACGTACTGCGAATCGGTGTGCAGCACGATCTCACAGGGCTCGGTGAGGGTTTCCAGGCCCATGATCGCGGCCATCAGCTCCATGCGGTTGTTGGTGGTATGGCCTTCGCCGCCAGCCAACTCTCGCTCGTGCCCCTTGTAGCGCAACAGCGCCGCCCAGCCACCGGGACCGGGATTGCCGAGGCAGGCGCCGTCGGTATGTACTTCGATTGACTTCATGTTCTTCCGTTGGATTTCAGGTCGCCACCGGGTTGCGCCATGCCACCTTGAGCGGGGTTGGCCCGATGAATGCCTCACTTCGTTTTTCTGCTTCCAGCACGCACAGGGCGCGCAGCACCGGCAACGCGGTACCCGGCGGGGCACTGGTCTGCTGCCATAGCGGGCCATAGTGCCGCAACGAGCGGGCGCGTATGCCCTGCCGTGCCAACAAGGCCTGGCAGCGCCCCACCGACGGCGGCCGCGCGCCCTGCCATTGCCAGTGCGCCCGATAGGGGCTGCAGCGGTTGAGCAGGGTCATCCAGACCCGCCCGCCCGGCATCAGCACCCGTCCGCATTCGGACAGCAGCGCCTCCAGATCGGTCGGCGCGGCATGCTGGATGACGATCACCTTGACCGCTTCGGCCGGCAACGGCAGCGGCAAGCCGCAGCGCAACTGGCCGGCCCATTGCTGGCCGTCGGTACTGCGGTGCAGGCGCAGGCCACGGCCCGCCGGGGCGGTTTGCGGCAGCCAACTGGCGCTGGGCCCCAGCCACAACCACGGCTGCGACGGAAATCCGCGCAATTGTTCAGCCAGGTAGCGATGCTCCCAATCCCGCATCGCCTGCGCCCCGGGCTTCTCAAACCAGGCCGAGACTGCAGCTTGACGGGGGAACGGGGCGGCAGGCATTTTCCAATTCTATGCGACTGACCGCCCTGCCTGCATTCCAGGACAATTACATCTGGGCGCTGCAAACGCCCGATGGCCTGACTGTGTTCGTCGACCCGGGCCAGGCAGCGCCGGTACTGGAAGCCGCCGCGCAGGGCATGCAGCCCGCCGCGGTGCTGCTTACCCATCACCACGACGACCATATCGGCGGCGTGGCCGAACTGCGCCAGCGCTGGCCGCGCCTGCGCGTGTTCGCCCCCGAAGATGAACGCATCGCAATGGAATGTGAACGGGTCGGCGACGGCGACCGGGTAGAATTGTCAGGCTTCGGCTTCACCGTGATGGACGTTCCCGGTCATACCCGCAGCCACATCGCGTATCTGGGCCACAACCATCTGTTCAGTGGCGACATGCTGTTCAGCCTGGGCTGTGGGCGCATGTTCGAAGGTACGCCCGCCCAGATGCTGGCCTCGCTCAAGCGAATGGCCGCCCTGCCCCCGCAGACATGGGTCTGCTGCGGGCACGAATACACGCTGGCCAATGCCGTGTTCGCGCGGCATGTCGATCCCACCAACGCGGCATTGCAACGCCGCCAACAGGAAGCCATGGACATGCGCAGCCGTTCCCGTCCTACCGTTCCCGCCGCATTGGCGGTTGAACTGCAATGCAACCCGTTCCTGCGTACCGCCGATGCGGCGATCGTTGAAGCGGTAAGCGCTCGGCTTGGCCGCGCGCCCACCGACGAGGTGGAAGTGTTCGCCGAATTGCGGCGGTGGAAAGACGGTTTCCGCGCGTGAGGGGGCATACCCTCGCAGTGGCGCTGGGGCTGTTGCTCGGCGCCACCAGTAGCATTGCCAGCGCCCAGTCACTGCCGGTCAGCCACGGCCTGAGCCAGAACATCGGCACCTTGGGCGTGTTGCCACTGGATCCGGCCTCGCTGCCGGAACCCACCCACCGCAACGGCCGCGAGATCTTCGCCAATTTCCGCGAGGGCCTGGCCGCGCCGCAGTGCGATGCCGAGGCCACCAGCCCACGCTGGCGCAAGCAGTTCGCGCACGCACCGGCGCGCCTTGGCAATGTAGAGGACGACGCGCTGCCGCTGTTTGGCTATGTGGTCGATGAGCTGCGCAGTGCCGGCCTGCCCACCGAGTTCGCGCTCATCCCGTTCGTGGAAAGCGGCTACCGCCCCGGCGCCCGCAATGCCAGCGGCCCGGCCGGACTGTGGCAGTTCATCGCCACCACCGCCCGCAACCACCGCGTGCCGATGGAAAGCGGCTATGACGGCCGCCTGTCCGCAGTGGATTCCACCCGCGCCGCAGTCCGCTACCTGAAGACCCTGCACGGCATGTTTGCTGGCGACTGGCAGTTGGCGGTGATGGCCTACAACGCCGGCGAGTACCGCATCCTGCAATCGCTGCGCCGTGGCGGCATGAACGCGCAGAATGCCAATGCAGCCGAACTGCCTGGGCTGTCGCCGATCACCTACGCCTATGTCGAGAAACTGCATGCGCTGGCCTGCGTGCTCGAGCAGTCGGAGAACAACCCGGATGTAATGGCCGCACTGGATCGGCCGGTCCCCATTCTCAAGGGCCATACCCTGCCAGCCAATACCACGCTGGCCGCGTGGTCGGCACAGAACGCGCTGGACCCGGCCCGCATCGCCCGGCTCAACCCGGCACTGACCAGCTCCCGCGCCGGCACACGCGTGCTGGTTCCGGCGGCTGCCATTGGTACCGACGACATGGTGGCCGCCACTGAAACCGGCACCTTGCTGGCCAGCACGGCGGCACCGGCGGCAGCCACGCCCGCCTCCGCATCCACGGGCAACGCGCGGGCGCTTGCGTCTACCAGCAGCAACAGCGCCCGCCGCCACACCGTGCGCAGCGGCGAATCGGCCTGGACCATCGCCCGCCGTTACGGCATCTCGGTGAAGACCCTGCTGTCGTTCAACAATCTGGACGCAAGTGCCGTGCTGCGCCCCGGCATGGTGTTGCGCTACGAGGAAGTGCGCTGAGACCAGCGCTCGCATCGCCACGAATGCCCGGCCACGTGCCGGGTATTTTTTTTGCCCGGCCCGGAATGACGTCAGCCGCAGAGCTGCGTTCACACCGTATCGCACGCATCTGCCCGGCCCTGCGGCGCGCGCAACTGCCAACGCCGGCAGCGCTCCCGACACGGTAGTGCCGAGCCATGCTCGGCAGCGCCCCTGTCGCCAACACCAGCACGCCACATGCGCAAAAAAGCCCGGCCATCGACCGGGCTTTCCGAGACATATGCCACCCGCTATCAGAACCAGGATTCCTGCACCTTGCAGCGCCTGCGCTTGCCACCAACATAGGCATAGCCACGCCCCTGACACGGTAGTGCCGAGCCACGCTCGGCAACGCCGCTGCCAGCGCGCCACATGCACAAACAAAAAAGCCCGGTCAGAGACCGGGCTTTCCGAAGCGTGTGCCACCCGCTATCAGAGCTGGGATTCCTGCACCTGCACCTTGTAACGCTTGCGCATGCCATCGACATAGGCCTTGGCGGCAGCGGCGCCGTCAATCTGGCTCAGCTGCTGCTTGAGCATGGCCTGCTGCTGTTCCGGCACTTCGGCGACGTTGCCCGGGGTGACCTTGGTCACCGCGAACACCGCATAGCGGCCGTCTTCCAGTGCGACCTTGCCATAGCTGGGCTTGTCAGCGGCCGGCGGTGCCGCGCTGAACACTGCGCGGTTGGCGGCTTCGCTCGGCATCGGTGCGCCGCGCGGCAGACCCGGGACCGGCAACAGCTGCAGCTGCTCGGCAGCGGCCAGTGCCTGCAGCGTCTGGCCACCATTCAACTTGGCCAGCAGCGCGTCGGCGGCCTTCTTGGACGCTTCCTCGGCACGATGCGCACGCACGGCGGCAATCACCTTGTCCTTGGCCTGGGCCAGCGGCGTGGCCTGCTCCGGGGTATGCGCGGTAACGCGGATCATCACGCTGTGGTTCGGGCCGATCTCGATCGGATCGCTCACCGTGCCGTCTTCGGTCAGCGTGTCGGAGAACGCCGCCTTCAACACCGCCGGGTTGGCTGCGATGCCAGTAGCGGTGGCGCGGGTGAACGGACCCACGGTCTGCACCGGGATACCGACTTCCTTGGCCGCCGGCTCCAGCGCGGTCGGGTTCTTGTAGACCAGGTCGACCAGGCGGCCGCTGAACTCACTGAAAGCCTTTTCGGTGTCGGCCTGCAGCTGCTCGGCAGCCAACTGGTCGCGCACTTCCTCGAACGAACGGCCTTCGCCGCCCTTGATCTCGCGCAGCTTCAGCACGTGGTAGCCGAACTCGGTCTTGACCGGGCCAACCACATCGCCCGCCTTCATGGCGAACAGCGCGTCTTCGAACGGCTTGACCATCACGCCCTTCTCGACCCAACCCAGGTCGCCACCGGCGTCCTTGGAACCCGGATCATCCGAGTTGGCCTTGGCCAATGCGGCGAAGTCGGCACCCTGCTTGGCTTCGGCAGCCAGCTTGGCTGCCTTGGCCTCGGCAGCCTGCTGCGAGGCGGCATCGCTGCCGGCGCTGATCAGGATGTGCGATGCCAGGCGCTGGTCGGCGGTAACAAAGCGCGCCTTCTCTTCTTCATAGCGATGACGCAGCGTTGCTTCGTCGGCAGCGGTCGCCGCCGGCAGGGTTGCGGCGTTGAGCTCGACATACTCAAGTGCGACGGTTTCCGGCTGCAGGAAATCCTTCGGATGCGACTTGTACCACTGCTCCACCTCGGCATCGCTGACGGCGGCGGTATCGGCCGCCGGTGCCGGCAACATGCCGAACTCGACGTCGCGGGTTTCACCCAGCAGCTTGAGCAGGCGCTCGGCCTCGCCCTTGGTGGTGAAACCGGACTGCGCCAAGGCGGTGGGAATGATCGACTGCTGCAGGCTGGTACGCACCAGCTGGTCGAACATGTCCGGCGTACGCGGCGGATTGCCCTGTGCCAAGGTCAGGCGGTACTGGTCCGCATCGAACTTGCCGTCCTTCTGGAAAGCCGGGATGGCGGTGATGTAATCGCGCACGGCCTTGTCGCCAATGACGATGTGCGCGTCTTCGGCAGCCAGGCGCACTACCTGCTCGTCCACCAGCTGATCCAGCACGGCCAGCTTGTTCTCGGTGGTTTCGAACTGGCGCGGGTCGAAGTTGTCGCCCTGCTGCTCGCGGGCCTGCATACGCGCCTGTTCAAAGCGCGTACGGAAGTCTTCCACGCTGATTTCGTGGTGGTTCCACAGGAACGACATCGGCCACCACGACGGCGCCGAACGCCACCAGCTCGGCGGTGCCGATACCTTGGCCACGTTCTGTGCGCCGACGCCACCGAGGTAGCTGTTGTCGATCACGAACAGGAACGGGATCATCAACAGGCCCATGATCACGGTAACGATCCAGCCTGAGGTCTTGTCGCGAAGTTTCTGCAGCATGGGCAAATCTAGGCCTGAGTGGCGAGCCGGGCAGTTTAACCCGCTTCCCGCCCCGCGCCCAACTCGGGCGCTTGCCCGTACCCACAAAAGAAAAGCCCCCGGCTTGCGCCGAGGGCTTTGAGACAACTGGCGGAGCGGACGGGACTCGAACCCGCGACCTCCGGCGTGACAGGCCAGCATTCTAACCAGCTGAACTACCGCTCCGCGTTTGACTCGACCACCGCGGTTTCCCGGGGTGCGCACTCCGAAGAGTGACTGGATTAAATGGCGGAGCGGACGGGACTCGAACCCGCGACCTCCGGCGTGACAGGCCAGCAT
>DAMCTY010000081.1:0-8644 GCA_032112995.1 Stenotrophomonas sp. | reverse complement strand
GGGCAAAGCCCCGGGTGCGCTGCGCTTACCCGGGCTACGGAGCCTGCAAATTTACGGGTGATGCCTCTGCCGAGCATGGCTCGGCACTACACCCGCTTCGCGGGGTATGCCGCTCCTGCAGCGATCACAGATCTTGTAGCCCGGGTAAGCGCAGCGCACCCGGGGGCCGATCAATCATGGCGATGGGTCTGTGGCAGCGGATGGGCTTTGGGCAAAGCCCCGGGTGCGCTGTGCTTACCCGGGCTACGGGGCTGGTGGATTGCGGGTAAACGTCCTTGCCGAGCATGGCTCGGCACTACATCTGCCTGGTTGCGGGCATTGCTTGTGCCGGCTCGGGAGCGCGCTGCGTTGATTCCTTCGGCTGCAACTGTCAGTGTTGCCTCTGTCACAAGAAAGAGGGTGCAAGGATGCATGCCATGGTTCAGCGGATCGCAGGATTGTTGATGGCACTGGCCGGCATCGGCGTGGTGCATGCTGAGCAGACGGTATCGCAGATCCGTGGTCATGCTGCAGGCCATCGTCTGCTGGTGCTTGGCGAGCAGCACGGCACCCATGAAATCCCGGCCGTGGTGCAGGCTTTGGTCGCGTCCTATGTAGCTGATGGCAAGCCGCTGCATCTGGCATTGGAGCTGCCCACGTCAGAAAGCGCGGCATTGGCCGACTATCTGCACTCTGACGGTGGCCCCACCGCGATGGCTGCCCTGAGGGCAAGGCCTTACTGGAACGCCAATACCCGCTTCCACGATGGCCGGCGAAGTGAAGAGATGCTGGAACTGATCGATGCAATGCGAAAGCTGCACCGGCAAGGAAAAGACATACAGGTATTTGGTTTCGATCAGGCTGCGTCGCGCTCGCCCCCCAAGCCCGGTGCACGGGATGCGACGATGGCAGCCGAGTTGCGTACGCGCTACGCCGCACTGCCAGCTGATGGTCGGATGGTGGTGCTGACAGGCAACGTGCACGGCATGCGCAGGCAGCCGCGCTATCTGGCCTATCCGCCCATGACGATGTTGCTGCGGGACCTGGATGTCTACAACGTACGCATTGGCGCGCGCGAAGGCGATGTGTGGGGGTGCCGGCCCGGGCAAGGGTGCGGCCGTATTGCGTTGGCTGTCTACGGCGGTCCTTCGCCAGTGCGGGATGAAGCCGATGATCGCAACTACGACCTGCAGCTGTGGTTGCCGCGTTTTACCGTGGCCCGTTTGCTCGGCGAAGGCGAGGCTGCTCCCTAGCGCGAAGCGCTTGGGAGCGGCCTGCGCCGCGAAGCTGGTGATGCTTCCGGCTGTGTGTGAGATCGCAAACCCAGGTGCTTTGCATTGCAGCGGATGTTGCGAACACCGCCGGCCCTCGCGTGATGGGCTGAGGGATTGGGGGCAGGGCTCCTGCCGAGCATGGCTCGGCACTACACCCGCTTCGCGGCGTGCGCCGCTTCTGCAACGGTCACAGACCTTGTAGCCCGGGTAAGCGTAGCGCACCCGGGGGCCGATCAATCATGGCGATGGGTCCGTGGCAGCGGATGCGCTTTGGGCAGAGCCCCGGGTGCGCTGTGCTTACCCGGGCTACCGGACCTGTGAAATTACGGGTGATGCCCCTGCCGAGCATGGCTCGGCGCTACACCGGCTTCGCGGCGTACGCCGCTTCTGCAACGGTCACGGACCATGTAGCCCGGGTAAGCGCAGCGCACCCGGGGAACGATCAATCATGGCGACAGGTCCGTGGCAGCGGATGCGCTTTGGGCAAAGCCCCGGGTGCGCTGTGCTTACCCGGGCTACGGGGCCTGCGAATTTATGGGTGATGCCTTTGCCGAGCATGGCTCGGCACTACATCTGCGTTGGCTATTGCTGCGCTGTTTCGGCGTTCTGCTTTGCATAGCGTTGGGCTACCACCGAGCAGACGATCAGCTGGATCTGGTGGTAGATCATGATTGGCAACACGATCGCGCCCAGGCTGCCGCCGGCAAACAATACCTTGGCAATCGGCACGCCGGTGGCCAGGCTCTTCTTGGAGCCGCAGAACACGATGGTGATCCGGTCGGCGCGGTTGAAGCCCAGCCGCCGTGCCAGCCAGCCGATGCCGGGCATGGCGATGGCCAGCAGCACCACCGCGACCAACGCGGCGGCCAGCAGCGACAGCGGCGGGGTATTTCTCCACAGGCCTTCGCTGACCGATTCGCCAAAGGCGGCGTAAACGACCAGCAATACCGTGCCCTGGTCGGTGTAACGCAGCAGCGGCCGCCTGCGCTCGATCCAGCGGCCTATCCACGGCCGCAGCAGATGGCCCAGTACGAACGGCACCAACAGCTGCAGCATGATCGCGCCCACCGCATGCAGCGGGTTGGCCATGGCGCCCTGCGAGCCTGCCAGCACGGTCATCAGCAGCGGGGTCAGGAAGACGCCGAGGATGCTCGACAGCGAGGCCGCACAGACCGCCGCCGGCACATTGCCACCCGCGATCGAGGTAAAGGCGATGGAGGACTGCACGGTGGAGGGCAGGGCGCACAGGAACAGCACGCCGATATACAGCTCGGGCGTCAGTGCCCAGCCGGCCAGCGGCTTCATTGCCAGCCCCAGCAGCGGGAACAGCACGAAAGTGCAGACCAGGATGGTGATATGCAGGCGCCAGTGCAGCAGGCCGGCGATGATGGATTCACGCGGCAGGCGCGCGCCATGCAGGAAGAACAGCGCGGCAATGGCGATGTCGGTGAAGCGGTCGAAGCCCTTGGCGGCGGCACCGCTGAGCGGCAGCACGGTGGCCAGGACGACGGTGGCGAGCAGGGCGAGGGTGAAGTTGTCCGGTCGCAGTCGCGACCACCAGCGGGTCATGTCGGCAAGGTTTCCTGATCAGGGGGTGGGGGCTTGCAGCAAGGCGCGTGCGGCCGGCTCCAGCGAGGTCATGCCGGCATCGCGGCCAAACTTGAGTGCGTCCTCGGTGGAGGCGCCGTTGACGCGTGCATCGATCACCGACAGCAGTGCGCCGGCGCGGTTGGACGAGGCGCAGTGCAGTAGGGTCTTGCCGCTGTCCTGCTTGAGCAGGTGGTCCAGCGTGCGGGCGTTGGCATCGGTGATGTCGCCGGCACCGGCGATGGGCAGGCGCACGTAGCGCAGGCCCAGTTGTTCGGCCAGGGCTGCCTCGTCGTAGCCGCGGTCTTCATCGGCGCGGCGCAGGTCGATGACGGTGGTGACGCCGTTGGCGGCCGCATCACGCAGCTGCTGTGCGCTGGGCTGGCCGGCCGTGGTCAGGCCAGGGCGCGGGTGGTAGAGCGTGGCATCCGCCGCATGGGCGTGGGCGGTGAGCAGCAGGGACAGCAACAGCGACAGACGGAAAATGTTCATGCGTTGCTCCCTGGGTGGTGGTTACAGGCGCAAGGTGGCGCGCGCTTTCAACAGCTCGCGCAGTTCGTACTTGTCGGTGTCATCCAGGCCTTGCTGGCGTTGCTTGGCCTGCAGTTCTTCCAGACGCTGGGTCAGCAATTGTTTTTCCAGCTGCAGGATCGCGTCCTGCAGCTCCTGCGCCCACATCGCCTCGTCGCCGGGCAGCGCCTGCGCGGCCAGCTTGTGCAGCGCGGCCTGCTCTTCGCGCTCGTTGAAATGCTCGAGCAGGGCGCCGGTGCTGATGTCCGGGCGCTGCTGCACCAGGTTCAGCAACTCGACCAGCAACTCGATGCCAGGCAGGCGCAGGCCGCTGATGGCGTGGTGGCCTTCCAGGTTCATCGCCAGCGACGGCTGCTGCAGCAGGATGGCGATGGCCGCGCGCACCAGGCTGCGCTTCTGCACCGGTACGGCGGTGTTGCGCATGGGCGGGCGCGCGACCGGAGCGGCCGTGGTGGCGGTGCTGCCGATGCCGGTCAGGCGTGCCAGCTCCTGCTTCATCAGGTCGCCGAAGGCGCCATCGGGAATCTGTGCCAGCATCGGCTTGGCCCGTTCGGCCAGGCGTGCCTTGCCGTCGAGGGTGCCCAGGTTGATCTCGCGGCCGAGCTCGTCGAAGAAGAACTGCGACAGCGGCGTACCCTGCTTGAGTCGGGCGTCAAAGGCATCGGCACCTTCCTTGCGCACGATGGTGTCCGGGTCCTCGCCATCGGGCAGGAACAGGAAGAAGGCCTGGCGGCCGTCCTTCATGCGCGGCAGTACCGACTCCAGTGCGCGCCAGCCAGCGCGGCGGCCGGCGGCATCACCGTCGAAGCAGAAGTACACATCCGGCGCGTTGCGGAACAGCAGCTCGGCATGGTCGGGGGTGGTTGCCGTACCCAGCGTCGCCACCGCCTGGGTGACGCCGAACTGGAACAGGCTGACCACGTCCATATAGCCTTCGACCACGATCAGGCGTTCGATCTTCTGGTTGGCCTGGCGTACCTGCCACAGGCCGTACAGTTCGCGGCCCTTGTGGAACAGCGCGGTTTCCGGCGAGTTGAGGTACTTGGGGCCGGCGTCCCTGCCGTCATCAGGGGCGGCCATGACCCGGCCGCCGAAGGCGATGACCCGGCCCCGGCGGTCGAAGATCGGGAACATCACCCGGTCGCGGAACTTGTCGTAGACATGGCCGCGGTCGTTCTTGGAGAACAGGCCGACGCGATCGAGCAGCTTCATGCGCCGCTCGTCCTTGCCCAGCGCATCCTTCAGCGCGCTGTAGCCATCGGGCGCATAGCCGATGGAGAAACGCGCGCGGGTATCGGCATCGACGCCACGGCCATCGAGGTAGGCGCGGGCCTTGTCGTTGCCTTCCAGCTGCTTCTGGAAGAAGCGGGTGGCGGCGTCCAGCGCTGAGTACTGGTCGCGGCTGTCGTCCTGTTGCTGCGGCGTGCGAGCATTGGTCTCGCGCGGGATTTCCATGCCCACGCGCTTGGCCAGTTCATCCACCGCATCGAGGAACTCGAGGCGGTCGTAGTTCATCAGGAAGCTGATCGCGGTGCCGTGCGCGCCACAGCCGAAGCAGTGATAGAACTGCTTGGTCGGCGAGACCGTGAACGAGGCCGAGCGCTCGTCATGGAAGGGGCAGCGCGAGGCGTATTCCTTGCCCTGGCGCTTGAGCGGCACGCGCGAGCCCACCACCTCGACGATGTCGGTGCGGGCCAGCAGGTCGTCAATGAACGCGTCGGGAAGTCGGGCCATGCAGCAAAGAACAGCACCGCCGGGTGGCGGGCGCGATGAAAGGGAAGAAGGGAAGTGTACTAGGCTGGGCTGGTGCTGGCGGGGTGATGGGCTTGATGGTTCTCAGTCAAGAGCTTGAAGCAACCCCTCCCCAACCCGTCCGGCCCGAAGGCACAGCCTTCGGTCGTTCATCAGGCCGCGCGGCAGTGCCGCACAAGCAGACCTTCTTCACCCCCTTGCCTGCGGCAAAGGGAGGGCCGGGGAGGGGTAGCTTCTGCTTCTGCGCTTGCCGTCAGTCCAAAGCCCCAGCATCAACCTCGGCCGCCGCCTTGCGCCGCGCATACGCCCGCTCATCGATCACCGCCGTGATCAGTGCGCCGCCGAAGAACACCACGCTGGCGTAGTAGATCCACACCAGCATGATCACCAGCGTGCCCATCGAGCCATAGGCGCTGCCCGGCGCCGCGTTGGCGATGTATAGCCCGATGGCGTAGCGGCCGAGGGTGAACAGCACCGCGGTGATGACGCCGCCCAGGAAGGCCTGGCGCCAGTCCACCGGCCGGTCCGGCAGGTAGTGGTAGAGGAAGGCAAAGCCCAGCGCGTACAGCAGCAGGGTGGTGATATAGCCCACCGCCGGCAGCGCCGAGGGCAGGTGCGAGAAGATCACCTGCAGGGCGGTGGTGGCCACCATCGACACGATCAGCAGGAAGCCCAGCGCCAGCACCACGCCGGCCGAGAACACCCGCTTCTTCAGCCAGCCAAGGATGCCCTCGAAGCGCTTGGAGTCGGTGCGGAAGATCAGGTTCAGCGCAGCCTGCAGCTGGGCGAACACCACGGTGGCGCCGATGAACAGCAGGACCAGGCTCCAGATGCCGGCAAACGAGCCCAGGTCGGGCTGGGCGGTGGCATTGGTGATGACCGTGCGCGCCACCTCGGCCACGCTGGGGCCGGCCAGTGCGCCGATCTGGTCGATCAGTGTCTGCTGTGCAGGTGGGTACAGCGAGGCGGTCAGCCACAGCAGCAGCACCAGCAGCGGTGCCAGCGACAACAGGGTGTAGAAGGCCAGCGAGGCGGCCTGGGTCATCACGTCGGTTTCGACGAAACGGCGGACCAGGGCGGCGGGCAGGCTTTGCTGCAGCAGCTCCAGGCGGGATTTGAACGTGTGCAGGCGGGGGTGGGGGGCAGGCATGAGATGGATCGCGTGAAGACAGGGGTCTGTTCTAGCAAAGGCGGGCTTCGGTCAGGGTGAATGGGGGAGCTGGGGATGCTGCTGTGACCGTGGCTTTGCCCTCGCCCCCGCCCCTGCCCCTGCCCCTGCCTCTGCCTCTGCCTCTGCCTCTGCCTTTGCCTTTGCCTTTGCCTTTGCTGTGGCTTGGGCTGTGGCTTGGGCTGTGGCTTGGGCTTTGGCTTTGGCTTTGGCTCCAGCCTTTCCCTTCTCCCGCCTGCGGGGGAAGGTGCCCGCAGGGCGGATGGGGGCAGGCTTTGGCCGTTGTTCTTGCTGCTCAGCGGATTGCTTGTGATCGCAGCTCTGCTGCCCCTTGCCCCGCGGCACCAGCCGCTTCCCGGGACGGTGTTCCGGTAATGCCCCAGCGCAGCATGGCTGCGCTCTACAGAAGGCGGGGCAGAAGGGCGGAAACGACAAGGCCCGCACTGGGCGGGCCTTGTGGCTTGCAGCCTTGGCAGCCAGGATCAGCCGGCCAGGGCCTGCTTGACCAGCTTGGACACCAGGCCCATGTCGGCCTGGCCGGCCAGCTTGGGCTTGAGCACGCCCATCAGCTTGCCGATGTCGGCGGCGCTGCTGGCACCGGTCTCGGCCTTGGCGGCGGCAATCGCCGCCAGGATCTCGGCTTCGCCCATCTTGGCCGGCACGTAACGCTCGATCACCACGATCTCGTCGCGCTCGACCGCCGCCAGGTCTTCACGGTTGGCCGCTTCGTACTGGGTGACCGAGTCCTTGCGCTGCTTGACCATCTTGTCCAGCACGGCGATCACGGCGGCATCATCCAGCTCGATGCGCTCGTCCACTTCGCGCTGCTTGATGGCGGCATTGATCAGGCGGATCACGCCCAGCGAGTGCTTGTCGCCGCCCTTCATGGCGGCCTTCATGTCTTCGGTCAGCTGTTGCTTCAGGCTCATGGAGCACCTCTTTGGGTCGGGAATAGGGGGCAGGACGCCAGTATTGCTGACGTCTGGAACGCAAAAAGCCGGCTACGCTTGCGCGTGCCGGCTTTCACTCCAGTACGGAAGGCCGGAGCCCCCCGTTCAGGAGTTGCGTACGATCAGTACAGGCGCTGACGCTTGGTGACGTCGCGCGAGGAACGACGCAGCTGGCGCTTCACGGCAGCAGCAGCCTTGCGCTTGCGTTCCTGGGTCGGCTTTTCGTAGAACTCGCGCTTGCGGGTCTCGGCCAGTACGCCGGCCTTTTCGCAAGTGCGCTTGAAGCGGCGAAGAGCAAACTCAAAGGGCTCGTTCTCGCGGACTTTAACGCTGGGCATGGAATCTCCGGGGACTCAGTAGTAAAACCGGGTCACACCCGGTGAGCCGCGCATTATAGTCCCTTTGAGCACAGGTGCAACCCCCTGGGATTTGGCGGGGGCGACAGACAGGTCCACAATACACCCCATGAAAGTCCTCGGCATTGAATCATCCTGTGATGAGACGGGCGTAGCCGTCTACGACACCTCCCTTTCCGGGGCGGCCGCGCTGCGTGCGCACGCCGTCTATAGCCAGATCGCGCTGCACGCCGAATACGGCGGGGTGGTGCCCGAGCTGGCCAGCCGCGACCACGTGCGCAAGACCCTGCCGCTGATCCGCCAGACCCTGGACGAGGCCGGCATCGCCATCTCCGAGATCGAGGGCGTGGCCTATACCGCCGGCCCGGGCCTGGTCGGGGCGCTGCTGGTCGGCGCCGGCGTGGCCCGTTCGCTGGCCTGGGGCCTGGATGTGCCGGCCATCGCTGTCCACCATATGGAAGGCCATCTGCTGGCGCCGCTGATGGAGGACGACCCGCCGGAGCCGCCGTTCGTGGCCTTGCTGGTGTCCGGCGGCCATACCCAGTTGATCGCGGTGGATGCCATCGGCAAGTACCGGCTGCTGGGTGAAACCCTCGACGATGCGGCCGGTGAGGCCTTCGACAAGACCGCCAAGATGATGGGCCTGCCCTACCCGGGCGGCCCGCAGCTGGCGCGCCTGGCCGAAGTCGGCATCCCGGGCCGCTACAAGTTCGCCCGCCCGATGACCGATCGCCCGGGCCTGGATTTCAGCTTCTCCGGTTTGAAGACCCAGGTGCTGCTGGCCTGGCGCGACAGTGACCAGAGCGAGCAGACCCGCGCCGATATCGCCCGGGGCTTCGAGGATGCGGTGGTGGACACGCTGGCCATCAAGTGTGAGCGCGCGCTGGATGCCGCCGGCTGCGACGTGCTGGTGGTGGCCGGTGGCGTGGGCGCCAACAAGCGCCTGCGCGCCAAGCTGCACGAGGCCGCACAGCGGCGTGGTGGCCGGGTCTGCTTCCCGCGCCCGGCGCTGTGCACCGACAACGGCGCGATGATCGCCTTCGCCGG
>DAMCTY010000080.1:0-9063 GCA_032112995.1 Stenotrophomonas sp. | reverse complement strand
GCGGATGCCGGTAATCCCACCGGAGACACCACCATGCCCACCGCGCTCACCCCCGAACAGAAGCAGGCACTGGCTGCCCGCCGCGATGCCATCCGTGCGCAGTTCGCCACGTTCGAATCGCGTACTGATCTGGACCAGGCCGCGCTGGCCACCCTGCGCCAGTCGTGCGAAGACGACACCGACATGACCGCCGAGCAGGCCGGCGCCAAGCTGCTGGCGTTCCTCGGCAGCGCCACCCCGGCCACGCCCAGCGCCGCCGGCGCACCGGCCGCTGCGTCCACCGGCTCGCTCACGCAGGACGAAACCGTCACCTACCGTGAGGGCGCATTCAACGCGCTGCTGCATCGTGCCAACCCGTCCGCGCACAAGCTGGAAGGCGCAGCCGCCCAGTTCCGTGGCATGGACCTGATGGACATGGCGCGCGATTCCGTCGAGCGTGCCGGCCACCGCACCCGCGGCATGTCCAAGCAGGAAATCGCGGTCAAGGCGCTGCAGTCCACCAGCGATTTCCCGGCCATCCTCGGCAACACCGTCAACCGCAGCCTGCGCGCGGGCTACGATGCCGCCCCGCGCACCTTCCTGCCGTTCTCGCGCCAGGCCACCTTGCCGGACTTCAAGGAAATCAGCCGCGTGCAGCTGGGAGGTGCACCCTCGCTGAAGCGCGTGGTGGAAGGCGGCGAATACGAGCAGGGCAGCATCGGCGAAGGTGCCGAGAAGTACCGCGTGCACAAGTACGGCCGCATCGTCGCGCTGACCTGGGAAACCATCGTCAACGACGACCTGGACGCACTGAGCCGCATCCCGTTCGCCTTCGGTGCCAGCGCCTCGGATCTGGAATCCGATCTGGTCTACGCTATTCTCACCAACAACCCGGCCATGGCCGATGGCGTTGCCCTGTTCCACGCCAGCCACGGCAACCTGGGCACCGCGGCCAAGCTGGCCGATGCGCTGGACCCGAGCAAGGACAACCCGCTGGCCGCCATGCGCAAGGCCATGCGTCTGCAGAAGGGCATCGATGGCCGCTATATCACGGTCAACCCGCAGTTCCTGATCGTGCCGCCGTCGCTGGAAGAAGTGGCGCTCAAGGCCACCAACGCCGCCATCGTCGCCGCCAAGGGCGTGGACTTGAACGTCACCGGCGTGACGCTCACCCCCATCGTGGAGCCGCGTCTGGAAGACGGTAGCGCCACTGCATGGTTTGGCGCCGCATCGCCGGGCGTCATCGACACCATCGAGTACGCCTACCTGGAAGGCCACGAAGGCGTGTTCACCGAAACGAAGCAGGGCTTCGAAGTCGATGGTGTGCAGGTCAAGTGCCGGCACGTCTTCGGCGCCAAGGCCATCGACCACCGCGGCTTCTTCATGAACGCCGGCCTGGCGTGATCGGCGCTGGGTGCAGGCATGCCTGCACCCCCGTAGTGCGGAACCACTTCCCCATCTTCAGAGGCCAACCCAATGAACAACGCTCATTCCAGCGGCGACACCATCCAGGTGCCCGCGCCGGCCGCCGTCACCAGCGGCGTGCCCTTCATCCTCGGCGCCTTGCTGGCCGTGCCGGTGACCACCGCCGCTTCTGGCGAACTGGTCGCTGCGCAGATTGAAGGCGCCTTCACCTTCCCGAAGCTGAGCACCGCGGTCATCACCGCCGGCGCCAAGCTGCATTGGGATGCCTCCGCGGGCGAGTTCATCGTCGCGGCCAGCGCCGCCGGTGACCTCGAGAACTGCGCCGTCGCAATTGCTGCCGCCGGCAACGGCACCGCCACCGTGGTGGCCAAGCTGTTGCCCGGAGTCGGCGCCGTCAAGGCTGCTTGATCAACGCCCACCACTGCACACATAAGCCCGGGTGGCGTGTGCGGTGGTGGGGCTTCCAACTGATTGTAGGGGGACACCGTGAGGCTGGACGAGCTGACCGACATGGCAAACACCACGCACAACGTAGCGGGCACCGTCGCCAAGGTCTCCACCTACGGTGGCAGCGCCGGTGCCGTGCTGTTCGGGCTGACTGCAAACGACATCGCTGCCTACAGCGGTGTAGCCATTGGCTTGATGGGCATTGGCATCACACTGTTCTACAAGCGTCGCGAGGATCGCCGCTCCGCCCAGCGGCACGCGGCTGAGATGGCCCGACTGAAGCGGGAGACCGATCACCATGTCTGAACGCAGTGCCACCTCTCCGGTGCGCATCGCCGTTGCTGCGCTCGGCCTGAGCATGGCTGGGTTCATCGGCATCACGATGAAAGAGGGCTACACGGACAAGGCCGTCATCCCCACCAAGGGCGATGTGCCAACCCTCGGTTTCGGCTCAACCGTTCATGAGGATGGCCGCCGCGTGCAGCTTGGCGACACCACCACGCCGGTGCGCGCCCTGCGCACCGCCCAGGCGCACATTGCCCGCGACGAAGCCACGTTCCGCGACTCGCTGGCAGGCGCTTTCCTCACGCAGGGCGAGTACGACCTGTACCTCGATTTCACCTACCAGTACGGCATCGGCAACTGGAGGCAGTCCGGCATGCGCCGCAACGTGCTCGCCGGCAATTACACCGCCGCCTGCGATGCGCTGCTGGGCTATCGTTTCGCCGCCGGCTACGACTGCAGCACCACCATCAACGGCCAGCCCAACAAGCGCTGCTGGGGCGTGTGGGCTCGTCAACAGGAACGCCATGCAAAGTGCCTGGCCGAGCAGGTGGCGCAATGATCGTCCGCATCCTCACCGGCGTGCTGCTCGTGCTGCTGGCGGTCATCGTCTGGCAGCGCGGCAGCGTGTCCATTGCCCACCGCGCCGCCGATATGGCTGCCGCTGCACGTGAGGCAGCAGAAAGTGACCGCGACAGCGCCCGTGCCGAGTTGGCCCAGGCGCAATCCGTCATCACCACCGAGCGCGCCAACGCGACCAAGGCAAACGCCTTGGCGGCCCAATACGAAAAGGACAAAGCTGATGCGCAAGCTGCATCTGATCACCTTGTTGCTGAGCTGCGCGACGGCAACCAGCGCCTGCACCAGCGCTGGCAAGCGTCCATCGCCACCAGCGAACTGTCCGCAACCGCCGCAGCCGCCCGCCTCACTGATGGTGGAGCCGACGACAGGTATCAAAGTGCGGGCCGAGTTATTGGCGCCGCAGATGCCTGCGATACACAAGTAAGGGCGTTGCAGACCTTCGCACGTGTGTGCAGTGGGGGTGGCCCGTGAGCCTGATCCGCATCGCAGTGGATGCTGACAACATGCTGGCGCGGCAGTTCACCGAGTTGGAACAGAAGAACCTACCGTTCGCGGTCATCCAAGCCTGCAACGCCACGGCCGTTGAGATTCGGGACGTGTGGGCGCGCAACGCAGACCGCGTGTTTGATCGGCCCGTTCCGTTGACGCGTCGCGCGGTGCTATATCGGAAGGCAGGCAACCTCGGCGGCCTTCAGCGTGATGGCTTTACCTCGACCAGTAGGAATTACGCAGAGGTGTTCATTCGGGACGAGGCGAGCAACGGCACACCGCCCGCGAAGTACCTGATTCGGCAAGTCGATGGTGGTACGCGTCGCAAGAAGGGTTTTGAAATTCTGCTGCAGCAGAAGGGTGCCATGCCTGCCGGCATGTTTGCGGTGGCGGGTGAGGGTGCTCCGCTGGACCGCTTCGGCAATGTGCGTGCCGGGCAGGTAAGCAAGATCCTGTCGCAGATGGGCGCCCGGCAAGATCCGTTGCAGAACCAGACTGACGCCAGCGTCAAGCGTCGCGGGCGACGGAAGCGTGGCGGTGACTATTTCGCCCTGCACCAGAAGCGCGGCCGTTTGCTGCCGGGCATCTATGAGCGCATCGGGTTCGCCTTCGGCTCTGCGGTCCGCAGCATCTTCATCTTCACCCGTGGCGCCAGCTACAAGCCCCGCTACAACATCTTTGCCCTGGCGCAGCGGGCGTGGGACAAGCTCATGCCGTTCCACTTCAACCGCGAGTTGGCCAAGGCGCTGGAGTCGTCGAAGTACCGGGGGGGGCGATGAGTCAGAAGGCCTTCCTGCAAGACTTCGATGCCATGGCCGTGGGCTGCTTTGCCAGTGCCGGCATGGCGGATGCGGCCCAGTACACGGGGCCTGACACTGGGGCTGCGATCGTCGATTGCACCGTCTTGGTGGACCGCGGCACGCAGGCCTGGGGCGAGGACGGCATGCCGGTCGCCCTGGGCGAGGTGACGGTTGCGTTCCAACGTACCCAGGTGGACCCGCAGCGCGGCGGCATCGTGGTGGTGGATGGTGACACCTACCGCCTCACCGACAAGCTAAAAGACGACGGCTCGCTCGCCCGTTGGCTGGTGGTGCCGAATGTCTGAGCTCACCGCGCGCCGCCAGCTGCTGGATGCCTTCGTGCTCAACCTGCAGCGCATCAATGGCGCACCTGCCTACCGCACCACGGTGGGTAGCGTTGCCACTTTGGAGCCGGGCCAGTTGGACCCGGAGCGCGTCGAAGATGGCCTGGCCGTGTACGTCGAGAAGCAGGAGCGCGCCACGGATCCTGCCGTCATGCGCACCCACCGCCTCACCACGGTCGCAGTCGTGGTCAAGCGCAAGGGTGGCGCAGCTGCCGAAGCGGCGCTGGATGCCGTCATCGATGACATCGAGCGAGCTGTCGAGGACAGGCAGCAGACCTGGCCCGTCGGCTTCAGCAAGCCTGAATACCAATCCATGGAGCCGCTGCGGGCTCCTGCCGGCGCCGATTGGATCGGCGCGCTGCTCCGCTACACCACCCACATTCCCAAGCTCACCCGTTAACCGCCGCCCCGCGGCATACCTGGAGATACACACATGAACGACCACAGCTACCTGGGCAGCGGCGAACTCTTCATTCGCGAGTACGGTGCGGCCGCGCCCTTCGTCTCCGTTGGCAACTGCTCCGCGCTCACCCTGAGCCCGCAGGGCGAGAAAAAGACCCTGGCCGACCACACCCAGCCGGGTGGCGGCGTGCGCAATGAAGTGGAGCGCCTTACCGGTGTTGAGTTGGCCTACACCTTCCACGATTTCGCGGCCGAGAACTTTGCACGGGCCCTGCGCGCAACCAGCAGCAGCGTGGTGGCGGGCAACGTGGTGGATGAGGAAGTGGTGGCCTACAAAGGCGGCTATACGCCACTGGCCAAGCTGGCCACCAGCATCACTGCGGTGAAGGACCCAGCCGGTGCCACTACCTACGACGTGGGCGACGACTACGTGTTCCAGAACGGTGGCATCTTCATCCCGGCAAGCAGCTCCATTCCCGTTCCGGCCAGCGGTGCGCCAAACATCAAGGTCAGCTACGTCAACCCCGCGCAGACCACCGTGCAGGCGCTGGTCAACTCCGCCAAGCAGTACGAAGCCCTGTTCGTCGGCCTGAACGAGGCACAGAGTGGCAAGGCCGTGCGCATTCGCGTGCACAAGATGAGCGGCGGCTTGATGCAGCAGCTTGGCCTCATCGGTGACGAGTACGGCGCCGGTGAGGTGTCGGGCTCGCTGCAGGCCGATACCAGCAAGGGTGCCGGCGAGTCGCGTTACTTCGTGGTCGAGCAGGAGGTGGTGGCTTGATCCCCTCCGTAGACACGGATGTGGGTGTGCTGGCTCCGGCCAGTGCATCTGTGGATTTCGCCGGGAAGAAGTTGGACATCAGGCCGATTCCTGTTGGCCGGATTCCCTTGCTCATCCGTACCGCGCGTCCGGTTGTCCAAGCGCTGATTGGCAATAACGTGCTCACCGGCGAAGGCGACGAGCTGGACATCGATGTGATGCAGATCGTCGACCTGATGGGCGATCACGGCGAGCAGTTCTTCGATGCGTTGTCGCTCGCGGCCGGTGTGTCCGTCGCTGACGTGGAGGCCGCTAACCTCGATGACGTGGTGCGCCTCACGCAAACCTGCCTGCGGGTGAACCGGGATTTTTTTACGCAGAGCGTCGCGCCGCTCCTGGCCGGCATGGCGCAGCGGTTGCCTGGAGTTGGGCTGACGCCCTCCAGCTCCTGATCGAGCAAGGGCACAGCTTCAGCGACATCAAGCAGTACACGCTCGGCCAGCTTCGGGCCTTCACCGAAGCGGCCGAGCGCAGCCGGCGCAGGAGGCTCGCGGATGACGCGGTAACCGCGCGCGCGGCGCAGTACGACGGCAAAGACTTTTCGGCATACCTCAAAGGGCTCACTGGCTGATGGCTACCAACCCTAACTTGCGTGTACGCATCTCGGCAGACCTCGCAGATATCAAGCAAGGCTTGGCGGTGCTGCGTGGCGACCTGCGCAAGTTGAAGGATGACGCCGCGCGCTCCGGCCCGAACACGTCCAGCTGGGTGGCCGGGCTGAAATCCGCCCGCGCACAGCTGGTCGGGTTTGTCGCCGCCTACGCCTCGCTGCGCACGCTGGGCTCGCTGGCCAAGGTTTCCGACGAGGCCGCCGGCATAACTGGCCGCCTTCGCCTTGCCACGAAAAGCCAGGAGGAGTTCAACGCCGCGCAGGATGAAACCTTCGATATCGCCCAGCGCACGCAGGCCAGCTGGAAGGAAACCGTAGCGCTCTACAACAAGGTCTCGCAGTCCGCGGACCAGGTGGGGCTGAGCCAGAAGAAGCAGCTCGAGCTGACGGAAGCCGTATCGATGGCGCTGGCCATCTCCGGTAGCACCGGCGAAGAATCTGCCGGCGTCATGCGCCAGTTCGGCCAGGCGTTGGGTAGCGCCCGCGTGCAAGCGGAGGAGTTCAACTCCATCAACGAGGGCGGCCAGCGCATCGTGCAAGCGCTGGCCAAGCACCTCGGCATTGCCAGTGGACAGGTGAAGGCCTACGTCAGCGCCGGCAAGGTGAGCAATCGTGATCTCGCCCAGGCGCTGCTGAAGGATCAGGCGGACTTGCGTGCCGAGTACGAGAAGATGCCGAAGACCATCGGCGGCGCCTTCGTCCAGATCCGCAACTCGTTCGTGCGCTTCGTCGGTGACCAGAACGAGGCCACGGGGTCGGCGCAGGCGTTCGTGACGATCCTGCGTGATATCGCCAACGACCTGCCGCAGTTCTTCAAGCCCATTCTGGAGCTGATGCAGCAGGTGGCCTCCAACCTGCGTGATACCGAATCCGCCGCCGATTCCCTCGGCAAGAAGACCAGCTGGTTGGCCGGTGCGGGTGAGTTCCTCGCGAATGTGTTCCGCGTGCTGGCTGCGGCCGGCATCGTTGTGAAGAACGTCGTGGAGATCATCACGGTTGTGCTGGCTGCGCTCGGCACCACGGGTTTCAAGGTAGCCGAAGGGCTGGTGAAGTACCTAGGCGGCGCATTCCGCAACATCGCCAACACCTGGCAGACGTTGAAGGACGAAGGCCCGGTGGCCGCGGTGAAGGCGTATGCGGCCGGCGTTGGCGGGATCATGGACGATCTCACCGCGCAGCAGCAAAGCATGGTGGCTGGGTTCCAGGCAGCCAGCGACATGATCCGCAGCGACGCCAAGGACCTGGCCCGCGGCGTGACCGGGTTGTTCGCGCAGATCGACGCGACCACCGCACGGGTGCGCGGCAAGGCATCGGAAGAGAGTGGCGACGGTTCGGGCGGCGGTGGCGGTACCGGCGGCGCCGGCAAGGCCGTGGCGGCCTCCAACGCATTGATGCGTGATTCCGTAACCCGGGCGCTGGCTGAGCTGGATCGGCTGTATGCCGAGAACGAAATCGGCATGCGCGAATACTTCGCCACCCGGCTGGAGCTGCAGCAGCAGTCGATCGATCTGCAGATTGCACAGGCGCAGGCCGAATTGGCCGCGACGAAGGACGCCGGCAAGCGCCAGAAGCTGGAAGAGCAGATCACCATCCTGCAGCGCGACCGCGCGGATATCGCGGTGAAGGGTGCGCAGGAACAGGGGAAGGCGGAGGAAGAGCTCGCCAAGTCGCTGGGGGATGTGCAGCTGAAGCTGATGGAGTTGGACGGCCGCACCGGTGACGCCGAGCGTGCAAAGCTGGAAACCGAATATCAGGATCTCTTCAAGCGGCTAGACGCCAATAGTGATGCCACCGGCCGCAAGATGGTCGAGAACCTAATTGACCGATTGGTGGCCAAGGCCAAGGGCGACGAGCTTAAACAGGCCGGCGAGAAAATCGCTAGCACACTGCAGGGTAAGGAAGCCTCCATAGGCGCGCAGGTGGCCGGTGGCATGCTTGGCTACAGCGAAGGTGAGCGGCAGGTTGCCTCGGCGCGGGCCAAGGCCATCACCGATCTGCAGGCCCTGCGTGTGGCTGCTGATGCGGCGCTGGCCGATATGAAGGAGGGCACTCCGGAGCACGCGGCCGTGCTGGCGGGCATCGACGCCATCGACGTGCAGATCGCCAACGTCACGGCGTCGCAGCAGGTGTTCAAGCAGAAGATGGAGGACTTGGCCGTCTCCTCCTTCGGCGACTTCCTTGCCGATCTCACCACCGGCGCGAAGAGCTTCAAGGCCGCGTTCGCGGACATGGTCAAGAGCTTCGTGGCCGGCGTCGCGCGGATGATTGCGCAGGAAATTGCACTGCGCGCGGTCAAGACGGCGCTGAGTGCGTGGGGCGGCGGCGGGGCATCGGCCGGCGTCGCACACAGCGGCGGCGTGGCTGGTCGTATCGCAGTGAAGCGCAGTGTCAACCCGTTGCTGTTCGGCCACGCGCCGCGCTACCACAGCGGCGGCATTGCCGGGCTCAAGCCCGATGAAGTGCCGGCCATCCTGCAAATCGGCGAGCGTGTGCTGTCGCGCCGCCAGACGGCGATGTACGACGCTACGGTGGCCGCCGGCTCCAAGGCTGGGCGCGTCACAACGCCCATCGTCGCCATCGGCGATGACGCGGTGGCCAACGCGCTGGCCGGCGCCGCCGGTGAGGACGTGGTGATGACCCATGTGCGCAACAACTGGGAGGGGCTATCGCGTGGCGGTTGATCCGCAGCTGTGGCCCTTTGCCGGCGGCGGCGACGTGAGCTGGCAACCGGAATGGCTGACTGAAGTGCTGCGCCCGAATGCCGGCCTGGTGCAGCACCGGCAGCTGCGCGACCAGCCGCGCATGAGTGTGTCATTCCAGGGCATCGCCAGCGGCCAGCCGCGCCGCTGGCTGGAGAACCTGTTGGAGCGCCACGGCGCCCGC
>DAMCTY010000079.1:0-9317 GCA_032112995.1 Stenotrophomonas sp. | reverse complement strand
GCGACGATGCGGCCATGGTCCATCACCACGATGCGGTCGGCCTTGAGCACGGTGGCCAGGCGGTGTGCGATGACCAGCGTGGTGCGGCCTGCCATCAGCCGCTCCAGCGCCTGCTGCACGGCGCGCTCGCTCTGCGCATCCAGGGCGCTGGTGGCCTCGTCCAGCAGCAGCACCGGTGCATCCTTGAGCAGGGCGCGGGCAATGGCCACGCGCTGTTGCTGGCCGCCGGACAGGCGCGCGCCGCGCTCGCCCAGATCGCTGGCATAGCCTTCCGGCAGCTGCATCAGGAAGTCGTCGGCTTCGGCCGAGCGGGCTGCGGCACGCACTTCCTCGTCGCTGGCTTCCAGCCGCCCATAGCGGATGTTGTCGGCGGCGCTGGCGGCAAACAATGCCGGCTGTTGCGGTACCAGCGCGATGTGCTGGCGCAGCTGTGCCGGATCTAGCTCGCGCAGATCGATGCCGTCCAGGCGCAGTTGGCCGCTGTCCGGGTCGTGGAAGCGCAGCAGCAGCGACAGCACCGTGCTCTTGCCGGCGCCGGAGGGGCCGACCAGGGCGACGGTCTCGCCCGGGGCCACGGTCAGGCTGAAGTCGTCCAGCGCGGGTTGGTCCGGGCGTTGCGGATAGTGGAAGCTGACATGTTCGAAGCGGATCTCGCCGCGCAAGGGCGCGGGCAGCGCATGTGGATGCGCCGGTGCGGTGATGCGGGCCTGCTCGGTCAGCAGCTCGCCGATCCGCCCCATGCCACCGGAGGCACGCTGCAGTTCGTTCCATACCTCGGCCAGGGCGCCAACCGAGCCGCCACCGATCAGCGCGTACAACAGGAATTGCCCCAGGGTGCCGGCACTCATGCGGCCGGCCACCACGTCGTGTGCCCCCGACCACAGCACCGCGACAATCGCGCCGAACACCAGCACCATGGCGATGGCGGTGACGAAGGACTGCGTGCGGATGCGGCGTTTGGCGGTATCCACCGATACCTTCAATGCGCTTTCAAAGCGGCCACGCTCGTAGGGTTCGCGCGCATGTGCCTGCACCGTGCGCACCGCGCCCAGGGTTTCCGCCGCCAGCGCATTGGCATCGGCAACCCGGTCCTGGCTGGCGCGCGAGATCTTCTGCAGTCGCCGTGCGCCCAGCACGATCGGCAACACCGCCAGCGGGATGCCGATCAGCGAATACACCGCCAGCCGCGGGCTGGTGACGAACAGCATCACCATCGAGCCGATCACGGTAACGCTGCTGCGCAGTGCCACCGACATGGTCGAGCCGATCACGCTGCGCAGCAGTTCGCTGTCGGCACTCAAGCGCGAGACCAGCTCGCCGCTGCGGGTGCGGTCATGGAAGCCGGCGTCCAGCCCGATCAGGTGGGCATAGAGTTTGCCGCGCAGGTCGGCCACGACTTTCTCGCCCAGCAGCGACACGAAGAAGAAACGTGCTGCGGTGGCCAGCGCCAGCACCACCGCCACGATGAACAGCAGCATGAAGGCGCGGTTGATCTGGCCGCCACCGGAAAAGCCGTGGTCGATCATCTGCTTGACCGCCATCGGCAGGCTCAGTGTCGCCGTGGACGAGACCGCCAGTGCCACCAGCCAGGCACTGAACAGGCCGGCATGGCGGCGCACGAACGGCCACAGGGTTTTCAGGCTGCCCAGTTTCTGCAGCCGGCGCGGCGCGGCGGTGGAGGAGGTGTCAGTCATGGTTGACGGGTTCGCTCAGGCGGAGGCGGTCGCGGGTGGCGTCGCGCAGGCGCAGGGCCAGCGCATCGATCTGGTCTGCCGGCAGCCGCACATGCAGGCGCAGGCCTTCGGGCAGGAAGTGTTCGTCAAGCTTCTCGGCGCCGACATTGCCCAGCAGGGTGTGGACGATGCCCATGTCCTCGAAGCCGCATTGCAGGATGCGCTCGGTCATCGGTACCAGCTGGCTGCGCTCGGCCAGCCGCAGGCACTCGGCGGCGGTGCCGCCGTAGGCGCGGACCAGGCCGCCAGCGCCCAGCTTGATACCGCCATACCAGCGGGTGACCACTACAGCGATGCGGTCATAGCCCTGGCCGTCGATGGCGGCCAGGATCGGGCGACCGGCGGTTCCGGCCGGCTCGCCATCGTCGCTGGAGCGGTAGTCGTTGCCATGCCGGTAGGCCCAGCAGTTGTGGGTGGCATCGGCCACCGACACCGATTGGATGAAGGCCAAGGCCTGCGCCGCATCGGTGATCGGTGCGGCCCGGGCCAGGAACCGGCTGTGTTTTATCTCCAGCTCGTGGCTGGCGGGGGCGGCAAGTGTGTCGAGCATCGCGGCCATTCTAGTGGAGAAGGGCCTGCAGGCGCCCCGCGCTCAGTCCCTGAGCAGGGGTTGCAGGTCCTTCGGCACCCTGGCCTCGGGATAGTCATGGGCAAAGCGGCGCAGGCTGGCACGGGCGCCGTCCAGGTCGCCCGTGTCCAGGCGCTCGCGGATGCGTTTGAGCCAATGACGGCGCGACAAGCGGGTGTCGGCCTCGATGTCGACGAGGGGTGCGGCCGTGGCGGTGGTCATGTCGGCCGCGGGTGCCGGCGCGGCAGCCACGGCAGCGCGCTCGCGGCGGGCAGCAACCGCCTTCGCGGTAGCCTTCTCTCCGGCATGCGGAATGGCGCGCTGACCCTCGAATGGGGGACGGGGTGCACGCGATGCCAGGGGTGCGTCGTTGCTGGCGCCGCTGTTTGCCAGTGCAGGCGCGGGCTCGGCCTGCAGTGCTACGGGAGCGGGTGGTGCCGGCGGTGCGGGTGCCGGGGCGGCGGCATAGGCCTCGGCCATCGGCACCTCGGTCGGGGGGCTGGCAGGGGCGGGCACGGGCTCGGCTTTCGACTTGGTGTGGCTGGGGGGGGGCCTCGTCCGCCGGTGCCGATTGTGCAGGTGCCTCCACCACGGCGGCGGGTGGCGGCACGGCTTCCACTTCGGCAGTACCGCTTGCGTCGGCAGCGGCAGCGACGGGCGCGTCGGTGGCCTGCATGGCACTGTCGCCATGCTGCGGGATCGACGGTGCCGTGGGTTGCAGTTGCCATGCCAGTCCCACCACCAGCACGAGGGACGCTGCCACGGCCAGCGAGGAAGTCAGTCGACGGCGTCGGCGCCAGCCATGGCCTTTCGCGGCGACAGTCGGCGTTACCGGACTGGCGAGCGGGCCGGCGGGAGCAGGTGGGGCGGCCTGCAGGGGCGCACGGGCGAGCGCGAGAATGTCAGCATCGACCTGCGCGCCTGGGCCCTGCACACGCGCGTCGGGGCGACCCAGCAGGCGCGCCAGGTCGCGTTCTTCGGGGGTCAGGTGGTCAGAGGTATTCATTCGCTCAACCTCGCGCGCAGCTTGTCCATCGCATAGCGCAGCCGCGATTTGACGGTTTCCCGGCCAACGCCGGTGATCTGCCCGATCTCCTCCAGGCTGAGTTCCTGCTCCAGCCGCAGGATCACCACTTCCTGTTGTTCTGCTGGCAACTCGGCAAGTGCCTGGCGCAGTTGCAGGCGCTGTGCCTGCTCGTCGGCCAGCAGTTCCGGGGTGCAGCCATCGGCCAGCCGCGCGGTGCGCTCGTCGGCATCGTCCGGGGCGCTGGGACGGTGGCGGGCAGCACGCCAATGATCGTTGAGGCGGTTGTGGGCGATGCGGAACAGCCAGGTGGCGAACGCCGCTTCCGGCTTCCAGCCCTGGCGGGCATTGATCATCTTCTGCCAGACATCCTGGAACAGCTCTTCGGCCAGCGAGCGGTCGCGCAACTGCCCCAACAGGTAATGGAACAGGCGCGCACGATGGCGCCCATACAACTCGGTGAACGCATCGCTGTCGCCGCCGGCATAGGCAAGCATCAGGGCTTCGTCGGTGGGGGATTGCACGGCGGTGTCCACGGGGCGAAGCCTACGTGTTGGCGCAATTTCTGCCTAGCTGCGACAGCGGATTTCGGCATTCATGTTCACAAATGTGAAGTGATATTTTTCTTTCATCCATGGCCGTGGCGGGGCGCCGGGGACGGTATGCTTCGCTGCAGGGGGGAGTTCCGGTATGCCGGAACCCAGAAGAGAACGGATACATGTCGTATAGCGAGATCGCAGCACGTACGGGACCACCGCCACGCGCTGACACAACATCGCCCATTGCCAAGGTGGTCGCGAGCCTGCATGGGCTGTTGCCCAGTGGTGCCCGCATTGCGCTTGCCTGGCGCGATGCGCATGTGGGCGAAGCCAATTGCAGCTACCCACCCGGGGCGGAGGCATTGTGCCGTGAGGCGTTCGGCGTGCTGTGCGCGGGTGCGGACACGCCCGGCGGGCAATCCCTCTATTGGGAGGATGACGGCACCTGCCTGGCGCTGGTGGTGGCTGATGCCGATGGCATGAGCGAGGCCAGCCTGCAGGCGTGGCAGGGTACGGCACGGGTGCTGCTGGGCTGCGTCTTCCAGTCGCAGCGGCAGCGCCTGCAGATTGATGAGCTCCAGCGGTCCAAACAGCTGCAGAGGGCCCTGTACGAAATCGCCGACCTTGCCGGGGCTGACCTGGCGATGCCGGAGATGCTGCGTTATTTCCATCGCATCCTGTGCTCGCTGATGTATGCCGAAAACTGCTACATCGTTGAATGCGACGAGCAGCAGAGCAGCCTGAAGTTCCTGTACTACGTGGATGAGCAGGACGACTTCCAGCCCGAGCCAGGGCGCAGCTACCGACACGACGAGATGCCCTCCAGCCTGACCTTCGCGGTGCTGCGGCATGGGCGGGTGATGAGTGGGCCGTCGCGCGAACTGCTGAAGTTCCTTGATTACCAGGCTTCCACCCAGGAGGGCGCGGAGAGCAACGATTGGCTGGGCGTGCCGATGTGGCGCGACAATCGGGTCTGCGGTGCCATCGTGGTGCAGAGCTACGAAGCCGATGCGTGCTACGGCGAAGAAGAACGGGCGCTGCTCAACTTCGTGGCCAAACACATCCTGACCGCGATGGACCGGCACCAGGCGCATGCGCAGCTGGAGCAGCGTGTCTGTGAGCGCACCCGCGACCTGGAGCGCATCAATGGCCACCTGCAGGACGAGATCATCGTGCGGCGTCGCGCGGAGATGTTGCAGGCTGCGTTGTTCAATATTTCCGAACTGGCGATGGTGGGCCACGGTCGTGCCGAGTTCTACCACCAGCTGCACGGCATCATTGGTGGCTTGCTGGACGCCAGCAATTTCTACGTGGCAATGCTTACCGAGGCCGGTGAAGGCATCGAGTTCGTCTACTCGGTGGACCGCTACAACCGCGAACGCGCGCCGCGTGCGTTCAGCGACGGGCTTACCGAATACACGGTAAGCCGACGCGAGCCGGTGCTGGCGATGCGGGAGGACATCGACGTGTTGATTGCCGCCGGCAAGGTGCGCGAGTTTGGTGCCAAATCGCATTGCTGGCTGGGCGTGCCGTTGTTCAGCGATGACGAAGTGGTCGGCGTCATTGCCGTGCAGAGCTACAGCCCGGAAGTGGTGTTCAGCGTCGATGACCGACGCCTGATGGTGTTCGTGGCCCGCGCCCTGGGCAACAGCCTGGCGCGTCAGCGTGACCAGCAGCGGCTGCTGCAGGCACATGCCGACCTCGAGCGACGGGTGGTCGAGCGCACGCGCGAGTTGGGTGAGGTCAACCAGAAACTGCTGGCGCAGATCGGCGAGCGCATGCGCGCCGAGCAACGGCTGACCCATCTGGCCATGCATGATGTATTGACCGGGTTGCCCAATCGCCTGCACCTGCAGGACCGACTGGAGCGTGCGATCGAGAATGCGGAGTTGGGCGTGTGTCCGCACTTCGCTCTGCTGTTCCTGGACCTGGACCGCTTCAAATGGGTCAACGACAGTATTGGCCACGCCGCCGGCGACCAGATGCTGGTGGAGGTGGCTCGCCGTCTGGTCAGTATGGTCCGCGGCGACGACATCGTTGCCCGTCTTGGTGGCGATGAGTTCGCGTTGCTGGTGAACTGCGAGCGCGGCGCGGACGCGGCAATGGAGCTGGGGCGGCGGCTGTTGAAGGCGCTGGAGGCGCCGATGTGGGTGGATGGGCGCGAGCTGTTCCCGTCGGGCAGCATCGGCATCGCCCTGTGGAACCCGCGCTATACCTCTGGTGCAGATCTGCTGCGTGACGCCGACGCGGCCATGTACCGCGCCAAGATCCGTGGCCAGGACCGCTGCGTGATGTTTGATGGCGCGATGCATGATGAAGCCGTGCGCAGCCTGGAACTGGAGGCGGACCTGCGCCGCGCCATCAAGAACCGCGACTTCCTGCCGTACTACCAGCCCATCGTGTCGTTGCAGGATGGTTCGGTGGTGGGCTACGAAGCACTGCTGCGCTGGCAGCACGAGCGCCGCGGCCTGTTGTATCCGGGCGATTTCCTGGCGTTGGGCGAAGAAAGTGGCTTGATCGAACAGGTGGACTGGCTGGTCTACGAGCAGGTGCTGGCCGATCTTGCGCTGACTTCCTGCGGCTACATTTCAGTGAATGTGTCGCCGCGGCATTTCCGCTCGACGGAATTCGTGGGACGTTTGTTCGAGCTGATCGAAGCAGCAGGGGCCGATCCGCGTCGCCTGCGGGTGGAGATCACCGAGATGGCGCTGCTGGAGGATGCTCCGCGTACCCTGCGCACGCTGCATGAGCTCAGAGAGCGCGGCATCGTGGTGCAGTTGGATGATTTCGGCACCGGCTATTCGGCGCTGTCGTATCTGCACCGTTTCCCGATCAATGCCCTGAAGGTGGACCGCAGCTTCGTCGCTGGCCTGCATGCCGAGAATGGCAAAAGCACGCTGGCGCTGGTCGAAGGCGTGCTGTCGCTTGCGCGTACGCTGGGCATCGAGACCATCGGTGAGGGCGTGGAGACCGAGCGCCAGATGCAGACCCTGATGGAACTTGGCTGCAGTTTCGGGCAGGGCTATCTGTTGGGGTATCCCCTGCCGAGGGAGCAGACCCTGCATCTTGCTGGAGCGGGTGAAGGCTCGCCTGTGCCCTGATCCGGAGGCCTGCCCCGCGCCTTCGGCGCAGGGCAGGCAGGTGCTGAAGTGGCTCCGTGGCTCCAGCCCTGTGCGCAGGAGCGTGGAAGCCTCGCCAGGGGCCAGGTTCTTACCGCAGGGCGTTGCGCTTCTTCTCGTCGAACCACTTGTCGGCCTGCGCCGGCGAGTAGTTGCGCATCCATTCCAGCATCTGCGTCGGGTCTTCGCCGTACCACAGGTCCTCGCGCTGCTCCGGGTGCAGGAAGCGCTCGCTGACCATGGTGTCGATCATGCCGATCAGCGGCTGGTAGAAGCCGTCGATGTCGAGGAAGGCGCAGGGCTTGTTGCCGATGCCGAGCTGACGCCATGTCAGCATCTCGAAGATCTCCTCGGCGGTGCCAAAGCCGCCGGGCAGGGCGACGAAGGCATCGGACAGGTCGAACATGCGCGATTTGCGCTCATGCATGGAGCCGACGATTTCCAGCGAGGTCACACCCTTGTGGGCCACTTCCATGTCCACCAGGTGTTGCGGGATCACCCCGGTGACTTCGCCGCCGGCCGCCAGCACGCCATCGGCCACCGCGCCCATCAGGCCGGTGCGGCCGCCGCCATAGACCAGGCGCAGGCCTTCGTTGGCGATGCGCTTGCCCAGTTCGGTGGCGCGTTCGACATAGACGGGCTTGGCACCGGGGTTGGAGCCGCAATAGACGCAGATGGATTTCATGTGTTCAGGCCGGGGTTGGGGGTTGGGGGGGCGGGGATTCGAGATTGGGGATTGGGGATTGGGTAAAGCAAAAGCAAAAGCAAAGGCAAAAGGCAGAAGCTAAAGCCAGAAGCTAGAGCTAAACCGGGAGATCGGTTGGTTGGAGTTCGTGGAAGGGGATGGCGGCGTTCGCGAATCCCGAATCCCGAATCTCCAATCCCGGCTTCAAGAAACAGAAACGCCAGCATCGCTGCCGGCGTCCCTTTGACGTCGAATCGGGAGGGCTCTTGCGAATTCCCAATCCCGATTCTCCAATTCCAGCTGTCAGTTCGCCTTGTGGATGGCGCGCTTGGTCACTGCCATCGCCGCGTCGTGCACTGCCTCGGACAGCGACGGGTGGGCGTGGCAGATGCGGGCCAGGTCATCGGACGAGCCGCTGAACTCCATGGTCAGCACACCTTCGTGCACCAGCTCGGAGACATTGGCGCCCACCAGGTGCATGCCCAGTACGCGGTCGGTTTCGGCGTGTGCCAGCACCTTGACGAAGCCAGCCGGCTCCACCATGGCAACGGCACGGCCGTTGGCGGCGAACGGGAAGCTGCCGGCCTTGTACGGGATGCCTTCGGCCTTGAGCTGGGCTTCGGTCTTGCCGACCCATGCCAGTTCCGGCTCGGTGTAGATCACCCACGGGATGGTGTCGAAGTTGACGTGGCCCGGCAGGCCAGCGATCAGCTCGGCCACGGCAACGCCTTCCTCGAAGCCCTTGTGGGCCAGCATCGGGCCGCGCACGCAGTCGCCCACCGCCCACACGCCGTCAACGCCGGTGTGGCAATGGTCGTCGACCACGATCTGGCCACGCTCGTTGAGCTGCACGCCGGTGCCTTCGGCCAACAGGCCCTTGCTGGCGGCGCGGCGGCCAACGGCCACCAGCAGCTTGTCGACGGTCAGGGTCTTTTCGCCCTCGGCGTCGGTGTAGCTGACGATGACTTCCTCGCCCTTGATCTCGGTCTTGGAGACCTTGGCGTTGAGGCGGATGTCCAGGCCCTGCTTCTTGAATTCCTTGGCGGCAACCTTGGCCACTTCGGCATCGGCGGCAGCCAGGAACTCCGGCAGTGCTTCCAGGATGACCACTTCCGAACCCAGGCGCTTCCACACGCTGCCCAGTTCCAGACCGATCACGCCAGCGCCGATCACGGCCAGGCGCTTCGGCACTTCGGTGAAGTCCAGCGCGCCGACGTTGTCGACGATGTGCTTGCCATCAAACTTGGCGAACGGCAGTTCGATCGAATCCGAACCGGCGGCGATGATGACATTGGTGCCCTTGAGCTCGACTTCCGAACCGTCGTGCTGCTTGACCTTGACCACGTTGCCGGCCTGCAGCTGGCCGAAGCCGTAGTAGGTGGCAACCTTGTTGGCCTTGAACAACTGGGCGATGCCGCCGGTGAACTGCTTCACGATGGCGTCCTTGCGGCCGACCATCTTGCTCACGTCGATCTTGGCGTCGTTGAAGCTGATGCCGTGCTGATCGAAGATGTGGCCCATGTTCCAGTACTGGCGCGAGGAGTCCAGCAGCGCCTTGGACGGGATGCAGCCCACGCGCAGGCAGGTGCCGCCCAGGGCCGGCTTGCCGTCCTTGCCCAGCGCTGCGTCGATGCAGGCGGTCTTCAGGC
>DAMCTY010000078.1:0-10907 GCA_032112995.1 Stenotrophomonas sp. | reverse complement strand
AGATGGAAGAAGAAGTACAGAAGGATCCGACCAACCAGCCGGAACTTCGCATCGAAGCAAGCCCGGATTCCGAGTACGACGTCATGGCCAAGATCCTGGCACAGGCGAAGAACGCTCAGATGAAGAAGATTGGCTTCGTGCAGTAAGCAATACTGCAAGACCAAGTCATGACGCGACTGGAAAACGCCCCCGCATGCGGGGGCGTTTTTTTTTGCCCTGCAGATGGCTGGCCCTCCCCTTCTGCCTGATGCAGCGCGGACCCGTTCTGCGCAATCCAGGCAGGCGCAGACTGCTTCCACGGATGTCGCGAAGCGCCTTGGAGAGAAAATGTCGCCAGGGGTCGGAGGACTTGCACTACCGGCCCGGAAAGCGATTTATCCACATGCAGAAGCCATCCGCGGGACTGCATGTCGCCTGTGTGGGGGCCAGTCAAGGGAACACAGCGGCCAAGGCGCGGATTGTGCGGTGGCAGGAGCGAGGTGAAACGTGAATCGAAGCCAGCGGCAGCCAACGTTCGTGTCGCCATATTCCGCTACCCGCCGGGCCGGGCATCTCGCTATTTATCCACAGGCAGTGGAATGCATGCCCCGTATCGGGACCGACCCCCGATGTTTCACGTAACGCCCCACTACAAGTGGGCTTGTCTGCCTGTGGATAACGACAAGCAGACCCGAGCCAACCTCGCATCAGGCTTGGTCGGCTGCGATGAGGCGCGCTTTAATGGGTCGTTGCAGAACGTTATCCACAACAGAAGAACACAGACTTACCGCTGTGGACAACGCACTTGATCAGTACGAGAAACGGCGGTTCTCGCCCTGACCTTGGCTCTTGGAAGATCAATTACCCGGCTGTTCTGTGGATAACCCAGACGCTGTGGATAAAGGAGCCGGGACAAGGATGCAGAGGGCGCGCGCCTATCTCCCCGCCCCCTGCGCAGCGGCAACCGTTGCGGAGCTTCCCGGGCTCAACCTTCCTGAGGCTGTTATGCACAGGAGCCTGTGGATACGCCTGCGGCTATTCAGGCGTCCAGCATGCCCGCCTGGGCAATGGCGCCCAGATAGCCTGCAACGGTGGCTTCCAGGCCGTCGTACAGGGCTTCGCTGATCAGTGCATGGCCGATGGAAACCTCCAGTACCGCGGGGACCTCGGACAGGAACCGGGCCAGGTTGGCCTGTGACAGGTCATGGCCTGCGTTGACCCCCAGTCCAGCGGCCTGGGCGCGGCGGGCGGCATCGGCAAACAGCGCCAGCGACTGGCTTGCATCCCCCTGCAGGAAGGCCTCGGCATAGGGGCCTGTGTACAACTCGACGCGATCAGCACCCAACACGGCGGCTTGGCCGATCTGCGGATTGTCGGCATCCACGAACAGGCTGACCCGGCAGCCCATCGCCTTCAATTCGGCGATCAAGGGGCGCAGGCGCTCTGCGTCGCGGCCGAAATCGAAGCCGTGGTCGGAGGTGAGCTGGCCATCGCTGTCCGGTACCAGCGTCACCTGGGCAGGCCGGGTCTGCTCGCATAGCGGCAGCAGCCCCGGGTAGCCATCGCGTGGCGGCGCAAACGGGTTGCCCTCGATGTTGAACTCCACGCCATGTTGACGGGTGAGCTCGGACAAGGCGTACACGTCCTGCGCGCGGATATGGCGCTGGTCAGGGCGCGGATGCACGGTGATGCCATGCGCACCTGCGCGCAGGCAGGTCATGGCGGCGCGCACCACGTCCGGGTCATTGCCGCCGCGGGAGTTGCGCAGCACGGCGATCTTGTTGACGTTGACGCTGAGCGCGGTCATGGCTGCGAAGGATCCCGATCAAACGACGCAGAGGGCGCGATGGTTGTCATTGTCGGTGCCGCGGGGGGCACGGCGACGCTGCCACGCGCACTGGCATCAGTACCAGTGGCTGCCGCCTGCTGCGCCCGGAACTGCTCGCGCAGCGCCTGCAGTTCAGCCGGGTGCAGTGGCCGTGGCGCCTCGCTGACGCTGCCGATGCGGGCAACGTAAAGACCTTTGACCCACAGCAGCAGGAACACCAGCGCCGCCAGTGCCGAGAGCACCAACAGCAGCATGTGTGTCGTGGTGAGCGTTACCAGGAAGGCGCCCAGCGCCAGCACCAGAAACAACCAGTACATGTTGATCTCCGCATCCAGGGCAGCAGTGTAACGGTGGCTGATACTCTGCTTCCATGTATGGAGGCAGGGCGATGGGCTGTACCCGATCCATGGCCTGTAGTGGCGGATGGACGGTAGCCCGCCAACGACGGCCGCGCTACAACAGCGGCGAGGCCAGGCGTGCGAACGCCTCGGGCAGGCGCTTGCGCCATAGCGAGCGGTCGCGGACGGGCTGGACCTCTTCGGCGCTGTCGAACTCCGCCTGCAGGATGGCTTCCAGTTCACGGGTGAGCTTGCGGTCGGTATACATCATCGACAGTTCGAAATTGAGCCGGAAGCTGCGGTGGTCGAAGTTGGCGGTGCCCACGATGCAGGTGTCGTCGTCAGCGATGAAGGCCTTGCTGTGCAGCATGCGCGGGCCGTATTCGAAGATGCGCACGCCGGCCTCCAGCAGTTCGTCGAAGTACGAACGCGCGGCCAGGGTGACGAAGATCGAATCGCTACGCTTGGGCACCAGCAGGCGGGTATCCAGGCCGGCCAGCGCGGCCGAGGTCAAAGCCATGCGTGCGGCCTCGCCGGGGACGAAGTACGGGGTTACCAGCCAGACCCGCTGGCGTGCCTCCTGGATGGCGGCCACATGCAGGCGGTGGATGGGTTCCCAGGCCGAATCCGGCCCGGATACCACCACCTGTGCGTCGATCTTGCCCTGCTCGCGCGCCGGCACGGTGGGCGGAAACAGGTCGCCACGCTGGAAGTGCTCCTGGCCTTGGTCGGTGGCATAGATCCAGTCCTCCAGGAACACCAGCTGCAGGCTGTGCACCACATGGCCGCGGATGCGCATGTGCAGGTCCCGGTAGGCGTTGGGGTTGCGGCTGTCGTCCTCCTCGTCGGTGACGTTGATGCCGCCGGTGAAGGCCACCTCGCCGTCCACCACCACCAGCTTGCGGTGGGTACGCATGTTCAGCCACGGTCGCTTCAGCGGCTTGAGCAGCTGCCGTGGATGGAACCAGGCCACTTCCGCACCGGCGTCGAGCAGCGGCTGCAGGAAGCGCTTGCGGATCTTCGACGAGCCCACCGCATCGAGCAGCAGCCGCACCTTGATGCCAGCACGCGCGCGCTCGACCAGGGCATCGCGCATGGCGGTGCCGGCATGGTCCGGTTCGAAGATGTAGTACTCCATGTTGACGTGGCGTTGCGCCTGGCCGATGGCGGCGATGATGGCGGCATAGGTCGCCGCACCGTCCACCAGCCAGTCGACGTCGGTGGCACTGCTGGGTGACAGGCCGGTGGTGGCCTGCCCTACCCGTGCCAGCTCGGTGCATTGGATGTCGGGCGGGCAGACGGCGTCATACGTGCCCATGCCCTCGCGCGAACGGCCGCGGCGCAGGCGCTGGCGGACGATTTTCTGCGGGCCGAACAGGTAGAACACGAACAGGCCGATGTAAGGCAGCGCCGCCAGCGACAGGATCCAGCTCAGCGTGGCCACCGGTTCGCGCTTCTGCAGCACGATGTAACAGGCCAGCACCAGCAGGTAGGTGACATAGGCGGCGGCCAGGATCTGGGCGGCGTGGGGGATGCTGGACAGACTTGTCCACAGCTCATGGAGGGTTTCGCGCATACGCCGATTCTAGCTATGGCCAATGACGGCAGGGGCACCTTGCCTTGGTGGGAGCGGCATAAGCCGCGAAGCCACTGCTGGCCCCGGCGTCGAAAGCGCTGGGCAGCGATGGGATCGGGCATGTCCTTTGCTCGGCGGGAATGTCAGCTTCGCGACTTGCGCCGCTCCCACAAAGAGCGAATTGAATTTGTGCATTGCGTCAATTACTACATAAGTGTAATATACCGGGATGGATAAACCCCTTCCCGCCGCCGGCGGCTACACCAGCATCGACCAGAAGCTGGCGATCAGCAGCGCGCGCCATCCCGGCTTTCCGCGTGACCAGGCCATGCTGGCGCGGCTGATCAAGCTGGTGCACAAGCTGTTCTGCGACCACGGCAACCAGCTGATGCGCGACTACGGCATCTCCCATCCGGAGTACAACGTACTGATGATGCTGGACGGCTCCGAGCAGGGCCTGAGCCCGTCGGAGATCAGCGAGGCCGCCAGTGAGAAGTCCTCCAATGTCACCCGCCTGATCGACCAGCTGCTGGCCAAGGACCTGGTCAGCCGCGAGCCCAGCGCCGAGGACCGGCGCAAGCTGGTGGTGCGGCTGAGCCCGGCCGGAGAGCAGCTGATCGAGCAGGTGATGCCGGCGGTGATCCAGCAGTTGCAGCAGTTCTTCAGCGGCGTGGAGCCGGCAGAGCTGCGCCAGACCGAAACCGTGCTGACCCGCATCCTGATGGGGCTGGAACAACAGCCATGAGCGCACGACCGGCTGAGTACGCGCCGGGCGCGCCGAAGTCCCCCAACACCGTGTTGCAGACCGTCGCCCAGGCCATGAGCGGCGAAAGCGCGGTCTGGGCGTATGTCGGCAAGGTGCTGGTGGCCTTGTACCTGTCCGGCTGGTTGGCGATGCGGCTGGGCATGAGCTCGCCGGGCACGGCGATGATCACCGTGCTGGTGGTGATGAACCGCAATACCGGCATGGTGCTGGCCAAGGCCTTCTACCGCGGCGTCGGCACCGTGGTGGGCTGCGCGATGGCGGTGCTGATCGTGTCGCTGTTCCCGCAGAGTCCGGTGATGCTGGTGACGGCGATGGCGCTGTGGGCCGGCTTCTGTGCCGGCGGCTCGGTATGGAGCCGGGGCATGGCCTCGTATGGTTTCGTGCTGTCCGGCTACACCGTGGCGATGATTGTGTTCCCGGTGATCGAACAGCCACAGAACATCCTCAACAGCGCGCTGGAGCGCACCGGCGAGGTGTTGCTGGGCATGGCGGTGACCAGCGTGGTGTTCGACGTGCTCTGGCCCAACCGCATGCGTGCCGGCCTGCGCGCGGCCGATGACGGCAACCTCAACGACTTCCTCGGCTTTGTCGCCGATGCCATCGGCGGCCGGCTGCAGGGCTTCGAGGTGATCGAGCGCACCCAGAGCCGGGTGGTACTGGGCGCGATCCAATTCGAGGACCTGCGCGCCATGGCCTGGTTCGACGACCCGATCCTGCGCAGCAGCAACGGCCAGTTGAAGCTGATCAACCAGCACTTCATGGCCGCTACCTCGCGCTTCCAGGCCCTGCACCACCACATCGATCGCCTGCAGCGCGGCAACCAGCAGGCCTTGTTGGCTGCCATCCGCGCCTGCCTCAAGCCGCTGTCGCAGCTGCTGGACGACAAGGCCCTGCGTGACGACGTGCCTGCGCTGGCCAAGGCGCTGCAGCGGTGGTGTGGACAACTGGATGGGCTGTTCGCCCGTGAACGGCAGGCACTGGCCGCGCCGCAGCAGGTGGCATTCGATGCCAGCGCCCTGCTGGTGCGTCGCTTCGCCGACGAACTGCAGGCCTATCTCGCCGCCAAGGCGCGCATGGAAACCGGCAACGGCCGGCTGCGTGCGCGTGCCCCGCGGCTGGGCAAGGTGCGCTTCACCCGTGCCAACGACTGGTATGCGATCGCCCTGGCCGCGGTGCGCTGTTTCGTGGTGATGCTGGCATTGTCGCTGCTGTGGTTGAGCAGCAGCTGGAACCAGGGGGGCCTGGCAGTGTTCGGCATGGCCGCCTTGGTGGCCATGTCCTCGGCTGCGCCGGACCCGCTGTGGGTGGTGCGCCGGGCCACCATCGGCCATGCAGTGGCACCGTTCTTCGCCATCCCCGGTTTCATTGCGATGGCGCTGGCAACCGACTTCCCGATGCTGGTGCTGCTGACCCTGCCGTCGATGATCGCCTCGCTGTACATCTCCACCCGGCCCCGCTTCGCGGTGACCGGCATGGCGATGAATGTCGGCATCCTGGTCTCGTGGAACATGGGCCCGCACTTCCATCCCAGCGCGCAGAGCTTCCTGGACAACTCGCTGACCATGGCGGTAGGTGCCTTCGTGGCGATGGGCGTGTTCATGCTGGTACCGGGCCTGCCCGGCAGCAAGCAACGCCAGCGCCGGCTGCTGGAGCGCCTGCGCGCACAGGTGCAGCTGGCGGTGAGCGCGCCCTTGCCTGGCCTGTTGCCGAAGTTTGAAAGCGTCAACCGCGAGCTGTTCCAGCAGGTGGCCAGCCGCACCCGCCCCGGCAGCCGGCCCTCACGGCAGCTGTTCGAATGGGCCTTGCTGGTGCACGAAACCGGGCATTGCGCGATCGACCTGCGCCACGACCTGGCCGAACAGCCACTGCCTGCCGCGCTGCGCACGCAGATCGAGCAGGCCCTGGTCCTGCTGGGCGAGGTGTACCGCGCACCGCGTGCGCACACCCTGCGCGAAGCCAAGGCCAGCGTGCACGCTGCGCTGCTGGAGTTGTCCGGCCCGCAACCGCAGGCGCTGCGCGCGGTGCGCGATCACCTTTATCTACTGCGGATGAGCCTGGATGACAGCGGTACCGCGCTGGCCGCCTACGTGCAGCGTTCCCGTCGCCAGCAACGCCTGAAGGAGGCCCGCCATGCCGTTTGAAGTATCCATCGGCGATATCTATTTCCCCGGCGCGCTGGTGCTGGTGGTGCTGTTGCTGCCGGTGTTCGGCCTGCTCGATTACGGCCTGGGCCGGGTCGGCCTGTATCGCCGCGCGCTGCACCCCTCGCTGGTGCGCGTGGCCTTGTTCGCCAGCATCTATTGCAGTGCCCTGTTGCTGTTCCTGCCCCACTTTTCCTGATTGAGGATGTTCCGATGAAAACCGCCAGCCTGATACGAGGGGGTGTCACCAGCCTGGTGGTGCTGCTTGCCGCCGTGCTTGCCTATGTGGTCTGGCACCAATACATGCTCAGGCCCTGGACCCGCGATGCGCGGCTGCGGGCCGAGGTGGTGCGTATTGCGCCGGATGTGTCCGGCCTGGTCACCGAGGTGGCCGTGCATGACAACCAACTGGTGAAGAAGGGCGATCTGCTGTTCGTCATCGATCGTGACCGCTATGCATTGGCCGTGGCCAAGGCCGAAGCCGATCTGCAGGCCGCCGAAGCCGCCGCGCGCGCTGCCGGTGCCTCGATCTCCGCCGCCAGTGCCGGTGCCAGTGCCAGCCAGGCCGAGTACCAGATGCGCCAGCAACAGGCCCAGCGCCGCGCCCAGCTCGACGGCATCGTCTCGCGCGAGTCGCAGGCCGATGCCCGCGCCGTGGCCCAGGCCGCACAGGCCAGCTGGAAGCAGGCCCAGGCCAGTGCCCACGCCGCCAGCGCCGGCAGCCAACAGGCCGGCGCCGCCCTGCAGCAGGCGCGGGTCATCCTGCAGCAGGCGCAGCTGGAACTGGCCCGCACCGAAGTGCGCGCCAGCGCCGACGGCACCATCACCAACCTCGACGTGCGGGTTGGCGACTATGCCGCCGCCGGCCAGGCACGGATGGCGCTGGTCGCCAGCGAGGGTATGTGGGTGTATGGCTACTTCGAGGAAACCAAGCTGCCCAAGATCCATCGCGGTGACGCGGTGGATATCCGCCTGATGGCCGGTGGCGTGCACCTGCAGGGCAAGGTCGAAGGCATCGCCACCGGTATTGCCGATGCGGCTGGCCCCACCAGCAGCAACCTGCTGGCCGAGGTCGAGCCCACCTTCAACTGGGTGCGGCTGGCGCAGCGCGTGCCGGTGCGGGTCAGCATTGATCCGGCCTCGGTGCCGACCGATGCGGTGCTCAGCGCCGGCATGAGCGCCACCCTGGTGATCAAGCCCAAGGCCGGCTGAAGCGCGCGCTGGCTGAATGCGTGGCGTCGCAGATCCTGCGACAGCCGCGCGTTAGCGTAGGCATATGCCTACCCCGATCAAGGGCCGCGGTGCCAGCACCTACCTGCCCGGCCGTTTTGAAACCCAGACCAGCGAAGCCGTCGACGACGGCTGGGCGGTTGATGAAAGCGAGGAATTCGCCGCCTCCCGGTTGCGCACCGATGTGCGCCCGGAGACCGCGCGCAGCATCATCAGCCGCAACAACTCGCCGGACGTGGGCTTCAGCCAATCGGTCAATCCGTATCGCGGCTGTGAGCACGGTTGCTCCTACTGTTTCGCCCGGCCCACGCATGCCTACCTGAACCTGTCGCCGGGGCTGGATTTCGAAACCAAGATCTTCGCCAAGACCAATGCGGCCGAGGTGCTGCGGCGCGAGCTGTCCAAGCCCGGCTACGTACCGCAGCCGATCGCCTTGGGCATCAACACCGACGCCTACCAGCCCATCGAGCGCAAGCTGGGCATCACCCGCCAGCTGATCGAGGTGATGCAGGAAACCCGGCATCCGTTCTCGCTGATCACCAAGAACGCCCTGGTCGAACGCGACATGGACCTGCTGGCGCCATTGGCCGAGCAGCAGCTGGTCAGCGTGCATTTCTCGGTGACCTCGCTGGACCCACACCTGTCGGCCAAGCTCGAACCGCGCGCCTCGGCACCGCATGCACGGCTGCGCGCGATGCGCAGGCTGAGCGATGCCGGCATTCCGGTCGGCGTGATGGTGGCGCCGGTGATTCCGTGGATCAACGATGCCGAACTGGAATCAGTGCTGGAGGCCGCGCGCGATGCCGGTGCCAGCAGCGCGGGTTACGTACTGCTGCGGCTGCCGTATGAAGTGGCACCGCTGTTTCGCGATTGGCTGGATGCGCATTATCCACAGCGCGCGGAGCACGTGATGAGCACCATCAACCAGCTGCGCGGCGGCAAGGATTACGACAGCCAGTTCGGCAAGCGCATGCGCGGCGAAGGCGCCTACGCCGACCTGCTGGCCAACCGTTTCAAGCTGGCCAGCAAGCGCCTGGGTTTCAATGCATCGCGGCAACAATGGCCTTGGTTGGACTGCAGCAAGTTCATCGCCCCGCTGCCACCGAAGAAGCCCTCGCTGCAGGGCGAGCTGTTCTAAGCCACACCTGTAGCGCCGAGCCATGCTCGGTGGAGGCGTTCCCGGTAATGCCCCAGCGGAGCATGGCTCCGCTCTACATGTGTTGCGCTAGGCTATTGTTTGAGTTTCGTGGACGAAGCATCCATGCGCAGGCAATACCACTTCCGTCAAAGCGAGGCCGGGCTGTTGGCCTGGGACGTCCACGGTTTGATCGCGCTGAGTCGGTCACTGCCGGTATGCCAGGTTCCGTTGTCGGCCATTGCCGAACTGGACGAAGCTTATTGGTGGGATGCCGGTGCTCCACCGCCGACCTGCCGGCAGGTGATCGAGCACATGCAACTGGTGGAGGCTGCTGACCTGCAGTATCCGATCATCCTGTGCCCGCAGGGGCGGGTGATGGACGGCATGCATCGCGTGGCCAAGGCGGTGTTGCTGGGGAAGACGGAGATCGCGGCTGTACGTTTACTGGAATTGCCGCCGCCGGATCATGTGGGCGTTGATCCGGACGATCTTTGCTACGACGACATTTGAGCTGAATCGATCACCGTAGTGCCGAGCCATGCTCGGCAGAGGCATTACCGGTAACGCCCCAGCGGAGCATGGCTCCGCTCTACCAATGGCGTATTGCTCACGATGCGGGCCTCATCCGCACGACGCAGAGACTGCCAGGCCATCGGGCCAGATGCCCCCCGGACTTTTGTGTGTAGATCCCGGTTAGAAGCACATGTGCTTCCTTCTCGGCGAAGAAGGGTGAAAGACCATCGATCCAAATGCCTTTGCTGTAGTCGCGCGCGTAGATATCCACGCCTGCATCCGAATACAGCGCGGAGTATTCGAAACCATGTGAGTAGTAGCCGGAGACAGAAACCGCGCGCCCTTCGTACGCGTGGCCGTTTGCGAGGAGCTCGCTGAGGGAAACGGGCTGAGGAACGCCGATGTGGCGCTCACAGAAGCTATTGACCGCAGGTGCGGCATTCTTCGTCGCTGGCGGTGGAGGACAAGCACACGCCGACAACAACAGCAAAGTCACAGCGAGTGAGAGGCGTCTCATGTCGCACCGGCGCCCGTCGCCTCGCCATACAAACGCTGTGCCGTTTGGAACAGGATCCAACTTGTCGCAATGAACTTGTCCCCACCCTGCGGACGATTGCCGCGATGGGTGTGGGTGAATGCTGTTGGTGCGATCAGCAAGCTGCCGGTGCGTGGCACCACCTTGCGCTGCTGGAACAGGAACTCGGTTTCGCCTTCTTCAAAACCATCATTGAGATAGAGCGTCCACAGCAGGTGCCGGTGCAGGGTTTCGCCGGCCGGGTCGCGAGGGAACAGCTCGCAGTGCCAATAGGGATAGCCGCCCTCGCCTGCCGTATACCACTGCAGGTTGATCGCGCCCGGACGCAGGCAGGTGCGGGCCAGTTCGGACAGCGCGGCATCGTCCATGGCAGGGAAGTCGTCAGCATTCAGTCGCCGCGTCTGGCCGTCCGCAATGGGCACCTGCAGCATCAACGGTGAAATGAGAACCTGTGGATAACGTCGTAGATAACGCAGCAGGCCATTGAACACGGCCTGCTGAAGGCGCTGGTCGACGTCGCGCCAGGCTTCGTTGCCGCTGATGCGCAGGTCTCGGCTGTGCTTGAGCTCGGGGAACACGCCGCTGCCGACCTGGCCGGGCGTGAGCTGCGCGCTATGGCGCAGGCGTTCAACGATGGCCGCGCAGTCGGCGGTGGACAGGGCGTTGTCGCAGACCTCGATGAAATCGGCAGGCGTCATCGGCGGGCTCGCAGGGAGGGTCTGGCGATGGTGACCCGAAGCCACCCGGATGTGTAGTGCCGAGCCACGCTTGTCAGGCGCACTACCGATACATCCGTAGCCCGGGTAAGCGCAGCGCACCCGGGGTGGTTCGCGCAAAGCCCCGGGTGCGCTGCGCTTACCCGG
>DAMCTY010000077.1:0-11416 GCA_032112995.1 Stenotrophomonas sp. | reverse complement strand
CAACAGCAACACAACGAATATCGCTAGAGCCTAAGCGCGAGAGGCAGGAGCACTGTTGCTTGAAGTTGACAGGGGTTTCCTTACGGAATTGTTAGGCCTCGCAGCAGAACAGCATGGCTGCGTGCCTTTGGCAATGCTAGAGCCCGCGAAATGATCCGCTGCATGTGCCGCAAGGACAGGAATGAACCCACGCACAGGGGGGATTGCCGCGGGCCTCTACTGAAATTGGCGCGCCACACCTGGGACAGTTCGAGGTAACGGGCTCGCCGCTAGTGAACTGACCAAGCGCGACTAGCACCGCGCCGAGATGTTCGGGACGTCGAGACAGATCGAGACCAGCTAGGTACTTGCTTTTGTCGTCGCTCATCTAGAGGCCTAACACTCATTAGACCGCCTAAAGGCGGCGTAGCGCCAAGTATGCAGCGTTGATGACAGGATGTCCTTCTTCTTGAATCGTATAAAAATCAGATGGATAGGTCGATTTTCCGAGATGGCTTTGCGGCTAACGGTGCATCGTTATGCGGCAAGTAAGCGGTCATAAGAATCGAAGCCGCCAATCAGCGGTGTAACACCGCCCTGGGGTACGTTCCCAGGAAGCTCCGAAGACTCGAGCTTTCAACAGAAAGGGCGCCATTGGCGCCCTTTCCGGTTGATCGTTGAAGCCTGGTGCGGCTTACCCAGCCTTGGCAGGTGCCGGCTGCGCAGCCGGTGCCGCTGCCTGCCAGCCACACATCTGGCCTTCGTTCTGCTGCTTCAGCCATTCCTGCAGCGGTGCGAAGTATTCCAGCATTGGGCCGGCGTCGAGCTTCTCGGTGCCCGTCAACTCCTTCAACGTGGCCTGCCACGGCTGGCTGGAGCCCTTGCTCAGCATGGCCCAGAACTTCTGCCCGGCTTCCTTGTTGCCGTAGAAGCTGCACTCGTTGAGCGGGCCGGTATAGCCGGACGCGTCGCACAGGCCCTTGTAGAACTGGTACTGCAGGATGCGCGCCAGGAAGTAGCGCAGGTACGGGGTGTTGCCCGGCACGTGGTACTTGGCGCCGGCGTCGAAGAACTCCTCGCCGCGTGCGCCGGCCGGGGCCACGCCCTGGTACTGGGCCTTCAGTTCCCACCACTTCTGGTTGTACTGCTCGGGCTTGATCGAGCCGTCGAACACGCCCCAGCGCCAGCGGTCGATCATCAGCCCGAACGGCAGGAACGACACGCCCGACATCGCCATGCGCATCTGCGCATTGATGGTGGCTTCGCGGCTTTCCTGCTGCGCGCCGACCAGGCCGATCGAGTTGAGGTACTTGGGCGTCATCGCCAGCACGATGGTGTCGCCGATGGCTTCGTGGAAGCCGTCGTTGGCACCGCCCTGGAACAACGGCGGCAGCGGGTTGTAGGCCAGGTCGTAATAGATGTGGCCCAGCTCGTGGTAGATGGTGGTGAAGTTCTCTTCGGTGGGCGTGATGCACATCTTGGTGCGCACGTCCGCGCCGACGTCCTTGCCGTCGCCGCCCATGTTCATGTCCCAGGCGCTGGCGTGGCAGACCACGTTGCGGTCCAGCGGCTTGATGAACTGGGTGTTCTGCCAGTAGCTCTCCGGCAGCTTGGGCATGCCCAGCGAGACGTAAAAGTCCTGTGCGCGCTCGGTCATCTGCCGGGCGGTGACCAGTTCTGCCTCACGCTGTGCCTTGAAGCGGCTTGCCGGATCGCTGCCGCCAGCCTTGGCCAGGGCGGCGCTGAGGTTGGTCTGGTACTGCTTTTCCAGCGCGGCGGTGATGTCCAGGCTGCCCGCGTTCGGGTACGGCGCGGTCATGTCCCACAGGTTGCTCCAATCCTGCTGCCACATATTGCCGGTCAAGTGCGCGGCAATCATGCCGCCACCGACTTCGGCCTTGTCCTTGCCGTATTCCTTGTCCAGCTTGGCGCGGGTATAGCAATGCACCTGCTCGTACAGCGGCTTGACCTGCTCCCACAGGCGGTCGGTTTCCGGGCCCACCTGGTCGGCCGGCATGTCGTAGCCGCTGCGCCACATCTGGCCGGCATCGGTATAGCCCAGTTCGCGGGCGCCTTCGTTGACCAGTTCGACGAAGCGCTGGTAGTTGGCGCGTGACGGCACGGCGGTGGACTGCCAGCCCTGCCAGGCGTCGAGCTGCTTGTCGTAGTCGCGCGAGGTAGCCAGCACCTTCTCAAGGTCGCCCAGCTGGCGGCAGTTCTTGTTGTCGCCTTCGCCCACGCAGTAGGTGCCGGCGCCGTAATCGCCTTCCAGCTTGGTGGCGATGCCGGCCAGCTCGGCCAGCTTCTGCGGGTCGCGCGGGGCGGGCATCGAGGTCATCAGCTTGAGCAGGCTGATGGCGCGCTTGGTGTCTTCGCTCATCGGCTGGCCGTCGTACTTGTTGGCCTGCTCGATCCAGCCATTGAGCACGGTCAGCCAGCGCTCGTTGGCCTTGGCCGCCACGCGTGCCGAATCGTCATTGATATAGGTGGACGACAGCCACTGCGCCGAGGTCATTTCCGGGTACATGGCCTTGTATTCGGCATTGACCCGGGCGATGAACTGGTCGGCGCTTTCGGCCGGTGCGGCCTGGGTGGTGGCCGGCTTGGCGGCGTCGGTGGCGGCGTCCTTTTTACAGGCAGCCAACGAGAGCACGGCCACGCCAACGGCGGCGGCCAGGACCAAATGACGATTCTTCACAGCAAACCCCGGTTTGTAAGTACCGGCGAAGGCTAGTGGGGCGGCGGCTGGGCCGCAAGTGGACAAAGGTCAGCGTTTGAGGGCCATCAGCACCACGCCGCCGCCGATCATGGCCAGTCCCAGCCATTCGCGCCAGGCCAGGCGCTCGTGCAGGAAGGCGACGGCGAACACCGCCACCAGCACCACGCTGAGCTTGTCCACCGGCGCCACCTGCGCGGCCGGCCCGCGTTGCAGGGCGCGGAAATAGCAGACCCAGGAGGCGCCGGTGGCCAGTGCCGACAGCACAAGCCAGGCAACGGTGGGGCCGGGCAGCTGCAGCGGATTGCTCCACTTGCCGGTGGCGGCGACAAACATCGCCAGCACCACGCTGATGATCAGCGTGCGCAGCAGCATGGCCATGTCCGAGTCGATGTTCTGCAGGCCGAGCTTGGCAAAGATCGCGGTCAGCGCCGCGAAGACGGCCGAAAGCATTGCCCAGGGAAGCCATTGCGGGAAGGTGGCCATGAAAGCTCCTTGTTGCAGGCAACAAGCCATGTGCGGGAGCGGCTTGCTGTAGGAGCGGCGTAAGCCGCGAAGCCGATGGATCATCACAGCAACGTAAAGCAAGCAACTGCAACAGCTGCCCCCATCCGCCCTCCGGGCACCTTCCCCCGCAAGCGGGAGAAGGGGGCTGTAGGAGCGGCGAAAGCCGCGAAGCCGATGGATCATCACAGCAACGTAAAGCATGCCACTGCAACAGCTTTCCCCCCCCATCTGCCCCCCGGCCTTCGCGGGGGCAGGCTCTTCGGGCATCCCCGCGTTCGCGGGGACAGGCTCTTCCCCCGCAAGCGGGAGAAGGGGTGCTACAGCCAAAGCCCAAAGCCCAAAGTCGAAAGTGCTCCGGCTTCGGCAAGCTGCTGCACTTAATACTCCCGAACCTGCATCACTGCGGTCCGGCATCAGCCCGGCATCAAACCCGGTACTGCTTCAACCGGCACACCCTGCAAATACGTCCCGCGACCGGTCATACACTGAGGTCTGCACCTGCATCAGGCCCAGTACCGAGGGGAACAGGTTGTCCTGGTCGGTGCGCTGGGCAGCGCGCTGGCGCAGGCAACTGGTATCCAGACCGCGGTCGCTGGCAAAGCCGGGCGAGAACCACATCACCATCGGTACCCGGGTCTGCTCCTCCGGTGCGATCGCATACGGAACACCATGCAGGTACAGGCCCTTCTCACCCAATGATTCGCCATGGTCGGACAGGTAGATCATGGCGGTGTCGTAGTCCTCCAGGCCGCGTAGCGTGGCGATGGTGCGGCTCAGGAAATGGTCGGTGTAACGGATGGAGTTGTCGTAGCTGTTGACGATGTCCTGGCGGCTGCACTTGCCCAGGTCCGCAGTGTCGCAGGTGGGCGCGAACTGGCGGAACTGCGCTGGGTAGCGCTGGAAATAGCTGGGGCCGTGGTTGCCAAGCTGGTGCAGCACGACCACCCGGTCGCCCGGTTTGGCGCGGACCTGCGTGGCCAGGTTGTCCAGCAGGATCTCATCCATGCAGCGGCCGTCGGCGCACAGGCCAGGCTTGGTGGCATCGTCCAGACGCTCGATTGCCAGCCCGTCGCAGACACCCTTGCAGCCGGACTGGTTGTCCCGCCACAAGGTGCTGATGCCAGCATGCTCCAGCACGTGCAGCAATGACTGGTGGCCGCGGATCTTCTTCTCGTCATAGTCGTGGCGACCAAACGGCGAGAACATGCACGGCAGCGATACCTCGGTGCTGGTGCCGCAGGAATGCATGTCGGGGAAATTGATCACGCCGGTCTGTGCCAGCTCCGGGGTGGTTTGGCGCGCGTATCCGTTCAAGCCCCAGTTCTGGGCGCGAACGGTTTCACCCACCACCAGCACCAGCAGGCGCGGCTTGCTGCTGACGGCGCGGGGCATGGCTTTGGCGTCCGTGCCCAGCGGCAGCTTGGGCTGCTTGGTCATCGGGCTGGAGCTGGAAAAATTCTGCTTCAGCGCGATCAGGTAGTTCACCGGCGTGGCCAGGTAGCGCACTTCGCGGTGGTTGCGCATCAACGCCGAAACATTCTGGAAGGACAGCATGGTGCCGGCACCGCCGGCCACCAGCACCGCCACCAGGAAAGCCAGGCGCCACAACAGGGTACGGCCCCAGCTGCGCTTGCGCAGGCGTACGCGCCACAACAGCAGGGTGGGCAACAGGCCGTAGCCGAGCAGCGGCAGCAGCAGCGCTGGCGTCATCAGCTCACGCGACTCCTTGTGGTCCGTGGCCAGCACGTTGCGCAGCATGTCAGCGTCCAGGTAGACGTTGTAGCTGTTCATGTAGTGCGTGGCAAAAGCCGTGGTGATGAACAGCAAGGTCAGCAGCACCTTGGCATTCCAGCGCCAGATCAGTAGCCCGAACAACAGGGCATGTACGCTTACCAGCAATGCGAACAACGACACCGCGAACAGGATGCTGCTGGGATTGGTGGCGATGGCGCTGCGCCAGAACAAGGTATTGCAGACCAGGGCGAAGAACACGCTGGCCAGCAGGATCAAGGCCTCGGTGCTGATCTCTGGCCGCCAGTTGCGCAGGCGCGACCAGGATGGATTCAGGATGGTTGGGCGGGGGGCGGCGACGCTCATGCGGTCTCTCCGGCGTTGCCAGTTGCGGCGTGGGAAGGGGATGGGGAAAGGGAAGCCGCGAGCGGGAACATCCACAGGTACAGCGCTGTGGCTACCAGCCAGCTGATGGCCAGCGCCCACAGGTCATGTGAGGCAAAGTGGGCTCCGCGCAGTTGCTGGGCCAGCCCGAACACCATCCCGGTCAGCAGTGCGGCACCGAGCGCGGGCCAGCGCCACTGCGGGCGTACCTGCAGCATGAAATAGAACAACGCCACCCAGGCGTATCCGGAGCCGGCGTGGCCTGCCGGGAAACAGGCGGCATGCCCCCAGGCAACGGGCCGTTGCTCGAACAGGCCGATGAAGGGACGCAGCCCGCCGTAACGTTCCAGGTCCCAGGGGCAGTCCATGTGTGTCCAGGATTTCAGCAGCGCAACGATGCCGGTGGACAGGGCCACCGAGATCAGCAGGTAGGCCAACGGGCGGCGCAAGGGGCGCCAACGGCTGTCCATGTTGCTGCGGATCAAGGCAAGCACCACCAGCAATGCGGCAAACCAGGTGAGGTTGCGGCCGCCCTTGTGGATGAGGTGGCTGGTCCACCAGGCGTCCTTGAAGGCCCATTGGCTGCCTTGCCAGCGGTAAAGTTGGTCGGCGATCCACTGGTCGCCATTGCCTGCCATCAGCACCAGGCTGCCTGCGGCCACCAGCAATAGCGGGATCAGCAGGGCACGCCCGGCCAGGCCAAGGCGGCTGCCTTCGATCGAAGGCAATACGGCGGTGGAGGTAGGAAGCTGCGGCATGGAGCATGGGCACCGTGAATCGGGGTGCTGTCATGCTCTGCCGGGGCATGTCGGAGACAGGTCGGAGTGATGTCGACGTAATGTCGGGGCTTCAGCCTGCAGGTGGCAACAACTGTCGCCGGTGGGCGTCAGCAGCCGCTGTGCCAGGGCACAGCGGCTTGGTTGCTCCGGATCAGTCGCCGTCGCTGTCCAAGGCTTCGTCGCCGCCGGTGACCACACCATGGGTGCTGGCAACACAGTCGGCATGCAGCGCCGTGCCCGGCAGCAGTTGCCAGTTGTTGCGGTTGGCGCTGCCGATATCGATCACCTGGCTGGGCTCGGCGCAGGGTGACATGGCCTTGTCCAGCACGAACAGCCAACGCCGCTGCGGGTCCTGCGCCACCCAGCGCGCAGCGGCCTCCCATTGCTCGGCAACAGGTCGCTTGAAACCGAAATCGGTGGCCTGCGGGTGGGTCTGCAGCAGGTTCTGTTCACGCCAGGCAACCATGCCCAGCTCGGCATCCGGGCCGATGCGTGCGCGCACCTTGTCCATTACCAGCGAGGCGGAACTGTAAGGGTCCAATGCGGGCATCGCCCCCAGGCCGTACATCGCCCACAGCATCACCGTGGTCAGCACCACCGCCAAGCCGGCGCGGCGCAGACGCAGCACCAGCGCCACCACCAGGGTGGCGGCCCCAAAGCCAATCAGCCACCAGCCCACCTGCGGCAGTACCCAGGGGTCGATCGCGCGCTTGATGGCATTGCGCTGCGCCCAGCCATCGCCGTGCACCGCGCCATAGCCGACTACCAGGGTGGCGATGGCCAGCAGCAGCACATAGATCAACAACAGCCAGCGCACGCCGGTACGGCGCAGCAGGCCGGGCAACAGCGGTGCGGCGGCCACGGCCAGCGCCGGCAGCATCGGCAGGATGTAGACCTCGCGCTTGCCAGGGCTGGCGCTGAAGAACAGCAGCACCAGCAGCGCCCAGCCCAGCAGCAGGATGTAACGCGGGTCGGCGCGACGGCAACGCCGCCACCAGGCCGGGACCAGCCAAGGGGCCAGCAGGCTGCCCGGCAGCCACAGCGTTGCCATCACCTGCAGGTAGTACCAGAACGGCTGGTGATGGTGCCAGGCGTTGGCATAGCGGGTGCCGGTCTGCTTGAACAGCAGCTCCTTGGCGTAGGCCTGCAGGTGCGGATCGGGATTCTGCAGCAGGGCGATGGCCAATGGCCCCAGCCAGATCGCGGTGCCGGCCAGGAAGGCCGGCAGCAGCAGCCACCAACGCCAGCTGCGGCCAGGGCCGGCTGCCTGCGGATGGCGCCAGCGCCACAACATCCACGGCAGCAGCATCAGCAATGGCAGGAAGCCCACGCCCTTGGTCACCGTGCCAGCACCGGCCGCGAAGGCGGCCAGCGCCAGCGCCCACCAGTTCGGTCCCAGCAGCAGGTGCCGCACCAGCCCCCACAGGGCAAGGGTGGTCATGCCTACCAGCACCATGTCGATCTGCGCGCGCTTGGCCATCAGCCCGAATTGGATGCAGACGAACAATGCCACCACTGCGTAGCGGGCTACCTGCCGGTTCCACAGGCGCCGGCTCATGTCCCAGGTGAGCCACAGGGTGAGCAGTGCGGCCAGCAGCGAGGGCAGCAGGAAGGACAGGTTCCAGTTGCCGATCAATTTGTAGGTGGCCGCCTGTATCCACATGAAGGTGGCCGGCTTTTCCGCATACAGCTCGCTGCCACGGTGTGGCAGCAGCCATTGCCCGGTTTCCACCATATGCCTGGCGGCCAGCACGAAGCGCGGCTCATCGGGCGGGGTCGGCGAACGCAGGCCCAGTCCGGCCAGCAGGCTGGCGATGACCAGTGCGACGAGGATGGCAAACCAGAGAGTGTGGGAAGAGCGGGGCGAGGTTGGGCGCACAGGCGGCTCGGTGTCGAAGGCTGGCAGGATGATGGGGCATGCAACGTTGGAAACGCGTCGAAACCGGTGTTCCGGTGCTTCGACCACATTCCGACGACCATGGCGCTACGATACGTGGGTCATGCCTCAGCCCGGGGCAGTAAGGTTACGCCCGATGCGGCTGTTGGTCATTGAAGACAATCGTAATCTCGTCGCCAACCTCTTTGATTACTTCGAGGCACGCGGGCACACCCTGGACGTGGCCCCGGACGGCATCACCGGCCTGCACCTGGCCGGGACCCAGAGCTATGACGCCATCCTGCTGGACTGGATGCTGCCGCGCATGGAGGGGCCGGAGGTACTGCGCAAGCTGCGCGAGGACTTTCGTTCCGAGGTGCCGGTGATCATGTTGACCGCGCGCGACGAGCTGCCCGACAAGATCATCGGCTTCCGTGCCGGCGCCGACGACTACCTGACCAAGCCCTTCGCGCTGCCGGAACTGGAAGTGCGGCTGGACGCGGTGCTGGCCCGCACCCGTGGCCGCAATCCGCGCAAGGTGCTGGAGGTGCACGACCTGCAGCTGGACATGGCTACGCTGGAGGCCCGTCGCGCGGGGCAGGTGCTGCACCTGTACCCGGCCTGCCGCAAGTTGCTGGAGGTGCTGATGCGCGCCAGCCCGGCTGCAGTGCCCCGCGACAAGTTGGAGTACGCCCTGTGGGGCGACGAGCCGCCGGATGGTGACATGCTGCGCTCGCATATCTACGAGCTGCGTCGCGCGGTGGATGGGCCGTTCGAGCAGAAGCTGCTGCATACGTTGCCGCGGGTGGGCTACCGTCTGTCCGCGCCGGCTGCAGGTGCGCCGTGAGCCGCCGCACGCTACGACGCAAGTTGCTGGGCTGGTTGGCTGTCTATGTGGGCCTGATCACCCTCGCTGTCTTCAGTGCGGCCAACTATGTGCATGAACACGCCGAACACGCGGTCTGGCGCTCGCTGTTGAACACCGAGCTGGACAGCATCATCGGCCAGATGCGGGGGGATCCGGACTACCACTGGCAGAACTCGGACACCCTGCATTTCTATGCCAGCCACCAGCCCGACGGTGTTCCAGAAAGCCTGATGCAGCTGCACCCGGGCCTGCACGATGGTGAGTTGCTGAACGGCAAGCATGCCGCAGTGATGGTGCGCGACACCACCGACTTCGGCCGGGTGGTGCTGGCCTTGGACATCACCGATTTCGGTGAGCTGGAGCATTTTGTAACGCGGTGGGCGTTGTTGGCCGGCATTGCCTTGCTGCTGGTGACCCTGCTGATGGCATGGGTGGGCATGACCCGGCTGGTGCGGCCCTTGGCGGTGCTGGCACAGGACATCGCCAACCTGCGGCCTGAGCGCAAGGGGCAGCAGATCGTCGTGGACAAGCGCGGCAGCACCGAACTGGAAGTGATTGCCGGCGCGGTGAATGACTACCTGCAGCGCAACGAGCACTTCGTCGAGCGCGAGCGCGCTTTCATCAGTACCGCAAGCCACGAGCTGCGCACCCCCATTGCGGTGATCACCGGTGCTGCCGAGTTGGCGCTGGAGCAACCAGGTGTGCCGGAGCGCGCGCGCCAGCAACTGCAGCGTGTGCGCACGACATCCACCGGCATGGAGCAGTTGATCCAGCTGCTGCTGGTGCTGGCGCGTGACCCGACCAAATTGGCGGCGATGAGTGAGCTGGTGGCGTTGGACCAGCTGTTGCCGGAGATTGCCGAGGACCACCGCTATCTGGCCAAAGGCAAGGAGCTGGAGCTGGCGCTGGTGGAGTTGACGCCCTGCCGGGTGCTGGCACCGCTGGCGGTGGTGCAGGCCGCCATTGGCAACCTGCTGCGCAATGCCATCGAGAACAGTGATCGCGGTGTGGTGCGTGTTGGGGTTTCAGCGGACGCTGTGCTCAGTATCGAAGACCCGGGCCATGGCATGAGCCCGGAGGAAGTGGCACAGGTCTATGCGCGTATGAGCAGGGGTGAGCGCAGTCCGGGCGCGGGTATCGGCCTGGATCTGATCGGGCGGCTGTGCGAGCACCTGGGCTGGCAACTGCGGATTGATTCACGGCCCGAGCAGGGCACCCGCGTGACCCTGGACATGAGCAGTTCGCAGCCTGGAGCGGCATGAGCCGTCAAGGCGAGGCCCCGTAGTGCCGAGCCATGCTCGGCACGTGGCGTCGCGGTGGTGCCAGTGCCGGGCATGGCTTGGCACTACATGGGCGATGGGCGTTGTCGGAAATGCCTGTGCCGAGCATGGCTCGGCACTACGGGTTAGGCGGCCGGCAGTAGTTCGCGTTCGATCAGCCAGCGGCGGGCGTCGTCGGCATCCTGCTCGAACCAGGCCTGGGTTGAACCCAGGCGATAGGTGTAGCCCCAGCTGTCCATGTCCGCCATCAGGCGCGGGCTGCCCACGCCGGGCAATTGCCCGGCCAGCACGATCTGCAGGTAGCAGGTGGCGTCTTCCTCGGGCACCGAGTCGGTGGCGTCGGTATGCACCTGGGCACGGCGCTCGGGCGGCAGCACGATCAGGTGGCAGGACTCATGCAGCATCGAATGCACCGGCGTGTCGTCGCGTACGTAGACATCGCAGGCGATGATGCCGGCCTCCGGCTCACCCCAGTAGCTGCCGGGGATCTTCTCGCCGGCAGCGACATGGTTCAGGCGCAGGCCATGGCGCGCCAGCAGGGACTGGGCGTCATTCCATTGGATATCACCCACGCACAGGACGGGCGTGGTGGCGGGGCTGGCAGTGGCTTCGTTCACGGGCAAAAGCGTCCGGCGGCCGTGGCCGCCGGCTTTGGCTTACTTGTCGTCGGGCAGGGCCACGGAAATGTCGAGCACGTCGTTGGCGCCATCCTTGACGAGGTCCACCTTGACCGCGTCGGCGTCGATGTTGACGTACTTCTTGATCACTTCCAGCAGCTCGCGTTGCAGCAGCGGCAGGTAGTCCGGGCCGCCACGGGTGCTGCGTTCCTGCGCGATGATGATCTGCAGGCGGTTCTTCGCGGTTTCGGCGGTAGTCTTCTTCTGCTTCAGGAAGTCGAGCAGTCCCATGCTTATCCTCCAAACAGCTTGCTGAAGAAGCCCTTCTTCTCCACGGTGGTGAAGCGCATCGGGCGCTCCTCGCCAAGGATGCGGCCAACCGCGTCCTCGTAGGCCTGGCCGGCCGGGGATTCGGTATCCAGGATAACCGGCTCGCCCTTGTTGGAGGCATTGAGCACGTCACCGGATTCGGGGATCACGCCGATGGCCTTCAGCCCCAACACTTCCTCCACGTCGGTGATGCTCAGCATCTCGCCGGTTTCCACCCGTGCCGGGCTGTAGCGGGTGAGCAGCAGGAAGGCCGGGACCGGCTTGCCGGCCTCGGCATTGGCGGTCTTGGAGTCCAGCAGGCCGATGATGCGGTCCGAGTCGCGCACCGAGGACACTTCCGGGTTGACCA
>DAMCTY010000076.1:0-11791 GCA_032112995.1 Stenotrophomonas sp. | reverse complement strand
TCTTGATCATCTTCGGCACGCCCTCGGCGAGGTTGCGGCCGGAGATTTCCATCTCGATCACTTCCGCCTGCGGGTAGGCGCAGCCCAGCTCCACCTTGATGCGCTCAGCGGTGGCTTCACCGATCAGCATGCCGTGGTTGCGGCGCACGTAATTGGTGATGGACTCGTCGAAACGGTCGCCACCAATGCGCACCGAGGCCGAATAGACAATGCCGTTCAGCGAGATGACCGCCACTTCGGTGGTGCCGCCGCCGATATCGATGACCATCGAACCGCGGGCCTCGGTGACCGGCATGCCGGCACCGATGGCGGCCGCCATCGGCTCCTCGATCAGGAACACATCCCGTGCACCGGCCTCCTCGGCCGATTCCTTGATGGCGCGGCGCTCGACCTGGGTGGAGCCGGCCGGCACGCAGACCAGCACGCGCGGGCTGGGGCGCAGCACGCGCGACTTGTGCACCTTCTTTATGAAGTGCTTGAGCATCGCCTCGGTATAGGTGAAGTCGGCGATGACGCCGTCCTTCATCGGGCGGATGGTGGTGATGTGGCCCGGGGTACGGCCGAGCATCTGCTTGGCCTCGGCGCCGACGGCAGCCACCGAGCGGGTGCCGCCGATGGCGCGGTCCTGGCGCACGGCCACGACCGACGGCTCGTTCAGCACGATGCCCTGGCCGCGCACGTAGATGAGGGTATTGGCCGTGCCCAGGTCAATGGACAGGTCATTGGAGAACATGCCGCGCAGCTTTTTGAACATCTGGGGAGTGATCCTGACGGGTGTCGTGCCCACGCCGGCTGGCGAAAAAATGGGCAGAAAATGAGGGGAGCTAGCCTATCAACCCACCCCCGCCCGGGCAAGGAGAATCCTTGTAAAAAAAGGGCTCCAGGACCTGCCGGGCAGCTGCGGTACATCCTTGGTTCTGGCCGTGGACGGCCGCAGCCGGTAACCTTATGCACTTTGGCGCACCCTTGCGCCGGTCCGCCTGCGCGCGCATGGCGGCATTTCCCTTTTTACGTATAGGCCTGTTCGCGATGTCCGCTTTGATCTGTGGTTCCCTTGCCTTTGACACCATCATGGTGTTCCCGGACCAGTTCAAGAACCACATCCTGCCGGACAAGGTGCACATCCTGAACGTGTCCTTCCTGGTGCCGCGCATGCGCCGCGAATTCGGCGGCTGCGCCGGCAACATCGCCTACAACCTGCACCTGCTCGGCGGCGACCCGATCCCGATGGGCACGGTGGGCTCGGACTTCGGCCCGTACCGCGAGCACTTCGACGCGCTGGGCATCGACCTGACCCGGGTGCGGGTGATCGAGGAGCTGTTCACCCCGCAGGCGTTCATCACCACCGACCACGACAACAACCAGATCACCGCCTTCCACCCGGGCGCGATGATGCGCTCGCACGACAACCACGTGAAGGATGTGCCGGGCGTCACTTTCGGCATCGTCGCGCCGGATGGCCGTGAGGGCATGATCCAGAATGCCGCCGAGTTCCTGGAGTGCGGCATCCCCTTCATCTTCGATCCGGGCCAGGCCTTGCCGCTGTTCAACGGCCCGGAGCTGCGCCAGTTCATCGAGCAGGCTGACTACGTGGTGGTCAACGATTACGAGTCCAACCTGCTGCAGCAGCGTACCGGCTGGACCGAGAAGGACATCGTCGCCCGCACCAAGGCCTACATCACCACCCAGGGCCCGCGCGGCGCCATCATCCACACCCCGGAAAAGAGCTTCGACATTCCGCCGGCGCATGAGCGCCGCGTGGTCGACCCGACCGGCTGTGGCGATGCTTTCCGTGCCGGCCTGATCTTCGGCATCGAGAAGGGCTACGACTGGCTGACCGTGGGCCGCATGAGCAACCTGATGGGCGCACTGAAGGTGGAGCACCCGGGCACCCAGAACCAGCGCTTCGACTTTGCCGAGTTCAACGAGCAGTTCAAGCAGCAGTTCGGCTACAGCCTCTGACAAAAACGGCGCCAACGGCGCCGTTTTTTTTTGCTCCTGCGGTAGTGCCGAGCCATGCTCGGCAGAGGCTTTACAAGCCGAAAAGCCCCTCACCCCAACCCCTCTCCCGCAAGCGGGAGAGGGGCTCAAGCGGTAGAGCCGAGCCCTGCTCGGCTCTACCCCAACGCTGATGCCTGCCACTGCTCCAGCAACTGCGCACAATCGCGTAGCTGCCACTGCGCCATACCCGGCCAGGGATCGCCCGGCACATTGATCAGGATGCCGGGCACACCAGCCGCCCTGGCCGTGGCCAGGTCGTAGTAATGGTCGCCCACCATGCGCATCGCCGCCGGCGCCACGGCCCAGCGCTCGGCAAAAAATTGCAGACCGGCCGGCGACGGCTTGGGCGCCACTTCCCAACGGCCGATGATTTCCTCGACGGCAAAACACTCCGCCACGCCAATCGCCGCCAGCGTCACTTCAGCCAGCTCACGCGCATTGCGGGTGAGGATGCCCAGCCGGCAACCCTCGGCATGCAGCGCGCGGATCAAGGCCACTGCACCCGGCGCCGCGACCGAGGCCTCGGCCAGCTCGCGCTCGTGCTGCATCAGCCAGGCGTGGCTGTCAGCGGCCTGCTGCGCAGGCAGGCTGGCCAGGTGTTCAAGAATGTCCGCACCGGATGGAATCTGCAGCTCGCGCCGGATCAATTCAAAGTCGTGCACCGGCTCGGTCAGGGTGCCGTCCATGTCGAACACCCAATGACGGCTGGCGGCGACGTGATTGCGCCGCGCCACATCAGCAAGCACCGGCCTCAATCCCAGTTCGGCATCTGGCTGCCGTCCAGCCCACCCACTTCAAACACCGCCTTGCGGGTGCCGCCGGCCTGCACCGGGAACTCGATCTCGATCACCTTGGCCTTGCGTGCCTGCCGCCACAGGCCACGGTTGTCATCGATGAACATGGCGATGGCTTCATCGGTGTCCGGGCGATGCGCAGCCATGGTGCGGGCCGGGGCACCGTCCACGCTGACCCTCACCTGGCAGGCACGGTAGCAGGCCTTGGCAAAGTCGCTGGACTGCAGCACCAGGTAGGCGTGGCGCTTCCACTCGGGGTGATCACGGAACACCAGGTTCACCTGCTTGGCGCCGGTGCTGTCCACTTCCACCCGGTCCTTGCTGTAGATCGCCGCCGAACGCTGCGTACCGCTCTTCACCGGCACCTGGTTGTAATTCCACAAGGCCTGCATGCGGCGCAGCTCGCTGGCGGCAGCCGCTTTCTCACGAACCTCGGCAAAGCCCGGCTCAATGCGCTTGGCGGTGTCCGAATCCGGGTACTGGTCGAGCAGCGCCGCACCATGGATGCGCGCCTTCTCCCAATCGGTGGCGGTGACCGCTGCGTCGTAAAGCTTGCCGATACCCTCGGCGTCGGCCTCGCGCTTGGCGCGCTCCTGCGCGGCAGCGGCCTCCTGCTGCTGGCGCTCGGCCTCCGGGTTGCTGCAGGCGGCCAGGGCGAAGACGCAGAGGGCGCCGAGGATCAGGGGTTTCATCAAACAGCTCCAGTGAACGTGGCGCGGAATGGGCCCGCGATGGGCTTCACTTTAGAGCATGTTGGGTACTCGGATCAGCGCTTGCCGTTGGCCCCGATGCCGTCAAGCTCACCCACCCGCCACCAATGCGTCGAAGGCGCAGGCGCACGGATATCCAAGCGCTCGCCCATCTGGGGCGCGGTCAGCACCACGCCCTGCTCCGCCGCCAATGCGGTGATCCGCTCGAACGGCTCGGTCCACGGGTGCAGGGCCAGGTCAAACGTGCCGTTGTGGATCGGCATCATCACCTTGCCCCGTACATCCAGATGCGCCTGCAGGCTCTGCTCCGGCTGCATGTGCACGCCGGGCCACTGCGCGTCGTAGGCACCGGTCTCGACCATCGCCAGATCAAACGGGCCGTAGCGTTCGCCGATCTTCGCAAAGCCATCGAAGTAACCACTGTCGCCACTGAAGAAGATCCGCGTGCTGCCGGTATCGATCACCCACGATGCCCACAGGGTGCGATTGCCATCGGACAAACCGCGACCGGAGAAATGCTGCGCAGGTGTGGCCGCGATTTTCAGGCCCTCCACCCGAGTTTCCTGCCACCAGTCCAGCTGGGTGATCTTTTCCTCAGGCACGCCCCAGGCCTGCAGGCGATCGCCCACCCCCAGCGCAGTGACGAAGTGCCGCACTTTCGGCGCCAGCGCCAGCACCGCGTCGTGGTCGAGGTGATCGTAGTGGTCATGCGAAATGATGACGCCGGTGATTTCCGGCAACTCATCAATCGACAGCGGCGGCGCATGGAAGCGCTTCGGCCCCATGAACGAGAACGGCGACACGCGCCCGGAGAACACCGGGTCGGTCAGCCAGAAGTGACCATCCAGCTTCATCAGCATGGTCGAGTGACCCAGCCGCCACAGGCTGTCGTCGGGCGCGTCCAGCAAGACCTGGCGGGTCAAGGCATGCACCGGAATCGCCACCTGCGGCGTCGCATCGGCCGGCTTGTCGAACAGGAACCGCCACCACACCTTGATACCACGCACGAAACCAAGCGGGGCCTGCTTGGCCACGTTGTGGAAACGCCCCTCGCCGTATTGCGGCGACTGGTCATAGGAAGCGGCGGGATGCGCGCCGCAGGTCAGCAGGCCAATGGACATGGCAATCAGCACCGTAATGAGGAGGAGGAAACGAGGCAGGCGACGCTTCATGGCTGAGCTTGCCGGTAAAAGTACACTTTTGAGTTTACTTCCATTCCAAGGAAAGTAAACTGAACGGTGTAAAATGAGCGGATGACCGATTCCAAGCGCCCGCTCCGCCTGACCGACCGCAAACGCGAGGCCATCCTGCGCGCGGCAGTGGCCGAGTTCCGTGAACTGGGCTTTGCCGGCACCAGCATGGACCGCATCGCCGCCACCGCCGAGGTATCCAAGCGCACCGTCTACAACCATTTCGCCAGCAAGGACGAACTATTCACCGCCATCCTCTGGCAGCTGTGGGAGGCCAGCCAATCGCTGGACGCGCTCGCCTACGATCCGGCCCGGCCATTGCGCGAGCAGTTGCTGGGCTTCGTCGCGCAGAAACTGCGCCTGCTCAGCGACGCCAGCTTCATCGACCTGTCGCGGGTGGCCATGGCCGAGCTGGTGCATGCACCGGAACGGGCACGGGTGATGATGGACAAGCTGGCCGAGAAGGAAGAAGGGCTGACCACCTGGATCCGCGCCGCGCAGGCCGATGGCCGCCTGCGCGACGGCATCGCCCCGGCCGACGCCGCCCATCAGCTGCAGGGCATGGTCAAGGCGTTCGCGTTCTGGCCCCAGATCGCCATGGGTGCCGCGCCCTTGGACGCCGGCGCGCAGCAGCGGGTGATGCACGACTGCGTGGACATGTTCCTGGCGGTGCGCGCGCGCACGCCCTGAGCGCAGTGCACGCCCACTCCGGTAGCGTGCAGCCTGCCGCAGGAATCATCACCCGGCTACACGAACGGCCGGACTGACTACAGATGTAGTTACCTTTGACACTGCGACGGCGACCTGTCCGTTCGTACACTCCGCGAACACGCCCGCCGGGCCCTTCGCAGACACACGCAACGTGCGCACTTCCCTGAGATGGTCATCGCTGTTGTTGTCCGTACTCCCGCTCCATGCCCTCGCCGCCGATCAATGGATCCTGACCACCGATCTATGGGGCAACAGCGCCAGGCAGACCTTGAATCTGGATGTGCAAGGCACGCAGGTCAGCGGAACATTGGGGGGCGACCCGATCAGCGGCAGCTTGAACGGCTCGCAGCTGAAGTTCACCGCAACCGGCAGTGACGGTCAGGTCTATCACTACGACGGGCGCATCGATGGCAGCCACATGCAGGGCCGCAGCGATGAGCCGGACACCAACAACCGCAGCGCGCGTGCAAGGCATGATTTCAGCGCCTGGCGAGTGCCGTCACGGCCGGGCAAGGCACCGCGCCTGCATGACTTCACCCCTAGCGACTACTCCAATACCTTCAGCGCCGAGCGCGCGCCGGCGTTGGTGATCTGGCCTGGCGATTCGGTGCGGACCAAAACTCTGGATTCCGGTGGCGTCGACGAGCACGGCATCACCCGTGCCTTGTTCGGCAATCCGCAGGTCGGGCCGTTCTTCGTCGCCGGTGCCGAGCCCGGCGACACGCTGGCGATCACCCTCCGCTCGCTCAAGCTCAATCGCGACTACGCCGACAGCCTCGACGGTATCGTCGGCCGCCTGAAGACACCGCGCATCGCCACCGAGACCGCGTCGCTGGGCAAGCCGGTGCGTTGGGAACTGGATCGCATGCGCGGCATGGCGCGGCCGCAGGGCGCCAGCGGCGCATTGAAGAACTTCGAGATTCCGGTCAAGCCGATGCTCGGCGGTCTCGCGGTGGCACCCGGCTTCGGCTATCCGCCGTTCTCCACCGGCGACACCGGCGACTTTGGCGGCAACATGGATTTCAACGCCGTCGTCGAAGGCAACACGGTCTACCTTGAGGTGCAGCAACCCGGCGCATTGCTATACGTCGGCGACGGCCATGCATTGCAGGGCGACGGTGAAACCAGCCAATGGGCATTGGAAACCTCACTGGACGTGGTACTTGAAGTTGAACTGATCAAGAAGCAGTCCATCGCAACGCCACGGGTGGAATCACCCACGCAGATCATGACCTTGGGGCAGGCGGGTTCCAGCGACGATGCGCTGCGGCTGGCGACGTCGGGGATGCTGCAATGGCTGCGCCAGTCCTATGGCTTGGATATGTCGCAGGCTACCCAGGTGATGGGCGTGGCGGTGCAGTACAGCGTGGTCAATCTTGCCGGTCGCAGTGTCGGGGTGGCGGCAAAGATTGATAAGGCGGTATTGAAGAACCTGCCGCTTGCGGCGGCAAAGAGCGGCAGTTGAGGGCTGCGGTCGAGTCTGATTGCGACTACGGCGCAGGAAGCCGACGCGCTCGGGCGCGTCGTACAACCTGCACAACAACGCCGCCGCCAGGTAGTGCCGAGCCATGCTCGGTAGAGGCCTTACCGGTAACGCCCAGCCGAGCATGGCTCGGCTCTACAAAAAGGCCCCGCGCAAACGGCCCCGGGTGCGCTTCGCTTACCCGGGCTACAACTAACCGCAGAACTTGAGACAGCACAAAAACAGACGGCGAGCCGAAGCTCGCCGTCTGGGTTGAAGCCAACGGAAGCCGATTACTGCTTCGGCGCAGCTTCCTGCTTCGGCGCGGCTTCGGCCTTGGCGATCATGTCTTCCACCGAGGCGGTGGTGATCGGGTGATAGCCCGGCTTGGCCTTGGCAAATACTTCCTTGGCGAAGGCCAGACCTTCCGGCGTCTTCAGCAGTTCAGCGTAGATCGGCAGTACCAGCTTGCGACGGCCAACCTTCTGGATGAACTCGCCGGCAGCGGCCTGTGCGTCGGTGTAGCCGCTGCGGATGGCCAGCGGATACCAACGCATCGCGATCTCACCATTCGGGGTGCCGGTGAAGTGGTAACCCTTGTCCAGCTGCGCCAGCTTCTCGACCGACTGGGTCTGGCCCAGGCCATCGATGAAGCGCACCCATTCCTGGGTGCCCCATTCGCGGGTCACCTGGCTGTTCGGCAGCTGGTTGCTGCCCAGGAAGGCGATACGCGCGGTATCCACCACGGCGAAGTTGCGCGAACGGGCCTTCTGCGCGAACGCCGGGATGCCCGGCTCGTCCAACCACGCCTTCAACTCGGCATCGGTGACAGCTGCCGGATTCTTCGGCAGCAGGTTCTTCTTCATGTACGCGACGAACTGGTCGGTGTTGGCGCTCTGGAAGGCATGGTCGTTGAACCAGCCACGCAGGAACGGATCAAACACCGCGCGGCCAAAACGCTGCTCCAGGAACTGCAGGAACCAGGCGCCCTTGACGTAAGCGACGTTGCTCAGCGCTTCGTCCGGATCGCGCTCGTTGAGCGGCGGCAGCGCCAGCGCCTGGTCGGCCGGGCTCATGTCCTTCACTTCGTTGAGCAGATCGGTCTGGTCGATCTCGCGCTCCATCTCGGCCATCTCCGTGCCATACAGCGCCTCGGTGATGCGCGCCTGCACGTAGGTGGTGAAGCCTTCGTTGAGCCAGATGTCCTTCCAGCTGGCGTTGGTCACCAGGTTGCCCGACCAGCTGTGCGCCAGCTCATGGGCGACCAGCGAGACCAGCGACTTGTCGCCGACGATCACGGTCGGGGTGGCGAAGGTCAGGCGCGGGTTCTCCATGCCGCCGAACGGGAACGACGGCGGCAGCACCAGCATGTCGTAGCGGCCCCAGCGGTATTCACCGTACAGGTTCTCGGCGGCACCGATCATCTTCTCGGTGTCCTCGAACTCCTTGGCGGCCTTGTTGACCATGGCCGGCTCGGCCCATACGCCCGAACGCTGGGAAATCGGCTCGAACACCAGGTCGCCGGCAGCAATGGCCAGCAGGTAGGACGGGATCGGCTGCGGCATCTTGAAGGTGTAGTCACCATCGCGCGCGGCGGCCGGATCGTTGTCGGCACTCATCAACACCATCACGTCCGGACGGCTGGTCACGTGCGCGCTATAGGTGAAGCGGACGCTCGGGGTGTCCTGCAGCGGCACCCAGGAACGGGCATGGATGGCCTGCGACTGGCTGAACATGAAAGGCAGCTTCTTGCCCTCGGTCATGGACGGCTCCAGCCACTGCAGGCCCGAGGCGGTCGGTGCGGTGTGGTAGGTGATGCGCACGGTGGCCGGCTGGTCCGGGGTTTCGATGCTCAGCTTGCTGCCGAACACCTTGTCGGCCGGTGCCAGCGCGAACTGCAACGCGGTGGCGCTGCCATCGGCAGCCACGGCCTCGACCTTCTCCACGCTCAGCTCGCGGGTATCGAGCAGCAGCTGCTTGGCGGCCTTGTCCTTCCACTCCAGGGTGTAGGTGGCGGTGCCGCCGATCTGCTTGGCGTCGAAATCGACCTTCAGGTCCAGCGCCAGGTCCTTGATGACGACCTTGTCCGGTTCGGCGTAGGAGCTTTCATCGTGGCTGCGGCTGACGGTATTCACGGCGGCGGCGGGCTTCTGGGCGACGGGATCGGCAGTAGGGGCAGCGGGCTCCTTGGCACAGCCAGCGACGAGCGCCACGGCCAGGGGCAGCATCAGGAACGAAGAACGCATTGATCTGGAACCGGTTCAGGGAATAACCGTTGATTTTAAACCCGAAAGGCTTTGGTGGATGCGGCAGTGCGGCAACCGACGGTTGCGGCAAGGTCCGCGCCAGGAAATGCCTGATCCCGTCATCCCCGCGAAGGCGGGGATCGCTCTTCGCATTACGTCATCATCCCGACCAGGAGCAGGGCAAAAGCACCCCTCCCAACCCTCCCCTTGCCTTCGGCAAAGGGAGGGCTCAACGAGCGCGCCCCTGTAGTGCCGAGCCACGCTCGGCAGGGTCCTTGCCGGCAAGATCAAAGGCGACCCTCATCCCAACCCTTCTCCCGCAAGCGGGAGAAGGGCCAAGGCAAAAGCTGAAAAGCCAACCCCTCCCCAGCCCTCCCCTTGGCCTACGGCCAAAGGGAGGGGGCAGAAACGTAGTGCCGAGTGCCGAGCCATGCTCGGCAGGTGCCTTACCAGCAAAAGACAAAACCAGCAGCACCGCCCCCCATACGAAAAAGGCGGCCAATGGCCGCCCTTTCCTCAACACATCCAGCAAGCAAGCCTCAAAGCTTGTAACCGGAATGGATCGAAACAATACCCGCGCTCAGGTTTTTGTAATGACAGCGGCCAAAACCGGCCTCGGTCATCATCGCCTTCAGCTCTTCCTGCGGCGGATGCTTGCGGATGCTCTCGGCCAGATACTGGTAGCTGTCGGCATCACCACGCGCAAACAGCTTGCCCAGCGTCGGCAGCACCTTGAACGAATGGAAATCGTAGATCGGCTTGAACCATTCGGCGGTGACTTCGGAGAACTCCAGCACACGCGCCTGGCCGCCCACCTTCAGCACGCGATACATCTCGCGCAGCGCCGCTTCCTTGTCGGTCACGTTGCGCAGGCCGAAGGAAATGGTCACCAGATCAAAGCTCTGGTCCGGGAACGGCAGCGCCTCGGCATTGAGCTGCACCCACTCAAAGCCCGAAACCTGGCCCCGGTTGGTCAGCCGGTCGCGGCCCACCGACAACATGCCGGCATTGATGTCACCCAGTACCACGGTGCCGTCAGCGCCCAGGCGCTCCTTCAGCAGCACCGCGATATCGCCGGTGCCGCCGGCCAGATCCAGCACCCGGTCACCCGGCTTCACCTGCGCGGTGGCCACGAAGTAGCGCTTCCACAGCCGATGAATACCCAGGCTCATCAGGTCGTTCATCAGGTCGTAGTTGTCGGCCACGGAGGTGAACACCTGGCCGACAAGCTTCTGCTTGTCCTTGGCCGGTACGTCGCGGAAGCCGAAGTGGGTGGTGCCGGTCTTGTAGGGGGATTCGCTCATGGCGCTGATTATCGCACCGACAGCCCGATTGCGGCGGTGGCAGGCTGAATCCGGCCGCTATGATGGCTGCCAAAGCAACGTGAGACCCCCACATGATCACCACCCCGGATTACCGCGCCCTGCTCGAAACCGCCATTGCCGAAGCCCGCCAGGGCCTGGCCGAAGGCGGCATCCCGATTGGCGCGGCCCTGTACCACAACGATGGCCGCCTGCTCGGCTGCGGGCACAACCGCCGTATCCAGGAAGACGACCCGTCCATCCACGGCGAAACCGACGCCTTCCGCAAGGCCGGCCGCCAGCGCGGCTACCGCAACACCATCATGGTCACCACCCTGGCCCCGTGCTGGTACTGCAGCGGCCTGGTGCGGCAGTTCAATATCGGCACCGTGGTGGTCGGCGAATCGGTCAGTTTTGGCGGCGGTATCGATTGGCTGCGCGAGAACGGCGTGCAGGTCATCGATCTGAACGATGCCGGCTGTATCGAGATGATGGGCCGTTATATCGCCGAAAATCCCGACATCTGGAATGAAGATATCGGCGAATGATCCTTTTGCGCATGAGCAAAACCTGACTGGGGGCCGCAGAAAACCGGACGAATGTCGTGGCAATGCAATGTGAAAAGGCTATGCTCGGTGAACAGGGGCACTGCCATCGAGGTGAAGCGATGCTTACAACGCCCAACCAACACAGCAGTCGCCGTTCGCTCCAGCACGCGGGCGAACAATTGCGACAGCAGTACGCACGTCATCGCTGTTCGGCACCGTTCTGGGATGCCTACCATCAGGTTCAGCGCGAGCTGGTGGCTGCTTTCCCGGAACGACAGGCAGAGTTGTGCAACCGCCTGGCGGTATTTGCCCAACGCCTGGGTGCGGTGGAAAAAGCCCAGTTATTGGAACTGGCTGACAGCGAAGTTTAAAAAAAAAACCGGGCCTGGCCCGGTTTTTTTTTGCCCGGCCTTCTGCAGTGCCGAGCCGTGCTCGGCAGCCGCCTCACTTTGGCCACAGGCCAAGGGACGGGTTGGGGAGGGCTTGGCTTTTCGGCTTTTGCCTCTGCTGGGAAAGCCCCTGCCGAGCATGGCTCGGCACTACCCCCTGCCCCCTCCCTTTGGCCGCAGGCCAAGGGGAGGGTTGGGGAGGGGTTGGCTTTCCGGCTTTTTGGCTCTGCTGGGAAAGCTCCTGCCGAGCATGGCTCGGCACTACATCCTGCCCCCTCCCTTTGGCCGCAGGCCAAGGGGAGGGCTGGGGAGGGCTTGGCTTTTCGGCTTTTGGCTCTGCTGGGAAAGCCCCTGCCGAACATGGCTCGGCACTACACCCTGCCACCTCCCTTTGGCCGCAGGCCAAGGGGAGGGTTGGGGAGGGGTTGGCTTTTCGGCT
>DAMCTY010000075.1:0-11853 GCA_032112995.1 Stenotrophomonas sp. | reverse complement strand
TCACTGGTAAGGCTTCTGCCGAGCATGGCTCGGCACTACAGGCAGAAAGCAGAACAGGCGCCCTTGGGCGCCTGTTCTGTTTTCAAACCTGGTGCAACGCGCCTCAGCCCTTGATCACGCCCAGTTCCAGGCCGATCCGGCTGAAGGCATCGATCGTGCGGTCCAGGTGGGCGCGGCTGTGCGCGGCGCTGATCTGGGTGTGGATGTGGGCCTGCGGCAGCCGCAGCGCCGGAAGTGGCGAAGAACTGAGCGGACAATACATGTAGTGCCGAGCCATGCTCGGCAGAGGCTTCACCGGTAAGGCTTCTGCCGAGCATGGCTCGGCACTACAGGGGTTGTCGGTAAGGCTCCTGCCGAGCATGGCTCGGCACTACAGACAGAAAACAGAACAGGCGCCCCTGGGCGCCTGTTCTGCTTTCAAACCAGGGGCAACATGCCTCAGCCCTTGATCACGCCCAGCTCCAGGCCGATCCGGGTGAAGGCATCGATCGCGCGGTCCAGGTGGGCGCGGCTGTGCGCGGCGCTGATCTGGGTGCGGATGCGGGCCTGGCCCTTGGGCACCACCGGAAAGAAGAAGCCAATGGCGTAGATGCCTTCTTCAAGCAGGCGCTGGGCGAACTTCTGTGCCAGCGGCGCGTCGTACAGCATTACCGGGCTGATCGGGTGCACGCCCGGCTTCACGTCGAAGCCGGCAGCGGTCATCTTCTCGCGGAAGTAGGCGGTGTTCTCGCGCAGCGTGGCACGCAGGTCGTCGGCGGCGGCCAGCATCTCGAAGGCCTTGATGCCGGCGGCCACCACATGCGGCGGCAGCGAGTTGGAGAACAGATAGGGGCGCGAGCGCTGACGCAGCAGTTCCACCACCTCGGCGCTGGCGCAGGTGAAGCCGCCCAGCGCGCCGCCCATGGCCTTGCCCAGGGTGCCGGTGATGATGTCGATCTTGTCCAGCACGCCCTTGACCTCGGCCGAGCCGCGGCCGGTGGCACCGAGGAAGCCGGTGGCGTGGCATTCGTCGATGTGCACCAGTGCGTTGTACTTCTTCGCCAGCGCGGTGATCTCGTCCAGCGGGGCGATGAAGCCGTCCATCGAGAACACGCCGTCGGTGGTGATCAGCTTGGTCCTGCAGCCGGCGGCATCGGCGGCCTGCAGCTGGGCTTCCAGGTCGGCCATGTCGCAGTTGGCGTAGCGGAAGCGCTTGGCCTTGCACAGGCGCACGCCATCGATGATGGAGGCGTGGTTGAGCGCGTCGGAGATGATCGCGTCGTTCTCGCCCAGCAGCGGCTCGAACAGGCCACCGTTGGCATCGAAGCAGGCGGCGTAAAGGATGGTGTCGTCCTTGCCGAAGAAGTCGGCAATCTGCTTTTCGAGCTGCTTGTGCAGGTCCTGGGTGCCGCAGATGAAGCGCACCGAGGCCATGCCGAAACCATGCGTGTCCAGCGCGTCCTTGGCGGCCTGGATCAGGTCCGGGTGGTCGGCCAGGCCCAGGTAGTTGTTGGCGCAGAAATTCAGCACCGTGCGGCCGTCGTCCAGGGTGATCTCGGCCGACTGCGGGCTGGTGATGATGCGTTCGGACTTGAACAGCCCCTGCGCACGGATGGCGTCCAGTTCCTCGGCGTAGTGCCGGGTCAGCGGGGAGGTGTTCGCGGTAACGGTCATGGCGGGGTCTTGCGGTGGAGAGGAACGCCGATTTTAGCCGTCTGCGCGGATGGGCGCCGTCTTCATGCGCAAAGGCTATAAGCGCCGTGGCCTAAGTCATTTCTCGGTAACGGGTGTGCACCTGCAGCATCGTCAGCACCCCCCAACCTCCAACAGGAGACGCCGATGACCGCCACACGCCCCCCATTCACCCTGCCGACCAGGAAGCTGTTGTCCCTCAGCCTGGCCCTGGCGGCGTGTGCGGCGGGCTCATCGGCGCAGGCGCAACAGTTGACGGTTGAGCAGCTGCAGGAGCGCCTGCAGCGGCTGGAACGCCTGGCCGGTGTCAGTGAGGGTTCAACCGAAGGCGTAGGCTTGGCGGATCTGGACCAGCGCCTGCGCATTCTGGAACGCCGCCTGGAGCTGCAGGAAGAAGAGCGCGTCGCCGCCGCCAAAAGTGCGCCGAAGATCGCCATCGACCAGAAGGGCGCCTCCTTCAAATCCGGCGACGGCAACTACGAGCTGAAGCTGCGCGGCCTGCTGCAGGGCGATGCCCGCGTGTTCCTGGGCCGTGATGCCAACCAGAACGACACCTTCCTGCTGCGCACGGCGCGGCCCACCCTGGAGGGCTCGCTGGGCAAACTGGTGGCCTACCGTTTCACCCCGGAATTTGCCGGCGACAGCGCCAGCATCGTCGATGCCTATGCCGATCTGCGTTTCGATCCTGCCTATACGGTACGGGTCGGCAAGTTCACCTCGCCGGTGGGCCTGGAACGCCTGCAGTCCTCCTCGGCGTTGACCGATGTGGAGCGCGCGCTGCCCAGCGAGCTGGCCCCCAACCGTGATCTTGGCGTGCAGCTGCAGGGCGAGGTGGCCAAGGGCAGGTTCAGCTATGCGCTGGGCGTGTTCAACGGCACCGTTGATGGCCGCGACGCCATCACCAGCAACCCGGACGATGATTTCGAGTACGCCGGGCGGGTGTTCTTCGAGCCGCTCAAGGGCAGTGACAGCGCCTGGGCAGGCCTGGGCTTCGGCCTGGGTGCCAGTACCGGCGAGAAGCATGGCAGCGGCAGCAACTTCCTGCCGCGTTATCGCACGCCGGGGCAGGCCACGTTCTTCAGCTACCGCAGCGCGGTGGTTGCCGATGGTGAGCACCGCCGCTGGTCGCCGCAGGCCTGGTTCTACCACAACGGCCTGGGCCTGCAGGGCGAATACATCGCCTCGCAGCAGGAGGTGGCGCGCGACGGCCTGCGCAAGCGGCTGGACAACCGCGCCTGGCAGGCAACGGCCAGCTATGTGCTGACCGGTGAGGACGCCAGCTACCGCGGCGTCACCCCATCGCGGCCCTTTGGCAGCAACGGCGGGCTGGGTGCGTTCGAGCTGACCGCACGTTACGGCGAGCTGCAGATCGATGATGCCGCTTTCCCGTTCTATGCCGACCCGACGGTGTCGGCCGCGCAGATCCGGTCATGGACGGTGGGGGCCAACTGGTACCTCACCGCCAACCTGAAACTGGCGACCAACTACCTGCACAGCAGTTTTGACGCGGCTTCCGGTGGCGCGAAGTTGCCTGATGAAAAAGCTGTTTTCTCGCGCCTGCAAGTTTCCTTCTGACGGAGAGCCCTCATGAAGCAATCACTTATTTCCCGTATCGCCACCGCCGCGCTGGCCTTTGGCCTGACCGTCAGCGCTGGTGCGGCATTCGCCCGCGACGTGCAGCTGCTCAACGTGTCCTATGACCCGACCCGCGAGCTGTACCGTGATTTCAACGCCGCCTTCGCCAAGCACTGGAAGGAAACCAAGGGCGACAACGTCACCGTCGAGACCTCGCACGGCGGCTCGGGCAAGCAGGCCCGCACCGTCATCGATGGCATCGAGGCCGACGTGGTCACCCTGGCCCTGGCCTATGACGTGGACGCCATTGCCGACAAGGCCAAGTTGCTGCCGGCCAACTGGGAAAGCCGCCTGCCCGACAACAGTGCGCCTTACACCTCGACCATCGTGTTCCTGGTGCGCAAGGGCAACCCCAAGGGCATCCGTGACTGGCCCGACCTGCTGCGCAGCGGCGTGTCGGTGGTGACCCCCAACCCCAAGACCTCCGGTGGCGCGCGCTGGAACTACTTGGCCGCCTGGGCCTATGCCGACCACATCTTCAAGGGTGATCGCGACAAGGTGCTGAACTACATGCGCGCGCTGTTCCGCAACGTGCCGGTGCTCGATACCGGTGCGCGCGGCGCGACGACCACCTTTGTCCAGCGCGGCATCGGTGATGTGTTGCTGGCCTGGGAGAACGAGGCCTTCCTGGCGCAGGAAGAGCTGGGCCCGGACAAGTTCGAGATCGTGGTGCCCAAGCTGTCGATCCTGGCCGAGCCGTCGGTGGCGCTGCTGGACCGCAACGTCGACCGCCATGGCACCCGTGACGTGGCCCAGGCCTATCTGCAATACCTGTACTCGCCCGAAGGCCAGCGCATTGCCGCCCGCCATTACTACCGCCCGCGCTCGCCGCAGTACGCCGACCGTGCCGACGTGGCGCGCTTCCCGCAGGTGCAGTTGGTGACCATCCGCAGCGCCTTCGGCTCCTGGGCCCGGGCACAGTCCGAGCACTTCGCCGACGGCGGTGTCTTCGACCAGATCCAGGCGAGCAAGTAAACAGTGTCAGCAAGCGCACAAACACTGCAACCGCGTGTGCGGGGCCAACGCCGGGTATTGCCCGGCTTTGGCCTTGGCATGGGTATCACCTTGTTCTGGCTGGGGCTGATCGTCCTGATTCCGCTGGCCGGCGTCTTCCTCAAGGCCGCCGGCCTTGGTCTTGGTGGCATCTGGCAGATATGGACCGAGCCGCGCGTGCTGGCCGCGCTGCGGCTGAGCTTCGGCACCGCCTTTGCCGCAGCCGCGTTCAATACCGTGATGGGCACCTGGGTGGCCTGGGTGTTCGTGCGCTATCAGTTCCCCGGCAGGCGCGTGTTCGACGCGATGATCGACCTGCCGTTCGCGCTGCCCACCGCCGTGGCCGGCATTGCCCTGACCGCCTTGTACGGCGGCCAGGGGTGGCTGGGGCAATGGCTGGAGCCGCTGGGGCTGAAGGTGGCCTACACGCCCCTGGGCATCGTCGTTGCATTGGTTTTCGTGGGCCTGCCGTTCGTGGTGCGCATCGTCCAGCCGGTGCTGGCCGAGGCCGAGCGCGAGTATGAGGAAGCCTCGGCAACCCTGGGCGCGACGCGGCTGCAGACCATCGTGCGGGTGGTATTGCCCAGCCTGTGGCCGGCCATGTTGACCGGCTTCGCGCTGGCCTTCGCACGTGGCGTGGGCGAGTACGGCTCGGTGATCTTCATTGCCGGCAACATGCCCAATGCCACCGAGATCGCACCGCTGCTGATCACCATCCGTCTGGAAGAGTTCGACTACGCCGGTGCCACCGCCATTGCCGGCGCCATGTTGCTGCTGTCCTTCGCGGTACTGCTGCTGGTCAACAGCCTGCAGAGCTGGTTGCAGCGCAGGGGAGCACGATGAACGAGTTGTTGTCGGAACTGCCGGTGTCCATCGCAGGCAAGGAGGCGGCGCCGCGCACACGCTCGGTCACCACCGAGCCGCGCTGGGTGCAGTGGCTGCTGATCCTGGGCGCGCTGGGCTTCCTGCTGTCGTTCCTGCTGCTGCCGCTGCTGCTGGTGTTCGCCGAAGCACTGCGCGGCGGCGTGCAGGCGTTCTGGGTCGCCATCAGCGACCCGGACGCACTGTCGGCGATCCGCCTGACCCTGTTGATCACCGCGATCGTGGTGCCGCTGAACCTGGTATTCGGCGTGGCCGCGGCCTGGGTGGTCAGCAAGCACAGCTTCCCCGGCAAGCGCTGGCTGGTGACCCTGATCGATCTGCCGTTCTCGGTCTCGCCGGTGGTGGCCGGCCTGGTGTTCATCCTGCTGTTTGGTCGCGACGGCTGGTTCTGGCCGTGGATCGAGGAGGGCGTGCGCCTGCACCTGCCGGTGCTAGGGGAAACCCTGCTGCAGTTGCCGCGCATCGTGTTCGCGATACCGGGCATCGTGCTGGCCACGGTGTTCATCACCTTCCCCTTCATTGCCCGTGAGCTGATGCCGCTGATGGAGCAGCAGGGCAGCGACGAGGAACTGGCGGCACTGACGCTGGGCGCCAATGCCTGGCAGATGTTCTGGAAAGTGACCCTGCCCAATATCCGCTGGGGCCTGTTGTACGGCGTGCTGTTGTGCAGCGCGCGGGCGATGGGCGAGTTCGGCGCGGTGTCGGTGGTGTCCGGGCATATCCGCGGGCGCACCAATACGCTGCCGCTGCACGTGGAAATTCTCTACAACGAATACGCCTACAGCGCGGCCTTTGCCTGTGCCTCGCTGCTGGCCATCACCGCCTTGCTGACGCTGGTGGTGAAAACCTTCCTTGAATGGCGCCATGGGCAATCCCTGGCCGCCGCGCACCGTCATTGAGGTGACCATGGACATCCGCATTCAACACCTGGGCAAGCAGTACGGCAGCTTCCCCGCACTGGACGGGGTCAGCCTGGACATCCGCAGCGGTGAACTGCTGGCCTTGCTGGGCCCTTCCGGCTCGGGCAAGACCACCTTGCTGCGCGCCATCGCCGGGCTGGAGCAGCCCGAGCGTGGGCAGATCCTGTTCGATGGCGAGGACGCCACCGGCCTGAGCGTGCAGGCCCGCCGTGCCGGCTTCGTGTTCCAGCACTACGCGCTGTTCAAGCACCTGGACGTGCGCCGCAACATCGCCTTTGGCCTGGAGGTACGGCGCGGTGCCGAGCGCTGGTCCAGGGCGCGCATCGATGCCAAGGTCGACGAGCTGTTGGCACTGGTGCAGCTCGATGGGCTGGGCGGGCGCTATCCGGCCCAGCTTTCCGGTGGTCAGCGCCAGCGTGTGGCGCTGGCCCGCGCGCTGGCCATCGAGCCGCGCGTGCTGTTGCTGGATGAACCCTTCGGCGCGCTCGACGCTCAGGTGCGGCGTGACCTGCGCCGTTGGCTGCGCGAGCTGCATGACCGCACCGGGCTGACCACGGTGTTCGTCACCCATGACCAGGAAGAGGCGCTGGAGCTGGCCGACCGCGTGGCCATCCTCAACCGCGGCCGCATCGAACAGGTCGGCACTCCGGCCGAAGTCTATGACCAGCCGGCGTCACCGTTCGTGTATGGCTTCGTGGGTGAGGCGAACCGCTTGCCGGCACGCGCCGAAGGCCCGTTGCTGGACGTGGCCGGCGCGCAGTGGCCGCGTACGGTGGCGCTGGCCGACGGGCAGGCGCTGGATGTCTTCGTGCGCCCGGAGGATCTGGTGGTGGCAGCCGATGGTGATTGGCTGGCAACCGTGGGCTGGGTACAGCGCAGTGGTCCGCGCCAGCGTCTGCGCGCGCGCCTGGCTGGGGCCGGCACCGATCTGGAAGTGGAGCTGCCGGCTGGCGCGCCGGCCTATGCGCCAGGTGAGTCGATCCGCCTGGGCGTGCGCCGCTACGGCGTATTCCCGGCGGCGGCTGGCTGAGCCGGGCGGGCAGGGGGATGGCACTTATTGTTGCATCGCAATATCATTCCGGTTAAGAATTTGTTATCGCCCGCATCCGACGGGGCGATCAACCCCCACTTACTGGAGAGATCTGCATGATGCACAGCAAGCGTGTTGTCGCCCTGGCCTGCGCCGCCCTGTTGTCCGTTTCGTTTGCCGCCAGCGCCCAGGACAGCGAGGAATCGACCTCTCCGTTCAGCGCCAGCTACGGCGTGACCACCGATTACGTGTTCCGTGGCGTGTCGCAGACCGACAATGGCCCGGCATTCCAGGCCGGTGCCACCTATACCGCACCGTTTGGCCTGTACGTGGGCGTGTGGGGCTCGAACGTTGATTTCGGTGATGGCGGCCCGAACTTCGAAGTCGATTACAACATCGGCTGGAGCAAGGACCTGAGCGACAGCTGGAACCTCGACCTGGGTGTGAACCGCTACACCTACGAAGGCGCCTCCAGCGGCTATGGCAACATCAATTACAACGAATACCTGGCCAAGGTCACCTGGACCGGTCCGGTCACCGTCAGTGGCCTGCTGGGTTATGCCGATGACTACAGCAACACCGGCGCCAAGCAGACCTACGCGGCACTGGAAGCCAGCTACGACATCGGCGACAGCGGCTTCTCCGTCGGTGCTTCGGCCGGCTACACCTCGATCAAGGAAGAGGCCAACGAATGGCCGCGTCGTGCCGACTACTACGATGGCTCGGTCTCGGTATCCAAGGCCTTCGGCCCGGCGACCGCCACCCTGGGCTACTACGACACCTTCGGTTCGGATGCCTCGCTGCTGCGCCGCGAGTCGGACACCTACAAGCCGGGCGTCGTGTTCACCGTGTCGGTGGACGTGCCCTGATCCAGGCGTGATCGATGCAAAGGAAAAAGGCGCCGAAAGGCGCCTTTTTCCGTAGTGCCGACCCATGGTCGGCAACCGGGCATTACCGGTAACGCCAATGCCGACCATGGGTCGGCACCACGGCTCAATTCCAGCTCAGCACAACCTTGCCGGCCTTGCCCTGTTCCATCAGGTCGAAGCCTTCCTGGAAGCGATCCACCGGCAGCTGATGGGTCATCACCTTGCCCAGCGGGAAGCCGCTCAGCACCAGCTGGGTCATCTTGTACCAGGTCTCGTACATCTTGCGGCCGTAGATGCCCTGCACGGTCAGGCCCTTGAAGATGATCTTGTCCCAGTCGCAGCCGGCGCCCTTGGGCATGATGCCGAGCATGGCGATCTTGCCGCCGTGGTACATGCAGTCGAGCATGTCGTTGAACGCGCGCGGGTTGCCGCTCATCTCCAGGCCCACGTCGAAGCCTTCCATGTGCAGGTCGGCCATCACGTCCTTCAGCGACTGGTTGGCGACGTTGACCACGCGGGTGGCGCCCATGTCGGCGGCCAGCTTCAGGCGGAAGTCGTTGACGTCGGTGACCACCACGTTGCGCGCACCGATGTGCTTGCAGATGCCGGCGGCGATGATGCCGATCGGGCCGGCGCCGGTGATCAGCACGTCCTCGCCGATCACGTCGAACTCCAGCGCGCAGTGGGCGGCGTTGCCGTAGGGGTCGAAGAACGCGGCCAGTTCGGACGGGATCTGGTCCGGGATCGGCCACAGGTTGCTGGCCGGCATCACCATGTATTCGGCGAAGGCGCCGTTGACGTTGACGCCGATGCCCACGGTGTTGGGGCACAGGTGCGGGCGGCCGCCGCGGCAGTTGCGGCAGTGGCCGCAGACGATGTGGCCTTCGGCCGACACGCGCTGGCCGATTTCGTAGCCGGTCACGCCGGGGCCGATCGAGGCGATGCGGCCGACGAACTCGTGGCCGATGGTCAGGCCCGGCTTGATGGTGCGCTGGCTCCACTCGTCCCACAGGTAGATGTGCAGGTCGGTACCGCAGATGGCGGTCTTCTCGAGCTTGATCAGCACTTCGTTGGGGCCGGGCACCGGCACCGGCACCTCTTCCATCCAGATGCCCTTGGTGGCCTCGCGCTTGACCAGCGCGCGCATCGTGTTCTGTGTCATTGCCGGGAAACCGCAGTGGGAAAGAGTGCCGATTATATGCGTGCGGGCGTGGCCCCCCGTACCGGGAAGCGGCGCTACGGCGACGGTTTCACCCGCTACAATCGGGGTTTCCAATCTTCGGGGTCCGCTTCATGCGTCTGAATCTTCTCGCTTTTTCCGTGGTGGCCGGGCTCGGCCTGGTGCAGGCGGCCAGCGCCGCCGAAGGCATGTGGGTGCCGCAGCAGCTGCCGCAGATCGCCGGGCCGCTGATGAAGGCCGGGTTGAAGCTGGACCCGCTGCAGCTGAGCAACCTGACCGGCGACCCGATGGGTGCGGTGGTGGCGCTGGGCGGCTGCACCGCCAGCTTCGTCTCGCCGCAGGGCCTGGTGGCGACCAACCACCACTGCGCCTACGGCGCCATCCAGCTCAACTCCACCGCCGAGAAGAACCTGATCAAGGACGGCTTCAGCGCGGCCGCCTTCAAGGATGAGCTGAGTGCCGGCCCCAACGCGCGCATCTACGTGCTGGACGACATCACCGACGTCACCGCCCAGGCCAGGGCCGCCATCGCCGGCGCCGGCAACGACCCGCTCAAGCGCACCGAGGCGCTGGAGGCGCTGGAGAAGAAGCTGGTGGCCGACTGCGAGGCCGACGACAGCTACAGCTGCACGCTGTACAGCTTCTCCGGCGGCAACACCTACCGGCTGTTCAAGAACCTGGAGATCAAGGACGTGCGCCTGGCGTACGCGCCCCCGGGCAGCGTCGGCAAGTTCGGCGGCGACGTCGACAACTGGATGTGGCCGCGCCACACCGGCGATTTCTCGTTCTACCGCGCCTATGTGGGCAAGGACGGCAAGCCGGCCGCGTTCTCGGCCGACAACGTGCCGTACCAGCCCAAGCACTGGCTCAAGCTGGCCGAGCAGCCGCTGGGCGAGGGCGATTTCGTGATGGTGGCCGGCTACCCGGGCCGTACCGACCGCTACGCGCTGGTCAGCGAGTTCGAGAACACCGCCAACTGGACCTACCCGACCATCGCCAAGGCCTACAAGGACCAGATCGCGCTGGTCGAGGCCGCCAGCAAGGACAACAAGGACATCGCGGTGAAGTACGCCGCCAGCATGGCCGGCTGGAACAACACCAGCAAGAACTACGACGGCCAGCTGGACGGCTTCAAGCGCAACAACGTGCTGGCGCACAAGCAGCGCGAAGAAGCCGCGGTGCTGGAATGGCTGCGTGGCCAGGGCGATGCCGGCAAGCCGGCGCTGGACGCCTTCGCCCAGTTGCAGGCACTGGGCCAGCAGTCGCGCAGCAACCAGGCGCGTGACCTGAACCTGGCCATGCTCAACCGCACCGGCACCCTGGGCACCGCCGTGCGCCTGTACCGCCTGGCCATTGAAAAGGCCAAGCCGGACGCGCAGCGCGAAGAGGGTTACCAGGAACGTGACCTGCCGGCCATCGAAGGCGGCCTGAAGCAGATGGACCGCCGCTACGTGCCGGCCATGGACCGCCAGTTCCAGCAGTACTGGCTGCAGCAGTACGTGCAGCTGCCGGCCGGCCAGCACCTGTCGGCCTTCGACAAGTGGATCGGTGGCAGCGACAGCAAGGCCGTGGACGCCACCGTTGCACGCCTGGACGGCTCCAAGCTGGGCAGCCTGGACGAACGCCTGAAGTGGTTCGGTGCTGACAAGGCCGCGTTCGAAGCCAGCAACGACCCGGCCATCCAGTACGCGGTGGCAGTGATGCCGGCGCTGCTGGAGCTGGAGCACCAGCGCAAGCTGCGCATTGGCGAGGAGCTGGTGGCGCGCCCGCTGTTCCTGCAGGCCATTGCCGATTACAAGAAGACCCAGGGTGAGTTCGTCTACCCGGACGCCAACCTGTCGCTGCGCATCACCTTTGGCAACGTGAAGGGTTACACCGGCCTGGACGGCAAGGTGCAGCCGGCCTTCACCGACCTGGAAGGCATCGTCGCCAAGGAGACCGGCGTGGACCCGTTCGATTCGCCGAAGGCGCTGATCGATGCGGTCAAGGCCAAGCGTTACGGCGGTTTTGAGGACAAGCGCATCGGCAGCGTGCCGGTGAACTTCCTGTCCGACCTGGACATCACCGGCGGCAACTCCGGCTCGCCGGTGCTGGACGCGCATGGCCGCCTGGTCGGCCTGGCGTTCGATGGCATCTGGGAATCGGTGGCCAGCAACTGGGTATTCGACCCGGTGATGACCCGCATGATCTCGGTGGACCAGCGCTACATGCGCTGGATCATGCAGGAAGTGGCGCCGGCGCCGCAGCTGCTGAAGGAAATGGACGCCGCCTCGAAGTAAGTTCGCGCGCGGTTGTTTGAATTGAAACCCGGACGGAAAACCGTCCGGGTTTTTTGTTGCGCCCTACCGGCCAAGCCTCTGCTGCTCATGGCTCGGCACTACCGCTCCCTCCCTTTCGCGCAGCGAAGGGGAGGGCCGGGGAGGGGTAAGCCCTTCGCTGTACGGGTAGAGCCGAGCCGCGCTCGGCTGGGGCATTACCGGCCAAGCCTCTGCCGAGCATGGCTCGGCACTACCACTCCCTCCCTTTCGCCCGGCGAAGGGGAGGGCCGGGGAGGGGTAAGCCCTTCGCTGTACGGGCAGCGCCGAGCCACGCTCGGCTGTGGCATTACCGGGCAAGCTTCTGCCGAGCATGGCTCGGCACTACCACTCCCTCCCTTTCGCCCGGCGAAGGGGA
>DAMCTY010000074.1:0-11978 GCA_032112995.1 Stenotrophomonas sp. | reverse complement strand
CGGCGGCGGCGGCGGCGGTGGCGGCGGCGGGGCGTCGACCAACGTCACCATGACATTGCGTTCCTTCTCCGCAGCGGCCTTCGGGGCCACGGCAGGAATCAGAAGCATCATCAGGGCTGCCAAGTGCAGTGCGATTACAAATGCGATACCAGCGATACGGGGCCAGCTCAGACCCTTATCCTTCTGGCTGTCGTCATACCTGTGGTGGAAGACCAGTTGTTCCGTCATGCGCCAAGAACTCTTTAGTGGGGTCGGGGTGGTGGTGGAGACCGCCCCTGATTCAGCGGTGCATGACACCGCAGGAACCTCCAAGCTTATACCAATCCTGACCAGCTGCGCATCAAAAATGCAGCCGTTCAGGCGTTATTCCTGCTTACTTCAGGTTGATGATTTTGTTTGCATCAGCCGGGTTTTTGACACCTTTGGCCAATGCGTCACGGGCTGCCTGCTTGGCTTCCGGGATGCGCCCTTCCGAGTGCAGCACCTTGGCCAGATTCAGGTAGGTTTCACCATCCTTGGACAGCGGTGCGGCCTGACGCCATGCCTCGATCGCCTGCGGGATCTGCTCGCTGTAATAGTACGACTGTGCCAGTGCCAGGTAGGTCTGGTAATCCGGCTTGAGGATGCCCTTGGACATGCCCTCGTTGATCACCGCAATGACGTCCCGTTCCTTGTTGTCGGTGTTTGCGTAGATCGAGTACAGCTGCTTGTACTCGCGCTCTTCGGTGAGCTGTCCAGCCGCGCGCAGCTTGTCCATCACTGCTGCAGCCTTGTCCATCTGGTCGGCCTGCATGTACATGCTGGCCAGGTTGAGCTGGGCCTTCTTGTCGGCCGGGTTCTTGGCGGCCAGGGCCTCGGCTTCCTTGACCGCTTCACCGGTCTGGCCAGCTTCGGCATAGGAGGCCATCAGCAGCTGGTTCCAGTTGTCCTTGGGCTCGGGCGAAGCGGCGATGGCCGCCTTCAGCACCGGGATGGCTTCGGCGTACTTTTCGGTCTGGTACAGGGCCTGGCCCTTGATGATCAGTTCTTCCGGCTTGTGCGACTTGGACTCGGCGAAGTACTTGTCCAGGTTGGCCAGGCCTTCGGCGTACTGCTCGTCCTGCAGCTGCAGCTGGGCCAGCATCAACAGCGCCTGGTAGTGGCCGTTGTTGTCCAGCTGGTTCAGGGTCAGCGCCTGCTGCAGGTACTGCTTGGCACCCGCGTTGTCATCCAGGTTGTAGGCGGCCTGCGAGGCCAGCTGGTTGGCAACGGCCTTGTCGTAATCGTTGGCATCGCCGGCAGCGATGATCTCATCGGCCAGGGTGCGGGTTTCTTCGAATTCCTGCTTGTTGTAGGCGGCGAACAGCTTGTTGAGCTTGCTGCCCATCTTGGACGAAGCCTTGCCCTTGGGATCTTCACGGGTTGCTTCCGGGTACAGCACTTCCGCCTTCTCGCTGCCACGGTTGCCACGGCGCTCGCTACGGTCGGAGGAACGCGACTGGGCCACGGCGTCGGCCACCATCACACCACCCAGGGAGGCGGCGATGAGGACGGAAAGCACGGCTTGCTTATGGCTGCGGAAGATCATGGTTCACCTCGATGGAACCGCCGTGGCGGCAGAATTCGGACTATTCGGAAAGAAACCGAGCACGCAAACGTAGCAGAAATTATTTGACGGAGAAATCACTTCCGTTGGTGTACTGCAACATTTTCCGCTGTTCAACCGCACCGAGGCACGATGCCGGACTGTCTAGCCTGCTGATAAACAGGCTGTAAAGCACCTACATCGCGCTGCAATTCACGGATACGGTTGGCCGGATCCGGGTGGGTGGAAAGCCATTGCGGGGAGCGATTTCCGCTGGCGGCCATCATGTTCTGCCACAGGTTCACCGCCTGTGAGGGGTCGAAACCCGCGCTGGCCATCAGCCGCTGGCCGACCACGTCGGCCTCGCTTTCCTGAGTACGCGAGCCCGGCAACAGGAAAGCCGCCTGCGCGCCCATGCCCCCCAACTGGTTGACCGCGCTGGCAGCGGTGTCGCCATAGGCCGCACCGGCGAGCGCCCCAAGCACCGACAGGCCGGTCTGGGCGCCCATCTGGCGGGTGATGCGTTCTTCGTGGTGACGGGAGATGACGTGGCCGATCTCATGGCCAATCACCGCAGCCAACTGGTCCTGGTTCTTTGCCACGGTGAAAATGCCGGTATTCACCCCGACCTTGCCGCCAGGCAGGGCAAAGGCGTTGGGTTCCTTGTCGGCGAAGACCGCCGTTTCCCAACGTACGCCACGGTACTGTTGGGGCAGCTGTGCCACCAGCGCATTCACCACGCACTGCACATAGGCATTCTGCTTGCCGTCACGGCTGAGGGTTTCCTTGGCCTTGGTTTCCGCGAACGCCTGGGCCCCGAGCTGATCGAGCTGTTGCTGGCTCACGCCGCCGACAACCTGCTTGCGCCCGGTGGGCGAGGTGGTCGTCGCGCAGGCGGCGACCAGCAACGTGATCGCTATGGCCAAGCCAACAGTCTTCATGGCGGATCCCCCAAAGTTCATGGCTGCAGTGTGCGATTGCCTTGCTTAATTTTTCGTCAATCGCTGAACGGGCTATTGCATGCCGAACAGGATCAGCGCGGCCAGTGCGATGGCGTTGTTGATGGCATGCGCGGCAATGGCCGCCCACAGCGTGCCGGTCTTGCGGTAGACCCATGCGAACGCCGCCCCCATGCCGCCGTACACCAGCCAGAGCTGCAGCATTTCCGGCAGGCCATTGGGGCTGGTGCCCGGGATCTCATGCACCAGGGCAAATGCGGCGCTGCTCAGCACGATGCCAAGCCACGGTTTGCCAGCCGCCCATAGCCGCCCGAACAGCACACGGCGGAACAGCAACTCTTCGTAGGCAGGCGCCAGCACCACCGCAAACAGCAGCAGGAAAACCGGATAGCCCGCCCACGCCTGCTGCATCAGGTGCAGGTTGGTCGGCTCGGGTTCTATGCCCAGTTGCTTGGCCAGCAGGCTGGCGCCACTGGTGCCGGCAAACACACAGCTGGCCACCAGCACGATCCAGCCCCAGGTCGAGGCGCGTCGGATGGCCTGCAACGACTGGCTGCGCTCGGCCGCACTCGCGCGGCGGCGCAGGAAATACAACGCCAGTGCCGCACCGCCGGTGGCCACAAGGGCGATCAACATCTGCGCCAAGGCACCCGGCGCGCCCATCGCCGAAACCAGGGCCTCGCCGGCCGGCATCGGCAGACCGTTCTGTTTGGCCTCGCGCACCACTTCCACGCCACGCCACATGCCCCAGACCAGACTGGAGGCCAGGCTCAGCGCCAGCAGGATGCCGACACCCATCACCACGTCAAGCAGGAATCCGCCTACCGGCGAACCCGGGCGGGAAGGGGGCAGTGCAGGGGATGTGGCGTTGGCGTCCCGGAGGGGAGCGGAAATCGGCGGAGGTGTGGACATCGCGGATCCGGAAGAGAACAGCAGTGAAAAGAAAACGGGCGCCGGTTGAGGGCGCCCGCTTCGGCTCTTGCCTGGCTCAGATATCCAGGTTCATGACCTTCAACGCGTTGGTTTCGATGAAGTCGCGGCGCGGCTCCACCACATCGCCCATCAGCGTACTGAAGATCTGGTCCGCTTCCACCGCATCTTCGATGCGGACCTGCAGCAGACGGCGCGTATCCGGGTTCACCGTGGTATCCCACAGCTGCTCCGGGTTCATTTCACCCAGGCCCTTGAAGCGCTGGATCTGCCGGCCCTTCTTGGCCTCTTCCATCAACCAGGCCTGAGCCTGGGCGAAACCGGTGATCTCACTGCTCTTGTTGCCGCGGTTGATGGTGGCGCCTTCGCGCACCAGCCCATGCAGCAGCTGCGATGCCTGGTGCAGAGCACGCAGTTCACCGGATTCGAACGCGGCCAGCGGCAATACCTGGGTGTGCTCCTCGCCCATGTGGCGACGGGTGACCAGCACGGCGGCCGGGCGATGCTCGTTGGGCTCCTGCAGGACCAGGCTGAAACGCGGCGTGCCCAGGCTGCCCTGATTCAGGCGTTTGGCCAGCGCGTCCAGACCTTCACCTTCACCGGCACTGCGCAGGTGTTCCAGGTCCATCGGGGTGAAGTCAACCAGCGCTTCAAGCAGGTTGCGGTCGTAACGGTGGGCGTTGCGCTCAATGGCATCCTGCGCCGAAGCGTAGGTCATCAGCAGTTTTTCCAGTGCCACACCTTCGATCGGCGGTTCGCCGGCGGCCGGGATCAGCGCTGCGTTTTCCACTGCGTTGTTGGCCAGGTAGGCATCCAGCGCCGGGTCGTCCTTCAGGTACAACTCGGTCTTGCCCTGCTTGATCTTGTACAGCGGCGGCAGGCCGATATACACGTAACCGCGCTCGATCAGCTCCGGCATCTGCCGGTAGAAGAACGTCAACAGCAGCGTACGGATGTGCGCGCCGTCGACGTCGGCGTCGGTCATGATGATGATCTTGTGGTAACGCAGCTTGTCCGGGTTGTACTCGTCACGGCCGATGCCGGTGCCCAGCGCGGTGATCAGCGTACCGACCTGGTCGGAGGACAGCATGCGGTCGAAGCGCGCGCGTTCCACGTTGAGGATCTTGCCGCGCAGCGGCAGCACCGCCTGGTTCTTGCGGTTGCGGCCCTGCTTGGCCGAGCCACCTGCCGAGTCACCCTCGACGATGAACAGTTCGGACAGCGCCGGATCCTTTTCCTGGCAGTCGGCCAGCTTGCCCGGCAGGCCGGCGATATCCAGCGCGCCCTTGCGGCGGGTCAGGTCACGCGCCTTGCGTGCGGCTTCGCGGGCACGGGCGGCATCGACGATCTTGCCGGCAATGGCCTTGGCTTCGTTCGGGTTTTCCTGCAGGAACTCTTCGAGCTTGGCGCCGAAGGTGCTTTCCACCGCCGGCTTGACGTCGGAGCTGACCAGCTTTTCCTTGGTCTGGCTGGAGAAGCTGGGGTCCGGCACTTTCACCGACAGCACCGCGATCATGCCTTCGCGCATGTCATCGCCGGTCAGGCTGATCTTGGCCTGCTTGGCCACGCCGTTCTGCTCGATGTAGTTGTTGAGCGTACGGGTCAGCGCGGCACGGAAACCGGCCAGGTGGGTACCGCCGTCCTTCTGCGGAATATTGTTGGTGAAGCAGTACATCGTTTCCTGGTAGGAATCGGTCCACTGCAGCGCCGCCTCGACCACGATGCCGTTGGTTTCGCCGGTCACCGCGATGACGTTCGGATGCAGCGGGGTCTTCACCTGCGCCAGGTGCTCAACGAAGCTCTTGATGCCGCCTTCGTAGTGGTAATCGTCGCGACGGCCTTCGCCGCGCTCATCGATCAGGGTGATGTTGACGCCGGAGTTCAGGAACGACAGCTCACGCAGGCGACGGGCGAGGATCTCGTACTGGAACTCGGTGTTGCCGTGGAATGCCTTCTCCGACGGCCAGAAGCGCACGGCAGTACCGCGCTTGTCGCTGGCTTCCAGCTTGTTCAACGGGGTGCGCGCTGCACCGTCGCCGTATTCCTGCTGGTAATGCGAGCCGCCCTGGTAGATGTCCAGCATCAGCTTCTGCGACAGCGCATTGACCACGCTGACACCCACGCCGTGCAGGCCGCCGGAAACCTTGTAGCTGTTGTCGTCGAACTTGCCGCCTGCGTGCAGGACGGTCATCACCACTTCGGCAGCGGAGACTTCGCGATCGAGCTTCTGGCTCATCTGCGCATGCTTGCCGACCGGGATACCACGGCCGTTATCGGACACCGACACCGAGCCGTCAGCGTGGATGGTGACCACCACGTTGTCGGCATGGCCCGCCAAGGCTTCGTCGATGGAGTTGTCGACAACCTCGAACACCATGTGGTGCAGGCCTGTGCCGTCATGCACGTCGCCGATGTACATACCGGGACGCTTACGAACAGCCTCCAGGCCTTCCAAGGCGGTAATGCTGTTGGCGTCGTAATTGCCGTTGTTGACCGGGGTGTTCTGTTCTTCGCTCATTGCGCTTGCCGTAGGCTCCGCAGGTCATGCGCCGTTCCGTGGAACGGGCATGAGAGATAGGGGATGACGTTCCGATTATACCTACCGGGGGAATTTCCGCCCTGAAGGCTCAGTTCACTGCCGTAATTGCGCCATGTTCCACGTGGAACACAGCCGCCGGACGCAATTCGTCCTGCAGCGCGGCCGGGGTTTCGGTGGCGGTGATGAAGATCTGCGCTGGCGTCGCCGACAGGTAGTGCAGCACCCGCTGCTGGTGGTTGCGGTCCAGCTCCGAGCCCAGGTCGTCCAGTGCAATCACCGGCCATTCCCCACGCTGGCTGGCGTAGTCATCGGCCTGGCCCAGCAGGCAGGCGAGGGCGGTGAGCTTGGCCTGGCCGCGCGACAGCGCATCGCGACCGGGAATCTGGGCGAAACCCACACTCCAATCGGCCCGGTGCGGCCCCACCGACGTGTAGCCGGCATTGCGGTCCCGTTCGCGGGCCAGCAGCAAGGCGTCGCCCAGGGACATTTCGTGCCGGCGCCAGCCGGGCTGCAGCTCCAATGCGTTCAATCGCAGCCCCGGCGCCAGATCCGCCGCAATCGCGACCGCCCGGTCCTGCAGCCGCTCCAGATAGTGCTGGCGGCGGGAAGTGAGGGGAGTGCCGGCTTCAGCCAACTCCCAATCCCAGGCATCGAGCTGCTTTCCGGGCGCGCCCATCTTCAACAAGGCGTTGCGTTGCTTCAAGGCGCGGGTATAGCGGCGCCACAGGGGAAGGAAGTCAGGTTCCACGTGGAACAATCCCCAATCAATGAAGCGCCGGCGCGGTTCGCTGCCCCCACTGACCAGGGCGTGGCTGCCGGGTTCAAAGGTCACAACCGCCAGCGCCGCGCAGAGATTGCCTAGTTGCGGCACATCTTCGCCGTCCAACCGGCCTTTCCAGGCCTGTCCGCTGTGGCGCAGGCCCGCCCGCCGGGTGGAAACGCCCAGTTCTGCGTCGCTGCGCTCCTGCCATTCGACAAAAACGTCCAGATCTTCGGCGCCCTTCTGCACCAGGCCATCGCGAACCCGGCCACGAAAGCTGCGGCCATAGGCCATCAGATGCAGGGCTTCGAGCACGCTCGTCTTGCCCGCGCCGTTGGCGCCGGTGATCAGATTGATGCCGGGGCGTGGAGCCAGCTCCACCGAATCGAACCGACGCAGGCGGTTCAAGGCAACACGGACGATATGCATTGAGGCTCGACAGAAAACGACGCCAGCACGGAGGCATGGCTGGCCCTGCGCAGCTTAAAGCATCCGTCGCCATCCATCAGCGAGCGTGCCACGTGGAACAAGCGCCCATTTCTTCAAATCTGAAGGGCGCGCAGGGGGACTGACCTGCAGATTTCACGAAATCCGCGCTGTTTTTTTGAGCGGGATAGGTCGGGGCACAAACCCTGTGTATAAGTGGGGCAATCTGTGGATAAAAAGGGCTCTTTTCTTCCAGAGCACTCTTATCCCAAGATATCCACAGCCTGGAAGCCCAGTTTTACAGGGGGTTTCAGTACCAATAAGTCAAAGTAAAACAACAACTTAAGCTAGTTTTACATAAAATCTGCTCCTACCATCACCACCAAGCTTTTGATTTATTCTCAGATTTAAAGCATAGAGCTGAGAAAAGCGGCAGCCAGAAACGGGGAAAAGCCGGGGCTTGGATTTCTCGAATTCTGAAGGCGGGACGACTGCCCTGGGTTTCAGATTTCAAGAAGTTCGCAGCGTGCTGCCGCCGACTGACCGATGGAGCCGGCTCACGCGTCCGGACGGTTGGCTCGCCAGCCTAGATTTCTTGAAATCTGATCAGCCTCCCAGGGGTAAGTGCCGTGGATTTCACCGTTTGAACGCTGGCTCCAATGCCCTTGAACGCTGATGGCATGGATTCACACCAGGGATTGAGCCGACTGGGCTAGATGCAGGGACCCCTTGCTCACCGCGTCTGCGGTTATCAGCGCCCGCAACGCAAACCGCCACGAACGTGCAGGGCTTAAGCAATCGCTGGATAACGAGACCCGCTCGGGGACAGGAGAGTGGGATCTGGAAGATCACCGCGAACAGATCCGGGATTCTTCCGCAGCTCGGTTACCCGAAGGCAGGGCTGCCTTGGACTACGCGCCAGACCGCGTATTGCTGGAAAGTCGAACGTACAGATCCGGGGATCCGGGCTTTGCCCAACCTCCGTTTTCGGGAGCTGCTGGCCCCTTCTTGGCCAGAATCGCGGAAACAAGGATGGAAAATACAAAGATCACGGCACGAAGTGGCGGTTCCACGTGGAACCTGGGGCAGGATAGACGCCAAAAAAAAGCCCGGCATTGCGCCGGGCTTTCGTGTTCCACGTGGAACCTGCAGGTCAGAGACGCAGCGGCATCACCACATGACGCGACTTCTCGCTGCTGGCTTCGCGTACCAGCGCCGAGGAGTTGGAGTCGCGCAGCTGGATGACCACGTGCTCGTCGCGCAATGCCGACAAGGCGTCCAGCAGGTAGTTCACGTTGAAGCCAATGGCCAGATCGCTGACCTGGGTGTCGGCTTCGATTTCTTCCTGGGCCTCTTCCTGCTCCGGGTTATGCGCGCTGATCTTCAGCTGGCCCGGGGTCACTTCGACGCGAACGCCGCGGTACTTCTCGTTGGACAGAATTGCCGCACGCTGCAGCGAAGCGCGCAGGGTTTCGCGCTCAACCTTCACTTCGCGGTCCGCGCCGATCGGAATCACCGCTTCGTAATCCGGGAAACGGCCGTCGATCAGCTTGGAGGTGAAGGTGACATCGTCGCGCTTGACGCGGACATGGCTGCGGCCGACTTCCAGTTCGACTTCGCGGTCGCCGCCTTCCAGCAGGCGTTGCAGCTCGGTCACGCCCTTGCGCGGGACGATGATCTGGCGCTTGCCGGTGCCGTTTTCCAGTTCGGTCTCGCACAACGCGAGGCGGTGACCATCGGTGGCCACGCAGCGCAGGGTCTTGTCGCGCAGATCGAACAACAGGCCGTTGAGGTAATAGCGGACGTCCTGCTGCGCCATTGCAAATGCAGTGCGCTCGATCAGCTCCTTCAACGCGGACTCGGCGACGGCCACACGCTCGGTGGCTTCAACCTCGTCTACCGACGGGAAATCATTGGCCGGCAAGGTGGCCAGGGTGAAGCGGCTGCGGCCGGCCTGGACGGTGATCTTTTCGCCCGTCTGCGAGACGGTGATCCGGCTGCCGTCGGGCAGGGCGCGGATGATCTCGAACAGCTTGCGGGCCGGAATCGTGGTTTCGCCATCCTGGGCATCTTCGACCGCAATGCGGGAGACCATTTCAACTTCCAGGTCGGTACCGGTCAGCGAAAGCTGGCCGCCCTGGACCTGGACGAGGAAATTGGCCAGAACCGGCAGAGTCTGGCGGCGTTCAACCACGTTGACGACCTGGGCCAACGGCTTGAGAAAGGCTTCGCGCTGCAGTGTGAAACGCATGTGGTTTCGTGCCCCTATGCTTTTAAAGATGTGGGTTAAATCAAAAGCTTGGTGGTGCTGGTAGAGCCAGATTTGGTTTAAAACACACCCAAGTGTTTGTTTTTAAAGGGTTTAAATGCATCGAAACCCTCTGTATTACTGCCCGGGAACGGGTGGGTGAAGCTGTGGATAAGTTTTCCGGTTTTGCAGGCCGCTTTTTTATCCACAACTTTCCCAACGTCTACCCCCGAATGATGCACCGTTTTGTGCGATGACGCCTGTGTGGCGTCGATGCATCATTCGTCCGGCTTCTTCCCACCCCGGTGTACCGATGGCTTACTCGCTGAGCTTCCTGATGAGCTTTTCCCAGTCCTCGCGGAGCTTGCCGTCGGTTTCCATCAACGTGCGGATCTGGCGGCAGGCATGAAGCACCGTGGTGTGGTCACGGCCAGCAAAGGCATCGCCGATTTCCGGCAGGCTGTGTTCGGTCAGTTCCTTGGTCAGCGCCATGGCGACCTGGCGCGGACGGGCCAGCGAACGGGTGCGGCGCTTGGACAGCAGATCCTTGATCTGCAGGCCGTAGTAGTCGGCAACCGTTTTCTGGATGTTGGGGATGCTGATCGCCTGTTGCTGGGCACGCAGCAGATCACGCAGGGTTTCCTGGGCAAACTCGGTGGTGATCGCGCGGCCGGTGAAGTTGGCGCGGGCGGTCAGCGTATTGAGTGCACCTTCCAGGTCACGCACGTTGGAGCGCATCTTCTTGGCGATCAGGAAGGCGACGTCGTCCGGAATCTCGGCGCCGCGTTCGCGGGCCTTGGCCAGCACGATGGCGGCGCGGGTCTCGAAATCCGGTGGCTCGATCGCCACCGACAAGCCCCAGGCCAGGCGCGATTTCAGGCGTGCTTCCAGGCCTTCGACTTCGCGCGGGTAGCGGTCGCAGGTCAGGATGATCTGCTGCTTGCCGTCGAACAGCGCGTTGAAGGTGTGGAAGAACTCTTCCTGGGTGCGGTCCTTGCCGGCGAAGAACTGGATGTCATCGATCAGCAGCGCGTCCACCTGCTGGAACTGGCGCTTGAACTGGTCCATGGATTTTTCCTGCAGCGCACGGATCATTGCGCTGAAGAACTGTTCCGAACGCAGGTACAGCACCTTGGCCGCCGGGTTGGCCTGGCGCATCGCATTGCCGGCGGCCAGCATCAGGTGGGTCTTGCCCAGGCCGGTGCCGCCGTACAGCAGCAAGGGGTTGTGGGCACGGTCGCCGGGTTTCTGTGCCGCCTGGAAGGCAGCGGCCAGGCCCAGCTGGTTGCTGCGGCCTTCGACGAAATTGGTGAAGGTGTAGTGCGCGTCGAGGTTGCCGTTGAACGGCACCACCGGCGCCGATACCACAGCACTGCTCGAGGGGGCCGGGGCCGGCGGCGCCGGTTCGGGCGCGCGCGGGCGCGAACCGATTTCCAGCACTACCTCGCTGAAACCGGCGAAATGGGCAAGCAGTTCACTGATGCGGGACAGGTAGCGCTCGCGCACCTGCTCGACAATGAAGGCATTGGGCGCATACAGCACCAGGCTGTCGGCGCGTTGGTCGGCCTGTAGCGGCTTCAACCAGGTGTGGACATCTTCGGGCGGGAATTCCGCCTCGAGACGTTCTAGGCAAAGTGACCAGGCATCCATCAGAAATAATCGTCAAAGGCCTGTGTGCCGGGCGCGGAACGCCGCCTGGCCACAAGCCGGAAAGGGAAAAGTGGATGGCGCAGACTACCACCGCCGGGCCAAACCGGGAATGCTTGTCCCGAATTTATTCACAGGCTCATCCACAAGATGTACACCGGCCTGTGGATATCGTCCTCAGCCAACAGTTGACGGCACCCCTGATGGGTCTATAGAATTTCCGGTTCTTTCCGTCCACTTCATACAGGTGCCCCAATGGCCACCAAGCGCACGTTCCAGCCCAGCAACCTCAAGCGCAAGCGCGATCACGGTTTCCGTGCTCGTATGAAGACCGCCGACGGCCGCAAGATCCTGTCGCGTCGCCGCGCCAAGGGCCGCAAAGTCCTCAGCGCTTGATTGCGTTGCCGCCCCGTGCGGCAGATGCAACTCCGATCGTGAGCAGCACCGACCCGCGCAAGCGATTTCCTCGCTCTGCGCGGGTTCGTACGCGTGCCGAATATACAACGGTCTTCAACGGCGCCCGCCGTGTATCCGATCCCTTGATGACACTCCACTGGTTGAAAGGGGATAGCCCCGCTCGACTGGGTTTGGCTGTGTCGCGCAAGGTGGATACGCGTGCGGTCGGTCGTAACCGTATCAAGCGTGTGTTGCGGGATGCAACACGCCACCTACGGTCGTGCCTGAAAGGTGGCGATTACGTCATCGTGGCCCGGTCGGCGGCCAAGACCGCCAGCAATCAACAGATCCGTGAGGCGTTCGAGCGCTTGCTGCGCCGCGCCGGCGCATTGCCCCCTGTAGCTGCGGGCGGCACAATGCCGCCGCACGAGGGCGCTGACGCCCCTCTTCCTTTGAACGTACCGGATACCTCTTCCGGTCGAGCCGAGCCTGCCTGCTGATGAACCAGA
>DAMCTY010000073.1:0-12519 GCA_032112995.1 Stenotrophomonas sp. | reverse complement strand
CCTCGGAAATGCTGTCCGAGCACCTGCGCAAGGCGGGCGTGAAGCACGAAGTGCTCAACGCCAAGCAGCATGACCGCGAAGCGACCATCGTTGCCAATGCCGGCCGCCCGGGCTCGGTCACCATCGCCACCAACATGGCTGGCCGTGGTACCGACATCGTGCTCGGTGGCTCGCTGGAAACCGAGCTGCATGAGCTGGGCGAGGACGCCACCGATGCGCAGAAGGCCGCCGCCAAGGCTGCCTGGCAGGAGCGCCACGACGCCGTCAAGGCGGCCGGTGGCCTGCACATCGTCGGCACCGAGCGCCACGAATCGCGTCGTATCGACAACCAGCTGCGCGGCCGTTCCGGTCGTCAGGGTGACCCGGGTTCGTCCCGCTTCTACCTGTCGCTGGAAGACAACCTGATGCGCATCTTCGCCTCTGACTGGGTGCAGAAGGCGATGCGCATGATGGGCATGAAGGAAGACGACGTCATCGAAGACCGCATGGTCAGCCGTCAGATCGAGAAGGCACAGCGCAAGGTGGAAGCGCACAACTTCGACATCCGCAAGAACCTGCTCGACTTCGACGACGTCAACAACGACCAGCGCAAGGTGATCTACGGCCAGCGCGACGAGCTGCTGGACGCCGAGTCGGTGAAGGAAAACATCGACGGCATCCGCGGCGACGTGATCTACGACCTGGTTGCCCGCTTCGTGCCGCCGAACTCGGTGGACGAGCAATGGGACCTGCAGGGCCTGCAGGCCACGCTGGAAGGTGAGCTGGGTGTGCAGATGGACGTCGTTGGCCTGGTCAAGGCGCACGAGGAACTGGACGCCGAGGCCATCGCCAACAAGGTGGCCGAGCACATGGACGAGCATTTCGCGCAGAAGGAAGCTGCGGTTGGTGCCGAAACCATGCGCGCACTGGAAAAGCACGTGATGCTGACCGTGCTGGACCAGAGCTGGAAGGAACATCTGGCCCGCATGGACTACCTGCGCCAGGGCATCTACCTGCGTGGTTATGCGCAGAAGCAGCCCAAGCAGGAGTACAAGAAGGAAGCCTTCGAGCTGTTCTCGGACATGCTGGAGAACGTCAAGCGCGAAGTGATTACCATGCTCTCGCGCGTCCGCGTGCGCAGCGAGGAAGAAGTGGCGGCGATGGAGCAGCTGGAGCGCCAGCAGGCCGAAGCCCGTTTGCAGATGTCGCAGTTCCAGCACCAGGACAACGGCGGCTACAGCGCTGACGAAGAGGCAGCGGACGTGCTCGACGAAGCCAACGCCCCCAAGGTCGGCCGCAACGACCCATGTCCCTGCGGCAGTGGCAAGAAGTACAAGCACTGCCACGGCCAGCTGAGCTGATCAGGAAAACCCCGCCCCGGCGGGGTTTTTCTTTGTTGCCCGCAATGCCGGGCAGCATCCGGCAGGAGCATCACAGCCAATCCAGGTAGTGCCGAGCCATGCTCGACAGGGGGGCATCACAAGCAATCCCGGCAGTGCCGAGCCATGCTCGGCAAGGGGCACCATCGGCAAAGCCCCAGGCCGAGCATGGCTCGGCACTACCGCCCTTGTTCCGGAATCCGCGGCGCCAGGTTGAGCCGACCCCAGCCCACAGCCAGCGCTGCCCCCGCAGGAAAGATTGCGTTGGTAGTGCGATTTTCGGCATTCTCGGGGCATGACATCTCCTTCACGCTCAATCCACGTAGTCGCCGCCGTCATCACCGACGCACGCGGCCGCATCCTGCTCAACCGCCGTACCGGCAACAGCGACATGGCCGGGTTGTGGGAGTTCCCCGGCGGCAAGCGCGAGCCCGGTGAGAGCTCCGAACAGGCGCTGGTGCGGGAACTGCGCGAAGAGCTGGGCATCGAGGCCGAGGTGGGAGAGTGGGTGATGGAAGTGCCGCAGCTGTATCCGGACAAGCGCCTGCGCCTGGAAGTGCGCATGGTGCGGCAATGGAAAGGCACCGCACGCGGCCGTGAAGGCCAGGCCATCACCTGGGTCAATGCCGACAAGCTCGGCCGTTATTCGATGCCACCGGCGGATCTGCCGGTGGTGGCCGCTCTGCACCAGCCCGAACGCTATCTGGTGACGCCGGAGGCCGGTGACGATGCCGAGACCTGGTTGGCGGGGCTGGAGAGTGCCATCGATGGCGGCCTGCGCCGTGTGCAGCTGCGCACCCCGGTCGCGGCAGATCGTGCCGAGCTGGCGCGCGCAGCGGTGGCCCGTTTCGGCCGCCAGGCCGAGCTGCTGCTCAACCGTGACATCGACCTTGCCCGCGAGCTGGGGGTGGGCGTCCATCTGGGCGGGGAGCAGCTGCTGCAGCTCGATGCGCGCCCCTTGCCGGCCTCGCAGCTGGTGGCCGCGTCCTGCCACGACCTTGCGCAGCTGCAGGCAGCCCAGCGCTTGGGTTGCGATTTCGCGGTGCTGGGGCCGGTACAGGCCACGGCCAGCCATCCGGGTGCGCCGGTGCTGGGCTGGGAAGGGTTTGAACAACTGCGCGAGCGGGTGTCGCTGCCGCTGTATGCGATTGGCGGGCTGGCGCCTGCCGACGTGGTCACCGCCCGCCGGCATGGCGCGCTGGGCGTAGCGGCCATCCGCAGCCTGTGGCCGGCCCTGCAGCCGGCCTGAGCCCAGCCCCTACAGGCTTATCCAGAAGCAGTTGTACTGCCGGCGCAGGTGGAAAATGGTGCGCGTGGGCGTGTTGCTGCGTGGCAGCGTCTGTTCAAGGCGCAGTGCCACCGGCCGCCGTGGCGCATAGGGGGCTGACGGGGCGGGCGCATACTCGCTTGCCTCGCCAGTGCTTGCCGCGCCTGGTTCCACCGGTGTGCCATCGGTATAGGTGAAGGGCAGGGTGGGCTCGGGCTCGTAGGGGGGCGGCTCAGGGAATACCGGTGCGATGTCCAGCAACGGCCGCTGCACGATCTCGTCCAAACGGTCCATGACGCGGGTGGCGGCGGCATTGGACAGCCCCGTCCACAGGTAGATGCTGGACAACAGGTTCGGGTCACGGGCATCACTGGCGCTCTGGATCAGGCCCACCACTTCGCTCAAGCGGCGTGCGCAGCTGTCGCGGTACAGGCCGGCGCTGCCCGTCGCGCGCGGTGCCGGCAGCAGCCGCGCACGCGCGCCCATGGCTTCGCAGGGTTTGTCGCCGTACACCGTCTGCCCCTGGGCATTGGTGCAGCGGTTGATCTTCTGCGCCTGCGCCGCAGGGGCGAGCAGGGCGCTGCAGCACAGCAGTAGAACTAACGCGATTCGCATCGGACAAGGGTAGCGGTTGCCCGCGCACGCCGGATGTGACGAATGTAGGTGTTCAGCGGCGGCCCAGGCGCTGCAGCACGGCGTTGGTCGGTTTGGCCAGGTTGAGGGTGTAGAAGTGCAACGAAGGTGCGCCGCCGTCGACCAGCCGTTCGCACAGCGACGCGACCACGTCGGCGCCGAAGCTGCGCACGGATTCGGCGTCGTCGCCGAAGGCCTGCATGCGTTTGCTGATCCAGCGCGGGATCTCGGCGCCGCACTGCTCGGAGAACCGCCGCAGTTGGCTGAAGTTGGAGATCGGCATCACCCCCGGGATGATCGGCACGTCCACGCCCAGCGCACGCACCGCATCGACGAAGTGGAAATAGGCGTCAGCGTTGTAGAAGTACTGGGTGATCGCAGCGTCGGCACCGGCATCGATCTTGGTCTTGAAGTGGCGCAGGTCGGCCAGCGCGTCATTGGCCTGCGGATGGGTTTCCGGATAGGCACCGACTTCGATGCGGAAGGCGTCGCCGTGTTCGGCACGGATGAAGCTGATCAGTTCCGAGGCATAACGCAGGTCGCCGGGAAAACCCATGCCCGAGGGCAGGTCGCCGCGCAGGGCGACGATGCGCTTAACGCCAATGGCGCGGTACAGCTTGAGCAGCTCGCGGATCTCCTCGCGGGTGCCGCCAACGCAGGACAGGTGGGGGGCCGCCTGCAGGCCGTGGTGCTGGTTGAGGTGGCGCACGGTTTCGGAGGTGTAGCTCAGCGTGGAGCCGCCAGCGCCGAAGGTGCAGGACACGTACTCGGGGGCATGCTCCTTGAGCTTGGCGGCAGTACGGTCCAACTGGGCGCGCTGGTCGTCGGTCTTGGGCGGGTAGAACTCGAAGCTGAGGGCAGTCATGGGGCAGCCGTGCGGGGCGGATTGTCGGCCATTATATCTCTCCATCAAGATGGATATGCAATGGTTGCAGGCGTGACTGCGCGGCGCCGCTAGTGCGCCCGCTGTGCCGGACGCTGCGGCAGCAGGGCCACGCAGGCCACGATGGCCAGCAGCAGCACCAGCGAGGCAGCGTATCGGCTCAGTGCCAGTCCACCGTGATCCAGGGGTTTGTCGAGGAAGTCACCGACCACCGCGCCCAACGGCCGGGTCAGGATGAAGGCCATCCAGAACAACAGTGTCCGCGAGAGCTGGCTGCGCCAGTACAGCAGGGCAACCAGCACCAGCAGCCCGGCAAACACTGCAATGCCGCCGCCGTAGCCCAGCCCCTGGGTATCAGCGGCCCAGTCGCCCAATGCCGTGCCCAGCGTCTGTGAGAAGGTGATGGTCAGCCAATAGAACATCTCATCGCGTGGCGTCGTGATGCGACCGACGGAGACGCTGCCGGTGCTGCGGTGCCAGACCCAGAGGGTCAGCAACAGCAGGCCGAGCAACAATGCCGTGCCGCCGGTGTAGCCGATACCCAGCGAACGGTCGACGTAGTCGGCCAGGGTGGTGCCGACGGTGGTGCTGGTGATGATGGCCGACCAGTAGGTCCAGGGTTGGAAGCGCTGCGCGCGGATCTGTGCTCGCACGGCCAGGATGAACAGCGTGGCGAACACTGCGGTGCCCAGCAGGTAGCCGAGGTTCATCGACATGGTGACGGCATCGCCGCCGACTTCCCCCAGGGTGGTAGCCAGGATCTTGGTGACCCAGAAGCCGAGGGTGATGGCGGGGACCTTGCTGACAAGTTCGTCGCGGGACATGGGCGCAGCCCGGTAGGAGTGACGTTGGCACTGTCGCGGGCAGGTTGTCGCGAGGTTGTCGGAGTGGTGCGCAGGCAGGTGCGGCGGTTCAGTGATCAAGCGTTCTTGCAGGTGGCGTTGGCCATCGCGGTTCCCGTCGAAGCTGGCATCGCCGACAATGCCGCCAGCCATTGCTGGAAGTGATGATGTCCATCTACCTGACGCCGTTTGCCCGCCCCCGCCTGTTTCCGCGCACGCCGCGCCCGAACACCATCCAGGACTGCAGTGCCGAGCAGTTCGAGCAGTACTTGAACGCGAACGCAGCCGATGTGGTGCTCGATGGCTATGCGCCGTTCTGCAAGCTCCACGTCTATCGCAACTGGACCAGTACCCGCTGCCTGACCGTGCCGGTGACCGATGAAAACCGCCACCTGCTGCGTTCGGCCTACGAGGCGCGCAACCGTGACGAACTGCCGGTGCTGGTGCGCTGGTTCGAAGGTGTGGACGTGCCGGTGGCGAACTACCTGGTGGTAATCCTCTACACCCGGGAGCAGCTGCAGAAGGAAGGCTCCCCCATCGACGCGGACTGGGGTGTCGTCGGTTGCCTGTACACCGCGACGCCGGAAGAGATCCCCATGGCGCCGATCACCATGATGCGCAATGCCCTGGGTGTGGAGGAGGGCGGGTCCGGCGTACCAATCGATCGCGCCGCGTACCAGCGTGCGGTGGAATTCTGGGAAGCAAATGCAAACTGGCGTTGAGTGCGGCGGGTCAGCCCCGGTGTTTGCATTCAATTGCCGTTATCTGTTGCTTGCGCTGCTGGTCTTCGCGGTCGAGCTGATCATCGCCATGGGCCTGCCGCACGTGGCCTGGGTACGTGCCTACCTGGGCGATGTGCTGGTGGTGGTGCTGCTGTACACAGCCGCACGCAGCGTGCTTTGCATCAGCGATCGGGTGCTGTTGTGGGCGGTGTTCCTGTTTGCCTGCCTGGTGGAGCTGGCACAGTATTTCGGCATCGCCGAGCGCCTGGGTTTCGTGCGCGGCGACCTGATGTATACCGTCATCGGCAACACGTTTTCGTGGGGCGATATTGCCTGTTATGCGGTGGGCTGTGTGCTGGTCGCAGGGGTGAAAGCTGCGCATCGGCGACTGCGCTGAAGCGGAGATGGCAGCGTGAAATGCATGTATCCGCGCGTTCAGTTGTGAATTTGCCGCCTCTTTAAGTCTTCTTAACGCCTGTTTCGTTAAGCTTGCCGGGCTTGGTATCCCGTTGCGTCTGACGCAAGGCCTTGGCCTGCGGATACCTGGACAGCCTGGCATCGCGCCTTTACCGGGTCCATCCCGGTTTTTTCTGTCCCCGACCGTTCCCGCGGCTGCGCCGTGGGTCATTCATTCGTGCGCATATCGGCCTGCGCCGGGTTTTCCCGCATGTCCGTGCACGTATCCCATCCAACTCGGGAGGATTGGTCCTGCATGTCCGCAGATGATTCCAATAATCGAAACGCGCCGCTCCAGATCGACGACATCACCGTCATCGACAAGGCCAAGGTCAAGAAGGCGGTAACGGCCGCCGCCCTTGGCAATGCCATGGAGTGGTTTGACTTTGGTGTCTATGGCTTTGTTGCCTACGCACTGGGCAAGGTGTTTTTTCCGGAGGCCTCGCCCAGCGTGCAGACCATTGCTGCATTGGCGACGTTCTCGGTACCGTTCCTGGTGCGACCACTGGGCGGCGTGTTCTTTGGTGTGATGGGGGACCGCTTTGGACGACAGAAGGTGTTGTCGGCCACCATCATCCTGATGGCCATCAGCACCTTCTGCATTGGCCTGATTCCGTCCTATGAAAGCATCGGCATCCTCGCACCCATCCTGCTGCTGTTGTGCAAGCTGGCCCAGGGCTTCTCCGTGGGCGGCGAGTACACCGGTGCGGCGGTTTTCGTGGCCGAGTTCTCGCCCGACCGTCGCCGCGGCTTCCTGAGCAGTTGGCTGGACTTCGGCTCCATCATCGGCTTCGTCTCCGGTGCCGGTGTGGTGGTACTGCTCAGCAGTATCGTCGGCGAGGCGCAGTTCCTCGAATGGGGCTGGCGTATCCCGTTTTTCCTGGCTGCGCCGTTGGGCCTGATCGGCCTGTACCTGCGTCATGCCGCCGAGGAAACGCCTGCCTTCACCGAGCAGCTGGAGCGCATGGAAAAGGAGGACCAGGATGCAGTGGGTAGCGCACCACGTATCTCCTTCAAGGAGATCGTCAGCACGTACTGGCGCTCGCTGCTGGTCTGCGTCGGCATCGTGCTGGTGACCAATGTCACCTACTACATGCTGCTGACCTATATGCCCACCTACCTGGCGCACAACCTGCACTACTCCGAGGACCATGGCGTGCTGATCATCATCGTGGTGATGGTGGGCATGCTGTTCGTGCAGCCGTTTGTCGGCATGGCCAGTGATCGCATTGGTCGCCGTCCCTTCATTGCTGCGGGCAGCCTGGGCTTGCTGGTGGCGGCCATCCCGGCGTTCCACCTGATCACCAGTGGCAACATCGGCTGGATCTTCGTTGGCCTGTTGCTGTTGGCGGTGCTGCTGAACTGCCTGATCGGGGTGATGGCCTCGACCTTGCCGGCAATGTTCCCCACCCGCGTGCGTTACAGCGCATTGGCCACCGCATTCAACATATCGGTGATCATTGCCGGTGTCACCCCGACAGCCGCGGCCTGGTTGGTGGAAGCAACTGGCAACCTGATGATGCCGGCGTACTACCTGATGGTGGTCGCGTGCATCGGGCTGGTGACGGCCTGGTTCATGCGTGAAACCGCCAACAAGCCACTGCGCGGCGACACCCCCAACGCGTCCAACCGACGCGAGGCCCGCGAACTGCTGCAGCAGGCCTACGACCACATCGAAGCCAGCGTGGAAGAACTGGACGGTGAGATCAGTGACCTGCAGGCGAAGCTGTCCGAACTGGAACGCCGCAAGCAGGGGCTGGTGGACCGGCACCCGGATCTGGCCTGAGGTCCGGCAGCCGCGTCTGACTGGTCCTGACGCATCCTGGGCGCGCGCAAAGGTAGGATCTGCGGGGCAGGGTATGCCCTGCAGATTCTGTCGTCCCGACGTTGGCGTCGGCGAAGCTGGCTTTTGGATCCCGAACAGGACGGTGCATGGAGCGCAATGCGTTGACTTCGAAAACGGGACGCTGCAACCGCTGCGGTCGGCGCGCCGCGGCAACTGTTGCCCTGCTGGTGCTGGCGGCGATGGGCAAGGCCATGGCCGGGCCTGGCCCGATGGAGGTTCCTGTCGGCGGCGCCTGCATCGGGCGTTTTCTTGTCAACGCGTTGCCGGTGCCTGCTGCGCAGCCCCTCTACATCCATGCCGCCAAGCGCATCACCACACGGCATGGAGTAGGCCGCGCCGACTTCCAGCAACTGCTTGCCGCACGCGAGAGCGAACTGCGGCAGGCGCGGCATCGTGATGGCGGCACCCTGTGGGTGGGCAGCACCCGCCTGGATGAGACTGCGGTCGTGCAGACCTCATGGCTCAGTGACAGCAGCCGTGCCGGCCAACTGCAGGAGCTGTATGTCCATGATCCGGCGCAGCGGGTGTTGTTCCTTGTCAGTGCGCAGACCGACGCGGCAAGGCTGCCGGCGGCGATCGACAATCTTCGCGCGCTGCGCCCCCGCATCCACTACCGGGATGCGGCGACCTTGCCGACGGGGCCTGGGTTCTGCATCGATTCGGGTTTCATCCGTGGTGCACGTCTCAATACCGAGGAGCTGACCGTGGCACTGCAGGTGCCTGGCCATGCAGGGGCGGGGGCGAGCCTGATGTCGCGCGTGGTAGGCAGGCCTGACCGCGGACTGTTGCCGCGTGCAGGTGTGCTGCCAGCGGGCACGGTGCGGTTGCGTGCCGGCAAGCACAGCGTCGATGGGCTTGCCGGCGAGGAATTATTGGTCCGTAGCGATACCGATGACGGTCCGGAGTACCGGTTCCTGTGGGAGTTCCAGGGGCAGCCGGAATCCTTGCAGCGGCCCTTCCTGTCGTTGCAGTTGGGCACGCAGACGGCAACTGCGTTCAGCAGTGATGAGGAGGCGTTGCAGGTATGGGATCAGCTGCTCGACAGCCTGCGAGCAAGGCCAGGCGCGGACTAGGCCTGCACCCGGTTGGGTGCGGCTGGATCGGCGCAGCCGCAATGCAGGCGGGTGGCATCGAGCTGAGGGAAGCGACCGATGATGGCGACGGCATCCTTCCAATGTTGTTCCAGTGACGTATCAGCGATAGCCAGGAAGCTGGCGGCGGCGTTGCTGAAGCGGAACTCGATGCCACGCTCCGGCTCGAACCTGCGGGTGATGGTGGTAGGTGTGCGGCCGTTGCGCAGGTGCCAGACCAGCTCTTCGATCACGGTGTTCCAGGCCTCTATTTCAAGATCATCAATCCACTGCATGCGGGTGATTCCTGATCAGATGCTGCGTGTGGTTACACGGAACTTCCTTGGATCTGCATTGCGGTGTTGCGTGCGGCGCTAGAGTTCCTGACCGAACATCAGGCGGTGGCCGTCGATGGTGCGTACGCCGAATTCACGCATGCCCCAGGGTTTGTCGGCAAGCGGCTGGGTGAACTCGGCGCCCGCGGCGCGGTATTCCTCGAACAGGGCCGTGGCATCGGAAACCGTCACATAGCCATACCAGGAATGATCACCCAACTCCTGCGGCGGGATCGCATCGGTGCATTCGCCCAGCATCACCCGGAAGCTGCCGCGTGACATGAAGCTCCAGCCCGGCGCGGCGAAATCCATGGCCAAGCCCAGCACCGAGGCGTAGTAGTCGGTGGAGCGTGCCAAGTCCAGTACCGCAAGGGTGTAACGGGCATGGGTCAGCTCCGACATGGCGGTCTCCTAGGGCTGCAAGGGGCGCAACGGGTGCAGGCGCGCCGTTGCCCTGGCTACGCCGGCGGGTTCATCTGCAGGCATTCTGCACGTCCCGGTCCAGGCCTGCACGCATGGACGGGGTGGCCTGCGCCCCGGCCGCCGCCAGCGCCGCGGTGCGCATGGCCTTGGCGCCGTCGCACTGCTCGTTGCCCGCAGTGGTGGTGTAGCGCACCTGCACGCGGCGCTGGCCGGGTATCACGGTGACGCCCGTGGGATTGGGTGCGGGGCCGTTTGCGCCCATCGACGCAGGCGCATGCTGGCGGCGTGCGGAGGTCTCGCCGGCCTCACAAGGTGTGGATTGGTAACGGGTAACGCCCTGCGTGCTGCTGCACTTGTAAACGGGCTGCGCGCTGGCCGGGAACGTGGCCAAGGCTAGAAGGATCAGACAGCGCTTTGTCATGCATGGCTCCTTGCCGGGGATCACCAGCCTGGCCCGGGGGGGCCACGCTGAATTGGCGATGGTAGGGGCAGATGTGGTCGATTCACCAGTACCAGTGAAGCTGGCAGGGCGAACATGCCCGATTGCCTGAGCCGGGGGCACTCGCTGCGGTTTCACCGGTCTGGGGTCAGTTCGTGCAGTCGCCAGCCAATCACCGGACGATGCTGCGTCCGGATGTGGCCGGTGCCGGGCGTCTGGCTGTTGCAGCATGCAGCTCCTTCGTTGCGGATGGAGTACGCATGGAACTGTTGGCAGGGAAAACCATCATCATCACCGGCGCCAGTTCAGGTATTGGTCGCGCCGCGGCCACGTTGTTTGCCGCCAATGGCGCGGCCGTGGTGCTTGCCGCGCGGCGGGGTACCGCGCTGGAACAGCTGGCCCGGCAGATTGCCGATGCCGGTGGCAGGGCCGTCTGGCTGGCCGGTGACGTCTGCCAGGAAAGCTTTGCCAAGGCGCTGGTGGCGTTGGCGATGGACAGCTACGGCGGGCTGGATGCGGCGTTCAACAACGCCGGCACGATGGGGCCACTGGGGTCTACAACGGCGCTGGAGCGGGCTGATTGGCAGCGCACGCTGGATACCAATCTCACTGCGATGTTCCTTGCCGCCAAATACCAGGTGCCGGCGCTATTGCGCGGTGGTGCCGGCAGCCTGATTTTCACCTCGACCTTTGTTGGCCATACGGCAGGCTTTGCCGGTGCCGCAGCCTATGCGGCCAGCAAGTCCGGCATCATCGGCCTGACCCAGGCCCTGGCCTCGGAGTTCGGACCGCAGGGCCTGCGCGTGAATGCGCTGTTGCCAGGTGGCACCGATACGCCGATGGCACACGAGATGAATGGCTCGCCCGAAGCACTGGCCCAGGTAGCCCGCATGCATGCCTTGAAGCGGATCGCGGAGCCACGCGAGCTGGCCGCAGCGGCGATGTTCCTGGCCTCGGACCAATCCTCGTTCATGACCGGCGCGGCCATGCTGGTGGATGGTGGCGTTTCCATCCATCGCGGCTGATGGCGGTGCGCGTCACGCCAACCCAGCGCGAATGGATGTGGCAAAGCCTTGCCATTGGCGAGTCAGGGTGGGCTTGCCGCAAGGATTTCGGTGATGCGGGCCTTTGCATCGTGAATGAAGGCGGCCAACTCGGCCGCAGGCCAGGGTGCTGTGTTGTCGCCATGGCCCAGGTACAGCGCGCGAGCCCGGCCGAGGATGGCGTGATGGTGTGCGGGCAGATGCTGCAGCAGCCAGTCGGCGGCGACATCCTTCGGTGCGATGTTTCCGGTCTGCGCGCTGTACCAGATGCGCGCCAGGGTAAGCACGGTATTGGCTTCTTCACCGTGCCAGTCCTCTGCGGTGTTCCACAGCAGCAGGGTGTCGGCCAGTGCCTGCTTGAAATCACGTCCGGCGACGGGCTTTAGCAGCGCGGTGATGGCGGGGCCATGCAGGGCGATGCTGTGCTGGCGTGCCTTGGTGAGGAGAATGGCCAGATCCGGGTCGCGCGTGGGCGACTCCAGGATGTCGGTGCCGATGTCCTGCCGCAGCCATTCGCCGAACTGCAGTTCGCGACGTGCCGGGTGCCGCCAGGGCACTACTTCGGTGAGGGTGATGACCGTTGCTTCCAATGCACGCCGTGTTGCGTGTTGGCCGGGTGGCGCTGAGATGGCCAGCAGCTCGCGTTGCAGGGTTCGCAAGGTGGTGCTTTCGGGGTGCTTGGCCACGATCACCAGCAGGTCGATATCGCTGCGTGGCTTCAAGCCACCGTCGAGCGCGGAGCCATACAGGTAAATGGCGAGCAGGTTGGCTGCCAGCTGCTGCTGGATCACATCGCAGGCGAGTGCGAGCTGTGCACTGATGGTTTCGGGGACGGCTGCAGTCATGGCGGCGGGCAATCGTGTTGGGGCGATTGTGCCGCAAACAGAACGGGTGCCTTGCGGCACCCGTTCTTTGCAAAGCCTGTCGTCACCCCAGCCGGTCTCGCATGTGCGAAACAGCTGTAGTGCCGAGCCATGCTCGGCAGGGGCTTTACCGGCCAAAGCGGGGCCCTCACCCCAACCCCTCTCCCGCATGCGGGAGAGGGGCTCAAGCAGCAGGGCAATGCAGTAGTGCCGAGCCATGCTCGGCAGGGGCTCTACCGGCCAAAGCGGGGCCCTCACCCCAACCCCTCTCCCGCATGCGGGAGAGGGGCTCAAGCAGCAGGGCAATGCAGTAGTGCCGAGCCATGCTCGGCAGGGGCT
>DAMCTY010000072.1:0-13053 GCA_032112995.1 Stenotrophomonas sp. | reverse complement strand
TGCACACCGAACAGGCCGTGGCCGTGGGCGGGGTCAAGGCGATGCCGGCGGTGCGTGCGATGGCGCGCAAGCTGGGCGTGGACCTGGCCCGCGTACGCGCCACCGGCGCCGATGGCGCGGTGACGATGAATGATGTGAAGCAGGCGGCAGCAAATCCCTCCGCTTTGCTCCCCTCTCCCACCGGGAGAGGGGCTCAGGGTGAGGGTCCGACCTCTAGTAGTGCAGCTGCCGTAGCCTCACCCCAACCCCTCTCCCTGGGGGAGAGGGGCGCAAGCCGCACCCCGTTGTCCGCCGCTGGCAAGCCGATGCGTACCGCGCCTCCGGGCGTTGTCGCCAAGGGCCAGCCGGAGCCGCTCAAGGGCGTGCGCCGCAACATGGCACGGGTGATGGCCGATGCGCACAGCAAGGTGGTGCCGACCACGCTCAGCGACGACGCCGACATCCATGCCTGGGCGCCGGGCAACGACATGACCTCGCGTCTGGTCCGTGCCATCGTCAGCGCCTGCCAGGCGGTGCCGGCGATGAATGCCTGGTTCGACGGTGACAACCTCACCCGCACCCTGCACGCCCAGGTCGACATCGGCATTGCCGTGGACACCGACGACGGCCTGTTCGTCCCGGCCCTGCGCAATGCCGACATGCTCGATGCACGTGGCGTGCGCGAAGGCATCAACCGCCTGCGCCAGCAGGTGGAAGACCGCTCGATCGCGCCCTCGGAGCTGAGCGGCTACACCATCAGCCTGTCCAACTTCGGCATGTTCGCCGGCCGCTATGCCACCCCGGTGGTCGTGCCGCCGTGCGTGGCCATCGTCGCCGCCGGCCGTGCCCGCTTCCAGGTCACCCCGGTGATGGGCGGCATCGAGACCCACAAGGTCATCCCGCTGTCGGTCACCTTCGATCACCGCGCCTGCACCGGCGGCGAAGCCGCGCGCTTCCTGCGCGTGCTGATCGACGACCTGGCACTGGCCAGCTGATCCAGGTTTCCTCCCAGTTGCAGCAAGACTTCAGGCCCGCAGCAATGCGGGCCTCTTTTTGCCCGTCAGCCGCTGCGCACTGTCACAACACATGGCAGGTTCGGCGCTACGATGCAGGCAACCCACAACACCAGCACGCATCGCCATGGGCACCTGGATCTGCACCACCTGCAAGGAAGTAAACGAAGACCCATTCGATCGCTGCTGGAAATGCGGCAGCCATGCCGATGGCAGCCCGGCCGACATCCACGAGCAGCGCGTGGATGGGCCACAGTGGATGCAGCCACCGCGCCTGATCGATTGCCAACGCTGCCCCGGCACGCGCATGCAGTTCATCGGCCGCCGCCGCTTCCACGAGGGCTCGCAGGCACTGCCCTTCCTGCTCGGCAATCTGGGCGAGCTGTTCGTCAACCGCGAAGAATTCGACCTGCATGCCTGCCCCAACTGCGGCAAGGTGGAGCTGTTCCTGTCCAACCACTGAAATCGGCGGGCCTTCGCGGCCGTCGCCCGTGCAACGCACTACCCTGCACATTCCTGCAACGGAGCATCGCCATGGCCCACCGCAGCCGTCTTGCCGGTTTCATCATCGATTGCCAGGACACCGACAGCGACAGCGCCGCCGCTTTCTGGAGCGCTGCACTTGGCCTTCGCGCAACGCCGGGCTACACCGAGGACGACGGCGCACAATACAGCGAGCTGCTGGGCGCACCGGCCAACCTGCATGTGGAGGTGCAACGGGTCAGCCATGCCCCGCGCGTACACCTGGACATCGAGGCCGATGACATCGACGCCGAGGCCGACCGCCTGGAAGCGCTGGGCGCACGCCGCATCGGCTTCGTCAAACGCTGGTGGGTGATGGAAGCCCCCACCGGCCACCGCTTCTGCATCGTGCACATGCGTGACCCCGACCACGGGCATCCACCCAGCAACTGGGCCTAGCTTCTCTTCACCCAATGCTCCGCCATGGCATGGCCCAATAGGCAGTCAGAACCTTCAAGGAGTGAACTGCATGGGAGTGCTGAGCGGGATGATAGCGGGCGCCTTTGGCGGCTTTATCGGCATCAACCTGCTGGCCTGGGTCGCCAAGCGCAACAGCCGGCCGCATGATCTGACCAGTTTCACCTCCGACCACAACGTCATCGCCAGGATCGAGGACTGGGCACAGGCCCATGGCTACCGTCTGGTGGCGAACAATGCCGGCACCCGCCTGTACCGCAAGGGCCGCAGCATCCTGACCGCCCCCATGTTCCTGGAGGTCAGCCAGCAAGGCCGTCGCTACGTGTGCAGGAGCTATACCCGCATCAACGGCCTGCTGGTCAAGGCGGATATCGCGCTGAGCGGTGACAGCTTCATCGCCAAACTGCCGCGTTCGATGGCAAAGAAGGCGCAGAACGAGCTATTTGCCAGCTTGAACGTGCCGGGCCTGCCCTGAGCAGCGACGCGGCCTGCCCACCATGCGGATAATGGGTACTCCGTAACCCGCTGGATTGCCGCATGCGACCTGATCCGTCCTTCTCCAATGTACGCGTACTGGTAGCCGGTGGCAGCCGGGGTATCGGCCTGGCCATCGCCCGGGCATTCGCCAACTCCGGTGCCAGCGTAAGCATCTGCGCGCGTGACGTGCAGGTGCTGGCGCAGGCCGCCGCCGGGCTGCAGGCATGCGGCGCGGCACGCGTACATCAGCAGGCCTGCGATCTTGCCGATGCCGATCAGATCGCGCACTGGGTGGACACCGCCGCGCAGGCGCTGGGTGGCATCGATATCGTCGTCAACAATGCGTCGGGTTTTGGCAATGGCAGCGACGATGCCAGTTGGCAGGCAGGCTTTGAGGTGGACCTGATGGCGGCGGTGCGCACCAACCGGCAGGCCCTGCCCCATCTGCGGCGGAGCACGCAGCCGGCCATCCTCAACGTCAGCTCCATCAATGCATCGGTGCCCACGCCACGCGCAGCAGCCTATTCCACGGCCAAGGCGGCGCTGAACTACTACACGGTGAGCCTGGCCACCGAACTGGCCTGCGAGCGCATCCGCGTCAATGCGATCGCGCCCGGCTCCATCGAGTTCCCGGGCGGCCTGTGGGACCGCCGCCGCAGCGAAGACCCGGCCCTGTATGCACAGATCCGCGAGCGCATCCCGTTCGGCGGCTTCGGCAATGCCGAGGATGTCGCCGATGCCGCACTGTTCCTGTGCTCACCGCAGGCACGCTGGATCACCGGCCAGATCCTGGCAGTGGACGGCGGCCAGTCTCTCCCCGCAGGTGCGGCCTAGGCCACCAGGCCACAGGCGCATCGGCCGCCCACGCGGCCGCTTGCCGAGCATGGCTCGGCACTACAGAACACCACCGCATGGTCCCCAACCCGATAGGCGCCGCTGCGGGCAAGGCTGCACTCAGGCCAGCGCAGCTGCGCCGACTACCCGCACGCCCGGCTGTGATGCCAACGCGGCCTCCACCAGCGCCGCGGCGATGTTGCTGGCCGGGTTGATCCGCCAGGCGCGCGGCAACACCGGTGCCAACGCCCCCAGCACCTTGCCGGCCAACTGCTCGCCAGCGCGGTACTCGCTGCGTTCGCCACCGATCAGGCCCGGCCGCACCAGGGTCAACGAGGCGAAGTCCAGTGCCTGCAGGTCCCGCTCCAGTTCGCCCTTGACCCGGCTGTAGAACACCCATCCGCGGGGGTTGGCACCGGCCGCCGAGTTGAGCGCGAACACCGTGCAACCCTGCGCCCGCACCCGGCGCGCAATGGCCAGCGGGTAGTCATGGTCGATGCGATGGAAGGCCTGCCGCGACCCGGCCTGTTTCATGGTCGAGCCCAATGCGCAGATGGCCGCATCCACCTGCCAATCGTCGTCATGTTGCGGCAGTTGTTCGAAATCCAGCACCGGATTGCGCAGCCGCGCGTGCTGCACGCCCAGCGCGCGCCGGCTGGGCGCCAACACCGACGTACAGCGCGGGTCCACCAGCAGACGCTGCAGCACCTGTGCCCCCACCAGGCCGGTGGCACCGGCCAAAAGAACCCGCATGGCATCCCTCCCGTGACCGGTTGCCGTTCAAGCAGGCCCACACCTTGCCGATAATGGGGCTTGGATACCACCCCGTGGTGCGCCCCACGCACCCCCAACCCTGCGGACCCGGCACATGGCTGACAGCCCCGACGATACCTCCCACACCCGCGGCAGCGGGCTGGGGCGCATCCTGTCCCGGCGTGCGGCCAGCAGCGACAGCGCCAGCAACACCGCCACGCTGCTGGACAATGGCAGTGCGGGCATGGCGATGCTGCAACGGCTGTTTGTCGGTGCCGATGCACCCGAACCGCTGCTGGGGGCGTTTGCCCAGGGGCTGTGCACCTTGCCCGGCGAACTGGGCGACATGGGCCAGCGCCTGCACAGCGCCCATGCCGAGCAGGACTGGGAACGCTACGGGCGGCTGCTGCGGCAATTGATCGACAAGTACATCCGCACCATCGACCAGGAAACCCCGCTCGCCGCCGGCAGCGAGTCGGCGCAGCTGCGTGACCTGCTGCGCAGCACGTTGGACGCGGTGCTGGCCAGCCTTCTGCAGCAGGCCCCGGCGCTGGGCCAGCAGGCCCAGCGCATGAGCGAGGAACTGCACGCCTGGCGCAGTGGCCAATCCCTGCAACCGATCGCCACCCACCTGCGCGAGCTATGCCACCAGGTGGGCGTGCGCAGTGCCAGCCTGCAGGAACAGCACGAACTGCTGCTCAAGCTGTTCGCGCTGCTGCTGGACAACATCACCGAGCTGCTGGACGACCAGAGCTGGTTGCACGGCCAGGTGCGTACCGTACGTGAGGTCCTGGCCGGACCGTTGGACAGCGCCTCGCTGGAACAGGCCCGCAACGAGCTGCGCGAGGTGATCTACCGGCAAGGCCTGTTGCGCCAGGGCATCGGCGAATCCAAGCAGGCGATGAAGGACCTGATGGTCGACTTCGTCCAGCAGGTGGACGGCATGGCCACCGAAACCGGCGAGTACCACGACCGCATTGCCAGCTACGCCATCGCCGTGCGCCAGGCGCGCAGCATCGCCGACCTGAACCACCTGCTGCAGGACGTGCTGCAGGACACCGCACGCGTGCAGGCCCAGGCCGCACGCGCCCGCGACCACCTGGCCAACGCACGTGCCGAGGCCAAGGCCGCCGAACTGCGCGTGCAGCAGCTGGAAAGGGAACTGGAGGAAGTGGGCAGCCAACTGCGCACCGACCCCCTCACCGGCGCCCTCAACCGGCGTGGCCTGGACGCGGAACTGGCGGCCGCCATGGCCGCGACGCAGGGGGCGTTGAGCATCGCCATGCTCGACCTGGACCACTTCGGCCACACCAATGCCAGCTACGGCCATGCCGGCGGTGATCGGGCCCTGCGCCACCTGGTGGCAACGGCCCAGACCCGGCTGGGCAACAACGGTCAGATCGCACGGCTGGGCGGGGATGAGTTCGTGCTGATCCTCACCGACATGCCGCTGGCCCAGGCCGAGGCACAGCTGCGGCGGCTGCAGGAGTCACTGGCGCAGCGGCCGTTCCTGCACGAGGAGCAGCGCGTGCATGTGCGCTTCAGTGCCGGCGTGGCGCAGTGGCGGCCCGGCGAAAGCGCCGACACCCTGCTGCAACGCGCCGACCGCGCCCTGTATGCGGCCAAACAGGCCGGCCGCGACCGGGTCGACAGCGCCGGTTGAGCAGGCTCGACGGGGATCTGTGATATTCCGCCTGTTCCCGCGAACAACCCGGGCATGGACACCCTTACAGACACCGCCGCCGAGCAACTGCGCAGCTCCTTTGCCACGTTGCTGGAACAGCACCAGGGCATCGCCCTCAAGGTCGCGCGCAGCTACTGCCGCGATCCCGAGGACCGCAAGGATCTGCTGCAGGAGATCAGCATCCAGGCCTGGCAGGCCTTCGCCGGCTTCGACAATGCACGTGCGCAGTTCAGTACCTGGCTGTACCGCATCGCCTTGAACGTGGCCATTTCGCGGTTGCGCGCGGTGCGGGTGCGCCAGCGCCACCACGCCGAAGGCGAGGACGTTGACAGCCTGCCCGGCCTTGCCGACGGCGCCGAGCAGGCGCTGCAGCTGTCCCAGCTGCATACGATCATCCATGCCCTGCCGCCACTGGACCGGGCCCTGTTGCTGCTGTACCTGGACGACTGCAGCCACCGTCAGATCGGCGAGGTGCTGGGCATCAGTGCCAGCAACGCCGCCACCCGCCTGCACCGCATCAAGCTGCAACTGCGCCAGCAGTTTGCCGCCCCCACCCCACCGCGAGGTTGAGCCCATGGAACTGGAAGAACTGAAAGCCGCCTGGGCCGTGCAGGCCCAGCGTATCGATCAACTGGAAGCCCAGGCCCTGCAGGCCTGGCAGCAGCCCCGCCGGCAGGCCTTGCGGCTGCGCCTGCGCTGCTTCAGCGGCCTGCAATTGCTGTGGTTGCTGGTGTGGATCGTGGTCACCGCCTTGGCCGCCGGTTTCTGGTTCGCGCACCGGCAGGTTCCGCAGCTGTTGCTGACCGGCCTGGCATTCCACGTCTATGGCATCGCCGCCATCTGGGTTTCCATCACCCGTGCCCTGCTTGCCCTGCACCTGGATGCCAGCGACGCACCGGTGCTGGCCCAACAGCTGCGGCTGGCGCGGTTGCGCCGCTTCACCGCGCTCAGCGAACTGGCGCTGGGCCTGCCGTGGTTCTGCCTGTGGCTGCTGGCGCTGCAATGGGCCTGCGTCCAGTGGCTGGGCCTGGACCTCTACACGATGGCACCGGCCTGGTTCCTCGGCAGTCTTGGCTTCGGTGCGGTCATGATGGTCGGCAGCATGCTGGCGGCGCCGCGGGTGCTGCAGCGCCTGCCTGCCGACCATCGCTGGCAGCGGCTGCTGGACAGCCTTTCCGGTCAATCGCTGGCACGCGCGCAGCAATACCTGCAGGAGCTGCAGCAGGGCCAGAAGTAATCGCTGCTGCAACTGCACGATCCGCACCAGGCGCGCAGCCGTCCTGCGTCAGCTATCCGCAACGCAGGCAACGGCGCCGCTCCCGCCGTGCGGCGTCAATGTGCGGGCTTGGCGCCGCGCATGCGCTGGAACAAGGTCACCCCGGCAAGTACTACCGCACCAATCAGGATGCCCACCACCACGCTGCCCAGGGCGTTGGCCAGCCATGCCAGGTTGTCCGGCGCCAGCCCCAGCACGAAGTGGTGCAGCGCCGGGATGGCATGGACCAGGATGCCACCGCCCACCAGGAACATTGCCGCTGTACCGGCAATGGACAGGCCGCGCATCAGCCATGGCGTGGCGTGCAGAATGCCCCGACCCAATGCGGCCAGCGCACGCCCCTTGTCCAGCAGCCATGCTCCCAGGTCATCCAGCTTGACGATGCCGGCCACCAGCCCGTAGACGAACACGGTCATGCCGATGGCGATGGCGATCAAAGCCGCCACCTGCTGCCCGAACGGCGCGTCGGAGATCACTCCCAGCGACAGCACGATGATCTCGGCGGAGAGGATGAAATCGGTGCGCACCGCACCCTTGATCTTGTCCTTCTCCCACGCCACCACATCGGTCCTGTCATCGGCCAATGCGCGGTTGAGTTCGGCCTTGTGGGCGGCATCCTCTTCCTTGGAATGCAGGAACTTGTGCGCCAGCTTCTCCACGCCTTCATAGCAGAGGAAGGCGCCGCCAAGCATCATCAATGGGGTGATCGCCCACGGCAGCCAGGCACTGATGGCCAGCGCCGCCGGCACCAGGATGGCCTTGTTGAGCAACGAGCCCTTGGCTACGGCCCACACCACCGGCAGTTCGCGGTTGGCGCTGACCCCGGTCACCTGCTGCGCGTTCAAGGCCAGGTCATCGCCGAGCACGCCGGCGGTCTTCTTGGCGGCAACCTTGGTGAGGATGGAGACGTCATCCAGCAGCGTGGCGATATCGTCGAGCAGGGCAAACAGGCTGGCTCCAGCCATGGGGCACCGTTGGTATGGGGAAGCGGGATTCTCACCGATTCACCCGCCAATGCGTAGTGATGCCGTATTCACCCACCGCCAACCCGGCAACGGCGACACTGCGGGTCTGGCCACGAGGAGCAAGCAGTGAGCGAGCCGACCAGCAACGACAGTCCCTCGACCATCGGTGGCATGAGCCGCCGCCAGCAGATCGTGCGGCTGCTGCTGCGCTACCGCCACTCCGGCGTGTTCTCCGGCATCTCCCTGGATGGCGAGATACCACGCCTGGGCAAGGCACCGACCGCCGGCGACCCCACCCAGTTCGTCTCCGACCTGGAGGCCTTGGGCACCACCTTCGTCAAGTTGGGGCAGGTGCTGTCCACCCGCCCGGACATGATTCCGCAGGAATACGTCACCGCGCTGGAGCGCATGCAGGAGCAGGTCGCACCGATCCCGGTGGCACAGATCCGCGCGGTGGTCGAAGAGGAGCTGGGAGCGCCGGTCGACAAGATCTTCGCCTGGTTCGACCCCCAGCCCCTGGGCTGCGCGTCCATTGCCCAGGTTCACCAGGCCGAGCTGCACGACGGCCGCCAGGTGGCGGTGAAAGTGCAGAAGCCCGACATCGCCGCCCAGCTGCGTTCGGACATCGGGGTGCTGCGCAGCTTTGCCACCGCCGCCGACCACCTGACCCGGGTAGGCCGCAAGGTGCGCTTCTCCGACTGGCTGGACGAGTTCGCCAAGACCCTGCGGATGGAACTGGACTACCAGACCGAGGCCGCCAACCTGGCCCGCTTCGGCCAGCACCTGCAGCCCTACCCCGAGCTGTGGATACCGCAACCGGTCTGGGACCTGTCCAGCCGCCGGGTGCTGACCATGGAGCTGGTGCAGGGCGTGCGCGTGGACGCCATACCGCCGGTGCGCCGCACCGAGCAATCGATGGAGCCGCTGGCCGCGGCACTGGTGCGCGGCTACCTGGACCAGATCTTCGTCCACGGCGAGATCCACGCCGATCCCCACCCCGGCAACCTGCGCGTCACCCCGCTGGGACAGCTGGCGATCTTCGACCTGGGCATGGTGGCGCACGTCCCTCCGCGGCTGCGCGAGCGCCTGCTCAAGGTGCTGTTTGCCGCCGTCGACGGCCGTGGCGAGGAGGTGGCCGACGAGATCATCGGCATCAGTACCCGCCTGGAGGATTACGACGAGGAACGCTACCTGCGCGAAACCGGGCAGATGATCGCCCGCTATGCGGCCAACGGCACCCTGTCCGAAGGCCATGTGGTGCTGGAGATCGTGCGCACCGCCACCGCCGCCAACCTGCGCACGCCACCGGAACTGAGCCTGCTCGGCAAGGCCCTGCTCAACCTGGAAGGTGTGTGCCGCGTGCTTGCACCGGAGCTGGATACCCGCCGCGTGGTGGAGAAGCAACTGCAGCACGTGATGCGCGCGCACTTCCGCAAATCACTGTCGGCCGCCAACCTGGCCAGCGAGGCGATGGAGCTGCAGCAGCTGCTGCGCACCGGGCCGCGGCGCATGTCCGACATCCTCAGCCTGCTGGCCGAGAATCGCCTGCAGATGAAGGTTACCGGGCTGGAAGAGTCACGCCTGATGGAGAACATCCAGAAAGTGGCCAACCGCATCGCCGCCGGCCTGATCACCGCCGCGCTGCTGCTGTCCTCGGCGCTGCTGATGCGGGTGCCGTCGCGCTGGACGCTGCTGGGCTACCCCACCTTCGCCATCGTGCTGTTCATCCTGGGCGTGGTGATCGGCATGGGCCTGATCGTCAGTTCGTTGCTGTTCGACCGCCGCACGCGCGCACGCGCACGCGAGGAGCGCAGCCACCGTTAGCAGCGCGGCAGTGGATCCGGCCGCAACAGCACCGAGGTGCTGGCAGCACCATCGCAGACCTCATCGAACAACTGCACGCTGTCGCCGTCCGCGCGCACCGCCAGGGTGTACAGCAAAGGCAGGAACGCGGCAGCGTCGTGCTGCAGCGCCTGCAGCTCGGCCAGGGCAGCGATGTTGCCGTGCCCGACCAGCTCGCGCAGTTGCGTGGCATAGGCAGTGCGATTGCCGGCAACCATGCTGCCAATGCCCAGGATCAGGATGCCCTGCTCGCGCAGAGGCCGCAGCCACGCACCCAGCGCCGCGTGTTCCAATGGCGACAAGGCGGTGTCCAGACTGACCTGCACGACCGGGATCGAAGCGTGCGGATACAGGCCCTGCACCAGGGCGACGACCTCGTCGTTGAGGGCATGGCTGCTGTCCAGGCGCGCGCCCGGCAGATCCAGCAGACCATTGATCCGGCGTGCCACGCGCGCCGACACGGTCTGCAACACATGCGGGCTTTCGTGCTCCGGGGCGATGCTGATGCAGATGCCCTCGGTCTGCCACTGCGCCGCCACGCAGACAACGGCACGCGGTTGCGGAAAATGCGCCGCCACATCCTGCCAGCACCGTCTTACGGCGGTGTTGGCTGAAGCGCGCGCAATACTGTCGTGGCCAGCAAACAACGCCGGCATACGGGTCGTGGTGTCCATGCGTGTCCTGAAAGCGATGCCAATGGCAGCCAAGCGCTGCGGCGATCGCGGCGGTCCCGGGCGTTGATCGCCCGCATCCCTTCCGCAGGTGTGCACTCTGCCTGCGGCTGTGTGATGGGAAGATGAATAGGGGTTTTCCTACCCCCGTCACCAAAAAACATTTCAGTCAGGTTTGGCTTGGCACCATCCGGACGTCCCTTCCGTCACCTGCATGTCATGGCGTGGTGGTAGGCGACGGCGGCCGCGGCCGCTGCTACCTCCTCCGCTACCGCAAGTGACCGCATGCATTGGATCATCTGGCTGTGCTTGGCCGCGCTCGTTGTGCTGCTGCTGCTCTCCCCCGTACTGGCCCGCACCAAGGCCGCCCTGCTCTGCCTGCTGTCGCTGCTGTTGAGCGGCTGGTGGTTGATCGACAAGCTCAGTGGTGACGGCATCAACTCCGCCACCCTCTATCACCTGCGCAGCGACATGGAAGGCGCCGGTGTCGCCGATTTCGGCGGATACATCGCCGGCTTCATCGGCCTGGTGCTGGTGTCCCTGCTGCCCTTCGCGCTGCTGCGCGTGCGCCGCCTGCAACAGCCCCGCCATGGCGGAGCGGTGTTTGCCGGCTTTGCCGCGGCGCTGGTGGCGACGGTTTTGCTGAGCCCGCTGTACGCCGATGGCCGGCGCCTCTACCAGCAGATGCAGCCGGTGGACTACAGCGCGGTGGCACCGGAATACCAGCTGCCGTCCAAGCCCTTGGCAAAGCGCCCCAACATCGTCTGGATCTACGGTGAAAGCCTGGAGCGCACCTATCTGGACGAGGCCGTGTTCCCGGGCCTGATGCCGAACATCACGCAGCTTGCCGGCCAGGCCCTGGATTTCCGCAACATCGCCTCGGCCGATGGCAGCGGCTGGACCATCGCCGGGCTGGTGTCGTCAATGTGCGGTGTGCCGTTGACCACCGCCCAGGGCGATGAGAACAGCATGGGCCGGCTCGGCCAGTTCCTGCCCGAAGCCTTCTGCCTGGGCGATTACCTGAAGCAGCAGGGCTATAGCAATCACTACATGGGCGGCGCCAATGGTCAGTTCGCGGCCAAGGCCGATTTTCTGCGCAGCCATGGCTTTGACGAGGTGCGTGACCTGGAGTGGTTCCAGCAACAGAACATCGGCAAACGGCATTTCTCGCCCTGGGGCGTGCATGACGATGTATTGCTGGAGCGGGCCTACGCGCGCTTCACCGAGCTGTCGCAGGCCGGCACACCGTTCATGCTGACCACCTTGACGATGGATACCCATCATCCGGCCGGCCATCTGCCGGTGGCCTGCAAGAACACGCGCTACCGCAGCCAGTACGGCAACATCGGCCTGCTCAACGCACTCAAGTGCAGCGACCGGTTGATCTCGCAGCTGGTGCAGCGCATCCGCGACAGCGCGTTTGCCGACAACACCCTGATCGTGATCGCCTCCGACCACCTGGCCATGCCCAATGACCTGAGCAATGTGCTGGAGAAACAGCACCGCGAGAACCTGCTGCTGTTCCTGGGCAAGGACGTGCAGCCGCGGCAGATCGTGGCCCGTGCCGGCACCACGCTGGACTCCGGTGCCACCGCACTGCAGCTGATCGATCCTGCCATCCACGCCATCGGCTTCGGCCGCTCGCTGCTGACCCCTCCGGCCGCCAACAGCGCCAGCTATGCCGCCTTGCAGACCGACCAACGCGACTATGCCCGCTACCGCGCCTTCGCGCGCTCGCTGTGGCTGGGCGAACAGACCCGCATGCTGCGCCTGGAGGACGACCAGGTGCTGGTCGGCGTGCAGAAGGTGCAACCGCCAGTGCTGCTGGAGTACGACGAACAGTGGGCCTTGAAGTCGATGTACCTGGAAAACACCTCGCGCAAGTTCGAGGAGGCCGACCCGCACCACCGTCTGGCCTATGTCGACCGCTGCACGGCCTTCGAGGACGGCTCGGCCGATGGCCAGTGGTGCGCGCTGCTGGTGGATGAGAAACAAGGCATGCGTATGTACCGCGACAACCAGCTGCGCCGTGGCGTGGCCGTGGATGCGCCCTTGCAGGCCTTCAACGGCCAGCGCCCGAATGTGCGGCAATCGCGCATGATCAGCCGCCAGCCGCGCCACACCGGCCCCGGCCAGTACATCCTGGAGTTGTATGCGGCGCAGCGGCCGCAGCGCGCGTTCTGGGTGGAGGCGGTGTCGTCCAAGCGCAAGGTGGTGGTGGCCCAGCAATGGGTACAGGCCGATGCCGATGGCCGCATCCGCATGCCGGTAGGCCTGGATCATGAGATCGACGATCTGGAGATCCGGGCCTGGTTGAACCATGCCGAGCAGCTTGCCGTGGACGACTACGCGCTGCTGCCGATGACGCCCGAGCATCCGCGCTCATAACCCGCAACCTGTAGTGCCGAGCCATGCTCGGCATCACCCCCCCTTTGGCGAAGCCAAGGGGAGAGTTGGGGAGGGGTAGCTTTTGGCCTTGGCTTGGAAAGCCCCTGCCGAGCATGGCTCGGCACTACATGTCCCTCTCCCTCCGGGAGAGGGGTTGGGGTGAGGGTGCCCTTGGCCGGGAAAGCCCCTGCCGAGCATGGCTCGGCACTACACGCCCCCTCCCTTTGGCGAA
>DAMCTY010000071.1:4886-13076 GCA_032112995.1 Stenotrophomonas sp. | reverse complement strand
CGCTCTTGGCGGTTCGCCACGGAGCTTGCCCTTGTAGAGCCGAGCCATGCTCGGCTGAGGCCTGCCCGGTAAAGCCCCTGCCGAGCATGGCTCGGCACTACCGCCCCCTCCCTTTTGCGCAGCGAAGGGGAGGGCCGGGGAGGGGTTCGCTCTTGGCGGTTCGCCACGGAGCCTGCCCCTGTAGAGCCGAGCCATGCTCGGCTGAGGCCTGCCTGGGAGCATGGCTCGGCACTACCGCTCCCTCCCTTTCGCGCAGCGAAGGAGAGGGGTTCGCTTTGGCGGTTCGCCACGGAGCTTACCCTTGTAGAGCCGAGCCATGCTCGGCTGAGGCCTGCCCGGTAAAGCCCCTGCCGAGCATGGCTCGGCACTACCGCCCCCTCCCTTTTGCGCAGCGAAGGGGAGGGCCGGGGAGGGGTTCGCTCTTGGCGGTTCGCCACGGAGCTTGCCCTTGTAGAGCCGAGCCATGCTCGGCCAGGGCCTGCCCAGCAAAGCTCCAGCCGAGCATGGCTCGGCACTACAGACCACGGGTTTGACTCAAGGCTGCTTTCGCACTAATGTATTAGCACGCTATTACATTGATACAAATGAAAACCCGCCAGGAAACCGAACGAGACAAGGCCGCCGATGCTGCGCTGAAAGCGCTGGCACGGGCCTTTGCCGCCCTTGACAAGCCGCAGGAGGCGCAGGCCTTCCTGCGCGACCTGTGCACGCCCGCCGAGCTGGAAGCCATGGCCGACCGTTGGCGGGTGGTGCCCTTGCTGCGCAAGGGCGTTCCTTACCGTGAGATCTACGACCTGACCGGGGTGAGCGTCACCACCATCGGCCGGGTCGCGCGCTCGCTCGAGCATGGTGCCGGTGGCTATGCCGCCGCCATCGACCGCCTCGCCACGCGCAAGTCCGAATCCAACTGAGATAAGCCCATGAGTGCTTCAACCACCGCCCCGGCACGTGACCGGTTGCGTATCGCCATCCAGAAGAGCGGCCGCCTGGCCGATCCCGCGCGCAGCCTGCTGGCCGCCTGTGGCCTGAGCTGGCGGCAGAGCCGCGACAAGCTGTTCTGCTTCGGCGAATCACTGCCGGTGGATCTGCTGCTGGTGCGTGACGACGACATCCCTGGGCTGATTGCCGACGGTGTCTGCGACCTCGGCGTGGTGGGCCTGAACGAACTGGACGAGCAGGCCAAGGCGCGCCGCCAGATCGGCTTGCCCGATGCCTACCAGCCGCTGCGCGGCCTGGGCTTCGGTTCCTGCCGGTTGATGATCGCGGTGCCGGAAGACTGGGATTGGCAGGGCGTGCAGATGCTGCAGGGCAAGCGCATCGCCACCAGCTACCCGGCCATCCTGGCCGCTTGGCTGAAAGAAAAAGGCGTGGATGCGCAGGTGGTGGAGCTATCCGGGTCGGTGGAAATCGCGCCGAAGCTGGGCACCGCCGAACTGATCTGCGATCTGGTTTCCAGCGGTGCCACCCTGGCCGCCAACCAGCTCAAGCCGGTGGAGACGCTGCTGGAGAGTGAGGCGGTACTGGCCGGGCCGGTGCACGAGCTGGACGACGCCCGTGCCGGCCTGATGGTGATGCTGCTGCGTCGTCTGGATGGCCTGAGCAAGGTGCAGGACCAGAAGCTGCTGATGTTCTCCGCTGCCGAAGACCGGGTGGACGAACTGGCCCGCCTGCTGCCCGATGCCGAGCCGCTGCTGCGGCTGCCGGGGCAGGGCGATGCCGTGCGCCTGCAGACCATGTGCAGCGGCGCACTCAGCTGGCAGCGGCTGGAAGAGCTGGAACGCGCCGGTGCCCAAGGCTTGATGGTATTGGCGGTGGAGAAGTCGCTGGTATGAACATCCTCGATTGGAATGCGTTGGACGCCGATGCGCAGGCGCGCGCCCTGACCCGTCCGGTGCAGACCGTTGCAGCGCAGACGCGCGCCTCGGTTGCCGAACTGATCGACCAGGTACGCAGCCGCGGCGACACGGCGTTGCGCGAGATCACCGAGCGTTTCGACGGTGTCGCGCCGGAACGGTTTGAAGTCAGCGAAGCCGAGTTCGCAGCGGCAGAGCTGGCGGTACCGGCGGAGCTGCGCATCGCCATGCAGCAGGCGGCCGATCGCATCGACCGCTTCCACCGCGCCGGTATGGCCCAGCCTTACAGCGTTGAAACCGCGCCCGGCGTGGTCTGTGAAAAGGTCATCCGCCCGATCGCGCGGGTTGGCCTGTATGTGCCGGCAGGCAGCGCGCCGCTGCCGTCGACGGCGCTGATGCTGGGTGTGCCGGCCAAGCTGGCAGGGTGCCGCGAAGTGGTGCTGTGCACGCCGCCGCGCAAGGACGGCAGCGCCGATCCGGCCGTCCTGGTGGCCGCACGACTGACCGGTGTGCACCGTGTGTTCAAGATTGGCGGTGCGCAGGCGATTGCCGCCATGGCCTACGGCACCGAGACCCTTCCTTCCTGCGACAAGCTGTTCGGGCCGGGCAACAGCTTTGTGACCGAAGCCAAGCAGCAGGTTGCACAGGCCGGCGCCGCCGCCATCGACATGCCGGCGGGCCCCTCGGAAGTGCTGGTGATTGCCGATGCCGGTGCCAATCCGGCTTTTGTCGCCGCCGACCTGCTGTCGCAGGCCGAGCACGGCCCGGATTCGCAGGTGCTGCTGCTCTGCGACGACGCGGCGATGATTGCCGCCGTGCAGGCGGAAGTGGAGGCGCAGGTCGCCCAGCTCGCCCGCGAGGCCATCGCACGGCAGGCGCTGGGCAGCTCCTTGCTGGTCAAGGTCGCGTCGATTGCCCAAGCCTTCGAGATTTCCAACCGTTATGCGCCCGAGCACCTGATCCTCGCGTTGCGTGAGCCACGCCAGTGGCTGGACAAGGTGGAAGCGGCAGGTTCGGTTTTCCTCGGCGACTACACGCCCGAAGCGCTGGGCGATTACTGCTCAGGCACCAACCATGTGCTGCCCACCGCGGGTGCCGCGCGCGCCTATAGCGGCGTCAGCGTGGCCAGCTACCAGAACCAGATCAGCGTGCAGGCCGCAAGTCGCGAGGGCATTGCCGGTATCGGCCCCTGTGCCTTGACCCTTGCCCGCGCCGAAGGCCTGGGCGCCCACGCCAATGCCGTCGCGCTGCGACTAGGGGTTGCGCCGTGAGCACCGTGTTGGACCTGGTCCGCGATGACCTGCGTGACTTCGGTGGCTACTCGTCGGCACGCAGTGGCAAGCTGCAGGGCGAGATATGGCTCAATGCCAATGAATCGGCCTGGGCCAACCCCGGCGACCCGGCCGCCAGTTGCCGGCGTTACCCGGATCCGCAGCCGCAGGCATTGCGTGAGCGCCTGGCCGGCCTGTACGGCTGCCAGCCGGAGCAGCTGTTGATCGGCCGCGGCAGCGATGAAGCCATCGACCTGCTGGTGCGCGCCCTGTGCGTGCCGGGCCGCGACGCGGTGCTGTACACGCCGCCGGTATTTGGCATGTATGCGGTCAGTGCCCGCTTGCAGAATGCGCCGGCGTTGGAAGTGCCTTTGCTGGACACCGAGGCCGGGCTGGTGGCCGATATCGACGCCATCATCGCCACCGCAAAACAGGGCAATGCCAAGCTGGTTTTCCTGTGCTCGCCGTCCAACCCGGGCGGCCTGAGCATTCCGCTGCAGCAGGTGCAGGCCGTGGCCGAAGCGCTGCGCGGGCAGGCGCTGGTGGTGGTGGATGAGGCCTATGCCGAGTTTGCCGATGAGCCGTCCGCTACCAGCCTGATGGAACGCTTTGACAACATCGCGGTGCTGCGGACGCTGTCCAAGGCACATGCGCTGGCCGCTGCGCGCATAGGCTGCGTGATTGCCGATGCCGCCTTGATCGCGGTACTGCGCCGCTGCCAGGCGCCGTACCCGATTCCCACGCCCTGTTCGGCACTTGCTCTTGCCGGCCTGGAAGATGCTGCACTGGCGCAGACCCGCGCCCGCATCGCGATGGTGCGCAGCGAACGCAACCGTCTGCGCATCGCCTTGTCGCTGCAGCGCTGTGTACGCCATGTTTACGGCTCGGATGCGAACTTCCTGCTGGTCCGTTTCAACGACGCCGAGGCAGCCTTCCAGACCTTGCTGAAGGCTGGCGTGGTGGTGCGCGACCAGCGCGCCGCGCCGCAGTTGCACGACGCCCTGCGCATCACTCTGGGCACCCCTGAACAGAACGACCGCGTCCTGGACGCACTTGCCACGCTGGAGCTTGCCGCATGACCCCCATTCTGTTCGTCGATCGCGATGGCACCCTGATCGAGGAGCCGGCCGATTTCCAGATCGATGCCTACGAGAAGATCCGCTTCGTCAAGAACGTGATCCCGGCCATGCTCAAACTACGCGATGCGGGCTACCAGTTCGTCATCGTCTCCAACCAGGACGGCCTGGGCACGGAAGGCTATCCGCAGGCCAGTTTCGACGGCCCCAATGACTTGATGCTGCAGATCTTCGCCAGCCAGGGCATCACGTTCCGCGACGTGCTGATCGACCCCAGCTGGCCGCAGGACAACAGCCCCAACCGCAAGCCGGGCATCGGCATGATGGTGAGCTATTTGCAGGACCGCAACATCGACTGGGCGCGCTCAGGCATGGTCGGTGACCGCCCCACCGATATCCAGTTTGCCGACAACATGAAGATCCGTGGTTTCCAGCTGCGCACCGAACAGTTCGGCGGTGAGTGGGATTGGGATGCCATCGCCCACGAGCTGGCCGACGCACCGCGCCGCGCCACCGTGCAGCGCGACACCAAGGAAACCCAGATCCGCGTGTTCGTCGACCTGGACAAGGTGGCCAGCTCCAGGATCAACACCGGCCTGCCGTTCTTCGACCACATGCTGGACCAGATCGGCCGTCACGGCGGTTTTGCGCTGGAAGTGGAAGCCAAGGGCGACCTGCACATCGATGAGCATCACACCATCGAGGACACTGGCCTTGCGCTGGGCCAGGCGCTGCGTGAAGCGCTGGGTGACAAGCGCGGCATCGGCCGTTATGGCTTCACCTTGCCGATGGATGAAACCCTGGCCAGCGCCGCGCTGGATTTCAGCGGCCGCCCGTATTTCGTCTTTGACGGCCAGTTCAAGCGTGAGCGCGTTGGCGATATGCCGACCGAGCTGGTGCCGCATTTCTTCCGCTCGCTTTGCGATGCCAGCGGGCTGAACCTCAACCTCAAGGTGGAAGGCGACAACGACCATCACAAGGTGGAGGCCTGCTTCAAGGTACTGGCCCGCGCCCTGCGCCAGGCCATCCGCAAGGAAGGCACCGAGCTGCCTTCGACCAAGGGGGCCTTGTGAGCAGGGTAGGGCTGGTTGATGCCGGCGGCGCCAACCTGGGCTCGGTGCGCTATGCGCTGGAGCGCTTGCAGGTGGACGTGCAGATGGTGCGCGCGCCGGCCGACCTGGCGGGGCTGGAGCGGGTGATCCTGCCTGGCGTCGGCGCTGCTGCCGAAGGCATGAAGCGCCTGCACGCGCAGGGCCTGGTGCAGCCGCTGCGTGAACTGCAGGTGCCCTTGATGGGGATCTGCCTGGGCATGCAGTTGCTGTTCGAGCGCTCGGAAGAGGGCGATGTGGAATGCCTGGGCCTGCTGCCCGGTATTGTCCGCCGCCTGCATCCCGGTGTCGGCGTGCGCGTGCCGCATATGGGCTGGAACAAGCTGTTGGCGCTGCGCGAGTCGCCCCTGCTTGCGGGCGTACCGCTGGGTTCCAGTGCCTATTTCGTGCACAGCTACGCCGCACCGGTGACCTCGGACACGGTGGCCGCCTGCCATCACGGCGGCCTGTTCACCGCGGTGGTACAGCGTGGCCGCCTGTGTGGCGCGCAGTTCCATCCCGAGCGTTCGGCTGGGCCGGGCGCACGCATCCTGCAGAACTTTCTTGAGATTGCCGCATGAGTTTCACTGTCTACCCCGCGCTGGATATCCGTGATGGCCGCGTCGTGCGCCTGCTGCAGGGCGACTACGCCAAGCAGACTACCTATGGCGACGATGCCTTGCCGCGCGCGCAGGTATTTGCCACCACCGGTGCCCGTTGGATGCACCTGGTCGATCTGGATGCGGCCAAGGCCGGTGGTTACACGCTGGCACCCTTGCTGCAGCAGATTGCCGCCACCACCTCCCTGAAAGTGCAGACCGGCGGCGGTGTGCGCGGGCGCGACGATGTCGCCCGCATCCTGGAGGCCGGCGCCAGCCGCGTGGTGATTGGGTCGCTGGCGGTGCGCCGGCCCGAGCAGGTGCTGGAATGGCTGGCCGAGTTTGGCCCCGAGCAGCTGACCATCGCGCTGGACACCCGCCAGGGCGAGGACGGCGTGTGGCGCCTGCCGGTGCACGGCTGGACCGAAACCGCCGACGTGACCCTGGACGAACTGGCCAGCCGCTATGCGCAGGCCGGCATGAAGCATCTGCTGTGCACCGATATTTCCCGCGACGGCATGCTCTCGGGCCCCAATATCGAACTGTATGCGCACCTGGCCAAGCTGCTGCCAGGCGTTGCCGTGCAGGCCTCGGGCGGCGTGCGTGATGCCGACGACATCCGCGCGGCCAAGGCCGCCGGCTGTGGTGGCGCGGTGCTGGGCAAGGCGCTGCTGGAAGGGCGCCTGCAACTGGACGAGGCCTTGTCATGCTGAGCCGCCGCATCATTCCCTGCCTGGACGTGCGCGAAGGCCGGGTGGTCAAGGGCGTCAAGTTCCGCGACCACATCGACATGGGCGATATCACCGAGCTGGCGCTGCGCTACCGCGACCAGGGCGCCGACGAGCTGGTGTTCTATGACATCTCCGCCAGCCCGGAAGGGCGCTCGGTGGACCGCGCCTGGATCGAGCGCGTGGCGCGGCTGATCGACATCCCGTTCTGCGTGGCGGGCGGCATCCGCGATGTGGAAACCGCGCGTGCCGTGCTCAATGCCGGTGCCGACAAGATTTCCATCAATACGCCGGCGCTGGAGCGCCCGCAGCTGATCGAAGAGCTGGCTGACGCCTTCGGCCAGCAATGCGTGGTGGTGGGTGTGGATTCGATCCGTGAGCCCGATGGCCAGTGGCGGGTGCGCTCCTACACCGGCGACCCGGCCAAGACCCGCGCCGAGGCCCGGCTGACCCTGGATTGGCTGCGCGAGGTGCAGCAGCGCGGCGCAGGTGAAATCGTGCTGAACTGCATGGACAGCGATGGCGTGCGCAAGGGGTACGATACTGCGCAGTTACGCCAGGCCCGGGCGTTGTGCACGGTTCCGCTGATCGCCTCTGGCGGCGCGGGTACGCCGCAGCATTTCGCCGATGTGTTTGAACAGGCTGACGTTGACGGGGCTTTGGCCGCCAGTGTGTTCCACTCGGGCGCCATTGCCATTCCGGAACTGAAGCAGTTCCTGCGCGAACAACAGATCGAGGTTAGGGATGTCTACTGAATTCAAGCCGGTTGATCCGGCTGCGCTGGACTGGGAAAAGGTCAACGGCCTGATCCCGGTCATCATCCAGGACGAAGCCACGCTGCGCGTGCTGATGCTGGGCTATATGGACCGGCAGGCGCTGGAAACCACGCGCAGCAGCGGCAAGGTCACCTTCTTCAGCCGCAGCAAGAAGCGCCTGTGGATGAAGGGCGAAACCTCCGGCAACCATCTTGACCTGGTCGACATTCGCAGCGACTGCGACAACGACACCTTGCTGGTGACCGTGCGCCCGCACGGCCCCACCTGCCATACCGGCAGCACCAGCTGCTTCAGTGCTGCCCCGGGCAACTTCCTGGGCGCGCTGGATGCGTTGGTCAAACAGCGCGAGCACGACCGCCCGCTCAACAGCTATACGACCAAGCTGTTCGAGAAGGGCGCGCGGCATATCGCGCAGAAAGTGGGCGAGGAGGGCGTGGAAACCGCGCTGGCCGGCGTGGTGCAGCGTGACGACGAGCTGCTGGGTGAATCGGCCGACCTGCTGTTCCACCTGATCGTGCTGCTGCGTGCACGCGGCCTGTCGCTGGACGACGCCACCGCCGTGCTCGAAGAGCGCCACGCCAAGGCCGCAGAAAAAGCCGCCAGCTGAGCAACTGTAGTGCCGAGCCATGCTCGGCAGGGGCTTTCCCAGGATTCCCTGTAATGCCGAGCCATGCTCGGCAGGGGCTCTCCCAGAATTCCCCGTAGTGCCGAGCCATGCTCGGCAGAGGCCTTCCCAGAATTCCCTGTAGTGCCGAGCCATGCTCGGCAGAGGCTCTACCGGTAATGCCCAGCCGAGCAT
>DAMCTY010000071.1:0-4876 GCA_032112995.1 Stenotrophomonas sp. | reverse complement strand
GGCGCTACAGGTGCCGCACAGCACGTAGCCCGGGTAAGCGCAGCGCACCCGGGGCTCTCCTCGTACAGCTCCCGGGTGCGCTGCGCTTACCCGGGCTACCGTGGTTGATGAGCGCGATCCCTGCCAGCGACGGCTCGCCAGCTGGCGCAACCCCACTGCAGCATCCCGGGGCGATAATGGCCACCTGCCTTTCGCCGCCGAGGACACCATGCGCCCATCCCTGCTGACCGCCCTGTTGCTGGCCTGTGCGCCGTTTGCGGCTGCCGCTTCCTGCGTCGAGGGCGCGGTATTCCTCGACAGCAATGGCAATGGCCGGCAGGACGCTGGCGAAAAGCCGTTGTCCGGCATCCGCGTCTCCGACGGCGAGCACATCGTCAGCACCGGCAAGGATGGCCGCTACCAGCTGCCAGGCTCCAGCCAGACCAACATCTTCATCATCAAGCCGGCTGGCTACAGCGCGGCCAAGCGCAGCGACGGCCTGCCCGATATCTGGCGCCCGCAGGTGGGCGAGGGTGATGCCCAGTGCCGCGCGTTTGCGCTGCAGCCCGACAAGCAAGCCCCCAGCAGCTTCCAGGCCTTGCTGGTGGCCGACAGCCAGACCAGCAGCGCACTGGACGTGAGCTACTTCGAGCGCGACATCATCGAGCCGCTGCGTGGCAAGCACCAGGCGCGCCTGGGCATGACCCTGGGTGATATCACCAATGACGACCCCAGCCTCTACCCGGCGCTGACCAAGGCGGTTACCTCGCTGGGGGTGCCGTGGCTGCATGTGCCCGGCAACCACGACATGGACCTGGGCGCCAGCAGCGACGCCGATTCCCTGGCCAGCTTCCACCGCCAGCTCGGCCCGGACACCTACGCCTGGGAAGAAGCGTCGATGGTGTTCATCGGCCTGGATGACATCATTGCCCAGCCGGGGCAGAAGCCGGCCTATGTCGGCGGCCTGCGCGAGGATCAGTTCGCCTTCCTCGAGGCCTACCTGCCGACCATTCCGAAAGACAAGCTGGTGGTGTTGGGCTTCCACATCCCCTTGTTTGACCATGTTTACCGCGCCGAAGATCGTGCCCGCCTGTTCAAGCTGCTCGAGCAAATACCACACCCCTTGATCGTCAGCGGCCACACCCATAACCAGAGCCAGAAGTTCTGGGCGGCGGGCGATGGCTGGAATGGCGCCAAACCGCTGCACGAATACAACGTCGGCGCGGCCTGCGGTGCGTTCTGGTCGGGGGTGAAGGATGCACAGGGTATTCCTGATACCACCATGGCCGACGGCACCCCGAACGGCTACGGCTTGCTCAATATCCGCCCGCAAGGCCAATACAGCGTGGAGTACCGCGTTGCCCGCGCGCCGGCGGATCAGCAGATTGCCCTGCATGCGCCCAAGGTGCTGCGTCAGGGCGCCTATCCGGCGTGGGGCATCTACGCCAATGTGTTCATGGGCTATGACGGCCTGCCGGTGGAATTCCGCGTCGATGGAGGCGATTGGCAAGCGATGAAGCAGGTCAGCCAGCCGGACCCGCGCCTGTTGGTGGAGAACATCGCCGACGACCTGGCCACAGAACTGCGCGGCTACGACCGCTCGCCGGAAGCCGTGCCGTCCAGCCACCTGTGGCGCGCGGCGTTGCCGACCAAGCTGGCCGAGGGTGAGCACGAAGTGGAAGTGCGAGCGGTGTTGAACGGTGTTCAATACCTGAGCAGTACCCGCTACCGCCTGCAGACTGCCAGCCCCTGAACAACGCTGGATGGCTGCGCTTTCCCGAACCTTCCGGTGCGAGCATTCCAGGTGGCCCGAGTGATCGCACTATCCGCCGGGTAAGGCATGGCGCGCCCAGGAAACCGGGGTGATCCCACCGTGCGCGTGCTCGAGCAATGCCCTTGCGTGGGTAAGCACAGCGAAAGCGGGGGATTCGATGGCTCCAATAGCGTCGGGTGCCTCGTGATGTGCAGAGCCGCGCCGTTCGATCCTCGGTTACTGGGCCACAGCATTCTGGTCGTTGGCTGCGCCCTATTTGTGATTGCTGGCGTTGTTCGAGCTGTCCGAGTGCGCGGGGTGCACGAACGGGTAGGGCACCGGCGCGGTTTCAGGTAGGCCGGCTCGCCAGCGTGCCAGAACCTGCTCGACCTGCTTGCCGCTTTCAAACTGCGGTACGGACGGCCGCTCGCCTTCTTCACGCTCGCGCCTGCGCACTGTAGTGGCTGCCAAGTCGAATGCCTGGGTGAGATCGGTTGTTGTATTCAAGGCCTCAACCAGGAACGCACGACCGAACCATGTCGCACTGTCGGTATTGCCGCAGCCGAACGACGGCCGGTCGCGGCGGGCAGCGGTAATCACCGTGTGTCTTGGCGAGCGCAAGGCCTGGATGAAGGCCCCTGAATAACAGGCAGATACCACGACCACGGCATTGCCGATACCGGCATTGTCGAGCATTCGGGCCAGCTCGTTCGGCGCCAGGTATTCCTCCTGCCCAGGGCCGGTGTGCAGATAGACGCTGTTGTCGTCCTGGCCGTGACTGCTCAGGTAGAGGAACAGCACGTCCTCATCCGGGTCCAATACCTTGCCTAGCGCGTCGAGTGACTGGCCGATGCTCTGGCGCGTAGCGAGCGGCATGGGCGCGTCGCCATCGGCGCTGGCCGGGTGGTTGATCAGGCTGATCATCCGCCCATCGGCATTCCAGCGCTTGGCAGAGAGTTGCCGTAAATAGAGCACCTCATTGCGGAACACATCCTCATCTGCGTCCCCGGCAATGCCGAGGATATACATGTCGGGGGTGCCGGGCCTTTGGACGGGCAGGCGTGCTATTTCAGCCTCCAATAGTGCCGCTTGCTGGTTTGCCTGCTTTGTACCTGATTGGGGTTTGCCGGCAGATAGCGCGTTGCCGGTGGTCAGGATGATGATCAGGGTCGCCACAGCGATTGTTCGCAGATGGGACGACGGGCGGAAGGTGGGCAGCAGAATGGGCATGGCGGCGTCCTTGCGGGGTGGGTAAAGCGTTGCAGGGTGGTGCGCGTCATGCAATATGGCGCCGGGCATAAGCCCGCTTCCACAACTGAGCTGCGCCAATTGCTCGGTTTTTCCATCTGGTGTTTGGGGTGCAGGGATGAATTCGCAGGCGAACCAGGCCGAGCCATGACCTGGATGACGGAAGTGGGGTGTTTGACGATCCACTGGTTCCTGTTCAGGCCACGCAGGAAGTACCGCCAAGCTGCCCGTGATTGCACATGCCATGCGTCAGCCGATAGATGCCGATGTCAGGCTCAAAGGACTTGAGGGGATCGCAGGCGAGGCGCGAGTGATCGTTGTTGGCCAGGTGCACGTGTTCCCAACAGCTGCCTTTAATCCTGTTCCGCAACCGGAAACGCCTTCAACGCCGCCCACACCACCGGCTTTGCCCATTCGGGTACCTGTGCGAACTCTTCCTGTTCGGTCGGGCAGAGAATGCGGCCGCGGTCCACTTCCAGTACCAGTAGGGGTTCCACTTGACCCTCGGCATCCGGCGGGCGGCTATTGTCGTAGACGTGCAGGGTGGTGAGGTGCGGCAGCAGTTCGATCAGGTTGAGGCGTGAGCTGTCGTAGCGCTGGCGGATTTTTTCCTCGGGGATGTCATGGCCGCCATTGGCGACACGTTCGGCAACGCGTTGCAGGTGCAGCTCAATGCTCTCCAAGCCGCAGAACCAGACCGTGACTTCATGTTGCTGGCAGGCCTCGCGCAGCAGCTTGGGAATGGTGTTGGCACCGAGCGTGGTTTCGAATGCGTAGTCCCGGTTGTCGGCCATGGCCGCGCGCAGGCGGCGGGTGCCTTCCTGCCAGGCGGTAGCGTTGGCGTCCTGCAGGGGCCAGCCGCGTTCCACCAGCTGCCGTGTGAATGCGTCCGGATTGAACCAGGTGGCGCCGTCGTGCTGCAGCAGCATGCCCAGCAGCGAGCTCTTGCCGGCGCCGTTGACGCCGGCCAATACCAGAATCCGTGCCACCGCTTAGAGTGACTTGCCCGGGGTGAGCTTGATGCCGCGGCGGGCAGGGCGGGCCAATGCCTTGGCCAAGCCGGGGCCATCATTGAGTACGCTCAGGTGGGCATCGAACTCTGCCTGCAGCTGTTTGAGCGACTGGGCGCGTTGGGTGGCTTTGGAAGCTCCGGCGGCCTGGCTGACCAGGCGCTGGTATTCCTCTGCCGAGACCACCACCGCCTGCGGATGGTTGTGGTTGGTGACCACCACTGCGCCGAGTTTGGCGACCTTGCGCATCAGCTCCGGCCAGCCCTTGGCCTTGACGTCGCTGGCGGGCGTCTTTTCCAGGTCCAGCAGGTTCAGGGAGAGGTCCATGGCGGGCGTCCTTGGGAGGGTATTTGGAAAATATCCCAAATTTCTCTAAATGGGAAATTTGGGATATTTACTGTTCAGGTGGAGTGGGGCCGAGGGTGTGGGGCGTGGGGCGTCAGGGATTGCGTTTGTGCGGGTTTCGAGACTTGGGTCGTAGGCGTGGCGCAAAGCTTGAAGCCTAAAGCGGCCCTCACCCCAACCCCCGCTCCGCGCCCCAGCCCTTGCGCTGGCGCAAGGGCGTTCGATGAGCAGCGAACCAATGGTTCGCAAGCTGCTCCTCTCACCCCGTAAGCGGGAGAGGGGCTCATGTCCCCCAACTCCCGCTCCGCGCCCCAGTCCTTTCGCTGGCGCAAGGGCGTTCGATGAGCAGCGAACCAGTGGTTCGCAAGCTGCTTCTCTCACCCCGTAAGCGGGAGAGAGGCTTTGGAACGCAGAACGCCCGGTGCAGTGCACTGGGCGTTCTGTTGTCTCAAGCATCAGCAGAGGCGTGGATCAGCCGCCGCGCGGGCCGCGGTTGCCGCCGCCACCCGGACGACCACCGCCACCGGGGCGGCCTGCGCCG
>DAMCTY010000070.1:0-13128 GCA_032112995.1 Stenotrophomonas sp. | reverse complement strand
AAAAAATTGGCCATGATCGGCCGACCCCCACGTCGTACGGCCCGCCCGTTCCGCCCGCCATGCCCGAATACCGTTCCCGTACCTCCACCGCCGGCCGCAACATGGCCGGCGCCCGCGCCCTGTGGCGTGCCACCGGCATGACCGATGGCGATTTCCACAAGCCCATCGTCGCGGTGGTCAATTCCTTCACCCAGTTCGTGCCCGGCCACGTACACCTGAAGGACCTGGGCCAGCTCGTCGCGCGCGAGATTGAAGCGGCCGGCGGCGTGGCCAAGGAGTTCAACACCATCGCCGTGGATGACGGCATCGCCATGGGCCATGACGGCATGCTGTATTCGCTGCCCAGCCGCGAGATCATCGCCGACTCGGTCGAATACATGGCCAATGCGCACTGCGCCGACGCGCTGGTATGCATTTCCAACTGCGACAAGATCACCCCGGGCATGCTGATGGCCGCGCTGCGCCTGAACATCCCGGCCGTGTTCGTTTCCGGCGGGCCGATGGAAGCCGGCAAGACCAAGCTGGCCGAGCACAAGCTGGACCTGATCGACGCCATGGTCGCCGCCGGCGACGAGAAGGTCAGCGACGAACAGGTTGCGGCCATCGAACGCAGCGCCTGCCCCACCTGCGGCTCCTGCTCGGGCATGTTCACCGCCAACTCGATGAACTGCCTGACCGAAGCGCTGGGCCTGTCGTTGCCCGGCAACGGCACCGTCGTGGCCACGCACAGCGACCGCGAGGCGCTGTTCAAGCGCGCCGGCCGGCTGATCGTCGAGCTGTGCCATCGCTGGTATGGCGGTGAGGAAGCCAATGTATTGCCGCGCGGCATCGCCACCTTCGAAGCCTTCGAGAATGCGATGACGCTGGATATCGCCATGGGCGGCTCCACCAACACCATCCTGCACCTGCTGGCCGCCGCACAGGAGGCCGAGGTGGCCTTCGACCAGCGCGATATCGACCGCCTGTCGCGGCGCGTGCCGCAGCTGTGCAAGGTGGCCCCGAACACGCAGAAGTACCACATCGAAGACGTGCACCGCGCCGGCGGCATCATGGCCATTCTTGGCGAGCTGGCGCGCGGCGGCCTGCTGCATACCGACGCCTCCACCGTCCACAGCCGCACGCTCGGCGACGCCATCGCGCAATGGGATGTGACCCAGACCCGGGACGAAGCCGTGCACCAGTTCTACAAGGCGGGCCCGGCCGGGATTCCCACCCAGGTGGCCTTCAGCCAGTCCACGCGCTGGCCCTCGCTGGACCTGGACCGTGCCGATGGGTGCATCCGCGATGTGGGCCATGCGTTCTCCAGCGAAGGTGGCCTGGCCGTGCTGTACGGCAACCTCGCCGCCGACGGCTGCGTGGTGAAAACCGCAGGCGTGGATGAATCCATCCACGTGTTCGAAGGCAATGCCCGCGTGTATGAAAGCCAGGACGCGGCGGTCAAGGGCATCCTCGGCAATGAGGTGCAGGCCGGCGACGTTGTGGTGATCCGCTACGAAGGCCCGAAGGGTGGCCCCGGCATGCAGGAAATGCTGTACCCGACCAGCTACCTGAAATCCAAGGGTCTGGGCAAAGCCTGTGCGCTGCTCACCGATGGCCGCTTCTCCGGCGGCACCTCCGGCCTGAGCATCGGCCACTGCTCGCCCGAAGCGGCAGGTGGTGGCACCATCGGCCTGGTGCGTGACGGCGACCGCATCCTGATCGACATCCCGCAGCGTGGCATCAACCTGCTGGTGGACGATGCCGAACTCGCACGCCGCCGCAGCGAACAGGATGCCAAGGGCTGGAAGCCGGCCGAGGCACGCCCACGCAAGGTAAGCACCGCACTCAAGGCCTATGCCCTGCTCGCCACCAGCGCCGACAAGGGCGCCGTGCGCGACAAGGCGCTGCTGGACGGTTGACCCTGCAAGCGGGCGCGGCAGAATGTGGCCATGAACACGGCCCCATCCTGCCCGCCCCCGCTGCCTGCCATCGCCAGCTGCTTGTGGAATGGCCACCCGTATCGGGTGACGGTTGCCGAGCTGGGGGCTTACGTGGATGCCCACCTTCCCGCACTGCTGTGGGACTTCGACATCCACGCCGAGCGCATCGACCCTGACGGCATCGTGCTGGACGAAGACGATCTTCCGCCCGATGCGCTGCACCTTCGGGTGCATGACTGCCCGGCTTTCAGCAGTGGCCCGGGCACAGTGACGCACTGGAACGACATCGCCGGCATGCAGATCACGTTCGCCAGCAAGGACGAACCCGAAGTGCTGCTCTACACCGGCGAGCACCTTGCCCTCGACAACGGCGACTTTGCGCTGAGTGAACGCGACGGCCAGTTGTGGATAGCGCTCAATGGCCATTGCGATGGCATGCATGGCCCGGCCAGGATCGAAGTGCTCGCGCCGTTGACGTTCACCACCATTGCCTGCGGGCGCTGCAATCAGGCCCAGGCCCGCGAACACATCGCAACCGTCGTTGACCCCGACCACTACGCTTTCGAACGCGACGAGTACGGTGTTGCACGCTTCCGCCCGATTCACACGCGCTGATCGTCAAGCCCACGGGTGCTTTCCAGCACCGACAAAGCCGGCACCGACAGTCGATCCAAGGGACTGAGCACGGCGCCGGCACCACGCCCCAGTACATGCGTGTAGATCTGTGTCGTGGCGATGTCCTTATGGCCCAGCAGTTCCTGCAGCGTACGGATGTCGCAGCCCGCGTCCAGCAGATGGGTGGCAAAACAGTGCCGCAGGGTATGGCAGCTGGCCGGCTGCAGGATCGCCACCTGCAAGCGCGCCTGCTTGATCGCCCGCTGCAGCACTTCCTCACTGAGATGATGGCGGCCACGCCGCCCCGTGCGTGGGTCGCGGGACATCCTGTGCGACGGGAACAGGTACTGCCAGCCCGGTTGTACGTCAGCTGATGGGTACTTCCTTGCCAAGGCATTCGGCAGATGGACCCGTCCTCCGCCTGCAGCAAGATCGCGTTGATGCTGAAACAACGCCTGCTCGCGCTGCTGCAGCAAACGATTCCGCAACGACACTGGCAACGGAACACGCCTATCCTTGTTGCCCTTGCCAGCACGCACGCAGATCTCACTGCGCGCAAAGTCCACATCCTTGACCCGCAAGCGAAGGCATTCCATCAGTCGCATGCCCGTGCCATACAGCAGACGCGCCATCAGTGCGGTGACACCTTCCGGGATTGCCGACAACAGCCGGGCAACATCCTCCACAGGCAGAACGACGGGCAAACGTTTGGGGCGCTTCGCACGCACAACGTCCTGCAACCATGGCAGTTCCATCCGCAGCACCTCGCGATAGAGGAACAACAACGCCGCCAACGCCTGGTTCTGGGTGGCTGGCGTCACCTTGCCTTCCGTCGCCAGCCGGCTGAGGAACGCCGCAACCTCATCACCGCCCATCTCGCGGGGATGGCGCTTTCCGTTGGCCAGGATGAACCGCCTGATCCACCCCATATAGGCCTGCTCGGTACGGATGCTGTAGTGCCGCAAACGGATCTGTGCCCTGACACTATCCAGCAATCGCGGCGGCTGCGCCGGTGTTACACCGCTTGGAACAGGGTCATAACGCATAGGGCCGCTCCCAAGCGGTAGTTTCCGGGAAGCATGCAGTGCGGTTTTGGCCGCCCCTATCGGCTAACCCCATGATTCGGCGTGGGAATTTCTTAATTTGAAAGCGGCAAGAAAACAGGGATACTCTGCGCTACACCGCTGTTAGGCGGTCCAATACGAGTTAGGCGGCAGTGGGTTGGGTTGGCTGGCCCCTCTTCTTTCGGCCGCAACATCGGCAAGTCACCGGTCGGCTCCGGCTAGCAGCACCAACTGTTCTTGGCATCGGCAAGCTCGTCATTTCGCCTTACGCTTCACTGCCCCGCCGCAATCATTTCATCGCACTTCGACGGCTACGCGCGGCAGGGTTTCCCAGGCAAGCTCCACCCCGCAAGCTGTGGCATGATCGGCTCACGTTGGGTTGCACAAGCAAGGCAGCATTGGCCCGGGGAGCGGTAAGTGGCCACCGCCGCCTAACAGTTCATTCAAGCCGAACTCGCTTCGCGAGTCGGCTTAATTCCAGAGTTAGGCCTACTTGGATGCTCCTATGCATGTGATGAAAGATCCGGCTCGGCACGATCAACTAGAGCGATGGCTCGCTGTGGAGCTCGTTAGCGTGGTTAGAGCCCGACTCAAGGCTGCCGGCGTTCCCATCGACACTATTCCCAGTCTTAAAAAGGACATTGCAGTTGGGGTCGCCGATTTATGGGATGGGTGTCATGGCCTGACAATTGGCAACGAGTTGCTTACCCCGTTCTTGGTCTTTGCCTCGGACAATGACGAGGAGGCTGTGTTGGTCAGCTCATACGACGACACCGGCTCTTTCTTGCATGAGCACGTCACTTCGGCCGCAGATCGGGAGCTCCCGTGAGTAGGCCTAACAATTCCGTAAGGAAACCCCTGTCAATTTCAAGCAGCAGTGCTCCTGCCTCTCGCGCTTAGGCTCTAGCGATATTCGTTGTGTTGCTGTTGCTTACTTCATGTTGCGTGTCGCGTATGTCGGCATGAGCAGGTTCAACAGTTGCCAGACTGCATTTCCGTAAACGGTCTTGTTGGGCGCTATGACTCACGCCCGGACCAGGGTAAAAACCGCACCCGGAGGCCTCTTTCATTCAGCGGCTTTGCCGATGCTGCGGGGATCAACCGTCGCACCTGATGGCGCCGAATAGTTAGCCAGGCTCTCTCCAGGTCGGTCTGACCTGTTGCTACTTTGCTCGCGCTGACGGTGAATCAAAATCAATCATTCATTCGATGCCTTCGGCAAACGCACCTGCCGTTGCACCATCGGATGCTTCAACCATGCTTCGGCGTCGTAGCGCTCGCCATGTGCCAGCATCGCCCACAGCTGTCGCGCGTGCTTGTTGGCAATGGCAACCAGCACCTTACCGAACGGCAGTCGTCGCTCGATGTCCTGTATCCAACGTTGCTCCGGCGTCGCCTTCTCCCAGGCCACCGCCTTGGCCCGCTGCAGGCTGCTGCGTGCCCCTTGGATCAACAGGGTTCGCAAATAGCCATCACCACGGCAACTGATGCGACCAAGTCGCGAACGGCCACCGCTGGAATGCTGCGTCGGCACCAGACCCAGCCACGCGGCGAACTGCCGACCATTCTTGAAGTCATGTGCCGAGCCGATCGTCGCTACCACGGCATCCGCTGTGAGCGGGCCGACACCGATGATGGCCTGGAGCCGCATGCAAGCCTCATCGGCCTTGGCGTGCGACTGGATACGGAGATCGCACTGCGCGATGCGTTCGCGCAGCTGCTGCAGGTGCGCTTCGACGTTGTGCAGAAGCTCCGACAATGACAACGGGATCGGCAAGGAGTCCAGATCAGCGAGCGCACGGCGAAGCGCAGTCTCGCTCTGCGCCACGATCACGCCGACCTCGGCCAGCAGCCCGCGCACCCGGTTGCTGGTGGCCAGTGCTTCGGCTTTGTAGCCCTCGCGCACCCGATGCCATGACAGTCGAATCTGCTGATCGACGCTCTTGATCGGGACGAAGCGCATATTGCCCTGACGGGCAGCGGTCGCAATCGCTTCGGCATCGTTGCGGTCGTTCTTGGCCGTGCGGCTCTTGCGGAATGGGGCGACGAACTGGGCGGCTATCAGTCGCGGCTGCAGGCCATAGTCCTGGCAGCGGCGCGCCCAGTGATGGGCGCCACTGCAAGCCTCCATCGCCACCACCGTACCCTCCGGAACGCTGGGTAGCCACTGGATGAATGCCTCCCGGCGAAGCTCCCGCCGTTCTTGAATACGTCCTGCCGCGTCAGCCGCACATACCGAGAACACCTGTTTTGCCAAGTCCACACCAATGGTTATAGTGCGCATTGGAAACTCCTCGTCCAGACATACCGATGGTGAGAGCCATCATGGTCCTTCAAGACCGAGCGGTTATCCGCAGGGATGGGGAGTTTCCTTTTTACTCATTCAAGCCGACGCCGCTATGCGGCGCGGCTTAATTCCGGAGTTAGATCACTATGGAAGAACTCCCGCACGTCGTGCACGAGAAGATCCGCACCTTGTCAGCTGAGGGAGACTTACTCGCCCAGAAACAGCGATTTGATGAGGCGGTCACCCGCTATAACGAGGCTTGGAAGCTGGTCCCAGAGCCAAAGGCCAACTGGCAAGCTAGCACTTGGCTGTTGGCTGCAATTGGAGACGCATGCTTTCTCGGCGGCTATTTCAAGTCCGGCGCGGACGCATTCTCCTTTGCATTGCACTGCCCCGAGGGCCTCGGCAATCCGTTTGTGCACCTGCGGCTCGGCCAATGTGAGTTTGAGCGTGGCAACCTTCCTGAGGCCATTGAGCAACTTGCCAGAGCCTATGCACTCGAGGGTGCCGATATCTTTGGCCAGGACGATCCAAAGTACTTCGACTTCCTAAAGAGCAAAATCTCGCCACCCACTTCTGGCGTGTGGTGATCTAACAATTCCGTAAGGAAACCCCTGTCAACTTCAAGCAACAGTGCTAAGGAAACCCCTGTCAACTTCAAGCAGCAGTGCTCCTGCCTCTCGCGCTTAGGCTCTAACGATATTCGTTGTGTTGCTGTTGCTTACGTTATGTTGCGTGTCGCGTATGTCGACATGAGCAGGTTCAACAGTTGCCAGACTGCATTTCCGTCCCACGTGAATTTCCTTCGGGGCATAATCTGTCTTGCGGGATTGCCATTGCTGACACCCGGAAGAATCCAGAACCGACGCAACCATCGCGCAGACCACTGCGCCAACCTGGCCGGCAGATCCGGCAGCATGCACACAAAACAGCTATCGGAGCTGCACATGAAGCGCGTCGACGATTTCTTCAAACGTTACGAGCAGGCCGCCAACAGCTTTGATCCGGTGCTGACCGCGTCCTTGTACACCGAGCAATTCCTGGCGGCAGATCCAAACGGGGTGCAGTGCGGCCGCAATGATCCGGCGCTTGCGCAGGCCATGGCCGCGCGGCAGCAATTCTTCGAGTCGCTTGGGTTCCAGCAGGCCAAGGTGCTGGAGGTGACCGCGACCCCACTGGATGACAACTACACCATGGCCAAGGTCCATTGGTGGATGCGCTTTGCCAGTACCGGTGGTGAGGCCCAGGAATTCAGGTTCTTCATCACCTATTTCCTGTATGACCCGGGTAATGGGCCGAAGGCGGCCTTCTGGATATCCCATGATGATGAGCGGCAAGTGATGCTGGACGCGGGCCTGATCGATGCGGAGGGCCGGCCACGCTGAGCGTCGTCCCCTGCCATCTTGGCAAGGACGAGCTGCTACGGCACGCTTGGCGAACGTCAGGGAACCCTTCCCGAGCAGTGGAGAGAGCGATGAAGCGCGTTACCGGCATAGGCGGCATCTTCTTCAAGGCAGCCGACCCGAAGGCGCTGAGTGCCTGGTACCGCGACCATCTGGGCCTGGATACCAGCGACTGGGGCGGCGCCATCTTTCCCTGGGGCGGCGAGGGCAGCGCCAAGGGCATGACGATATGGAGCCCGTTTGCGCAGGACACCGACTACATGGCACCCAGCACTGCGTCCTTCATGATCAACTTCCGCGTTGATGATCTGGACGCCCTGCTGACGGTACTGCGCACGGAAGGCTGCAATGTGCTGGAGCGCACCGAGACCTCCGAGCAGGGAAAGTTCGGCTGGGTGATTGATCCGGAAGGCAACAAGGTGGAGCTGTGGCAGCCACCGGGCTGAGCCGCTGACGGTCAGGCATGCCCATCCTTGCCGAGGCATGGCTGCGGGCTGCTTGTCGGTGGCGCTCCGCTCTGGAAGAATCGGCCGGACGCAATCAGGCCGCAGGGAGCAACGCCATGACATCCATAAGCAACAGCCCGCTGAGCAGGAATGGAAAGATCTTCCTCATCCTGAGCGTGGTCTTTGCCAGCGTGCACATGATCGACTTCATTTTTCATGGCCAGCAGCTGCGCAACATCTGCGGTGGCATCGGCTTTGCCCTGATGGCCCATGGCATCCATCGCAATGATCTTGCAAAGCCGCCGCAGGACACCCGCGCCCGGGCGGCGTCCATTGTCGGTGCGGTGTTGGTGGCGACCTCGTTGGCCATCAAATTATTCGGAAGCTCGACGCCGTCGGTTTGATGCCGACACCACTTCCCCCATCAAGGAGAGAGGGCATGACCAGTGAACGCAGGCCCAGCACGCTGAACTTCAGCATCAAGCGATCCACCCTGTACACCTGGGCCGCGCTCATCGGCCTGGCCCTGCTCTGGCAGGAGCGTGCACAGCTGATGGACTTCTACGATGGGGCTGTTGAAGGTTACCGCGCTGCCGAAGCGGTGCATGGCCGCTGAGCCTGCACTGGAAGCAGGCAGGAACGCGCGCGTGATGGTACCTGGGCAGGCTTTCCGCGCAGTCGCAGCACTGGCTGTGTTGCCGGCGGATATGGGCCAATGATGTTCCTTGTCGGCCAAGGGCAACGCGTGGTTGCCATCGGTCCAACCGAACAGCGGCACTGCCCGAAGTGCGGTACGCATACCGCCTTCGAGCCACAGCTCAGTTACAAGTTCGGTCAGTTCGATCTGCTGTTCGGCTTTGTCTATGACAAGCGCTATCAGCTGGCTTGCACCCAGTGCAATCACGGCTGGCTGCTGGACACCCGCGAGACCGAAAGATCGCTCGGCCGGCACCCCATCCCGTTCCGCCTGCGCCACGGCGCCTGGATACTGGCCGTTGTGGTTGCCGCGCTGGCAGCGGGTGCCATGACCCTGCACCGCCTGCCCTGAGATTCACCGCGGTACGCTCGTACCGCAGCTGTACCGTTATGGCCAACTGATGCTGACTGGTCACTTCGGTCGCCGGCCCTGCTTGCCTATGCTCTGTGCAACCGCCCCGGTGGTTCGTGCAACAGCCTCGCGATGCTGGCGCATGCCGTTCCGCTTCCGCGCCATGAAGACGTTCCTGCTGCCTCGGGTGGAGCTGCTCCACGCCAGCCACGTTTCTGTTTTCGGCACCGAGCATGCAGGAGATGTCCATGCCCATCGGGTTCCCGGCCCGTGCTTTTTCCGTCGCCGACTTTGCGCGCTTCACCAGCCGTGAAAGCTGTGAATTGGCGGTCCTTCGCGGGGAGCTGGCAATACTGCAGCTGCTGCCAGACGCGCTGGGCGGCGCGGCCGCCGACGACAACCAGGTGTTCGTCCCACCCTGGGTGGCCGTGCAGAAGCGCCGTATCGACCAGGACGCCATCCTGCCCTTGTTCCGCGCGGGAAAACTAAGCCGATACCAGGCCCTGCCCATCTTCCATGGCAGCAGCCGGGTGCCGGTGGAAATCGTGCTGCATGCCTTTGATCCGGCGGGCTACACGACAACCTTGTGTATCTGGTGAAAGCGAACCGCCTGCGGCGGGATGCCGATCTGCCTGCCCGTGCAGCTGCCCGGCTGGCCCAGGCGGTTTATGCTGCGCACCGAAGGGCCATCGCCGATGTACCCAGCCTGATGAGGTAGACCATGGTTACCGGTAGTTGCCATTGTGGTGCGGTGCGTTTTGCGTGCGAAGGCAGCCCGCAACAGGCCTACGAATGCAATTGCTCCCATTGCAGCCGCAAGGGCTTCCTGCTTTGGTTCATACCGCGCGACGCCCTGCATATCCAGCAGGGTGAAGCCGCGCTGCGCACCTATACGTTCAACCGCCATGTGATCGAGCATCAGTTCTGCAGCACCTGTGGTTGCCAGCCATTCGGGCTGGGCAAGTCCGCCGATGGTAGCGAGACTGCCGCCATCAACCTGCGTTGCATCGAGGACCTGGACCTGGCGGCCATCGAGCGCGTTGCCGTGGATGGCAGGGCCTATTGAGCATGCGCGTACGTGATGAAACACCGGACGATGCAGCCGCGATCGGTGTGCTGACGCAGGCGGCGTTTGCGAACGCGGCCCATGCCAGCGGGACCGAGGCGGCGATAGTGCAGGCATTGCGCAGCCGTGGACAGCTGAGTATCTCGCTGGTTGCCGAGGTGGATAGGCAGCTACTGGGGCATGTGGCGGTGTCACCGGTGGCGCTGAGCGATGGCAGCGCCGGCTGGTATGGGCTGGGACCGATCTCGGTAATGCCCGCACAACAGGGAAAAGGGATCGGCAGCGCCTTGATGCAGGCGGCCATCGCCCGCCTTGAGCAACTGCAGGCAGCTGGCTGTGTCGTGCTGGGTGACCCCGGGTATTACCAGCGCTTTGGTTTCCGCAACTTCCCGCAGCTGCGCCTGCCAGGTGTGCCTGCGGAGTACTTCATGGCGCTGCCCTTGGCCGGCGATGTACCACAGGCCGACGTCCGCTATGACACCGCATTCGAGGTTTCCACCGCGCCTTGAGCACAACGGCGGCAACGCCGCCGTCAGCAATTCTGGTCTGCCGCGCCTCCAGCGCACGGGAGGGGGTCAGGAGGTGATGCCCAGCTCGTCAAGCACGGCTTGGGTGGATCCGCCGATAGCGTCCAACTGCGGATTGATCCGACCCGGCTCGTTGGCAAACTTGATCGGGATGCCCAGGTGGGTGCCGCCCTGTGCATCGGTCCAGACCATCTCGCGGGCACGGGTGTGCGGATCGTTGAAGGCTTCGGTCAACGTTTTGACTGGCGCCCAGCACACGTCGATGTCGTGCAGGAACAGCGTCCATTCCACCAGGGTGCGGCGGGAAAAGGTTTCGGCCAGGAAGTCCTTGACCGGGTCCTGGGCACTGCCCGGTGGCAGGTGGCAGAGGTGGATCAGGTCGGCGCGGCCCAGCGCATTGAGCAGGTTTTCGGCGAACTTGTGCTCGGCGCCGCCCAGCGCGATCCAACGGTCGTCGGCGCAGCGGTAGAGCTTGTACAGCGCATTGCCGCCCCAGCTGCGCTCTTCCTTGATCACCGGATCGCGGCCCAGCGCGAACGGCGGGCCCAGCACGTTCGGCAACCAGGCCATCAGCGCGTCCTGCATCGACAGGTCGATGTAGTCGCCCTCGCCCGTGCGCTCGCGGCGGAACAAGGCCATCAGGATGCCGTTCAGCGCCATCAACGAGCCGGCCATGTCGGCCACCGGCATATGCGGCATGGCCGGGGTGCCATCTGGCGCGCGATTCAAACTAACCACGCCGGTATCGGCCTGCATGGCCAGATCGTGGGCGGGGCGGTTGACCTTGGGCCCGGTCTGGCCGAATGCGCTGATCGAGCAGTACACCAGCTTGGGATTGATCGCCTTGCAGCTGGCGTAGTCGATGCCAAGGCGCTTGGCGACGCCGGGGCGAAACGCTTCCACCACCACATCAGCCCACTCGACCAACCTAGCGAATGCGGCTTTGCCATCAGCACTTTTCAGATCCAGCACGATGCAGCGTTTGCCGCGATGGGTGTTGCGGAACCAGGTGCTGGCCCCGGCCTGCTTCAAGCCGACCTCGCGCACCGGTTCGCCGCTGGGCGGTTCGATCTTGATCACGTCGGCGCCGTGGTCGGCCATCACCATGGTCAGGTGCGGCCCCGGCAGGAACAGCGACAGATCAAGTACGCGTACACCTTCAAGCTTCATCATCGGCTCCGTTGCCTCACGCGCCCAGCAGGCGCGCGCGGTCTGCATCGTTGTAGCCCAGCTCGCGCAGCAGCGCGTCGGCATCGGCGTTGAGCGGCGGGCAAGCGGCGCCGCTCAGGCGCTGGCCGTCGAGCTTGATCGGGTTGCGCAGCAGGCGCTGCGTGCCCTGTGCATGCTCGACATCCTGCAGCATGTCGACGTCGCGCACATAGGGGTTGTCCAGCGCCTGGGCGATATCCAGCACCGGCGCGATCGGAATGCGTCCGGCGAACAGCTGGGTCCAGTGCGCGCTCGGCTGGGTGCTGAGGATGGCATCGACCAGCACGGTCAGCTCCTCGCGTACGTCGCGACGCGAGGCGAAGTTGGCAAAGCGCGGCTCGGCGGCCCAGGCCGGGTTGCCGATGCCTTCGACGAAGGTCTGCCAGAACTTCTCAAGCATGCACATCACCATCACCCAGCCATCGGCGGTGCGGTAGACCTGGCATGGCACGGTGGACGGGTGTGCGCTGCGCGACAGGCGCTCGGTGCGGTGGCCTTCGTTGAGATACCAGGTGGCCGGGTAGCTGAGCTGGTGCAGGGCCACGTCGAACAGGCTGACATCGACATCGCGGCCCTGGCCGGTGCGCATGGCGCCGATGATGGCGGCCAGCAGGCCCATCGACAGGGTGGTGCCGGTCATGAAATCGACCATGGACAGGCCGAAGCGTGCTGGCGGTGCATCCGGCTCGCCGGTGAGCGCCATGAAGCCGGCCTCGGCCTGCATCAGGTAGTCGTAGCCCGGCCATGCGGCGCGCTCGTTGTCGCGGCCATAGGCGGACAGGTGGGCGCAGACGATCTTCGGGTTGAGCTTGCTGAGCGTGGCGTAGTCCAGGCCGAGCTTGCCGGGCTGGTCACCGCGCAGGTTGTTGAGCACGGCATCGGCGCTGGCGACCAGCTTCTCGAATACCTCGCGGCCTTCGGCGGCTTTCAGGTCCAGCCGCAGCGAGCGCTTGTTGAGGTTGAAGGTCTGGAAGAACAGGCTGTCGCCTTCGCCCAGGAAGTACGGGCCGGTGGCGCGCGACACATCGCCACCCGGCGGGGATTCGATCTTGATGACTTCGGCGCCGAGGTCGGCCAGGTGCATCGAACCATAGGGGCCGGCACCGTATTGTTCGACGGCAAGGATGCGTAGTCCCTGCAGGGGAAGGTCTTTCATGTGTGGCCTCTGGTTTGTAAAAAGCACCGCGGCGGTTGAGGACCGCGGTGAAGGGATGCTTTGGCTTTGGCTTTGGCTTTGGCTTTGGCTTTGGCTTTGGCTTTGGCTGTTGCTATTGCTATTGCTATTGCTTTGTCCCTTCTCCCGCATGCGGGAGAAGGTGCCCGAAGAGCCTTCCCCCGCGAAGGCGGGGGGCGGATGAGGGGGAGCTCTGCAGCTTTTGCTTGTAGAGCTTCCCCTCACCCCAACCCCTCTCCCGCAAGCGGGAGAGGGGCTTTGAGACTTCCTGCTCTGCTTGTAGAGCTTCCCCTCACCCCAACCCCTCTCCCGCAGGCGGGAGAGGGGCTTTGAGACTTCCTGCTCTGCTTGTAGAGCTTCCCCTCACCCC
>DAMCTY010000069.1:0-14532 GCA_032112995.1 Stenotrophomonas sp. | reverse complement strand
GCGAGCTGCGCAACTACGGTTACCTGCTGGACGACCCGCTGGTCAACGACTGGCTCAATGCCATGGGCACCCGGCTGGGCTCCAACAGCGCCCAGCCGCAGCAGAAGTACACCTTCTTCATGATGAAGGACCGCCAGATCAACGCCTTTGCCACCCTGGGCGGCTATATCGGCATGAATGCCGGCCTGGTGTTGACTGCCGAGCGCGAGGACGAGGTGGCTGCGGTGCTGTCGCACGAAATTGCCCACGTGACCCAGCAGCACGTGCTGCGCGGGGTTGAGCGGGCCCAGCGCGACCAGATCCCGATCCTGCTGGGCATGCTGGCAGCGGTGGTGGCCGCGCAGCAGGCCGGCGGCAACTCTTCCGGCGACGCCACCATGGCCGCGATCACCTCGGGCATGGGCCTGATGCAGCAGCGCCAGATCAATTTCACCCGTTCCAACGAATCGGAGGCCGACCGCCTGGGCATCCGCACTCTCGCCCGCAGTGGCTATGACGTGGATGCGATGGCCGGCTTCTTCGAGCGCATGTCCGCGGCCATGCGCGGCAATGAGGGCGGCTATTCCACCCCCGACTTCCTGCGCACCCACCCGGTCAACATCACCCGCATCAGCGAGGCCAAGGCGCGCGCCGAGCAGATGAAGAAGGACACCGTGCTGCTGACCACGCAGACCCCCACCGGGGTCCGCCAGGAGCGCGTCAACCCGTCCGAACCGGATGTCAGCCGTGACCCGCTGGGCAGCGCCAACCCCCTGCTGCCAGCCGGGCTGCAGCTGTCGCTGCCGGCCGGCGGCGCCGCCATGCCGCGCGGGGCCAGCGGGCTGTTCGACTGGGCCCGCGAGCGCCTGCGCGTGCTCAGTGCACCCACCCCGTCGGAACTGATCCGCGAATACGAAGGCCTCAAGCGCTCCCAGAAGGACGGGCTGACCGACGCCCAGCGCTATGGCGTGGCCATCGCCCGCCTGCGCGACGGCGGCAGCGGAACCCGCCAGGCCCTGCAGGACCTGCAGCAGCTGGAAAGCGAGCATCCGGACAATCTGTGGGTGGAACTGGCATTGGGCGAGGCCGAGTCGCGCAGCGGCCAGCACGCCGAGGCCAACCGGCGCTTTGACGCCTTGATCAAGCGCCTGCCGCAGAATCGCCCAGTCGCCCTCACCTACGCCGCCGTGCTGAACGAACAGGGCGGTACCGAGGCAGGACAGCGCGCGCAGGCGATGCTGCGGCCGTTGCTGGCGCGCTCGGCCGACGACCCGGTGTTCCAGGCCACCTTTGCCCGCGCCAGCGAACTGGCCGGCGACAGCAGCCGGGCCAGCGAGGCCTATGCCGAGGCCGCCTATCTGAATGGCCGCCCGGAACAGGCCCTGATCCAGTTCCAGGCCCTGCTCAAGCAACCCGGCCTGGACTACGTGACCCGCGCCCGGGTCGATGCCCGCATCGAGTCGATCATGCCGACCGTGCTGGAAATGCGCCGGCTCGGCGTGCATGACCCGGAAATGTCACGCAACTGACCCATCCTGCACGGCCGCCAACCGTATGGCGGCCGGATGTCACAAACCCGTCATCAAACCGTAGTCTACTGGGCGCATCCCCCGCTTGATGGGCATTACGGTAGGACGACGTGCAGAAACGCATCCTGATTGTCGACGACGAACCCGCGATCCGTGACATGGTCGCCTTCGCCCTGCGCAAGGGCGAGTACGAGCCGGTGCATGCCGGTGACGCGCTCGAAGCGCAGACCGCCATTGCCGACCGCGTGCCGGACATGATCCTGCTGGACTGGATGCTGCCCGGCACCAGCGGCCTGGAACTGGCCCGGCGCTGGCGCAAGGAGGCCCTGACCCGCGAGGTGCCGATCATCATGCTCACCGCGCGTGGCGAGGAAAACGACCGCGTGGGTGGACTGGAAGCTGGCGTCGACGACTATGTGGTCAAGCCGTTCTCGGCACGCGAGCTGCTGGCCCGCATCCGCGCGGTGATGCGCCGCACCCGTGACGACGACGAAGATGGCAGCGTCGGGGTCGGCAACATCCGCATCGACGGCGCCGCCCACCGCGTGTTTGCCGGCGACGTGCCGGTGCCGATCGGCCCCACCGAGTATCGCCTGCTGCACTTCTTCATGACCCATCCCGAGCGCGTCTATACCCGTTCGCAGCTGTTGGACCATGTCTGGGGCGGCAGCGTCTATGTGGAGGAGCGCACCATCGACGTGCATATCCGCCGCCTGCGCAAGACCCTGGAACCGTTTGGCGCGGAAAACATGGTGCAGACCGTGCGCGGCGCCGGCTATCGCTTTTCCGCGGCAACCTGAAGCGGGCCGCCGCGCCGCCGCGCTTGGTGCTATAACCAGCGTTCACATCGACGGATCCACCTGCAATACCCGAGAGTGCAATGCCCCGTAAATTCCGATCCGCCTGGTTGAAGACGCTGGCCACCGTGGCCGTGTTGCTGTTGCTGGCGTTGGGATTCGGGGCGATGGTCGGCTACCCGGCAGTGAGCGTGGCCATTGCCGCACTGGGCATCCTGGCATGGCATTACTGGCGGCTGCGCCAGGTGCTGCTGCGCCTCACCGCCCGCCAGCGCTGGGAAACCGCCAGCGGTGTCGGTGTATGGAATGAACTGGACCGCCTGCTATACCGCAATCAGCAGGAAATGCGTGCGCGCAAGCGCCGCCTGATCGAGATGCTGCGCAGCTACCGCGCCGCCGCTGCCGCGCTGCCCGATGCGGTGGTGGTGGTGGACCGCAACACCCAGCGCGTGCAGTGGTTCAATGAAGCCGCCACCAGCCTGCTGGGCCTGCAGCACCCGGCCGACATGGGCGCGGCGCTGGTCGAACGCCTGCAGCCCTTGCCGCTGTCGCACTGGCTGGCCGGCGGCCGCAATGCCGAGCCCATCCTCGATGCCAACTCGCCGGTGGACCCCGGCATCCGCCTGCATCTGCGGCTCATCCCCTATTCCGACCATCACTGGCTGCTGGTCGCACGTGACGTCACCAAGCTGCTGCACCTGGAACAGGTACGCCGCGATTTCGTCGCCAATGTCTCGCATGAGCTGCGCACGCCACTGACGGTGGTGCACGGCTACCTGGACATGATGGACCCGGAGGATTTCCCGGACACCGGGCCGATGCTGTCGGAGATGCGCAAGCAATCCCAGCGCATGGCGCAGCTGGTCGAAGACCTGCTGACCCTGTCGCGGCTGGAATCGCAGCAGCACACCGAGCTGGAAACCGTGGCCATGACCTCGATGCTGGCCTCGCTGCGGCGCGAAGCCGAGGCCCACAGCCAGGGCCGCCACAGCATCACGGTGGACGACAAGGCCGGCGTGGATCTGGCCGGTTCCAACAAGGAACTGCACAGCGCCTTCTCCAACCTGCTGACCAATGCCGTGCGCTACACCCCGGCCGGTGGCCGCATCAGCCTGACCTTCAGCCGCGAAGGCAATGGCGCCGTGCTGGCCGTCACCGATACCGGCTACGGCATCCCGGCCAACCACCTGCCGCGCCTGACCGAACGCTTCTACCGCGTGTCCAGCAGCCGCTCGCGTGAAAGCGGCGGCACCGGCCTGGGCCTGTCCATCGTCAAGCACATTCTGGGCCTGCACCAGGCCCGTCTGGAAATCCGCAGCGAAGTGGGCCAGGGCAGCACCTTTGCCTGCCACTTCGACGCCGAGCACGTACGCCCGCGCAACGCCTCCCCATCGCCTTTGTCCACGGAAGACTTTTCGGCATGACTCCTCCCCCGCCCCCCGCCGCACCGGCCACCAGCAACGATCCCCTGCGCGACCCGTCGCTGTACATCAACCGGGAACTGTCACAGCTGGACTTCAACTTCCGCGTGCTGGCACAGGCGATGGACGAGCAGGTGCCGCTGCTGGAGCGGCTGCGCTTCCTGTGCATCTCCTGCACCAACCTGGACGAGTTCTTCGAAATCCGCGCCGCGGCCGTGCGCCATGCGCAGGAATTCGGCCTGCCGCCTGCCCCGGACGGGATGAGCCCGCAGGCCATCCTCAATGCCATCCACGACCGCGCCGCCGAACTGGTGGACCAGCAGTACCGCTGCTGGAACCAGGTGCTGCGCCCGGCCCTGGCCGAGGCCGGCGTCGGCATCCTCTCGCACAAGACCTGGACCCAGCGCCAGCGCCGCTGGCTGCGCGCCTACTTCCGCAACGAGATCATGCCGGTACTGTCGCCGCTGGGCCTGGATCCGTCGCATCCGTTCCCGAAGATCCTCAACAAGTCGCTGAACATCGTCGTCGTGCTCAAGGGCACCGACGCCTTCGGCCGCGCCGGCCATCTGGCGCTGGTGCGCGCACCGCGCTCGCTGCCGCGCATCATCCAGCTGCCCGAATCGCTGGGCGGCCCGCAGAACTTCGTGCTGCTGTCGGCGGTGCTGTCGGCCTTCGTCGATGAGCTGTTCCCCGGCATGGATGTGCAGGGCGCCTACCAGTTCCGCGTCACCCGCAACTCCGAGCTGGTGGTGGACGAGGAAGAAGTGGAGAACCTGGCACTGGCGCTGCGCGATGAACTGGTCGACCGCGGCTACCGGCCGGCGGTGCGGCTGGAGATCGCCCACGACTGCCCCAAGCCGATAATGCAGACCCTGCTGCAGAACTTCGGCCTGTCGGAGAACGCGGCCTATCGCATCGACGGCCCGGTCAACCTCAACCGCGTCATCCAGGTCTATGACCTGCTGCAGCGGCCAGACCTGAAATACCCGCCGATGACCCCGCGCGTGTTCAAGTCGCCCGAAGGCATCTTCGAGACCGCGGCGCGCAACGACATCCTGCTGCACCACCCGTTTGATTCCTTCAGCACCGTGCTGGACCTGATCCGCGAAGCGGCGATCGACCCCAACGTGTTGGCGATCAAGCAGACCCTGTACCGCACCGGCAAGGACTCGGGGATTGTTGAAGCGCTGATCCAGGCCGCCCGCAACGGCAAGGACGTCACCGTCGTGGTCGAGCTGCGCGCACGCTTCGACGAGGAGGCCAACCTGGGCCTGGCCGATCGCCTGCAGGATGCCGGCGTGCAGGTGGTGTACGGCGTGGTCGGCTACAAGACCCACGCCAAGATGCTGCTGATCGTGCGCCGCGAGGGCCGCAAGCTGCGCCGCTACGTGCACCTGGGCACCGGCAACTATCACAGTGGCACCGCCCGCGCGTATACCGACCTGAGCCTGATCACCGCCGACCCGGACATCGGCAACGATGTGCACCTGCTGTTCCAGCAGCTGTCCGGGCTGGCACCGAAGATGAAGCTCAAGTGCCTGCTGCAGTCGCCCTTCACCCTGCACACCGGGCTGATCAAGCGCATCGAGCGCGAGACCCGGCTGGCACTGGACGGCAAGCCCGGCCGCATCATCGCCAAGATGAACGCGCTCAACGAGGCACAGGTGATCCGCGCCCTGTACGCCGCTTCGCAGGCGGGCGTGCAGATTGACCTGATCGTGCGTGGCGCCTGCACCCTGCGCCCGGGCGTGGAAGGCGTGTCGGACAACATCCGCGTGCGCTCGATTGTCGGGCGCTTCCTCGAGCACAGCCGCGTCTACTGGTTCGGCAACAACGGCGCCCCCGAGCTGTACTGCGCCAGCGCCGACTGGCTGGAGCGCAACCTGCTGCGGCGGGTGGAAACCTGCTTCCCGATCCTGGACACCGACCTGGCCCGGCGCATCTACCGCGAGGTGCTGCAGAACTACCTGGACGACAACCTCAATGCCTGGGAACTGCAGGAAGACGGCCGCTACAGCAAATGCGAGCCAGGCCCCGGCCAGCCACCGCATTCAGCGCAACAGGCACTGATGGAAGGGCTTTGAAAGCAGCAACCAGAGGACAGGAACCGGGAACCCGTGGGATAGCAGGGATCTGAGGGCTTTCACCGGCCCCTACGTTTCTGCCCTTTAGCGTCGGGCCCACGCCCATGTCCGGCCCCCACCCTGGTTACTGCTTCCTTCCTACTACGTTGCTGGCCCTTTCATCCGCTACCATTCCGCCATGCCCCAGTCCTCAATGACCCCACCGCCCCTGCAGGACGGCGACCTGCTGGCCGCCATCGACCTGGGTTCCAACAGTTTCCACATGGTTATCGCGCGCTACCTGCTCGGGCAGCTGCGGGTGGTGGACCGCCTGCGCGAGACCGTGCGCATGGCCGACGGCCTGGATGGCAAAGGCGGACTGTCGTCCGAGGCGCGCCAGCGCGCGCTGGAATGCCTGGCCCGCTTTGGCCAGCGCATCCGCAACATCCCGCCCTACCGCGTGCGCGCCCTGGCCACCAATACCGTGCGCCAGCTGCGCTCGCCGCTGTCGTTCCTGATGCCGGCCGAGACCGCGCTGGGCCACGCCATCGAAGTGGTCAGCGGCCGTGAAGAGGCGCGCCTGATCTACCTGGGCGTCGCCCATGCGCAGCCGCCCAAGCCCGACCAGCACCGGCTGGTGATCGACATCGGCGGCGGCTCCACCGAATTCATCATCGGCCAGGGCATGCAGACGCTGGAACGCGAAAGCCTGCAGGCCGGCTGCATCGCCAGCACCCGTCGCTTCTTCCCGGGCGGCAAGCTGAGCAAGAAGCGCTGGAAGGATGCGCTCACCGAGATCGGCGCCGAGTTCCAGCCCTTCGCCAACAAGTACAAGGCATTGGGCTGGCAGGAGGCACTGGGCTCGTCCGGCACCCACAAGGCGATCAGCGAGATCTGCGCAGCGATGAAGCTCAGCAAGGGCGCCATCACCGCCGAGGCGTTGCCGCAGCTGCGCGAGGAGCTGCTGCGCGCCAAGCACATCAACGACATCAACCTGCCCACCCTGTCCAACGAGCGCCGCCCGATCATCGCCGGTGGCGTGCTGGTGTTGGAAGCCGCCTTCCAGGCGCTGGGCCTGCAGAAACTGCTGGTCAGCAAGGCCGCGATGCGCGAGGGCATCCTCTACGACATCATGGGCCGCGCCAACGACAACGATCCGCGCGATGAATCGGTCGCCGCGCTGACCCAGCGTTACGCCATCGACGAGGCCCAGGCGCAGCGCGTGGAAGCCACCGCGCAGCGGTTGTTTGAACAGGTGGCCGACAGCTGGAAGCTGGACGTGGACGATGCGCGCATGCTCGGCTGGGCCGCACGCCTGCACGAGCTGGGCCTGATGATCGCCCACAGCGGTTATCACACCCACGGCAGCTACGTGATCGAGAATTCGGATATCGCCGGTTTCTCGCGCCAGGAACAGCAGATGCTGGCGGCACTGATCCGCACCCACCGCCGCGGCGTCTCCAAGACCGCGTTCGACGCCCTGCCCGACCGCCTGCTGCTGCCAGCCAAGCGCACCGCCGCGCTGCTGCGGCTGGCGGTACTGCTGCACCGCGCCCACGAACCCGATCCCATTCCAACGCTGGAACTGTCGGTGGACGGCAACACCTTGTCGCTGATCCTGGCCAAGGATTTCATCGACGCACGCCCCCTGCTGCGTGCAGACCTGGTCGGCGAAGCCGAAGGCATGACCGGGCTGGGCTTCAACTTCCGGCCATTCGTGGCCTGAGCGGCGCCACCTGCCCCACGTCCCAGGCAACAAGCAGGCACACAAAACCACGGCCCCGACAGGTCGTGGTTTTTGCGTTGAAGGCCGTCACAAAGCAGTCAGACCGCAGTAACAGACACTTCATCGGCCACGCGCATCCTCGCCAAAAACCGGGAGCCAGCCATGCGCTTTGCGATCGTCACCGAGACCTATCCACCGGAGGTCAATGGCGTTGCCCTGACCGTACAGGGGCTGGAGCACGGCCTGCGCAACCGCGGCCACGATGTCGACCTGATCCGCCCGCGCCAACAGCATGACACCGGCGGCATTGCCCATGAACTGCTGGTACGTGGCGCGGCACTGCCGCGCTACCCCGGCCTGCGCTTTGGCCTGCCGGCACCGCGGCGCCTGGCACGGCAATGGCAACGGCAACGCCCGGATGCGATCTACGTGGCCACGGAAGGCCCGCTGGGATGGTCGGCGCTACGCGCCGCACGCCGCCTGGGCATTCCGGTGGCCTCCGGCCTGCATACCCGTTTTGACGAATACCTGCCCGACTACGGTGCCGCCTGGCTGCAAGGCACGGCATTGCGCTGGATGCGGCGCTTCCACAACCAGGCAGACGCGACCTTGGTCCCTACCCTCGAATTGCAGCAGTTCCTGCTTGAACATGGTTTCTCGCGTGCACGCCTGCTGGCGCGTGCGGTGGATGGTCGCCAGTTCGATCCGACCCGTCGCGATGCCACGCTGCGTGCCGAATGGGGCATTGGCGAAGATGACCTCGTGGTGATCCACGTTGGCCGCATCGCCGCGGAAAAGAACCTGGGCTTGGCCGTCACTGCCTTCCGCCGCCTGCAGCAGCAGCGTCCGGACGCGCGCTTTGTCTGGGTAGGCGACGGCCCGGTGCGCGAGAGGCTGGCGCAGCAGAACCCGGATTTCATCTTCTGCGGCGTGCGCCGCGGCGACGACCTGGCACGCCACTTCGCCAGCGGCGACCTGTTCCTGTTTGCCAGCCGCAGCGAAACCTTCGGCAACGTCACCCTGGAGGCCATGGCCAGCGGTGTGGCAACCGTGGCATTCAACTATGGCGCTGCCCGCAAACACCTGCGCAGCGGTCATAGCGGGGTCGCGGTGGACAATGATGAGAGCTTCATTGCCGCTGCAGTACAGCTTGCCAGCGACGATGAAATGCGCACCACCCTGGCCGCCAATGCCAGCCGCGCGATGCAGCGCCTGCACCCCGAGCGGGTGGTGGCCGAGTTCGAAGTCCTGCTCAACGAACTGGCCACACGGAGACGCTGCCATGCCGTTGCTGCCGCCTGAAGGCATCGCCGCACGCGAGGCACGCTGGTGCCGCCGCGCCAACCGCTACGGCCGCCGCCGCGGCATCCGCATCGTCTTCTCGACCCTGAGCCGGCTCGGCGACGGGGTGTTCTGGTACCTGTTGATGGGCGCGCTGGTGCTGGCCGATGGCCTGGATGGGCTGCAGGCGTCGGTGCACATGGCTGCCACCGGCGCGCTGGCACTCACCCTGTACAAGCTGCTCAAGCGCTGGACCCGCCGCCCCCGTCCCTTTGCCGCCGACCTGCGCATCCGCGCATGGGTGGCACCGCTGGACGAGTACAGCTTCCCGTCCGGCCATACGCTGCACGCGGTGTCCTTCACCGTGGTAGCACTTGCCTATTACCCGTGGCTGGCACCGCTGCTGCTGCCGTTCACCGCCGGGGTGGCGATGTCGCGGGTGGTGTTGGGGCTGCACTACCCCAGCGATGTGCTGGCCGCCACCGGCATCGGCCTGGTGCTGGGGATGGGCTCGCTGCAGCTCGGCGCGCTGCTACTGGCCTGATCAGGCCCTACAATGCGGGGCATGACCACGTTGTTCATCTCCGATCTGCACCTGGACCCCAGCCGTCCAGCCATCACCGAGCTGTTCCTCGACTTCCTGCGCGGCGAAGCGCGGCAGGCCGAGGCGCTGTACATCCTGGGCGATCTGTTTGAAGCATGGATCGGCGATGACACGCCTTCCAGTGCAGCCGATGCAGTCGCGCTGGCCCTGCGCGAAGTCAGCGATGCGGGCGTGCCGGTGTACTTCATCCGTGGCAACCGCGACTTCCTGGTCGGCAACGACTATGCCGCACGCGCGGGCATGCGCATCCTGCCGGACCCCTCGGTGATCCAGCTGTATGGCAAGCCGGTGCTGCTGCAGCACGGCGACCTGCTGTGCACCGACGATGTCGCCTACCAGGCGTTTCGCGCGCAGACCCGCAACCCGGCCTTCATCGCCCAGTTCCTGTCGCAGCCGCTGGAAGCACGCATCGCCTTCGCGCAGAAAGCACGTGCGGCCAGCCAGGCGCATCAGTCGGAAATGAAGCAGGACGACAAGGCGACCTTTGAAACCGTCACCGACGTAGCCCCGGCCGAGGTGATTGCCACCTTCCAGCGGTATGGCGTGGACACCATGATCCATGGCCACACCCACCGCCCGGCAATCCATAGCGTGACGGCTGGCGACACCACCTGCACCCGCATCGTGCTCGGCGACTGGTACGAACAGGGTTCGGTGCTGCGTGTGGATGCCGATGGCTTCCGTCTGGAGACGCTGGACTGAATGGTCCGGCAACGGCGGTGCAAGCCGCCAAGCCGCAGATGCAGAAGCCGCCAGACAGGCCTGCAATCGCAGGCATCTCTGGCGGCTTTTTTATACGTTACGCGGCTTACGCCGCGCCCAGCGGTGTGATCAGGGGGCTTCCACCGGCACCGACGGGTCGCGGGCGCAGCCCTTGAAGGTGTCCTTGCCCAGCACGAACTCGGCGGTGAACGGATGCTTCAGGTCGGACATGCCGTCCGAGCACTCGGCCTGCTGCAAGGTCAGCCGGAAGGCATCGGCGCCCTCACCGCCCTGCACCACCAGCAGACCGTCCAGAACGGCGCGCGCACCTTCGAAATAGCGCGGGCTGGCCTGGGTTTCCGGGGTGCTGTAGGCCAGCTTGGCACCGTCCACGCGCACCGCCCAGAACGGCTCGGTACCGGCTGCCTGCACGATCACCGGGAAGTCATCCTTGGCGCCAGCTTCCACCGTTGCCTCCGGTGCCGGTGCTGGCGCTGCGGTGCTGGCATCGGTGTCGGCAGGCTTCGGCCCGTTGCAGGCGGCCAGGGCCATTGCCACCATGCTGGCGAGGAACAACTGCTTCATTGGCTTCTCCTTGATTGCGTGGTCGTACAGCGCGGCCGCGCTTTGCAGCCACGATCGAATGATCAGGCGCTCTGCAACAGCCGCGCATCTACCCGCAAGGATGGTGGAGCGATGACCAGCCAGCCGTCAACCGGGCGCCGTCCGAATCCGGCACCGAAGGCAAGCTCGCGTAAAACTGCTGCCGCGTTCAGCCGGCCTGTTCCACCAGGTGGGCCAACTCATCCTCATCAAAGCCCGCCAGCAGGCGCGCTTCAAGATTGAACGGGCCGCGCAGATAACCACCCGCATACTCGCCCAGCAACTGCTTGAAACGTGCCCGTGGCTCCACCCCGGCGCGCGCGCAATACCAGTGGTACCAGCGCGTGCCGGCAGCGACGTGGGCCACCTCCTCGCGCAGGATCACTTCCAGCACATCGGCCGTGGTGGCGTCGCCGAGCGAACGCAGTTTGCCGATCATCGCCGGGGTCACGTCCAGGCCGCGCGCCTCCAGCACGCGCGGCACCAGCGCCATGCGCGCCAGGCCGTCGTGGGCGGTCTTCTCGCACATTTCCCATAAGCCGTTGTGGGCGGGGAAATCCGCATAGTCGTGGCCGTGCGCGAGCAGGCGCTCACGCAGCAATACGAAGTGGCGCGATTCGTCATCGGCGCAGCTGACCCAGTCGGCGTAGAAACTGCCGGGCAGGCCGCGGAACCGGTACACCGCGTCCCAGGCCAGGTCGATGGCATTGAGCTCGATATGGGCGATGGCATGGATGAAGGCCGCGCGGCCATCGACCGAACCCAGGCCACGCCGCGGCAGGTCGCGCGGGTGCACCAGCACCAGTTGCGGCGGGCGGCCGGGCGCGCGGATCGGTTCGGGTGCTGGCGCTTCTGCGGGCAGCTTCAAGGCGCCAGCGCGGTAACGCGCGGCGTAGTGCTGGGTGAGCGCGACTTTCTCAAGCGGATCGACGGCGGCCATGCAGATGCAGGCGGCGTCGAGCAGGGAGAAGTCTGCTGCTTCGGGCGGCGATAGGTGGCTTGTGTCTGCAGCTGCAGGCTGTGCTTGTTGCCGGTTCATAGGTGCTCGCACATTGCTGCTTCGTTCTGCCCTCGCCCCAACCCCTCTCCCGCAGGGAGAGGGGCTTTCAGATCAGGCGCGGCGCTTGTTCTTGGCTTCATCCGAACGCAGCTGCTGGATGCGCTCGAAGTAACCGGGCTCGATGCCGGTGACGTATTCGCCGTTGAAGCAGGACGAGTCGAAGGTCTTCAGCTCGGGATTGCCTTCGCGCACGGCGGTTTCCAGGTCTTCCAGGTCCTGGTAGACCAGCCAGTCGCAACCCAGGTGCTGCTCTATTTCCTCGACACTGCGGTTATGCGCCACCAGTTCTTCGGCGGCCGGCATGTCGATGCCGTAGATGTTGGGGTAACGCACCGGCGGCGCGGCGCTGGCCAGGTAGACCTTGCGCGCGCCGGCGTCGCGCGCCATCTGCACGATCTGCTGGCTGGTGGTGCCGCGCACGATGGAGTCGTCCACCAGCAGCACCACGCGGTTGCGGAATTCCAGGTGGATCGGGTTGAGCTTGCGGCGCACCGACTTCACCCGCTCCCCCTGGCCCGGCATGATGAAGGTGCGGCCGACGTAACGGTTCTTGACGAAGCCTTCGCGGTACTTCACGCCGAGCACGTTGGACATCTCCAGCGCAGCATCACGCGAGGTGTCGGGGATCGGGATGATGGTGTCGATGTCATGGTCCGGACGCAGGCGCAGGATCTTCTCGCCCAGCTTCTGGCCCATGCGCATGCGCGCCTTGTGCACCGACACGTTGTCCATCATCGAGTCCGGGCGTGCGAAGTACACGTATTCGAAGATGCACGGCGTCTGCTGTGTATTGGTCGCACAGATTTCGGTGAACAGCTCGCCGCGCTCGGTGATGACCACGGCCTCACCCGGGGCGACATCGCGCATGCGCTCGAAACCGAGCACGTCCAGCGCCACCGATTCGGAGGCCACGGCGTACTCGATGCCTTCGGCATGCTCGCGCTTGCCCAGCACCAGCGGACGGATGCCGTGCGGGTCACGGAAGGCCACCAGGCCCAGGCCCAGCACCACGCTGACCACCGCATAGCCGCCCTTGCAGCGGCGGTGCACGCCGGCCACGGCGCGGATCGCCGCCTCCGGGGTGAGCATGCGCTGCGCGTCCAGCTCGTAGGCGAACACGTTCAGCAGCACTTCGCTGTCCGAATCGGTATTGATGTTGCGGCGGTCAGCCTCGAACACCTGGCGGCGCAGCGCCTCGGTATTGATCAGGTTGCCGTTGTGCGCCAGCGCGATGCCGTAGGGCGAGTTGACGTAGAACGGCTGCGCCTCGTCGGTGCCTTCCGAGCCTGCGGTCGGGTAGCGCACGTGGGCGATGCCGATGCGGCCCTGCAGCAGCGCCATGCGGCGCTCGTCGAATACATCCCGCACCAGGCCATTGGCCTTCTCCACGCGCAGGCGGGTGCCGTCGGCGGTAGCGATGCCGGCCGCATCCTGGCCACGGTGTTGGAGGACGGTCAGTCCGTCATAAAGCTGCCCGGCGACGTTCTGGTTGCCGACGATTCCGACGATGCCACACATGTTGCGCGATCTCCGCTGGGCGATGCCCGTTAACGTGAAGGTGGCCGTGCCTGGCCTTGTGCCTCGACCCGTTTGGGGTCGGGTTGACCCGGGCGCACCTGCGCCGGATCGATGTTGGCGGGCAATGCCCCCGCCGGGTCGGCTGGACTGCTGTCATTCGCACGCTGCGCCTGGCCCTTGAGCCCCAACAGCGCTGCGGGCAGCCCACTGCCCTGATCTTGTTCGTTCGGTCCGCCATTATCGCCTGTCAGCACCGACTTGCCCAAGTCCATCATCGGTACTGACTGTATCGAGGGCAGGGAGGGCAGCGAAGGCAGGTCGGGCGGTTCAGGCAACTGCGCCCGCATCCAGCCTGCCATCGGCTGCAGCATCGGCACCACGCTGGACTGCTGCCAGGCCGGTTTGCGCGGCAGGGAGGTAAAACCCAGCAGGAACACCGCCAATACGGCGAACAACAGCCCGCGCACAGCCCCCAGGCAAAGCCCCAGCATGCGATCGGGCACCCGCAGGAACTGGGTCGAGTCGACCAGACTGCGCAGCAGCAGGCGCAGCAGCAGCATGCCCAGCCAGGTCCCGATGAACACCATCAGGAACCCGCCGACATAGTCGCCAGCACCGGGGCGGCTGGAGAGCAGCTGCGCCGCCGGTTCACCAAACTGCACCGCAGCCCACCCGGCGATCAGCCAGGTGATGATGCCCAGCACCGTGGCCAACAAGCCTCGCATCAGCCCCAGCAGAGCAGACAGCCCGATGATCCCGAGCAGGATCACGTCGATCATGGCGCGGCCTGCACGGTGACGTGCGACGGTCGCGCCTGGCCGTCAGCGCCTGCCAGCATCAGGGATGCGGTCGAACCATGCCGGCCACGCCCACCTTGGCGGCAACCTGGGCCTTGAGCTGCTCGGCAGCGGCACGGTTGGCCACGGGGCCGACGCGGACGCGGTTCAACACCCCGTTGTCGGTACGCACCTGTTCGACGAAGGCGCTGAAGCCAGCCGCACGCACGCGGTCGCGCAGTGCATTGGCATCGGCGGCCTGGCCAAAGGCACCCAACTGCACGGCAAAACCGACATTGCTGGCCGCCGGTGCGGCGGGTGCCGGTGCAGCGGTGACCGGCTTGGGTTCGGGCTTGGGTTCGGGCTTGGCCTCCGGCTTGGGAGCAGGTTTGGGCGGCTCGGGCTTGGCCGGTTCCGGGCGGGGCGCGGCAGCGACCGGCTTGGGCTCCGGCGGCAGCGGCTCGCTGCGCACC
>DAMCTY010000068.1:0-14951 GCA_032112995.1 Stenotrophomonas sp. | reverse complement strand
CCCTCCCCGACCCTCCCCTGCTGCGCAAGGGAGGGAGCAAAGCCTACCCCTCCCCAGCCCTCCCCTGCTGCGCAAGGGAGGGAGAGAAATATTCAGCGCTTGCTTCGCTCGTTGCGACGCTGGTCTGCCGGCACCTCGATCTCGACCTTCGCCGGCAGGCTGCTGATCCGCAGCTCGTTGCCTTCCCACTGCGCCGGTTCGCCGTTGATGCTCGCCGCACCTGGCGCGCCCTCATAAGGCCACGGCAGCACAATGCCACCGGTCGGCAACTGCAGGCCCTGCGGCACCTCCAGCAGCAGCTGCCGGTCACTGCGCAGCAGCCGATACTTCACCGTGCCATGGGCGCTGTGCAGCCCATCCACCGCGATGCCCTTGCCGCCTAACCATGCCGTTGGTACCCCGGCCGCCAGCACGATGGCATCGTCCACTTCGCGCTGGTAGGCAAACATGTCCAAGGCCGAGCGGACAAAATCCGACGCCACCCAGGCATGCGGCAGGTCGCCCACGAAGAACGGCGTGCGCGGCGTTGAAGAAACCACCTCCGCCCACTGGTTCCATGCCGGTGGCGCGCGGTCCTTGAAGAAGAACTCGGTGGCTTCCCAGGCGCGGCTGCGCCAGCCAAGGCGGATGAAGGCTGCGACGTTGCGCCATTCGTACGGGGTGTAATCCTTCCACTGGCGCTTGCCATCACGGCGCTCGACGAACTGCGTCCAGTAGCGCTCGAAGGTCGTGTTCAAGGCCGGCTGCGGCAACCTGCCCTGTTCGCCCCCCGGTGCCAATGCGATGGTGGTCGAGGTGGCATCAAAGTCGCCCAGCTCCACCGACCCCGGCAGGAAGTCGATGTTGTGCGCCTGCATCGTCGCCAGCAGCGAGTCGTTGAGGTCCTGACGGAACTCATCGCGCGACGCTGCCATCGCTACCGCGTCCTCTTCATGGCCCAGCGCCACCGCGATATCGGCCGCATCCTTGTAACCACGCAGAGCCCAGAAGTCGTCCCAGTACGAATGCACCGGCTTGGCCGAGTAGCCTTCGTGGCTGATCGACACCGGCATCATCCCGTAGAAGCCCGGGTGCCGCGCACGGTTTTCCTCGGTACGCTCGCTCAGCCGCAGCTGCTCCATGTAGCGCCATGCGCCCTGCACGTGTGGCCACATGCGCTGCAGGAACTCGATGTCACCGGTGTGCCGCCAGTACTCGGCGATGGTGTAGATCAACTCACCATGGCTGTCGTTTTCCGGCACCGGATCGCTGCCGCGCGCATCCACGCAACACGGCACCATGCCGCTTTCAAACTGGTACGGCGCATACCAGTCCACGTATTGGCGCACCGCATCGCGGCGCCCCATCCGCAACAGGCCTTCGGAAATCATCGCGCCGTCGCGGATCCAGCTACGCGCGTAGGAACGCGTGCCCGGCTGCAGGCTGGGGCCCACCCGCGAGATCAGCATATGCGCCAGCGCGGTGCGCAGGGTGTTGGCCAAGGGCTGGCCGGCGTCAGGCAACTGCAGCTGCACCTGGTCCAGCTTCCGCCGCCACATCGCTGCGACCTGCTGCTGTGCCTTGTCGGCATCGAACTGCGCCGGCATCTGCCAGCTGCCGGCCTGTGGCAGCACCAGTACCACCTCGCGGCTCTGCCCCGGCTCCAGCTTCCACTTGTAAACCAGCGCACCGGACGCCAGCCCATCCGCATCACGCGCCTCGTGTGCGGACGGCAGCTGGTTGGCTGCCAGATGGATCACGTCCAACTTGCTGTCGAAACTGCTGGCGAAGACAGCATCCGCAGCCTGCGTGGCATAGACCCGCGGCTGGCCGTTGACCGCGACCTGCTGGGCCTGCACCGCAAGCGTATTGATGGGGCTCACGCCGCCGACGGTATTGAGGAACTGGGTAGGCGGGTTGACCTGGAACGGCCGCACCGCCAGCGCCAGCTGGTAGTCATGTGCCTGCTTGTCGGTGTTGTGCAGGCGATAGCGCGCGACCAGCTGCGACTGCCCCGGGCGTCCCTGCACGAAGCCACTGACCTGCAGTCCCAATGCGTCATGCTGCCAATCCACCGAAGGCATCGGCAGGTAGCCATCCAGCAGGCCCTGCACCGTTTTCACGTCGGCCCAGCTGATCATCTTGCCGTCCAGCAGCACGAACGGCTCGATGCTGAAACCCGACTTCACCGCTTCCAGCGCGCCATCCTCGCTGATCAATGCCTGCTCGCTGCCGCCATCCAGACCCAGCAGGGTCCAATAGGATTGCTCGCCACTGAAACCACGTGGCAACGATCCTCTTGGCAGGTCGGCAGCAACGCTACGGACGAAATCATTGGGAGTGTCGGCAAAATCCAGAGGCTTCAAACTGATATCGCGGATGCCATACCGCCAGTTGGGGCCGTCGATCAGGTCAAAGCGCAGATAGCGCGCTTCGGTTTCAGGCAGGGCCAGCCAGTCCTTGCCGCCGGTCCCGGCAGTTACCTCGCGCACCTTCCGCCATTCGCGGCCATCGCGCGATGCCTGCACCAGGTAACGCGACGCTTCCAGGCCGGGCACCCATTGCACCACCGCACCTCCGAATTCACGCACCTTGCCCAAGTCCAAGCTGATGGTCTGCTGCTTGACGCCGCCACTGATCCAGACCGTATCAGGCTTGCCATCGGAAATACGCTGCTGCAGCGCGGTAGCCGTATCGGCGATCACCGAGGTGGTCAGCGCCGAGGTGTCCTCCTTCGGCAGTGGCTGCATTGTCAGCTGGTCGAAGCAGACCGTACCGCGTCCGCCCACCTTGCTGTAGATGGTGAACTCCACCGCGGCACTGCGGCGCAGGGTCTTGTCCGGGTCCGGCCCCCAGGCCTTGTCGATATGCCGCTTGCGGTAGGTCAGCCGGGTCCAGTTCTTCGGGAACGTGTAGCCGGTTTTGTTGACCCACCACACATTGTCACCGCTGGCATCGACCAGCTTGAACTGCAGGTCGTTGGCCGGCGAGTCTCCACGCAGCTCGAACGACACCTGGTAGTTCTCCGGCCAGCTGACGTCCACCGCCCGGCGGATACCCGCATAGCCGGAGACTTCATGGAAGTCATAGTCCAGGCACAGGGCGCGGCCACTGTTGCCGCTCACCGGGCGCAACGATCCACTGACCTGTGGCGATGTGATCAGCTGCCAGGCATTGACGTCGTCAAACTTGGCGAGCACTGCCGCATATGCCGGTGCGGCCAGGCCACCCAGCAGGGCGGCAATCGCAAGAATGGAGCAACGCTTGATCATTTCCAGGTTCCAATACTGCCGGTGGCAAGCACCGGATTTTCGCAAAGAAGTACCACCTGCAACGCGCTTGGTTGCAGAAGGAAGCAACAGTCAGCCTTTGACACTGCCCAGCAGCAGCCCCTGGATGTAATAGCGCTGCAACACCAGGAACAGCAGCAACACCGGCAGCACCGTGACCACCGCACCGGCCATCATCATTTCCACGTCCATGATGTGCTCGCGTGACAGGCTGGCCAGTGCCACCGGCAAGGTGTAGTGCTCCTGATCGGTCAGCACGATCAAAGGCCACATGAAGTCGTTCCACGCACCCATGAAGGTAAAGATCGCCAGCGTCACCAGCACCGGCTTGAGCATGGGCAGCACGATCTGGAAGAAGATCCGCGCCTCGCTGGCACCATCAATGCGCGCAGCCTCCAGCAGTTCATCCGGTAGGGAGCGCGCGTACTGGCGCACCAGGAAAATGCCGAACACGCTGGCCAATGCCGGCACCACCACGCCACCAAAGGTATTCACCAGCCCCATCTGCTTCATCAGCAGGAACAGGGGCAGCATCGCCACCTGCGCGGGGATCACCAGCGCGGCCAGCAAGGTCTGGAAGATCCGTTCGCGGCCGGCAAAGCGCAGCTTGGCGAATGCGTAACCGGCCAGGGTATTGAACAGCAATGACCCCAACGTGATGCCCACCGACACCAGCAGACTATTGATGAAGTTGCGGCCCATGCCGGTACGCGCGAACAGCGCGTGGTAGTTGGCAAGCGTGGACTGCGAGGGCAGCAGCGGTGGCGGAAACTGCGAAGCCTGGCCACTGGGCATGAACGACACCGACACCATCCAGGCCAACGGCGCCAGGCTGACCACCGCCAGCAGTGCCAACCCGGCGTTCACCCACCAGCCATGCCACCGCGACTGGCCGATCTCGCGCCCTGTACCCGCCCGGCTCATACCAGCTCCTTGCGCTTGCCCACGCGCAGCATCACCGTGGTCACTGCCAGGATGATCAGGAACAGCAGGAAGGCCACGGCCGATGCGCGGCCAAGGTTCCACCACTTGAAGCCTTCCTCGAACATGAAGTACAGCACGCTGACCGTACTCTGCAGCGGATCACCACGGGTCATCACATAAGGCTCGGCAAACAACTGGAAATAACCGGACACGGTGATCACGCCGACCACCAGCAGCACCGGCCCCAGCATTGGCAGGGTGATGTGCAGGAACTGCTGCCAGCGCGAGGCGCCGTCGATGCGTGCTGCCTCGTACAGGTCCTTGGGGATCGCCTGCAGGCCTGCCAGGAAGATCACCATGTTGTAGCCAAAATTTTTCCACACCGCGAACAGGATGATGGTGGGCATGGCCCAGCGCGGGTCGCCCAGCCAATCCACCGGATTGATGCCCACCTGCCCCAGCCCCCAGTTCACCAGCCCATAGCGGGTATGGAACAGGTAGCGCCAGATCACCGCCACCGCCACCAGCGTGGTCACCACCGGCGCGAACAACGCGGTGCGGAACAAGGCCTTGAACCGGGCCGCCGGCGCATTCAACAGCAACGCCGCGCCCAGCGACAGCGCGATGGACAAGGGCACGCCGATCACCACGAAGTACGCCGTGTTGGCCAGTGACTTCCAGAACATCGGCGTCTGCAGCAGGTCGATGTAGTTGTCCAGGCCGGCGAAGCGCAGGTTGCGGGTGTCGGCCAAGGCATAGAGATCGAAGTCGGTCAGGCTCAGCGCCAAGGCTGACAGCACCGGCACCCCGAAGAACAGGCCGATCACGATCAAGGCCGGTGCCGCGAACACCCAACCTGCCAGCGAACGCTGTTTCATGGGTGGCCCCCGGCAGCATTGCCAGCGGCTTGTTGTTCGACGATCCAGCGCCGCTTGGCAAGGATGTCGTCTACCTGCTGGTCCAGCTGTTGTACGGCCTTGTCCTGCGGCAAACCACCACGCACCACCTGCTCGGTCACTACCCGCATCTGCTGGGCGATGCGCTCCCACTCCAACACCTTGGGCGTGGGCTTGACCCGCTCCAACTGGTCGGCAAACGCCGCCGTCAGTGGATCACTGGTCAACTCCGCTGACTGCCAGGCACTGCGGCGCGGCGGCAGATCGCCAATGATCGTGTAGAACCGCTGCTGGATGGCCGGCCGCGACAGGAACTCGATCAGCTTCCAGGCCGCCTGCTTCTGCTGCGAGGAACGCATCACCACCAGGCTGGTACCGCCGGCAATGCCGGCACCAGGACCCTCAGGCCCGGGCAACGGTGCGGTGCCCCACTCGCCGTCCAGCCCGGGGGGCTGGCGCTGGCGGAACTCGCGGATGTTCCAGGGCCCGGACAGATAGAACGCGGTGAAGCCACGGAAGAACTCATCCCAGACGTTGGAGATCTGCGTCTCCGACATCTTCGGCGCCCAGCCCTGCTGGAACATGTTGTCGTAAAACGCCAGCGTGCGGCGGAACCCGGCACTGCGGAAATTGCCACGGGTGTCGTGATCGCGCAGCAGGGGATCCTGCTGCTGCAGGGCAAACGAAAGTTGCGGCTCGAACTCATTGAGCGGCATAAGCACCGGATAGCCCCGGTCGCCCATGTGCTGTTTCAAGGCCGCATTGACCTGCTCCCACTCGGCCCAGGTGCGCGGCGGCTGCGAGTACCCCACCGCACGCAGCAGATCCTTGCGGTAGAACAGCAGGCGCGTGTCCACATACCACGGCACACCCACCAGTTGGCCTTCGACCACGTTGGTGTCCCAGATGCCGGCAAAGTAGTCCTGCTGCTGCACCGCCTGCGATGCATCCACATACGGCTGCAACGGCTCCAACGCCTGCAAGGTGGCGAACTCGGCAATCCAGGTATTGCCCAGCTGGCAGACATCGGGCAAGCCATCGGCCGCATAGGCGGTGAGCAGCTTTTCATGCGCCGCCGTCCAGGGAATGTTCTGCACCTCGACGCGGACGCCGGGGTTTCCCGCCTCGAACTCGCGGATCAACTCGCCCACCACCTCGGCCTCGCGGCCCATCGCCCAGAACCGCAAGGTGGTGCCCTGCGGTGCCGGCTTGCAACTGGCCAGCAGGATCAGCAGGGCAAACATGGCCAGCAGACGCCTCATCACGGGCTCACTGCTGCTGCGGCCGCGAGCCCGCCGGTTGCTGTGTAGCGGCCTTCTGCTCGGCGGCGGCGGCCGCACGCGATTCGGCAATGCCGGCCGCCCGCGCGGAGGCCGCCTGTTCGTCCTTCTGCAGCGGTTGGAAGCTGCCTTCCGGTGCCAACCAGCCACCGGTGAACCCCGCCCGCTCCAAGCCCTTGCGGATGTACGGGTTCTTTTTCATCACGTCCCAGACGAAATCGTCGCGGTAATTGGCGATGCCGGCGAGGATCGGGCCCTGGTCGATGGCGATGTAGTCGCTTGCGACCCAGCCGCGGTCGGGGATCAAGCGACCGGTCTTCAGCGGAATGTCGTAGTTGAAGCTGGGGTTGAACGAATCCAGGAACCCATAGCTGGAGTACAGGTAGTCGCCGTAGCGCTTGTGCATTTCTACCGTGGTGGGAATGACCACTTCCGGGGCAAATGGCAACGAGGAAATCGCCGCCGACGGCACGATGGTGCCATCGTCGAAGTTCTCGCGCAGGCCGGCGCCACGCGATGAATAGTGGCGGAACTGGCGCTGCTCACCCTTGTATTCCTGGGTGGTGTTCTGCGGGCCATCACCTGCGGTCAGACCCCAGACGTTCTCGCCGTAGTCCTTCCACTGCATCGGGTTTTCGATGGCGTACTCACGCTGGGCCAGCGTGGCGCGACGACTGTTGAGGAAGTAGTCGATACCGCGCTCGCGCATGTACGGGTCCTGGATATCGCGGAAATCGATCCAGACATGGCTGTACTGGTGGCCAAACAAGGGCCCGAACGACAGGTATTCCTGTCCCTGGTATACGCCCCAGTCGTTGTCGTAGGTGCGCGTCCACACCGTCCAGGCATCCGGCTCCAGCGGATGTGACGGCGACCCCAGGGCAAGGATGTACAGCATCATCGCCTCGTTGTAGCCCATCCAGTCATGCTGGATGAAACCACTCTCCGGGAACCAGCCCATCGACACCAGCGGCTTGTTGCGCTGCAGCCACGGCCAGTCGACGCGCTTGTAGATGGTGTCGGCAATCTGCCGGATTTCCTTTTCGCGTGCATCGTCGCCGTCGTAGTACGACTGCGCGAACAACACGCCCATCAGCAACAACGCCGTGTCCACGCTGGACAGTTCCACCCAGCTGTCATAACGGCGGCCTTCCTGCATGTCCAGGAAGTGGTAATAGAAACCCTTGTAGCCGCCCTTGCCGGTGCGTTGCGGGCCGCTGGGCAGGTCACGGAAGAACCTGAGCGTCACCAGCGTGCGGTCTACCGCCTGACTGCGGCTGACCCAACCGTTCTCGATGCCGATCGGATAGGCGGTCAAGGCATAGCCTACCGACGCCACACTGGCGAACGGGCGTGACGGATAGCGATCCGGGGTAAGCCCGTTCTGCTCGTTGGTGGTGTCCCAGAAGAACTGGAAGGTGCGCCGCTCGATGTCATCAAACAGCGGCGGCAGCTCCGGCTTCATCGGGCGTGGTGGCAGATTGGCTTCGATCAGGATCACCTGTGGCAACACCTTGGGCATGGCCGGCTCCGGCGCCTTGCCGCAGCCTCCCAACAACGCCAGCCCCATACCGGCGAGGACACAGGCCAACATCTGCGAGGTACGTGACTTGCTCAAGGCGACATCCATTTTAAGAACCTGATTTCACACCCAAGACCTGTCGGGTGGCGTGCGTGGCAAAACCCCGGCTGCCGTATTGGCAGCCGGGGCTGTCCATTACCAATCCAGACCGAAGGAAAGCTTGAACGTGCGCGTTGGCAGCGAGATCGCGTTCGGCCTGCCCCATGCCGGGTTCTGCGGCTCCCCGGCGCCACCACGCCAGTCTTCATAACCGGAATAGTTGGCCCAGTTGAAAACGTTCAGGACGTCGCCACGGACCCGCAAGCGGATGTCGCTGCCGGTGTCCCACACCTTTTCGACAGCAAGATCGATCTGCTTGAAATCCTCGTCCGGCGTATAGCTTTCAAAATGACAGAATGCCCAAGCCGAGACATTGCAATTCTGGTAGTAACGCGGGGTTGCGTCCGCCCAGGTTCCCTTGCCCGAGAAGGTCAGCCCCCATGGGCCATCCCAGATGCCCGTCAGAACGACACGATTCTCCGGGACCTTGCCCGGGAACCAACCGTAATCGCGGACATTCTCCGCATTGAACGCGCCGGGCCAGCCATCGATCGGGCTGTTCTGCTCCGAGTCGGTATAGGTATAGGCCAACGTGACGCCCCAACGCGAAGCTTCGGTATAGGGCTTCTCCAGTTTCACGTAGACCGACTTGCTCTTGGTCTCAAGCGCATTCTGGGCAAGGATCAAATTGGAGAACGGCGCAAAACCGGCGCCCCACGGCGGCGGGTCAGTCGCACCGGCAGGCGTCGACGGGAAGAAGCTGCCGTCCGCCAGGCGGTTGCCCAGCACGAAGGCGATACCGTCATGGCTGCGGATATAGGAATACGCGACCTCCGTGTTCCAGTCGTTCCCCAGCATCTCGAACGTGTTGCGCATGCCCAGGCTGAACTGATCGGAGTACGGCACCTCCAACCCATTGTTGTTGAGGAAAACTTCACGTGAACCCGCCACCGATGATGCGCGCAGGAACTCCGGATCCAGGTACCGCGGATCCCATTCGCGGCAGGTTGCGTCGGTCGCGGTGTTGCATGGATGCAGAGCAGTATTGAAGTTGTAGACGTACTTGCCCCAACTGGCCTTGGACACTTCGTTCTGCAGGTAATCAAACAGGTTGCGATCGTAGGAACGTCCAGCACCACCAAAAATCACGTGGCGCTCGTCCGCGAACAGATCGTACGAGAAGCCAACTCGCGGCGCCCAGTTATTCTTGTCCGCTTTCCGATTGCCACCGGTGCTGATGTAGTCATTGATGTCGATACCGGAACCCGGCAGATTGGCATTGGATGCCTGCAGAGCCGACACGACCGCAGCCGGCGTGACATAGTCCTCGTAGCTCGGGGTCTTTTCATAATCCCAACGCACACCCACGTTGAGTGTCAGGTGCTCATTGACCACCCAATCGTCCTGGATGTAGATGCCGAACTGCTTGTTCTTGGAGTCCACAGTGCCATTGCCGAATCCGGCAACCGGGGCTCCGAACTCGACATGGATCGGATTGGTCAGGCTTTCGTGGATGTCGTAATAGAACTGCGGGTTGTAAGCATTCTGCTCCAACGTCTGCAGGTCCACCTGCTTGTACTTGACACCCATCTTTACCGTATGACCCTCCCACCCGTTGAAGGTCAGATCATCCTGCAGCGACCACCCTTTCTGCCCTTTGTTCTGGTAATTATCCGAGCCACCGGAACGGGCGATGGTGTCCCACCAATTACCGTCGCTCAGAAAATAGCCATTGGCAAAATTGGCGGGCTTTGGGCTCCAGAAGGCATCTTCATAGGTGATGTGCGCATCATTGAGCCAGTTGTACGAGCTGAACTGGTAACGAAGATCCACACGGGTTTCTTCATTGGTGTTCAGCGTCGCAGCGCTTGGCAGACGCTGATCCTGCACCTGGATGGTTTCGCTTTCATCACGGTACTTCGCAGTCAGCTCGAAGTAGTGATTCTGGCCCACTGCCCAATCGATCTTGCCGAAGTACAGGTCTTCCTTGAACGGCGAACTGTAAGTACCGGTGCCATACTCGGCCTGCATGTCCGCAGGCAGGTCGGAGGCTGCGTAGCCACGCCCAAGATTGAACGTGCGCGGTGACAGGTACTCCTTGGCCTCGTAGGCAACAAAGAAGTGCGCGACGTCCTTCAGGATGGGCCCACCAAAGGAAACACCGTATTGTTCTTCCTTGCTGACCGCCTTGGTGGCGCCTTCACGTTCTTCGAAAACACTGCGTGAGCGCCAGTCCGTGCTGGTCCTGTCCCAGAAGAAACTGCCTTCGAACTCATTGGTGCCAGAACGCGTGGCCGCTACGATGGCGGCACTGCTCAGCTGATCATATTCGGCTTTGTAGTTCTGGGTGATGACCTTGTATTCACCAATCGCCGACTGCGGGAACGGATTGCCGCGACTGGTGTCCTGCCCACTGACACCGCCCGTCGTTACATAATTCTTCTGGCCGACGCCATCGATGAACACATTGACGGCATTGGCGCTTTGCGCGCCCGATCGCACGCGGGTATTGCCGCTGGCATCGCTCAGGAACTGAACGCCGGGAGCGGTATCGGCGAACGCCAGGAAGTTACGGGTACCTTGCGGCAACGCCTGGATCTGCTTCGGCGTGACATAGGTAGCTATTTCGGATGTCTTCGTCTCGACGGGAGCCTCTGCGGTCACCTGCACCGCATCCAGCGTGGTTGCCGGGCCACCGGCGGTTTCCGCCACGCCACCCACACCCAGGTTGACCGTGGCGGTCTGGCCCACGGCCACGGTGATGTTCTGGGTGGTGGTCTTGCCACCGGCATTCACATCCACCTTGTAGGTGCCCGGCGGCAGGCCGGCCAGCGAATAGCCGCCATTGGCCGTGCTCTGCACGCTGCGGGTCAGGCCGGTGGCGATATTGGTTGCAGTGACCTGCGCCTGCGCGGCGGGGGCCGAATCCGCCATCACCTGGCCGCGGATGGTGGCGCCGGTGCTTTGTGCGAACACCGGTGCAGCACCCAGCAACAGGCAACTGGCCAGCGCGCAGCTGAGCAGCTTTCGTGTGGGCGTGGATGTCCTGGCAATCTGTTTCATGTTTCACCTCTCCCAAGGTGGCGGCATGGAGCCATTTAATAACGGGGTTGTCGGTCCGCCCGGTCTATGCCGGGTTGGCGTGTCTAAACGGGATCGCGCTGGGCCGTGGAGCCCCGCACGACAAGGCTTGGAACCAACATCAGACCCGCCGCATGCGTCGCCTGCGGGTCCTGGATCAATTGCAGCAGATGCGTCATCGCCTGCTCACCAAGCCCTGCGATGCTCACCTGCATCGTCGTCAAGGACGGGTGAACGAACCGTGCCAGCGGGATATCGTCGAAGCCCGCCACCGCCACCTGCGCAGGCACGCGTACGCCCGCCTGCTGCAGTGCATACAGACAACCCAGCGCCATCATGTCGTTCGCGGCAAACACCGCGTCCGGCAACTCCGGCAGCGCCAGCAAGGCCAGCCCGGCCTGGTGGCCGGATGCTTCATCAAACGCACCCGGCAGTTCGATCGCCGTGGCCTGAGGCCCCGCCGCTGCCATCACCTCGCGAAAGCCGCGCAGGCGCTGCTGGGCATCGTGGTTGCGCTCCGGGCCACCGATGAAGGCGATGCGCCGGTAGCCCGATGCCAGCAGGTGCCGGGTCATCGCCATCGCACCGGCATGATCGTCCACGCTGAAAACCGGCAACGCCGCATCGGCCAATGGCGTATTGATCAGCACACAGGGAATATCGGGCAGGTCTTCGACCAGCGCCTCGGTGTCACCGGCATAGGGCGACAGCACCAGCACGCCATCCACGCGGCCACGCATGGCCTGCAGCACCGCGCCGCGCTGCTGCGCATCGCCGTGATAACTGGACACCAGCAGGTGCCAGCGATGGGCGGTTGCCACACCGTCGATGCCGCGCATCAGTTCGGAAAAGAATTCGCCGTAGAGATCCGGCAGCACCACCCCCAGCGTCTGGGTGCTACGGCTGCTCAGGCTGCGGGCAGCCGCGTGCGGGGTATAGCGCAGCCGCTTGGCCACGTCCCGCACCAGTTTGCGCACCGGCTCGGCGACATTGTCGTGGCCGTTGAGCGCACGCGACACGGTGGCAACGGAGACATTCGCCTCCCTGGCAACATCCTTGATGGTGATTGCCGACTTCGCCACCGCCATGCCCTCCGCAATTCGGGGTCGGGCCCGACTGTAAACGTTTTCAGGATGCTGTGTAAACAGTTTGTTACTGGACGATGTCTCAAAAAGACATCGCCTGTCCATTCAGCCTACCCTGCCCGGCCGGCTTCCGTTCAGCCCCGCCCGGCGTGCTCGGCCGGGGTCAATGCCTTGATGGACAGGGCATGGATATCGGTCTGCATCATCTCCCCCAACGCCGCATACACCGTACGGTGCCGCGCCAAGGGCGCTTTGCCGGCAAAGGCCTCGCTGACCACTGTCACATTGAAGTGACCGCGCCCATCACGAGCACCGGCATGGCCAGCATGGCGGTGACTGTCGTCCTCGACCTCGAGCAACTGCGGGGCCAGGGCCGCCTCCAGCGCCACCCGGATACGCTCCAGCCGGTTCATGGCAGCACCTTGCGGAACGGCCGCACATCCACCCGGGTATAGACCCCGGCAGCCACATAGGGATCAGCGTCAGCCCAGGCACGGGCAGCGGCCAGGTCGTCGAAGCTGGCGATCACCACGCTGCCGCTGTAACCGGCCTCACCCGGGTCCTCTGCGTCAATGGCAGGACAAGGACCGGCCAGAAGCAGCCTGCCTTCGGCCAATAATGTCTTGAGCCGATCAAGGTGTGCCGCCCTGGCCTGCATGCGCGCAGCCAGTACCTGCTCGCCATCATGGCCTTCAATCACGTACCACACGGGCAAATTCTCCTTGTCCGCTGAATGGAAAGACGACAAGTCTAGCGTCACAACGCTGGACATGGCCCCTACCCGGCGATTACTCTTTACGCCATTGCACGCAGCCGGCCAGTAGCGGCTCGGTGCGACGGCAGGCCCCAGCGCCCCGTCGCTCAACCGACGCAGACCTCTCCCGGACCGCGTAGACGACCTCCTCGTTGGATAGATGTGCCGCGTGTCTGCGGCGCGCCGTGTTGTTGATGTGTGGAAGCGCGCCGGCCAGCGCGCATGGATCGCAATACTCAAGGGCAGGAACCATCCCGGGCCGTAACCCCGGGGCGCGTAAGGCTCGCAATACCAATGTCGACCTGATGACTTCCGAACTCGCGCACGTCGCGAACCCGCCAGCGCCGCCCCATGCCCCGCAGCAGCAGGAAATGCCGCTGGCGATGGTGCATGGTCAGCCGGTACTGCAGATCCCGCAGGATCTCTACATCCCGCCGGATGCGCTGGAAGTCATCCTCGACGCCTTCGAAGGCCCGCTTGACCTGCTGCTTTACCTGATCCGCCGGCAGAACCTGGACATCCTGGATATTCCGGTGGCCGAGATCACCAAGCAGTACGTTGAGTACATCAACGTGATGCAGGAGCTGCGCTTCGAGCTGGCCGCCGAATACCTAGTGATGGCCGCGATGCTGGCCGAGATCAAGTCACGCATGCTGTTGCCACGCCCGCCCAGCGTGGAGGGTGACGAGGCAGACCCGCGCGCCGAACTGGTGCGCAGGCTGCAGGAGTACGAACGTTTCAAGCAGGCCGCCGAAGACATCGACAGCCTGCCCCGCCAGGACCGCGATACCAGCCTGGCCCATGCCTTCGTGCCCGAGCGCGCCGCGGTGAAGCTGCCGCCGCCGGTGGAACTGAAGGAAATGCTGATGGCGCTGCACGACGTGCTCAAGCGCGCCGAGCTGTTCAGCGGCCACGCCATCAAGCGCGAGGCGCTGAGCGTGCGCCAGCGCATGGGCGAGATGCTCAGCCATCTGGAAGATGGCAGGTTCTACCGTTTCGAATCGCTGTTCAGTGCCGAGGAAGGACGACTCGGCGTGCTGGTGACCTTCCTGGCCATGCTGGAACTGGCCAAGGAGCAGTTGCTGGACATCGTGCAGGAAGCACCGCTTGCCCCGATCTACGTGAAGTCCCTCGCCGCCGGCAACACCAACGCACCGCTGTCGTTCTCCAGCGAGTTCGATGATGCCGACGCCACCGACCCCGCCTGAACAAGCCACAGGACGCATGGATCAACCACTGATCAACCGCATAGTCGAAGGCGCGCTGCTGGCATCCAGCCAGCCGCTGACCCTGGCGCAGTTGCAGGGCCTGTTTCCGGAAGACGAGCCGGCACCACCGGGCAGCATCGAGCGCGCCCTGGAGCTGCTGCGCGAAGGCTGCAGCGGGCGTGGCGTGGAGCTGGTGGAGGTAGCCTCCGGGTTCCGCTTCCAGATCACCAACGAGGTGCACGGCTGGGTATCCCGGCTGTGGACCGAGCGCAAGACCCGCTACACCCGCGCCACCCTGGAAACCCTGGCGTTGATTGCCTACCGCCAGCCCATCACCCGTGGCGAGATCGAGCAGGTGCGCGGCGTGGCGGTGAGCAGTAACATCATCCAGGCACTGGAGGAGCGCGAATGGATCCGCGTGATTGGCCATCGCGACGTGCCCGGCAAGCCCGCCCTGTTCGGCACCACCAAGGGCTTTCTGGATTACTTCGGGCTCAAGCGCCTGGACGAGCTGCCGCCACTGTCCGAACTGCGTGACATCGGCGAGCTGGAACCGCAACTGCCGCTGGACGGCGACGGCCAACCGGCCGCCCCGCTTGCCGCCGGTGCCGCCACGCCCGATGGCGACGCCGCCAACACGGCAGACAACCCCGATACCGCCGATACGCCGGAACCCGATGGCTCCGACGAACCGGCCAGCAACACCGCCCTCACGGGCGAACCCGACGCCGCGCCGGGAGAGCGCGCGGCGGAAGTGGAAGACACCGGAAACAACGCCGTCGCGACGACGACCGTGGCTGTTGACGAAGCCGATCCCGAACCTGAGGCCGACG
>DAMCTY010000067.1:0-14959 GCA_032112995.1 Stenotrophomonas sp. | reverse complement strand
GGCCGCGCGAAAGCGCGGCCCGACTGCTATATGAAGAAAGATATCGAGCGCCGGATCCTGCTGGGCAGGGTTGCCGGCGTTTTTGGTGTGCGCGGCGAAATAAAGCTTGAGTCCTGGACCGAGCCCCGTTCCGCCATTTTCAAATACCAGCCGTGGATCCTTCGTACCCCTGGGGGGCAGGAGTCCGAGCTGACTGGCGTGCGTGGCCGGGATTCGGGCAAGACGCTGGTTGCGACCTTCCCGGGCGTGACCGATCGCGATGTGGCCGAGGCCATGCGTGGTACCGAGATTTACGTTGCGCGCAGTGCGCTGCCGCCGCCAAGCGCGGATGAGTACTACTGGGTGGATCTGGAAGGCCTGGACGTGCAGACCGTCGAGGGCGTCAAGCTGGGCCAGGTGTCGCACCTGTTCAATACCGGCTCCAATGACGTACTCGTCGTGCGCGGTGATCGCGAGCGGATGGTGCCGTTCGTGATGGAGGACTTCATCAAGTCGGTGGATTTTGACGCCAACCTGATCGTGGTTGATTGGGATCCGGAGTTCTGAAGGTGCAGGGATTCGGAGGTCGGGATTCGGGATTCGCGAGCGGAGGGCGGGCAGTGTTGCCTTTGCGCTGCTGGCCTTTGAGCCCGCATCGCGCGAACGTTGTTTTCGTCTTTTGCGCACCCCGGCGCTGATCGGCCACCGAGTAGCCTGCGTTTCCTAATCTCCAATCCCGACTACCCAATCCCAACCACAATGCGCATCGACGTCATCAGCCTGTTCCCCGAGTTCCTTGCCCAATCGGCCGCGCTGGGCGTGGTCGGTCGCGCGCAGGAGCGGGGACTGCTGGAACTGCACGGCTGGAACCCGCGTGACTATGCCGAGGGCAATTACCGGCGGGTGGACGACCGTCCGTTCGGCGGTGGCCCGGGCATGGTGATGCTGATCGAGCCGCTGCGGGCAGCCCTGGCGGCGGCGCGTGCGGCCGATCCGACCCCGGCGCCGCTGATCTACCTCAGCCCGCAGGGCCGGCCACTGGACCAGGCCAAGGTGCGTGAGCTGGCGGCTTTGCCGCGGATGATCCTGCTCTGTGGCCGCTATGAAGGCGTGGACGAGCGCTTCCTGGCCGGCGAGGTGGACGAGGAGATATCCATCGGTGACTACGTGCTGTCTGGCGGTGAGCTGGGTGCGGCGGTGATCATCGATGCGGTCACCCGCCTGCAGGACGGCGCCTTGAACGACGCCGAATCGGCGGTACAGGACAGTTTTGAAGGCGATGGCCTGCTGGATTGCCCGCACTACAGCCACCCGGCCAGCCATGCGCTGGGCGAGGTGCCGGACGTGCTGCGCTCCGGCAACCATGCCGCCATTGCCGCCTGGCGGCGCCAGCAGTCGCTGCTGCGCACTGCGCTGCGGCGCCCGGACCTGCTGGACGAGGCAGGCCTGAACAAGGCCGACCGCAAGCTGCTGGCGCAGGCCCGCGCCGCCTTGGTAGCAGAAAATTCAGCAGATACTGGCGCCGAGGGCGCGCAGTAGGTTAGAATTGCGGATTCCCGTTGGCTGAATGGCCTTCGTGGACAGAACAACAAACGTGCAGCGCAATCCGGTGACTGCATGAGCCCAGGTTGTCGAATACGACACGCCCACCCCGAACAATCGGTGTAACCCAATGAGCAAGCTGAACAAGTCCATCGTCGCGGAATTCGAATCCGCCCAGATCACCCGCGAACTGCCGAAGTTCAGCCAGGGTGACACCGTCGTGGTGAACGTGAAGGTCAAGGAAGGCAACCGTGAGCGCGTGCAGGCTTACGAAGGCGTCGTGATCGGCACCAAGAATGCTGGCCTGAACTCCGCTTTCACCGTGCGCAAGATCTCGCACGGCTACGGCGTCGAGCGCGTGTTCCAGACCCACAGCGCCATCATCGACTCGGTCGAAGTGAAGCGCCGCGGTAAGGTCCGCGCCGGTAAGCTGTACTACCTGCGTGGTCTGGAAGGCAAGGCTGCCCGCATCAAGGAAGACCTGGCTGCTGCCCAGCAGGCCAAGGCTGCTCGCCTGGCTGCCAAGGCCGCCGAGTAATCCCGCCAACAGGCCCCGCCTGTTTGCAGCAACGGCCACCTTCGGGTGGCCGTTTGCGTTTGTGGGCTTGGGTGGAGTAAAGGTTGGGGGCCGGGGAGGGCTTTGAGGCTCAGAAGCTCAGGGGCTCAGAAGTTCAGAAGCGTAGAAGCGTAGAAGCCCCCTCATCCGCCCCCCGCCTTCGCGGGGGCAGGCTCTCCGGGCACCTCGCTCCGCGCCCCGGCCCTGCGTAGCACGCAGGGCGTACGAACAGTCACGAGCCTTTGGCTCGTGAACGCCTGTTCTTAACCCCGCAGGCGGGAGAAGGGAAGGCTGGGCTTTGTCAGTTCTGATGGTTGGCCGCGCAGAGCCATGCCTGAGCGCGAGCAATGCGTCAGCTCACAGTGATGCCTGCTTTCCCTTCTCCCGCTTGCGGGAGAAGGTGCCCGGAGAGCCTGCCCCCGCGAAGGCGGGGGGCGGATGAGGGCGTTTTTGATCCTTGCCCGGGCTTCCCGCCATATGACCACTCAGCGGAAATGCGCCTCGATCTGCTCCAGCGTCTTGCCCTTGGTTTCCGGCAACCAGAACGCGGCAATCAGGAAGAAGGCAAACGTACACGCCGCCCAGAACAGGAACATGCTGGCGTAGCCGTAGTGCCCCACCGTCGGCAGGAACACCGCTGCGATCGTGGTCGACACGAACTGATTGATCAGCAGCGCAATGCTCATGCCGTTCGAACGAATCCGGTTCGGCATCAGCTCCGACAAGGCCAGCCACACGCAGACGCCCGGGCCCACCGCGAAGAACGCCACGAACACCAGGATGCAGGCGGCCACCGCCCAGCCATGCGATGCCGGCGGCACCGGGCCGATCCAGGCCTGCTCGATGCGCAGCGGCGCGTCGGCGGCCAGGCGCGGGTCCGGGAACGGGTTCAGATGCAGGCGGCGGAAAAACTGGCCGATCACACTGTCCGCTTGCACCGTGGTTGCGCGCGCGATCTGCAATTGCTGGTCGCCAGGGTTGTCACTGCGCAGCGAACGCACATCGCTGAAACCGCCGTAGCTCCACGACACCGTCAGCTGCGAGGCCTGTCCGTCGCGATTGCGGGTGCCGGCCAACTGGTGCCACTGCGCTGCATCCAGCTGCAACTGCAGGCCATCAGCCTGCACCGCGTGCTGCAACACTTGCTGCACGTCGGCGCGGCCCTGCTCGGCCTTGAAGAACAGCATCGCTGCCGCCAGCAGCGCAAGGCAGATGCCACCACTGCCGAGCATCAGCAGGAACTTGCGGCCCTTGCGGTCCACCAGGAACAGCGCCACCAGGGTCATGATCACGTTGAGCAGCTTGATCGCCACGTCGGCGCCGTTTGCGGCCGCACCCGGCAGGCCGGCCTGGTTGAGGATGTTGACCGCGTAGGCGAGGATCGAGTTGATGCCGGTGGCCTGGGTGAAGGCCAATACCAGGCAGGCCAGCACGAACGGCACCATGTAGCGGCGGCTGAAAAGCCGGTCGCGCTCACCCTCGGCGTTGGCGATCACCGGGTTCTGGATCTGCGCCAGCGTCGCTTCCACCTGCGATGCAGGCAAGGTGGCCTGCAGGCCCCGACGGGCGGCATCGATGCGGCCACGGCGCACCAGCCAGCGCGGTGATTCGTTGAGCCAGAACACACCGATGCAGAACACCACGCCGGGCAACAGGCAGCTCCAGAAAATCGTGCGCCAGGCCTGGTCCTTCACCGCGAACAGATGCTGCGCCTGCTGCACCAGCGGCAGGTTGCGCACCGACTCGGTTGCTGCATCCACCGAATGCGCCTGGTACAGGCCAATCAAGGCGGCCAGCACCAGCCCAACCGTCAGCAGCAGCTGGAACATCGCCGCGCCGCGACCGCGTCGCTCAGGGCCCAGCACTTCGGCCAGATACAGCGGCACCACCACGCCGATCAGGCCGCCACTGATGCCTTGCAGCAGGCGCCCGAGCAGCAGCGGCGTATAGCCGGAAGCCAGTGCCATCACCGGGATGCTGAGGGTGAACAGCACACCGGCCAGCATCATCGCGCCGCGTCGGCCGATCAGGTCGGCAATCATGCCGGCGAACAGCGAGGACAACACGCTGCCCAGCAGCACCGCCGCGACCACGAAGCCCATCTGCTGACTGCTCAGCTGCCACGCGTGGCTGGCGGTGGCCTCGAGATAGGGCAGGGCGCCGGCGATGATGCCGATGTCGATGCCGTACAACAGGCCGCCCAGACCGGCGATGAAAAGGAGATAGCGCACGGGCCAACGCGGGGCGGCGTCGGTGGCGGGCACGGCAAAAGTGGTGTCGGTCATCGTCGCGTTCCTGGGGTTGGAGCCTGTTGTAGTGCCGAGCCATGCTCGGCAGCACTTCGTTCCGGTGTCTGCGTTGCCGGATTGCGCCGCACGTCCGAGCGGCTTGCCGAGCATGGCTCGGCACTACATGGAGCGGGTCAGTCTGGGTTGACCGGGTGGCCGGCTATCCAGACCTGCTGCAACTTCAATTGCGGGTCCAGCACCACCATGTCCGCACGTAGCCCGGGGGCGATGCGGCCGCGGTCTTCCAGGCCCAGGTAGTCGGCCTGGAGGGTGGAAACGCGTTGCGATGCGTCGGCAAGGTCCAGGCCGACATCGACCAGATTGCGCAGTGCTTGATCCATGGTCAGTGCGCTGCCGGCGAGCGAGCCGGTCGAAAGCCGCACGCAGCCCATGCACTTGTGCACGCGCTGCTCGCCCAACGCGTATTCGCCATCGGGCATGCCGGTGGCGGCGGTGGCATCGGTGACCGCATACAGGCGCGGGATCGCGCGCACGGCCATGCGGATGGCACCGCGATGTACATGCTGCAGATCGGGAATCAGTTCGGCGTATTCCGCATGCGCCAATGCGGCAGCAGCGATACCGGGCTTGTAGTGATCAACGCCGGTCATGCCGTTGAACAGATGGGTGAAGCCAACCGCGCCAGCCTGCAATGCAGCGACCGCATCTTCGTACGTGCCGGCGCTATGGCCGATCTGCACGCGGATGCCCATCGCTGCCAAGGCTGGAATCAAGGCGGTGTGCTGGCCGATCTCCGGTGCAATGGTCAGCACCTTGATCGGGGCCAGTGCATGCAGGTGCTGCACCGACTCCAGCGTGGCTTCGATGGTGCGCGGGGGCTGTGCGCCCAGCCGTTGCGGGCTGATGAAGGGACCTTCCAGATGCACGCCGATGATCTGCGCGGCATCCGCATCGGGCGTGACCATCACCTGCGCAACACCGCGCAGGGCGTTCTCGATCTCACCATACTCGGCGGTCATGGTGGTGCCGAGCAGGGTGGTGGTGCCGTAACGCGCATGGGTGTGGGCGATGCGGCGTGCGACATCGCCGCCCTGCATCAGATCCACACCGGCCGCGCCATGCACATGCAGGTCGATGAAGCCGGGCAGGATGATGGGCAGCTCGCCGCCGTCGCCGGCGTGGTCTTCCACTTCCAACGTGCGCAGATGCTGGTCGAAGTGGACATGGCCGCGACGCCAGCCCAGCGGGGTGAGGATGCGGCCGTACAGGCTGTGGGGTGCGGTCATGGCGGTGGCTCGGCAGTGATCACGTCGATGCCCTGGCGCTGCAGCCCCTCGCGGGTGGCATCGTCGATGCCGGTATCGGTGATGATGGCGTGGATCTGATCGAGGCGGGCGATGCGGTGCAGGCTGACCCGGCCAAATTTCGAGGCATCGGTCAGCACCACGATGCGCCGTGCGCGCTCGACCATGCGGTGGTTGAGGCGGGCTTCGGCTTCGTCATGGGTGGTCAGGCCGAACTGCAGGTCCAGACCGTCCACGCCGAGGAACAAGGTGTCGAAGCTGTAGGAGGTAAGGCTGGCTTCGGCCTGGCTGCCCTGCAGCGACAGCGACTGCTTGCGCAGCAGGCCACCGGTCAGCAGCACGTTGACGGCCGGTGCGTTGGCCAGTTCCCAGGCGATGTTCAAACCATTGGTCATCACCGTGACATCGCGGTGATCGCGCAGATGCCGGGCCAGGGTCATGGTGGTGGAGCCGGAGTCGATGATGATGTTGTCGCCGGGCTGCACCAGCTGCGCGGCGCGCATGCCGATGGATTCCTTCAGCGACAGGTTCAGCGCATCTTTCTCGTGGATGTCCTGTTCCTGCGGCGGCATGCGTACCAGGGTCGCGCCGCCATGGGTGCGCGTGGCCAGACCCTGCGCCTCGAAATGGCCCAGGTCGGTACGGATGGTCACCGCCGACACGCCGAACTGTTCAACCAGTTCGGCGACCTGCACCGTGCCCTGGTCGATCAGGCGCTGCAGGATCTGTTGTCGGCGGGGACGGGTGTTGCGCATGGCCGGTACTCGTTTGCGTTGGAAAGGCCGAGATTAACCTTTCGCAAGGTTTGCGGCATGCAGACTTTCGCTTTGCTTGCGCGTACCGGCCTGATTGGCGCTGCAGGCGCGCGCGTATTCGCCCAGGCATTGGCCGATACGGTGCTGTACCAGCGCGGCGGGGGTGGCGGCCAGCTGGCCTTCGCGCACGGCCACGTACTGGCCAGGCAGGTACTGGCTGAGCAGCACCAGGGGTGGGGTGTGCTGCTGCAGGTTGGCAAACAGGGTCTGCACCGCCTGCAGCAGTTCCGGCTCGCCCCAGTAATAGCGGCAGCGGTCGCTGAAGGCATAGGCGCGCAGCAGGCGTAGCGTGGCGTCATTACCGTGGTAATGCGCCTGCCAGTTTTTCGGCTTGGCCAGCATCACCTGTTCCAGCACCTGCGGCAGCCTGGAGCACTGTGCGGCAGGCAGCAGCTCGGCTTCGATCGCGGCGAGTGCGAACAAGGCTTCGCGGTAGGCGAAGGTTGCCGCCGGGCCAACCTTGAGGATGGCGAAGTGATCGCGCACCAAGGCATGCAGGCCGGATTCGCGCTGGTAGTCGGTCGAATGTGCCTCGAATACGATGCGCGGCTGCTGTTCGAGGAAATCGGCCAGCTCGCTGGCTGCGGCGGCGTCATATTCGTGCACGCTGCTGTGGTCGAAGTCCACGCCCGGTTGCACCACCATGGCGATCACGCGTTGCCAGGCATCACGCAGTTCCGGCGTGTCGAAGGCCAACTGGTGGATGGCCAGGGTCTGCGCGGCAGCGGCCGGCGTGGTCACGGCCAGGCCGCCTGCCAGCGAGGCTTCGCCACCGGGGATCGGCACTTCGGTACCGATCACATAGACCGGCGGCGGCAGGCCATTGGACTTGGCGGTGGCTTCGGCAATCACTGCCAGCTCGGCCGAGCGCGCGGCGACGGTAGCATCGGGCAATGGGCTCGGATCGTCTGCGCAGGACATGCTGCAGTCCAGGTGGATCTTGTGGAAACCGGCGGCGACATAGGCCTCGATCAGCACGCGCGCATTGGCCATGGCTTCCGCGGCCGGCTGCTTCTGCCAGGCATTGGGGCCGAGGTGGTCGCCGCCGAGGATCAGCCGTTCGCGCGGGAAGCCTTCTTCGTCGGCGAGTGCTTCCACATAGGCGCGGTACTGCGGCGGGGTCATGCCGGTGTAGCCGCCGTACTGGTCCACCTGGTTGGAGGTGGCTTCGATCAGCAGCACGGTGCCGTACTGCGCAGCGACATGCATGGCCGCACGCAACACCTGTTCGTTGCTGCAGCAGACGCTGTACAGGCCGACGTTGTGGCCTTGGCGGTGAGAGGCAAGCAGGGACTGCAGCGGTGACATGGTCAGGCTCCGGGGATCAGGTAAGCGGGTTGGCAGGCGAGCAGGGCGGCGCCACGGGCGCCACCGGCATCGCCGAAGCGCGGCGGCACGATCGGTGGCACCTCCACACCGTTGAACAGATGCGCGGCGATGGCCGCAGGCAGCTGCTGGTAGAGCGGCGCGTATTGCGACAGACCGCCACCGAGCACGATGACGTGCGGGTCAACGGCGAGGATCAACGCGGCGAAGCTGTGGCCGAGCAGGTCGCGGTGAATATCCAGCGCCTGCATGGCGCGGCTGTCGCCGGCCTCAGCAAGGGCGATGACTTCGCTGGCGTTGGCCGCGTTGCCGCCGAGGTGGCGTTCGAGCATCGCCACGCCGCTGCCGGAAACATAGCGCTCCACGCAACCGCGCAGGCCGCAGCCGCAGTCCAGCAAGGGCAGGCCATGCCGTTGCAGCAGATCGGCCGGCACGCTCCAGTGGCCCCATTCGCCGGCCAGGCCGTTGAAGCCGCCGACCAGCTTGCCGTGCAGGCAGTAGCCGCCGCCGGCACCGGTGCCGAGGATGGCGCCGAACATGCTGGCGTAACCGTCAGCCGCACCGCCGTGCGACTCGGACAGCGCAAAGCACTGCAGGTCATTGCCGAAATACAGCGGCCGCTGCAGGCGCGCCTGCAGGTCGGTGCTGACGCATTGGCCGGTCAGCGCCGGCACATTGGCACTGAGCTGGCGGCCACTGCGGCGCTCGCGCACGCCGGGCAGGGCGATGCCGATGGCCTGCGCGCGTTGGCCGAGCTCGGCATCGGCGTCGGCCACCAGCGTTTCCACTGCCTGCAGGAAGCCGTTGTAATCGCCCTGCGGGGTGGCGATGCGTTTGCGCCACGCAACCTGCAGGGTGGCATCGCAGGCCACCAGTTCAATCTTGGTACCGCCAATATCGATGCCGTAGCAGGCCGGGGCGCAGGTATCAGCCATGGTGGATGGTGACGCCCTTGACCACGCGGTTGACGGTGCCGTCCGGGAACGGATTGTCCGGCGTCAGGCCGAGTGCAGCCGAGCGCTGCAATGCGTACAGCTGCGCGAACGGCAGCCACACCGGCGCCAGCCAGGCGTCGGGCAGGGCCGGTACCGGCAGGGTGTAGTCATCGTTGGCGCCGATGTCCGAATGCGGGCCGATCGACAGCACCTTGCCGGCCACGCCATCACCGCGCAGTTCTTCCAGCAGGTCCTGTTCATAGCGACGCGCCAGCGGTTCAACGCTGCGCAGCACGACGACCAGGGTTTCATTGTTGAGCGTGGACTTGGGGCCGTGGCGGAAACCCAGCGGCGTATTGGCCAGCGCCAGCACGCGGCCAGCAGTGAGCTCCAGCACCTTCAGCGCGGCTTCGCGGGCCAATGCTTCCAGCGGACCGCTGGCCAGGTAGATCACGCGGTTGTACGGCTGCGCGGCCAGTGCGGCGACTGCGGCGTCCCAGTTGTTCAAGCCCTGGCGCGCGAGCGCGGCCACTTGCTGCAGGCGCTGCACACGCTCGGCCCAGGGGGCGCGGTCGAACACGCTCAAGGCGGCCAGCACCATGCAGCTCATGCTGCTGGTCATGGCGAAGGCGCGGTCGCAGCTGGCGGCCGGCATCAGCAGGGTGCAGGTATCGGCACGGCCGGCCCCACGGCGGGCCAGTTCGCCGTCGGCATTGCAGGTGATGTCGAGAAAGCGGGCATCGTCGACGTCGGCGCGCACGCGGTCGACGGCGGCCACGCTTTCCGGGCTGGAGCCACTGCGGCCGAACGACACCAGCAGGGTCGGGCGGTCACGCTGCAGGTAGAGCGCCGGGTGGGTGAGCAGGCTGGTGGTGTGCACCGCGCGTATTTCTGCTGGCCACTGTGCGTTGAGGGTGTCGGCCACCATTTCGGCGATGAAGCCGGAGCTGCCGGCACCGGTGAAGATCACCCGCTGGCGCGGATCGGACAGGCGCTGGCCAAGGAAGTCCTGCAGGCGCGCGCTGGCCTGTTGCAGGTCACTGGCCAGGGTTTCCCACAGCGCCGGCTGCTGGGCGATTTCGGTGGCGGTATCGGCTCCGCCCAGGCGCTGCCAGGCGGTCAGATCGTGAAGCAGGGTGGCATCCATGAGTGTTTCCTGATTGACCAGCGCACGATCTTTCTTTTCTTTCGAAATGTCAAATAGCGAAAGTAAAACGAAAGAAGTTGATCGGCCATGCTTGCAGCTCGTGAGAATGGTCCCAAGCGAAAGATTTTCCGGGAAACGCTTTCGCAGCAATGAATACGGGCTTTCGTGCGATATGAAACTTGGTGCTTTGCACCATCTTTCGTTTGTAAGAAATCCTACTTACTTTTGGCTTTCATTTTGTTGACATCTTTCGATTTGCTGCCCTAGAGTCGGCGCACTGGGTTTTGAAACGCCCGTTGAACGGCTTGGAGGCAAGGTGGAACACTGCGTTCGTCAATCGCCGCTGTTGCTGGCGCTGCTGTCGGCCCTGTTGTTGCCGACAGCGACCGCACAGGCTGAGCCCATCGGCAATCTGCGCTCGATCAGCGCCAGCGATGGCCGCGACGGCGTGCGCGCCTGGGACGTACGCAGTGATACCGGCAGCACCCTGCGCATCGAGGTGCTGGCCAACGACATCGTCCACGTGCAGGCCGGCCGCAACGGCAAGTTGACCGGCGCCGGCGACAAGGCCGCGCCCATCGTGCTGCCGCAGCCCGTGCAGCAGGTGCAGGCGCAACTGGAAGAAGACGCGCAGGAAATCCGCGTGCGTACCCCGGCGCTGGTCCTGCATGTGCAGCGCCAGCCCTTGCAGCTGCGGTTGGAGCGGCTGGACGGCGGCAAGCCGGTGCCGCTATGGCAGGAACAGCAGCCGCTGGACCTGTCCGCCGAGCAGAGCGTGCAGGTGCTGTCCTCGCAGGCCGACGAAGCCTTCTACGGCGGCGGCCAGCAGAACGGCCGTTTCCAGTTCAAGGGCCGCGAACTTGAGGTTTCCTATTCCGGTGGCTGGGAAGAGGGCGACCGCCCCAGCCCGGCGCCGATGCTGCTCAGCTCGCGCGGCTGGGGCATGTTGCGCAATACCTGGAGTGACGGCAGCTATGACCTGCGCCAGCCGGATCAGGCCACGCTGTTGCACCGCGAGGACCGCTTCGATGCCTATTACTTCGTCGGCAATGACCTGCAGCGCTTGCTGGAACGCTACACCCAGCTGACCGGCCGGCCGAACATGGTCGCGCGCTGGGCGCTGTCCTACGGCGACGCCGATTGCTACAACGACGGCGACAACATCAAGAAGCCCGGCAGCGTGCCCGAAGGCTGGAGCGATGGCCCCACCGGCACCACCATCGACGTGGTCAACAGCGTCGCCGCCAAGTACCGCGAGAACGACATGCCGGGCGGTTGGATCCTGCCCAACGACGGCTACGGCTGCGGTTACAAACAGCTGCCGGAAACCGTGCAGGGCCTGGCCAAGTACGGCTTCAAGACCGGCCTGTGGACCGAGAACGGCGTCGACAAGATTGCCTGGGAAGTCGGCAAGGCCGGCAGCCGCGTGCAGAAGCTGGACGTGGCGTGGACCGGGCAGGGCTATCAGTTCGCGATGGATGCCAACCGCCAAGCTTTCGACGGCATCCTCAACAATTCCGATTCGCGCCCGTTCCTGTGGACGGTGATGGGCTGGGCCGGCATCCAGCGTTATGCGGTTGCCTGGACCGGTGACCAGAGCAGCAGCTGGGACTACATCCGCTGGCACGTGCCCACCCTGGTGGGGTCCGGCCTGTCAGGCATGGCCTATGCCAGCGGCGATGTCGATGCGATCTTCGGCGGCAGCGCCGAGACCTTCACCCGCGACCTGCAGTGGAAGACCTTCACGCCGGTGCTGATGGGCATGTCCGGCTGGTCGTCGAACGCGCGCAAGCACCCCTGGGCCTTCGATGAGCCCTACCGCTCGATCAACCGCGACTACCTCAAGCTGAAAATGCGCCTGACCCCGTATATGTACGGGCTGGTGCATGACGCTGCGCAGAGCGGTGCGCCGCCGGTGCGCGGACTGATGTGGGACTACCCGCAGGACCCGCACGCGCAGGACGAAACCTACAAGTACCAGTTCCTGCTCGGCCGGGATCTGCTGGTAGCGCCGGTGTATCGCAGCCAGGCGGCAAGCCGTGGCTGGCGCCGTGACATCCATCTGCCTGCTGGCGGTTGGTATGACTATTGGGATGGCCGACACCTGCAGGCCGGTGCCGCTGGCAAGCAACTCGATCTTCCGGTCGAGCTGGCGACGCTGCCGGTATTCGTGCGTGCCGGTGCGATCCTGCCGATGTACCCGGAGATGTTGTTCGACGGCGAAAAGCCGCTGGATGAAGTGACCTTCGATCTGTATCCGCAGGGCGAATCCAGCTACACCTTGTACGAAGACGATGGCAGCACCCGCCGCTACCAGAAGGGCGAGTCGAGCACGCAGCAGATCCGCGTGCACGCTCCGGCGCAGGGCAGTGGCCCGGTGCAGGTGGAGATCGCACCGGTGCAGGGCGCGTACGAAGGTCAATTGGCACAGCGCCGCTACGGCCTGCGCGTGCTGAATCGCAACGCGCCGACAGCGGTGCAGCTGGATGGCCGCGCGCTGCCCAAGCTGGCGGATGCCGCTGCATTGCAGGCAGCCAGCGAAGGCTGGTACTTCGATGGCAAGGAGCGCAAGGGTACGTTGCATGTGCGTACCGCGACGCAGGACATCCGCGCGCCGTTGAAACTGCAGCTGGATTTCCCGGTCGCCGCCGCACTGGCTGACGACGCTTTCCCGAACGCACCGGAGCTGGGCCGCGCGCTGCCTTCCGACAGCCTGCTGGTCGTCAATCGCCCGGCCGAAGAACCCGGCCATCCGCTGGAAAATGCTTTCGACGACGATCCGGCCACCTGGTTCCGCAGCGTGCGCAACCAGGCCATACGCACCGGCGCGCACGAATGGGTGGTTGGCTTTGGCGAGCGCAAGCTGATCGACGGCATCGAACTGGCACCGCGTAACGACCAGCACTGGAAACACGGCCAGGTACGCGATTACGAAATCTACATGGCCGACAGCAACGGCGAGTGGGGCAAGCCGATTGCCACTGGCCGCCTGCAACTGAAGCAGGAACTGCAGCGCATCGACTTCCCCGCCCATGCGGGCCGCCTGCTGCGCTTCCGCGTGCTCAGCGTGCAGAACCCCGAGGGTGACGGCGCTGGCGGCGCTGATCCGATGGTGACCGCAGCGCAGGGCACCGCGCGTGCGGTGGATGCACTGCAGCCGCGCGATGTCGGCCCGATTGCACTGTCCACCTTCCACATCCTCGAGCAGCAAACGGCCGAGCGGCCGGCGCGGCAGCAATACCTCTCCCAGCTGCCGCTGCCGGCCGTATTGGCCGCCCAGGTCCGTGCTGATCGTTCGTTCGCCGCAGACGTGCCGATGCGCATGAACGGCCTGCAGTTCCGCCGTGGTCTCGGCGTCGCCGCGCAAAGCCGCATCGACATGAACCTGAAGGGGCAGTGGAAAACACTGCGTGCCGACCTGGGCGTGGATGACCAATGCCGGCAGGCCGGTGGCCTGCAGTTCCAGGTATGGGGCGACGACCGCCTGCTCTATGACAGCGGCCTGGTGAAGGCGCCGGGCGTGGTCAAGCCTGAGCTCGACATCCGCGGCCTGTCCCGACTGAGCCTGCGCACCCTGGGTGCACAGGGCAGCCAACCGTCCCAGGTCTGTGCCAACTGGGCCAATGCCGTGCTGATCGGCGAGGAGGGCGATTCCGCCGACATCCTCGCGCCATGACCCAACCGTAACACCGCTCTTCCCCCGGAATACCCCGGCTACGGCCCACAGGCCGTGGCATGGGATCGCTTTGCCCGCCAACTGTTGTTTTTTGCGTGCCCTTGCCAGGAGAGAACCCCGATGTTGCCAGCCAATCGCAGTGCCAAACGCTGTTTGCCAGCCCCGCTATCGTTGGCCGTTGCCAGCGTGTTGTTTGCCATCGCCGCACCTGCTTTCGCGCAGGACAGCAGCAACAAGGACAAGGAAAAAGCCACCGAGCTTGCCCGTGTCGAAGTCACCGGTTCCAACATCCGCCGCAGCGATGTGGAGACCGCCTCGCCGGTGCAGGTGATCAGCAAGCAGGACATCGAGAACATGGGCGCGCGCACGCTGTTGCAGGTGCTCGACAACCTACCGGCCGCACGCCCGGGCCAGGTCGATTCCAAATCCCTGTTCACCGGTTCTGACGGTGCTTCGCAGGCCAACCTGCGCGGTCTCGGCGCACAGGGCACGCTGGTGCTGTTGAATGGCCGCCGCCTGTCGTATTACGGCGCACCGGCTGGCTTCCAGACCCAGTTCGTCAACATCGATGCCATTCCTGCGGCCGTCATCGAGCGCATGGAAGTGCTGACCGATGGTGCCTCGGCGGTATACGGCACCGATGCGGTGGCAGGCGTGATCAACGTCATCACCAAGCGCAGCTACCAGGGCCTGGAACTGAGCGGCACCTGGGACACCGCACCGCGCTTTGATTCCTATGGCGAGACGCAGGCCAGCATCACCGGCGGCTTCGGCGACATGGACGAGAACGGTTACAACGTCTATGGCAGCGTCAACCTGTACGACCGCAACGGCATCCCCAACCGCGAGTGGTACCTGAAGCACCCGAAGCAGTACTACGTCAACAATCCGGACTACATCAAGAACCTGCGCCTGGACACCGGCAGCGCACCGGGCGTGTTCAATCCCGGCTATTACTACGCCATCGATCCGGTCACCAAGGCGCGTGTGGATGAAGCCGCACCGGGCTGCGAGAACGTGCTGCAGGTGGCCACCGGCACCCGCTGCATCTGGCAGGACTGGATGACCAGCCAGATCAATGGCGGCGCCGACACCAAGCGCCTGACCGCCTACCTCAACGGCCACTTCCGGGTGAATGACAGCACCGAGGCGTTTGCCGAGCTCACCTATACCGACATCGACCTGCGCGCCAATGGCGGCACACCGCGTGCCTACGGCACCACCACCGGCAACCCGCAGAGCTGGTTCTCACGCAACACCGGCAATACCGTCAACCAGTTCCTCACCCCGTGGTTGGGCCCGAACAACGAGTACAACCACGCCAGCCCCGAGCTGAAGGCCTTGATGGGCGGCGTGGTCGGCCTGGGTTACCTGCTGCAGGACGTGGGCGGCAACCACTTCGGCCAGCGCAATACCGACAAGAGCTACCG
>DAMCTY010000066.1:0-15480 GCA_032112995.1 Stenotrophomonas sp. | reverse complement strand
CTCGGCCGGCGCACACGCCGCCAGTGCGGCGGCCAGGCCGATCAGCAGGGGCGCGCGCAGCACGCGGGTTCTCACAGCACCAGCCCTTCGCGCGCGGCGATGGTGTGGACGTCCTTGTCGCCGCGACCGGACAGGTTGCACAGCACCAGCGCGTCCTTGGGCAGTTCGCGGGCCAGCTTGATCGCCTGCGCCACCGCATGGCTGGATTCCAGCGCCGGCAGGATGCCCTCGGTACGGGTCAGGCGATGGAAAGCCGCCAGCGCTTCTTCGTCGGTGATGCCGACGTACTGGGCGCGGCCGCTATCGGACAGGAACGCATGCTCCGGGCCAACGCCCGGGTAATCCAGGCCGGCGGAGATGGAATGGGTTTCGATGATCTGACCATCGTCATCGCACAGCACATAGGTGCGGTTGCCGTGCAGCACGCCCGGGCGCCCCGCCGAGATCGACGCCGCATGCCGGCCACTGTGGATGCCGTCACCGGCAGCCTCGGCACCGTAGATCTTCACGCTGCTGTCGTTGAGGAAGGCATGGAACAGACCGATGGCATTGGAGCCGCCGCCGACGCAGGCGGTGATGGCATCGGGCAGGCGACCGTAATCCTCCAGCATCTGCGCGCGCGCTTCGCGGCCGACGATGGCGTTGAAGTCGCGCACCATGCGCGGATACGGGTCCGGGCCGGCCACGGTGCCGATGATGTAGAAGGTGTCGCGCACGTTGGTGACCCAATCGCGCATCGCTTCATTGAGCGCGTCCTTGAGCGTGGCCGAGCCGCTGTGCACCGGCACCACCGTGGCCCCCAGCAGCTTCATGCGATAGACGTTGATCTTCTGCCGCTCGATATCGGTGGCGCCCATGTAGACCACGCACTCCAGGCCCAGGCGCGCGGCGACCGTGGCCGAGGCCACGCCGTGCTGGCCGGCACCGGTCTCGGCGATGATGCGGGTCTTGCCCATGCGCGCTGCCAGCATGGCCTGGCCAATGGTGTTGTTCACCTTGTGCGCGCCGGTATGGTTCAGGTCCTCGCGCTTGAGCAGGATCTGCGCACCGCCCACTTCCCGGCTCAACCGCTCGGCGTGGTAGATCGGGCTGGGGCGGCCGACATAGTGCTTCAGGTCCTTGTCGTAGGCGGCGATGAAGGCCGGATCCACCCGCGCCTGATCGTAGGCAGCCGCCAACTCCTGCAGCGGGCCAACCAGGGTTTCCGCCACAAAGCTGCCGCCGTAGCGGCCAAAGTGCCCGTGGGCATCCGGATAGGCGTGGAAGTCGGCAATCGGCGAAGCGGTCATGGCAGTCACGGCAGAGGAACAGGCCTGCAATCTAACGCAGCACCACACCCTTTGAATATCGATTATTGCTCGGCCATGTGTTAGAAAAACTCACATGAAAGATGCCAACACCCTGCCCTCGCTCAATGCCTTGCGTGCTTTCGAGGCCGCCGCCCGCCTGCGCAGCGTCAGCCTGGCCGCCGCCGAGCTGCACGTCACCCATGGCGCGATCAGCCGCCAACTGCGGCTGCTGGAAGAGGAGCTGGGGCTCAGCCTGTTCGAGCGCGAAGGCCGTGGCATCCGCCCGAATGGGGCCGGCCACCGTCTGTTGGAAGCCTGCTCCGGTGCGTTCTCGCAGCTGCGCGATTGCGTGGCCGCCTTGCGCCGCCCGGCCCGCAACGAGGCCTTCGTGCTGGGCTGCCCAGGCAGCCTGCTCGCCCGCTGGGTGATCCCGCGGCTGCAGGACCTGCAGCGCGACCTGCCCGGCCTGACCCTGCACCTGGCTGCCCAGGACGGCGACTTCACCCCACGCCTGGACGGCCTGGATGCCGCCCTGCTGCTGGGACAGGCGCCCTGGCCCAGCGGCTGGCAGGTGCACGTATTGGCCACCGAGCGGATCGGCCCGGTGTTCAGCCCCTCGCTCAAGGGCGCACACGTGCTGGCCCATCAACCGGCCGAGGCCTTGCTGGACCACGAACTGCTGCACACCCGCTCGCGCCCGCAGGCCTGGCCGACCTGGGCCGCACTCAATGGCATTGATACCGGCGCGCTGCGCTATGGCACCGGTTTCGAGCACCTGTACTACCAGCTGGAAGCTGCCGTGGCCGGGCTGGGCATTGCCATCGCGCCGGAGCCGCTGGTGGCGGAGGATCTGGTCAACGGCCGCCTGATCGCGCCGTGGGACTTCGTGGATACCGAGGGCTGTTGGGCACTGTGCACCGCCGGTGGCCGCGAAGATCCGCGGGTGGGCATGCTTGCCGGCTGGCTGGAAAAGCAGTTGGCCCGGTAGGGTGGCATTGCCGCGAAAGCCTGAAAGCCTACCCCTCCCCAGCCCTCCCCTTGCCTGCGGCAAAGGGAGGGGGCAACAGCGCGGGGGCCGTTGTATCTGATGCGTCAACGGTTTCGCGGCTCACGCCGCTGCTACACCGAGCTGGCCTGCGTCGGCAGGGCCAAGCGTTGCTGCACGTCCTCGCGCAGGCGTGCCAGCTCCACCTCGGCCTGCTGGCGTTGCTGCATGCCTTCGCGGTGGATGTTGCGCACTTCCTCCACCGTGGCGATCAGCTGCTCATGCACATGCCGCAAGGTCGCCACGTCGATCACCGCCCGCTGGTTGGCCTTGGCCGTTTCCACCGAGGTCTGCCGCATCAGGTCGGCGTTGCGTCGCATCAGCTCATTGGTGGCATCGTCGATGGCATTGGACAGCTCCACCGCGTTCTTCTGCTCACCCAGCGACAGCTGGATGGCGAACTGGCGCTTCCACGATGGAATGGTGATGTCGCGCACCGCGTTGAATTTTTCGATCAGCTGGATGGCATTGGCCTGGATCAGCCGGATCATCGGCAGCGACTGATCGGCAGCGTGCTGCATCACTGTCAGGTCACCCACCCGCTTGTCGAGCAGGCGGATGGCATTGTCGATCTCGCCGCGGCGGATCCGCGACTGCGGGTCTTCCTGCCCAACCAGCCCCTGCAGCTCGTTGTTGAGCTCGGCCAGCCGCTGCTTGCCGGCGGCAATATGCAATCCCAGGCTCTGTCGCTCGTCGCGCACGATGACGTGCATGCGGTCGAACTCGCCGACCCGCTGGCCCATCAGTGCCTGCTGCGCGCCCACGTCACGCATCAACTGCTCGATCTGCTGGTTGGTATCGCTGAATTTCTGCACCAGCTCGCCCTTGGAGGCGCGCATGCGGTCGATCAGGCCACCGATCACCGGCACCTTGGAACGCTCGTTCAAACCGTCCAGCTTCAGCGAGCGGGCAATGCGCACTACCTCGCCCAGCTTGTCGCCGGACGCGTCCAGGTCGCGGTTGCGCACATGATCGAGCAGCTGACTCGAAAACGCCGCGCTCTTGCCCGCCGCCTCGCGGCCGAACACGTGCAGGTTGCCCGGTGTGATGTCGTCCAGCGTACGCACGATCTGCGCGATCTGCGGGCGATCGGCCTCGGTCAGCCCCAATGCCACCAGGGTGGTGGCATCCACGTCCGCGGAAGGGCCGGCCGGCAGCGGCAAGGTGTCCTGGGTCATCAGCTGTTCTCCTTGAGCAAGAAGCGCGACGCGGCGCGCGAGCAATCAGTTGCGGGGCGGCTACTCACCGCAGTCTAGCCTGCATGGCGGTTACTTCGTCGACTATGCGCGCCTGTGCGTCAGCCGCCTGCGCCAGCTCTGCCGGCATGCCTGCGCTGCGTTGCGCCAGGGCCTGCTGCCGCCACAGCGGCAGCAGCACGTCGCGGATCCGCTGGTAACGCTCGATCAGTTCCGCACCCTGGGCATGCAACAGCCGCAGTTGATCGGCCTCGGTCTGGCGCAGCCGTGCCAGACCGCGCAGGTGGTGCAGACGCCGCTGCAATGCGGCCTGCGCGACAGCATCCAAAGGGGGCGGCAAGGCCTCGCCGGCGGCAGCCCAGGCATCGATAGCCGCCGCCGCTGCGTCCACCCGCCCCCATTGCTGCTGATGTCGTTCAAGCTCCCGCTGCAGCGCCTGCATGCCGTCATCGGCGCGCAGCAGGCAGACATCCAACTGGCCGGCCAGTTGCTCGGCCTGCAGCTGCGCCTCCACGTCGCGCCCCAGCAGCCGCCCCCATAGCCCTGCCGAACGCCGGATCCGGCGGCCGTCAGCGGCTTGCAGCGCCAAGCGGATATTGTCCATTTCCGCCACCAGAGCCGCGGCCGCACCCACCTTTGCCGGCGGGCCGATCAAACGCTCCACCGCCGCCAGCAGCTCGCCGCCATAGCTGGCCATCGCCAGCGCATCGGTGCTGGGCAAGGCCGGCACAGGCGGCGGGGGCAGCAGCGGATCAGGCATCGTCAGGTGCGTCCTTGCCACGGCTACCCTGCTGCCCGGGCACCACGATGCTGCCGCCATAGAAGTGACGCATCAAGGCCTCATCCAGCGCTTTTTCTTCTGGCGTCCGCGCCCGCCGCGCACGCGGTGCGGCCTTGGCCGTGGTGCCCTCCTTGGACAGCCACTCCTGCAGTTGCGCTGCCAGTGCCGACAGCGCATCACCCACCTGCCCCTGCCGTTGCTGCGCAGCGACCAATGCCTGCAGCAACGGTGCCAGATCCTGTACGGGTGCTGCTGGCGGCGGCGCGCTGGCCTCCGCTGCAGGCGCCTGCAGCACGGCAGCGGGCCGTTCGGCTACCGCCTGCAGCAAGCTCACGATCTGCGCCCACGGCGCTTCCGGCGCAGGCGCGGTTGTCGCCCCCTGCGCGGGCTCCTCACTGCGCAGGCCCTGCAGGCCGCTGGCGATATCGGCCAGCTGCGCCACCACCCGTGCGCCGGTGTCGGCATCGTCACCGCCCATCGCCTTGTCACGCATGAAGTCGTGCTTGATCTGCTCCCAGCGCGCCAGCTGCTGCGCGTCCAGCACACCGCGCAACTCGCCCAGCTTGAGCAGGTTCTCTTCCGAACCACTGGTCAGCAGCTGCGACTCGCCCAGGTAGTGATCGGAGATCAGCTGCTGCAGCTCGGCGGCATTCATCACCGGCGAGATTTTCTCCGACAGCTTGTTCATGTTGCGGTAGCTGCCCTGCAGGCGGAACGGCGGCTCGACGCGGTACTTGTCGGCCTGCGCGGCGCTGGCGATGTATTGCTGGTTGACCCGATAAACCACTTCGCGCACCTGCATCAGCCGCTGCAGGGTGGCAACAATTTCGTTGATCTCCGCGCCGCTATACGCATGGCTGAGCGCATTGGTGGATACCTCCTTGCCATTGGCCTTGTCGACCAGCAGGTACAGGTCGGCCAGGTCACGGGTCGCCATCGGCGCCAACACCTGGCTGGAGGTCAGGCTGTTTTCGATATAGCTGAGCTTGAAGGCCTCTTCCATGCCGCCGAGTACATCACCGAGATTGTAGATATCGGCACGGTTGGCCAGCATGTCCGGCACCTTGAACACTTCACCGGACTCGGTGTACGGGTTGCCGGCCATCACCACGCAGAACTTCTTGCCGCGCAGGTCATAGGTCTTGGTGCGGCCCTTCCACACGCCTTCGATGCGACGGGTGCCGTCACACAGGGAAATGAACTTCTGCAGGAATTCGGGATGGGTGTGCTGGATGTCGTCGACATACAGCATGGTGTTGTTACCCATCTCCAGCGCCAGGTTGAGCTTGTGCAACTCCTGCCGCGAGGTGGCATCCGGTGCCTGCTCCGGATCCAGCGAGCGCACTTCGTGACCCAGCGCCGGACCATTGATCTTCATGAAGACCAAGCCCAGGCGGTTGGCCACGTATTCCATCAGCGTGGTTTTGCCGTAGCCGGGCGGGCTGATCATCATCAGCAGGCCCATCAGGTCGCTGCGCTTGTTCTCGCCCACCGTGCCCATCTGCTTGGCGAGGTTGTCACCGATGATTGGCAGGTAGACGTCGTTGATCAGCTTGTTGCGGACGAAGGAACTCAGCGGCCGGGCCTGGAACTCGCTCAGGCGCAGCGCTTCGCGCTCACGCGCACTGATGCGCTGGCGCAATGCCTGGTACTGCTCGAAGCCAGGCTGGAACTGGCGCCGATGCGATTGCCAACGCTGCAGGAAGTCATCCACCGCCAGTTGCAGATGGCCCTGGCTGATGCGGGCATGCTCGCCCAGCAGGCCGCCGATATCGGCGATCAGGGTCACCTCGCGCACCTGGCTGCGCAGGGCACGCTCGCCCAGCAGCATGGCCGCCGCTTCCGGCACATAGCCGGCCAGGGCGGCGTACTTGTCCTGCCCGCACATCGCCTGCAACCAGTGCACGGCCTGCGCCCACTGCAAGGCCAGGCGCTTGGACAGGCGCTGCAGGCTGCGATCAAAGGCATCGGCCTGGCCGGCCGTCTGCAGCTGCTCGCGCAAGCCGTTCAGCAGCTGCCGCGCATAGCCACTGAATGCAAAGGTCGGCTCGCCATTGGCCAGCTCGGCCAGCAGGTACTCCGCCGCCAACGCAGGCATGCCGCTGTCGAAGGGCAGTGCATGCGCCTGCTGGAACTCGGCCAGCGCCACGGCGATCTCGTCGCGCAAGGCGTCCAGCCCATCGCGCACATTGAACAGCTGGGCGATGGCGAAGGCACCGGCGGCACGCTCCACCCACTGGCTGACGTTCTCGTGCTTGCTTTCGCGCGCCCAGAACAACAACGCCAGGGCACGCGGCCCGGCCGCATGCACCAGCGAACCGGCAGCCTGGTACAGCGGCAACAGCGCCTGCAGGATCAGGTGGGCATCGTGATCATGGATGCCCTTCTCATAGCCTTCGCGATAGCGCGGCGCGGCGAAATCGCGCACCCGCTTGGCCAGCGCTTCGGGCTGCGCGGCCTCGCGCAGCAGCAGCTCGACGCTCAGGCCTTCGCGGTTGTTGATGGCCGCATCCAGCAGCAGGCCCGCGAGGTATTCGCCGCGGTACAGCGAGGGCGATTCCGAATCCAGCGTCACCGGCCAGTACGGGCGCAGCCCCTCCAGTTCCGGATCAACGATGGTTTCGTAGTAGTCGGTGCCGGTGAGGTGCACGGCCAGGCCATCGCCGCGTGGCAGGATTGTCAGGTCCAGCGGCTGGGTGTTGACGCTGAAGCGGTGCCGGCCCAGACGGATGACATTACCGCCGCCCTCGAACAGATCCGTGCGATCGCGCAGTGCCCGCACCGCCTGGTCACGCACGCCCTTCAGGCGGGCTTCCACGTCATCGGCCTTGACGCTGTCCTTGTACTCGCGCAGGCGCTCGGCCAGCTCGCGCAGTTTCAGGATCAGCGGGTCGCCGGCAAAGAATGCATTGAGCTCATCAACCGTGGTGAAACGCTCGGTGCGCTTGGCCAGGCCGTCGAGGATGCGGTTGGCCGCGTCCAGTACCGATTGCGCCTTGCGCTGGCGCGCATCCAGCAGGGTCTGCTTGTGCGACTCGAAGGTGTCCAGCAATTCCTCACGCTTGCTGAGGATGTCGCCCAGGAACTGCTCGTGCTCGCCGAACTGGCTCTCCAGTTCCTCCAGCTGCACCATCAGGCGCGACAGCTGTTCGTCAGCCCGCTCCGGGTCCGTGGCCAGTCCCAATGCGCTGGTGATGGCCTGGCTGAACAAGGAGAACTGTGCACCGAACTGGGCCACGGCCTCGGCCGAACCCAGCGAGCGGCGACGCTGGTCGGCGCGCGCGCGCGCCTGGTTGAGCTTGGCATAGATACCGGAGATGGCCTCCACCACGCGCGTGCGCTGCGCGGCATCGTCGACCTTCAGGCTGGCCATCAGCTCGGACAACATGTCCAGCTCGGCCGACATCGTCTGCATCTGCGCGATCTGCTCGGACAGCTGCTTGGCGGTCTGCGCTGCCTGCGCGGTGGCATCCAGCTCCTGCAGGCGCTCGTTGAACGGCTGCAAGGCCTTGTCGCCGCCCAGGAACTCACCCGCCGCCGCACCTACGCGATCATGCGCCTCCTGCAACGAGGCATTCATCGCATCGATGGCGGCAACATCCACATAGCGGAAGTCGCGTACGGTCAGCAGCCGTCCGCGCAGCTTGCCGATCTCGCCAAGGCTGTCAACGAACTCACCAATCTTCGACCAGTTCTGCGGCTGCAGGCGGCCAAGCAGCGTCTTGTGCTGGGCAGTGACCTCCGCCATCGCCTGCGCCGACTGCTTGCGGATGCTCTCGACCTTTTCGTACTCGTCGAGCATCGACTCGCCGGTGGCACTGATCTCGCGCAGCAGCGTGGCGGCGCCGTCGCAGTTGGCGTCGTCCAGCCAGTGGTGGGCATCAAACAAGCGGCGGGCGTTATGGGTGAGCAGCTCGTAACGCGCCAGCGATACTTCGCGGCTGTCGATCTCGCGCCCCAGGTCCAGCAGGTTGGAGATGCCTCGCACCAGCTCGGCATTGCCGATGCGGGCCATGAAACTGGTGCCGGCCGGACGATGGGCCGCAAATTCGTCGCTGCTGAACGGGGTCTGCCAGACCTGCATCGGGTGGATGCGGGTGGGCTCCTCGTTCTCGGCATTGAACAGCACCATGCGACCATCGCGCAGGAAGGCGTAGCCCAACCCGAACACCGGATTCTGCAGGGCACGCTGGATGCTGTTGTAGACGAACAGCGCCGACTTGCCGGCCTCACGCTCGTAGAAGATGTACAACATGTCCTCGCCGTTGGGCGAGCGGATCGAGCGCTTGTACTTCATCCCCTGCATCGAGGCGTCGAACGCCTTGTGCTCGCCGCTTTGCAGGTAGTAGCCGCCGGGGAAGATGATGCCGTGGTCGTCGGGCAGCTGCACGCAGGCCTGCACGATGGCGTCGTTGCGTACCACCTTGCCGGTCAGCGTGTTGTAGATCAGGCCGCGCCAGGTGTCCTCGCGGTAAGGCTGGATCTTGAGCAGGATCAGCGAACCCACCTGGGCAAAATCGATGGTGGCGTCATCCACCGACTGGGTACTGTCCTCGACCGGCTCGCTGTATACGCCCTGCCCGGTCTCGGTGTTGTTCTCGACCTTGATGGTGAGATCACCGCCGGTGGTCTCGACGAAGATGGTGTCCAGGATGTTCAGGTGCGGGAAGCGGCCACTGACCAGCATGTCGCGTCCAGCCCGTGTCCACTCGAAGTCGAACGGCGGCGGCAGAGCGATATCGCGTTCACCGCGCGCATCGATATAGGTCAGTTCGCCGCTGGGCGCCATTGCCCAGCGGAACACCCGCACGTCGCTGCTGCGTTCGCCGATCTGGAACGCAGCCAGCAACTTGCCGTCGCGCACGATCAACTGCAGCAGGCGGGCATGCTTGTAATAGGCGTAGAGTTCGGCGAAATCGTGGACGAAGCCCGGCTGCGCCAGGAAGCTGCTCTTCAGGTCCACCGGGGTGACGTCGTAGCCTTCGGCACCTTCCACCATGCGGTAGAGCCCGAACACATCCTCCACCCGGGTCTGCGTCTTCAAGCCGATGAAGACGTTGTAGCCGAACAACAGCAGGTCGTCGCCAACCTGGACGATGTCGCGGCCGACGCAGTTGTTCTCGGTGCGGATGCGGAAGCGCCCGATCACCTCCATCCGGCTGTCGCCGAACTCCTGCAGGCGGCGCTGGTTCATCGCCTCCACCACCTGCCGCAGGCGTGCGCCCTGGTCGCTCAGGCGCTTGCGCAGCACCTCGTAGGCGCCGCCCTGAGCGACCGCCTGGTCAGCAATGGACGCGGTGTCCTGTGGGCTCGCGCCCTCGTTGGTATCAGCCATCGATTGTTCCCTGCCATGGCGCCCACCCGGCCAGTGGCGGAGCGGGCACCATCATCCACGCGGGCCGCCGCTGCCAGGCAGCCGCGGCCCCGTCAGCGCACCCGCGCGCCAGCGCACGGGTGCATGCACACTCAGCCAGCGTCGGTTGCCGCCGCGTCATCGGCCAGCCGTTTGGCCGGCTTGCCACGTGCGGCCATGTCCACGCCCAGGTAACGCTGCATCAGGTCCTGCACGATCGGGCTCTTGTCGGTGAGGCCTTCGATCGAGCGGCCCAGCGACATCGCCTTGACCAGGTTCTCGAACATGCCACCGTCGCCGCCCACCATGTCGATGTCGGCATTGCGCAATGCGCTGGCGATGACTTCGGCGTTCTCCTTGGAGATCTCCTTGCCGGCCTCCAGCGTGGCCAGGGCCTGCTTGAGGCCCGTATCCAAGGTCATGCGGAACTCTTCGTGACCGCGCGCGGTATCGCCCAGCGAGTCGATCGCCTGGAACTTGCGGGTCAGACCATCGGCTTCGGCGAACAGTTTCTTCTCGATCACCGCGGCTTCGGCAACGCCCAGCGTCTCGGTGGCGGTGGCCTTGGCGCGGCCCATCTGCTCCTCGCCCTGTGCGCGTGCGGCCAGCTGCTCGGCCAGCACCTTGGCTTCGGCCGTGCCCTGCTTGAGGTTGGCGTCGGCCATCGCATCGACCACGCGCGCCTCGGCAATGCCGACCTTCTCGATGGCCAGCGCACCGGCTTCCTTGACCTGCGCATCAGCCAGGCCTGGTGCCGCACGCTCGGCGCGGACACCTTCGGCCAGGGCCTTCTTGGCTTCGGCCTGCTTGCCGGCCGCATCGAACTCGGCCTGCGCCAGCGTGGTGATTTCCACCGCCCGGTGCTTGGCGGCAGCCTCGGCAGCCTCGGCCTCCTTGACCTGCTTGAGCAGGGCTTCCTGCGCCTCGGCCTCGGCCTCGAGGATGGCCACCTGTTTCAGGCGGTCGGCCTCGGACACCTGCCGCACTTCCTTGATGCGTTCTTCTTCCTGCGCCACGGTCTTGTCGATGGAGATGCGTTCGCGGGTGATGTTGGCCACGTCCATCTTGCCCTGCTCGACGACCTTGTCACGCTCCACGCCCTGCAGCTGCACCTCGCGATCGGTGGTGACCTGCTCCAGCTGGCGTGCGCGGGCAACGCGCTCCACTTCGATGGCGACAGCCCGCTGGCGGTTCTGCTCGGCTACTTCCACCTCGCGCAGGCGGTTCTGGTCGCGGATGTCGATCAGCTGCTGCGCTTCAATACGTGCATTCTCGGACAGCTGGCGCTGCTCTTCCTGCACCTTGAGGGTCTCGGCTTCCTCGCGGGCACGGATGGTCTCCACTTCGCGCTTCTGCCGTGCCTCGGCCTCGGCCTGTTGGCGCTCCAGCGCCAGGGTGGCCTCCTTGGCCTCAACATTCTTCTTGGTGATGGCCAGGCGCTCGTTCTGCGCCAGCTCGTTGGTGATCACGTTCTGCGCGGCGGTCAGCTCGGTGATCTTGCGGATGCCTTCGGCGTCAAGGATATTGCTGGGGTCCAGCAGGTTCTTCGGCGTCTGTTCCAGGTAATCGATGGCCACGTCTTCCAGCGCATAGCCGTTGAGGTCGTTGCCGATCACCGCGATGATCTCGTCGCGGAACTCCTGTCGCTTTTCGAACAGCTGGGTGAAATCGAACTTCTTGCCCACCGTCTTCAGCGCTTCGGAGAACTTGGCGTTGAACAGCTCGTCCACCGCGTTCTTGTCCGATGCACGGTCGGCACCGATGGCCTTGGCCACACGCAGCACGTCGGCCTGGGTTTCGTTGACGCGCAGGTAGAAGGCCACGGTGATATCGGCGCGCATGTTGTCGCGGCAGATCAGGCCTTCCTTGCCACGGCGATCCACCTGCAGGGTGATCAGGCTGATCTTCATCAGCTCGGCGCGGTACAGCACCGGCACGATCAGTGCCCCGGTGAAATGCACCTTGGGCTGCGAGCTCATATCGTTGACGATCAGTGCAGTGCCCTGGTCAACCTTCTTGTAGAAGGCCTTGAACAGGCCGGCAAGGCCCAACAGAAACACCACCAGTATGCCCACGCCTATGACAAGCGGTGCCAGCGAAGCTAAATCCATCAGTTGATCTCCTTGTCGCGTGAAAGCTGGGAAAGTGACGCATCCAATGCTGGCAGTTCGGCGTCGCCGACCACCAGGTAATGATTCTGTTGTGGCAGGTACTGGACCAGCCGCACGCGCTCACCGCGCAGGTAGCGCGTACCCGGGCGCGCCCGCACCTGCAGGATCAGGCCAGCACCACCGTCGTCGACGCTGGCATAGCCGAGCAGATCTGTGACTTCCGGCGATGTCACCTGCCCGCTCTTGCCCAGGATCGATTCCTGCGCCACCGGCCGTAGCCGCATGAACAGCCGCCGGATCGGGCGCAGCACCCAGGAAGAAACAATCGCACCCGGGATGAGCGCGGCGATCGCCACGCCGGCGCCAATGCCCCAGCGCAGCACAGGCGGCAATGCCTGCAGGAAAAAAAGTTGGGTCAGGTAGGTGAAGGTCCAGCCGAAAAAGGCCAGCAGCAACACAACCAGCATGGTGGGCGCGCCACCCAGGCCGATACGCGCGAACATGCCGGCCAGGCCGGTGGCACCGTCATCGCCGCTATGGAAATCGGCGCCATCGCCACTGCCGATACCACCGTCGTCAACAATGCCGGTGGCGGCAAGCATCCAGTAGATGACCGCAAAACACAGCACCACGCTATAAGGCAGCGTCGGAAACGACAGCGCTACTTCCAGAAATTCCGCCATGCACTCCTTTCCCTGTGGTCCCCGGCGGACTGCGGTTGTCACCGCGCAGCTGCATTCCGCGCAGCTGTACATCCACCCTTGTCCGCATCATAAGGGATAGCCCCTGCAGTCGGGTGTCAAAATATCGACAGCATCCTCTGGAACGCGTCAGCGCCCTCAAACCGCCTGTTCAGCCTCGGCAGCGGCATCGGCGCGCCGCACTTCCTCGACGAACTGGCGCATCTTGTAGCCGTCCTTCAGGCCCGGCGCTGATTCGATGCCGCTGGACACATCCACCCCCCAGGGCAGTGTCGCCAGGATGGCGTCATGTACGTTGTCCGGCTTGATGCCGCCGGCCAACAGGTAGGGGCGGTGCACCCCCGGCGGAATCTGCGACCAGTCGAACGCCACCCCGGTGCCGCCACTGCCACCGGCGACATGGCTGTCAAACAGGAAGCCGGCCGCATGCGGGTACATCTGCTGCAGGCCGCGCGCGGTGACATCGACGCGCCCGCCCATGGCGATGGCCTTCAGATAGGGCAGATTGAAGCTGCGGCAGAACGCATCGTCCTCGTCGCCATGGAACTGCAGCAGGGTTGGCCGCACCGCCCGCAGCACCTCGCGGACTTCCTCGCGGTTGTTGTGCTGGAACAGGGCCACCACATCCACCATCGGCGGGATCGCCTGGCGCATGGCACGCGCCTCGGACGGCGCCACGCGGCGCACGCTGCCCTTGGCAAAGATGAAGCCAATGGCATCCACCCCCAGCTCGCTGGCCAGGCGGATATCCCCGGCACGGGTCATGCCGCAGAACTTGATGCGGGTACGGAACAACGTACGGCTCACAAGGTCACCTCCGCGGGCAGTTGCCAGTTGTCAGCATACAGCGGCCCAACAAAAACCAGGCCCTGCGGCGGCGCGGTAGGGCCTGCCTGGTTGCGGTCGCGTATGGCCAGTACTTCCCCGATCCACTGCTCGGGCTTTTCACCAGCGCCCACCATCATCAGCGAGCCGACGATGTTGCGCACCATGTGGTGCAGGAAGGCATTGGCCTGCACCTCCACTTCCACCACCTCGCCGTGGCGACGCACGCTGATGGCCTGCAACTCGCGCCGCGCATGCAGCGCCTGGCACTGGATGCTGCGGAACGAGCTGAAGTCGTTCTCGCCCAGCAGCGCCTGCGCGGCGCGGTGCATGGCATCGGCGTCCAGCGCCCGCCGCTCCCAACTCAGGGTCTGCCGGTACAAGGCGGGCCGCACCTGGCGATTGAGGATGCGATACCGGTAACGGCGCGCACGGGCAGAAAAGCGCGCATGGAAATCATCGGCCACCGGCACGCACCAGCGTACGCATACCGAGGGCGGCAGCCGCGTGGTGGTGCCCAGCGTCCAGCCACGCGGCTGGCGTGGCACGTCACTGTCAAAATGCACCACCTGGCACTCACCATGCACACCGGCGTCGGTGCGCCCCGCGCAGACTACGCTGATCGGCGCATCGGCAACCGAGGACAGCGCATCCTGCAGGGTTGCCTGGACACTGGCACAGCCACTCTCGCCGAGCTGTTGCCAGCCCTTGAAGTCGCTGCCGTCGTATTCCACGCCCAGCGCGTAACGCATCATCAAACCTCGTTGTTCCACTGCTGCGGGAAAGGGGCCACTCAATCGCTGTCGCGTTGCGACCAGACCGCAAGCTCGTTGCCGCCCGGCTCCAGGAATTGGAACCGACGACCGCCGGGGAAGGCAAACACCGGCTTGACCAGCTCACCGCCGTGCGCCACTACCTGCTCCAGCACCGGTGCCAGCTGTTCTGCATACAACACCAGCAGCGCCGCACCAGCGGATGCGGTCAGCGGCTGGCCACGGAAGAAGCCCCCTTGCAGCCGGCCATCATCGAAGGCGGTGTAGTCCGGGCCATAGTCCTCGAACGTCCAGCCGAACACCTGTTCAAAGAACGTGCGGCTGGCCGCCGGATCGCGCGAGGCGAACTCCACATAGTCGATGCCGCGCTCGCGCTTCATCGCCACCTCAGCCCAGCCTGCCCAGCAGTTCCAGCGCTTCGGCGCGGGCACGCAGGTCACTGCCGGCCGCTACTTCGTTGAGCAGGGTGCGGGCGGTTTCGGCATCGCCCAGGTCCAGGTAGGCAATGGCCAGCTCCAGCCGCTCGCGGCCAGCCGGGGCCGGGTTCAGCGGGGCCAGCGACGCCATGTCGCCTGCCAGCCAGCGTGCCTCCTCGGCAGCGGCCGGTTCACCAGCCTGCGGCGGTGCCGGGTCACGCAGCTCGTAGCTGCGCGAGGCTTCGAACAGCAAGGTGGGCTCTGGCGTGGGGGCAGGTTCGGCCACCGGCGCCGGTGCCGGCACCGACTTCAGCCATGCCGGCATGGGCTCTTCATACGGCTGCGGTGGGGCCACCTCATGCGCCTCGGCGGCCGGCTGTGGCGCGTCCCACACATCCGGCGCCGTGGTCGCTTCTGCATCCTCGTCAATCTGCAGCACTTCGTCCTGCGCAGCTGCAGCGACCGCCGATACCGGCAGCGCCGCCGCCAGCGCATCGGTGGAGAAATCGGCCCGCGGCTCACGCGGCAACGGCGAGGGTTTGCGACGCCGCGACAGCAACCAGGCTGCCGCCCCCAGCACCGCCACCACCAGCAGCAACCATACCCATGCCGAGGAGCCGCCCGCCTCGCGCTTGCCGGCATCGGCCAGGCGCTGCTGGGCAGCGGCCAGGTCCGAATCCTTCATCGCGATCAGCGATTGCTGCTGCTTCTGCAGCTTTTCCAGTTCAGCCACCCGCTCGCGCAGGTCCTGCACCTCCGCATCGCGCGTGGCCAGGTCCTCACGGGCCTGCTGCAGTTGTTCGTTGGCTGCCATATCACCCTCACCACCGGCGTCGAGCCCGGTCGTCATTCCTGCTGTCTGCTGTGCCCCGGCAACCGCCGGTGCGATCTCAAGCCGGGCGCCGCTGCTGGCGGCGCCAGCAGTGGCTGGCGGCCGGTTGTTCACTGCCGCATCGGCCACCGCCGGCTGCGGCACCGGCGCGCGCGCCT
>DAMCTY010000065.1:0-15503 GCA_032112995.1 Stenotrophomonas sp. | reverse complement strand
GTGCCGCTGATGCAGCACGCGAGCAGATCATGAAGCTGACTCGTCCTCAAAGTGCCGCTGATGCAGCACGCGAGCAGATCATGAAGCTGACTCGTCCTCAAAGTGCTGCTGATGCAGCACGCGAGCAAATCATGAAACTGACTCGCCCCCAAAGTGCCGCTGATGCAGCACGCGAGCAGATCATGAAGCTGACTCGTCCTCAAAGTGCCGCTGATGCTGCACACGAGCAGATCATGAAACTGACTCGTCCTCAAAGTGCCGCTGATGCTGCACATGAGCAGATCATGAAGCTGACTCGTCCTCAGAGCGTCACGGATTCAATCCGTGAATTGGGTGATGGAAAATCAGAGCGCAGGACGGGGGGAAAGAGAAAGCCGCCTCTCTCGACAAAAGGAAAACGATCCCCAGGGAAGGAAAAGTAATGGTGCTCAACATCCTGCTATCCGGCCGCGTCGCAGGTCAGCTTGATGTGGATGGAAATGGGGCTCCGAGGCTTACTTACAGCACCACATGGGCAGATGCCATCGGTGCCTACCCGCTATCTCTCAGCCTACCAATCACTCAACAGATATACCCTGCAGCGACCGTCTCGGCGGTGCTGTGGGGCCTCCTGCCAGACAATGAAAACCTGCTGCAACGCTGGGGATCGCGATTCCATGTTTCCCCGCGCAACCCAGTGGCGCTTCTTTCGCACGTTGGTGAAGATTGCGCTGGTGCTGTGCAGTTCGTCAGCGACGATCGTCTGGAGGACGTTTTGTCTGGTCGTGATGATCAGATCGAGGTCTTGGACAATGAAGAGTTGGCCACCCGCCTACAGCGCTTGCGTCAGGACAATGGCATGGCGCGCACCGTAGATGATGTCGGGCAGTTCAGTTTGGCTGGTGCGCAATCGAAAGTTGCTCTACTGCGACTGGACGATGGCAGCTGGGCCATCCCTGCCGGACGCATTCCCACCACCCACATCCTGAAACCACCAGGCGGCGACTACGAGGGTTTTGTCGAGAACGAAATGTTTTGCCTGCGTCTGGCGCGCGCGATAGGGCTTCCAGCGGCGGAAGTCGAGAAGATAAGCATTGGTACGGAAACTGCCATCTGCGTTCATCGCTACGACCGTGTTCAAATACAGGGCGACCTGCACCGCGTGCATCAGGAGGATTTTTGCCAGGCGTTAGGGGTCATGCCGCAAATCAAGTACCAGAGCCAGGGCGGCCCCGGGCCAGCTCAGCTGGCCAAGGTGCTATGGGACCACTCTTCGCAACCCCACACCGACGTGGGAACGCTGTTTCAGGCGCTGGCCTTCAACTACCTGATCGGCGGCACAGATGCGCACGCAAAGAATTACTCCCTGTTGTTCGGCGCAGGCGGCAATGTGCGACTTGCCCCGCTATACGACATCTCCAGCGCGCTGCCCTACCCGCATCTGCAGCAGCGCAAGATCAAGATGGCGATGAAAATCGGCAGTCACTACCGCTGGTGGGACATCCGTCCGGAAGACTGGCAGGCCACCGCAACAGCCATGCGATTGGACCCTGCGTCGGCACTACAAACGTTGGCTGTGATGTGCCTTGCGTTGCCGGACGCCGCACAACAGGTGCAGCAAGGAATGCAGGCCGAGGGCATCGCACACCCCGTGCTTGATCTTCTGGTCCAGGAAATACGCCTTTCCTGCAATCGCTGCATCAGCAAACTCGAAGCCGCATAGCATCCTTGAGTCAATGAGCCAGCGCCCCGGCGGGCGCTGCCATCTTTCCACCAGGGCGATTCAACGCCGCGCCGCCAGAATCCGCGTCAACAGATCCGCCGTCCCTTCGATCCGCCGCAGATGCGGATAGCGCAGGCCTTCGCGGTAATCGATACGCACGGTGCGGAAACTGTCCGCCTGCCGCACGATCAACTCGATCGGTGTGCTGTTCTGCTTTCCGTCCGTCACTGCCTGCTTCAACCGGCCACCGCTATAGGCCAAACCATTCACCGCAACAATCGTCACGTCCTTGGCCAAACCTGCCTTGAAGGCCGGGCTGTCCCAGCCCACTGCCTGCAGCACGCCGTCACTGCCAATCTTCAGGCCCAGCGAGTACTGCAGATCGGTCACGCCATCGGCCTCGCCGTCGGCAATCACCAGGTTCGGCTGATCGTCGTAGTACAGCTCCCAACCCGCAGCTGCCAAGCCATCCGGCGCCTTGCCGTCACGTGCGTCCAGGCGGCTGCCGATGAAGGCATCCCAATTGCCGGGTTGCACCGCTTCCAGCCCCTGCATCACATCGACGCGGTCGTACAGGCGAATCTCACCCTGCTTTCCGCCCTGGTGGAAGCGCTTGGCGAAATCGTCCAGCGTCACCTTGCCCTTCGACAGGCTGCGCAGGCGCGCGTCCACGCCCAGCCACAGCAGCGTGCTCTCGTTGTAGAACTCGAACGCACGCTGCCAGTCGGCCCAGGCCTGCGGCTTGGAATTGAAGTCGAGGATGCCCTGATGCACGGTGTCGTGCAGGTCGCGCCACTGCCGGCCCGGCTGGGTGGCGTAGTTGGCCTGCAGCTGGGCCAGCATCGCCATCGCGTAGTCCGGCTTCCACAGCCCGGAGCGGGCCGCCAGTACCACCGCCCAATACTGGGTCTGGCCTTCGTACACCCACAACTCGTCGTTGTGCATGGGCGCGTTGTAATGCGGCACCCAGGTTGGGCGCGGGCGCCAAGCCTTGCCTACCCAGGCGTGTGCATACTCGTGCGGCAGCAGGTCGTTGTCGAGGAAGGGCCGCTCGCCGCGCAGGTAGCCGTCGTGCATGCCGTTCTCGCTGCTCTGCGCATGCTCTAGGCCGATACCACTGAACACGTCCGACACCGCCAGCAGGAAGTTGTAGCGCGTGTAGGGGCGCGAGCCGAACACGGCGTCTGCCTCGCGCACCAGGGCGCGGTGTGCATCCAGCACCTTGGCGTCAGCCTGAAGGCCTTGCGGATTCTCGCCCACCACGTCCAGCCACACCGGTTGCCTGGAGGCTTCGTCCAGCGCGAAGCGCTTGAAGTACTGGCCGGCGAACACCGGCGAATCGATCAAGGTCATCAGCGACACAGGCTCGTACTGCTCGTTGCCGCCGCTGCGCTGTGCAACATCCAATGCCGTGCCACTCTGCCAGCCTTCGGGCAGGTGCAGGCTGGGCTTCACCTGGATGCCGCGCGCGTCATAGCCGGCCGGGTACAACAGCACGCGGTGCCATTGCAGGTCGAGCATGTTGGGGGTCATCGCCACCCGGCCCTGGTCGCTGGCAGTGGGGGAGAGGTACTGGAACTCGATATCCAGCACGCTGACACCTTCGGGCACCTGCAGCTTGAAGGCATACATGTCGCCGGAGTCGCGCGTCCATTGCAGTGGCTGGCCGTTGCCACGGATGACCAGCCCGGCCATCTGGTTGATCGGGCCGGTTGGCGCGTGATTGCCTGGGATCCACTGCGGGTACCAAAGCGTCAGCGCGCCAGCCGATACCGGAATGCGCTGGTGCACGCGCTGGATGCGGCGCTGGATGTCACTGGCATCCACCTCCAGCTCGATCACCCCCGGGTAGCTGGCCTGCACCTGCATCGCCGCCGCGCGTGCATCCAGCGGCTGCGCCTGCAGGCCCGCCAGCGGGGCAAAGCCCAGCACCATCGCCACCAACCACTTACGTCCCTGCATCACGCCCTGCCCCTTGCCTGAAGTCATCGCATCCTAGCCCGGCTGGCTTGCGCTGCGCATCCGCCGCCATACCAGGCAGCGGTTGTTGGCCGGCATCGCCACGTCCTCGCACAGTGCCAGCTGCTGGGCCCGCGCCAGTGCATCCACGGCCTCGAAATCGCGGATGCCCGATCTTGGATCGCGCGCCTTCAGCCAGCCGTCGAAGTTGCGGTTGCTGTCGCTGGTGAAGGCACCGTTGTAGTTGAACGGCCCGTAGGCAATGAACAGGGCGTCCGGCGCCATCAGCCTGGGCAGGCCGGCGAACACGGCCTGCACCTGCTCCCAGCCCATGATGTGCAGCGTGTTGGCGGTGAATACGGCATCGAAACCCGCAACGCCCTCATGCACGGGCAAGGCTGGCAAAGGCTGCAGGCCGCCGCCCGCCACCGCCTGCAGTTCCAGCGCTGGCGAGGTGTTGGGCAAACCGGCCTCGTCCAGCCATTGGCCGATGCCGGGCAGGTGGTCGCGGTGGTCGCTGGCCTGCCAGCGCAGCCACGGCATTGCTGCGGCAAAGTGCACCGCGTGCTGGCCGGTGCCGCTGCCAATCTCCAGCACGTGGTGGGCCTGGCCCAGCTGCTGCTGCAACACCTGCAGGATGGGAGCGCTGTTGCGCTCGCAGGATTCGGCGTGGGGCTTGGTCATCATCGGGGCCTGTTGAATGCAGGCCGTTGATTGTGCCGCAGGCCCTGCTTTGCGCCATGCATGACCATGGTCACTTGTGCCTGAACCCTTGTCCCGCCGAGATTCCAAGGTCTTGTGCGATGCAAGGCATCGCTGGCCCTGGAGTTCCACCACTCATGCAACGCCGCCAGTTTCTTTCACTTTCCGGCCTCGGTCTTGCCGGGTTCATGCTGCCCAATGCCCAGCTGATCGCGGCCGAGGAGCTGCTTGCACCGGCCGATGTGGCCAAGAAGAAGCTGCTGGCCGACACCGTACTGGCGCTGGCCAAGCAGGGCGGCGCCAGTTACTGCGATGTGCGCATCGGCCGCTATCTCAACCAGGCCATCGTCACCCGCGAAGACAAGGTGCAGAACGTCACCAACAGCGAGTCGGCCGGTGTCGGCATCCGCGTGATCGTCAACGGTGCCTGGGGCTTTGCGGCCAGCAACCAGTCCACCGCGCAGGGCGTGGCCACTGCCGTGGCGCAGGCAATTGCAATTGCCAGAGCCAACGCGAAGATCCAGACCAAGCCGGTGCAGTTGGCGCCCACCCCGGGCGTGGGCGAGGTGCAGTGGAAGACACCGATCCGCCAGAACGCGATGGCGGTACCGGTCAAGGACAAGGTCGAGCTGCTGCTGTCGATCAATGCGGCGGCGATCAATGCCGGTGCCAATTTCATCAACTCGCAGCTGTTCCTGGTCAACGAGCAGAAGTACTTCGCCTCCAGCGACGGTTCGTGGATCGACCAGGACGTGCACCGCATCTGGCTGCCGTTCACCGCCACCGCCATCGACAAGGCCAGCGGCAAGTTCCGCACCCGCGCGGGGCTGTCGGCACCGGCAGGCATGGGCTGGGAATTCCTGGACGGCAACGCCGCCGACAAGCATCAGCTGCCCGGTGGCGTGGTCGGCTACGGCCATACCTACGACCCGGTGGAAGACGCCATCGCCGCGGCCAGGCAGGCGCGCGCCAAGCTCACCGCCCCGTCGGTGAAGCCGGGCAAATATGACCTGGTGCTGGACCCGTCCAACCTGTTCCTGACCATCCACGAAAACGTCGGCCACCCGCTGGAGCTGGACCGCGTGCTTGGCTACGAAGCCAACTACGCCGGCACCAGTTTCGCCACGCTGGACAAGCGCGATGCCGGTTTCCGCTGGGGCAGCGACATCGTCAACTTCACCGCCGACAAGACCGCGCCCTATAGCCTGGGTGCGGTGGGCTACGACGATGAAGGCGTAAAGACGCGCAAGTGGGACCTGGTCAAGGATGGCATCCTGGTCAATTACCAGGCCACCCGCGACGAGGTGCATATCCTCGGCGAGAACGCCTCGCACGGCTGCAGCTATGCCGATTCGTGGAAGAGCGTGCAGTTCCAGCGCATGGCCAATGTGTCGCTGTCACCGGGCAAGACGCCGCTGACCCCGGCGCAGATGGTCAAGGACGTGGAAAACGGCATCTACATCCACGGCCGTGGTTCGTACTCCATCGACCAGCAGCGATACAACGCGCAGTTTGGTGGCCAGCTCTGCTACCAGATCAAGAACGGCGAAATTGCCGGCATGGTCGAGGATGCGGCCTACCAGATCCGCACGCCGGAGTTCTGGAATGCCTGCAGCGCGATCTGCGATGAGCGTGACTTCCGCCTGGGCGGTTCGTTCTTCGACGGCAAGGGCCAGCCGGGGCAGGTGTCGGCGGTGTCGCATGGTTCGGCGACAACGCGCTTTGACGGGGTGAACATCATCAATACGGCGCGGTCGTTGGGGTAAGGCATAGAGCTGCCCTCACCCCAACCCCTCTCCCGCAAGCGGGAGAGGGGCTATCAGATCGCAGGCTTGGCCGTGGATTCGCAGATCGCAGGCTTGGCCGTGGATTCGCAGATCGCAGGCTTGGCCGTGGACTCCCTTCTCCCGTCTACGGGAGAAGGTGCCCCGAAGGGGCGGATGAGGGAAAGCTTTCAGCGCGTCGTATACCCACCATTGACCAGAATCGTCTGCCCGGTCATCCACCAGCCCTCGGATACCAGGAAGCGCACCCACGGCACGATGTCTTCGATGTCGGTCAGCCCGGTCCTGGAGAACGGCGACAGCGCCGCTGCAGTCTTGTGGTACGCGACCGCATCGGCACCTTCGGCAGGATAGAAGAACGGGGTATCCATCGGTCCCGGGCCAATCGCCGTCACCGATATCCCGCGCTCGCCAAATTCCTTGGCCGCCGCTCGGGTGTAGTGCTCCACCGGCGCCTTGGTGCCGGCATAGCTGGAATAGAACGGGGTGAATGCACCCAGCAAGGACGTCACCAGCGTGCACACCTTGCCGTTGTCGGCGAGGTTGCGGCCGGCTTCTTTGAGGAAGAAGAACGCGGTCTTGTTGTTGACCGCATCCATGGCATCGAACTCGGCCTCGCTGACCTGCGTCATCGGCTTCTTCAGCACCTTGCCGACCGTGTTGATGGCGATATCGATGCGGCCCATGGCCTGCTTGGCGTCATCGAACAGCTGCTCCATCGCCGCAGCCGAGGTCAGGTCGGCCTGGAACAGGTGTGCATTGGTGCCGGCAGCACGCACCGCCTCGGCCGTGGCCTGGGCTTCGCTGCGCGCAGCCTCGCTGTTGTAGTGGATGGCCACGCTGCTGGCCCCTTGCTTGGCGAAGTCGCGGGCCAACAAGCCGCCCAGGTTCTTGCCGCCGCCGGCAATGAGGACGGTCTTGCCGTGGATGCGATGGTCGGTCATTGCGAACTCCTGTGACTTGGGGAATGCCAACAGAGCCTATCGACTTGGATTTTCGGATAAAGCCGATCATTCTGACTTCACTTGTCGGCCTATCCGGACAATCGCCATGGATCGTATCGAGCTGTACCGCGTTTTTGCGCGGGTAGTGGACTGCGCTGGCTTCACCCGCGCAGCCGATCAGCTCAAGCTGCCGCGCTCCACCGTGTCGGAGGCGGTGCGCACGCTGGAACAACGCCTGGGGACGCGCCTGCTCCATCGCACCACCCGCCAGGTCACGCCAACCCAGGATGGGCTGCTGTTCCATGCGCGCTGCCAGCAGCTGATCGCCGATGCGGACGAGGCCGAGCAGTTGTTCCGGCAATCGCCACAGAATTTGAGCGGGCGGCTCAAGGTGGATGTGCCCGGCCGCATCGGCCGCCTGATCATCGCCCCTGCTTTGCCCGGCTTCCTGCAGGCGCACCCACAGATCGATGTCGAGCTGGGCATGACCGACCGCAGCATCGATCTGGTCGAAGATGGCGCGGATTGCGCGCTACGGGTTGGGCCGCTGCAGGACTCGCGCCTGGTCGCACGCGGCATAGGCCAATTGCCGCTGATCAATGTGGCCAGCCCCGCCTATGTGGAGCGGCACGGCATGCCCATGCATCCCTCGCAGCTCGGCATGCATTGGGGTGTGCTTTACGCATCGCCCGGCAATGGCCGGGTCGAGGCCTGGGAATGGCGCGAGAACGGCATTCTGCGCAGCCAGCCCCTGGCCGGGCGCGTCACCGTCAACAGTGCCGAGGCCTATATCGCCTGCTGTATCGCCGGCTTGGGGATGATCCAGATTCCCGCGTACGACGTGCGTGCCGAGCTGGCGGCTGGCAGCCTGCTGGAAGTGATGCCCGGGCATCGCGCCGATCCCATGCCGATGCACCTGCTGTTCCCCCATCGTCGCCATCCTTCCCAACGGCTGCGGGTGTTCGTGGACTGGTTGCAGCAGGTGCTGCTGGAAGTGGTTGGGTGATTGGATGCTTTGCCTGCTTGCCGGCAGGCAAAGCAAAAGCGCAACCCCTCCCCAACCCTCCCCTTCGCTGCGCGAAAGGGAGGGAGCGGTCCGTGCAATCGCGGAACTGCTTACGACCTTTGCTTGTGCCCCCTCCCTTTCGCGCAGCGAAGGGGAGGGTTGGGGAGGGGTGAGCTCCTCACAGAAATCCCAAATAAATCGCCAGTCCATGCCTAAAGTCACTACCGCTGCAAACACCTGCCCGCAAGAATCGAACAGTTCGCAGACCACCGCGAAGCCATCGTCGTTTGTTGCCGTAGTGCCCGCCTTGCGGGCCTTGCCCCGTGGAGAGCAGCCTTGCATAGACGTGACTTCCTCGCCCTGACCGGGCTTACCGCTGGCGGCCTGATGGTGCCGTCCTTCTTCGGCAAGGCCATCGCCGCCGAACAACTGCTGACCGCACTCGACCCGGCCCTGAAGAAGCGCCTGGCCGATGACGCGCTGAATGCGGCCAAGGCCGCCGGCGCCACCTATTGCGACGTGCGCATTGGCCGCTACCTGCGCCAGTTCGTGATCACCCGCGAGGACAAGGTCCAGAACGTGGTGAACACCGAGTCCACCGGCACCGGCATCCGCGTCATCGTCAACGGCGCCTGGGGCTTTGCCGCCACCAACGACCTGAGCCCGGCCGGCGTGGTCAAGGCCGCGCAGCAGGCCGCTGCCATCGCCAAGGCCAATGCCAAGGTGCAGACCGCGCCGGTGCAGTTCGCCAAGGCGCCCGGCTACGGTGAGGTCAGCTGGCGCACACCGATCAAGAAGAACGCGATGGAAGTGCCGATCAAGGACAAGGCCGACCTGCTGCTGGGCGTGAACGCCGCAGCCATCGGCGCCGGCGCCAGCTTCGTCAACTCCATGCTGTTTCTGGTCAACGAGCAGAAGTACTTCGCCTCCACCGACGGCTCCTACATCGACCAGGATGTGCACCGCATCTGGGCGCCGATGACGGTCACCGCCATCGACAAGGCCAGTGGCAAGTTCCGCACCCGCGACGGCCTGTCCTCGCCGATGGGCCTGGGCTTCGAATACCTGGATGGCGAGGCCTCGGGCAAGACCGTGCTGCCCAACGGCGTCATCGTCTACGGCCAGTCCTACGACATGCGCGAAGACGCCATTGCCGCCGCCAAGCAGGCGCAGGAAAAGCTCAAGGCGCCGTCGGTCAAGCCGGGCAAGTATGACCTGGTGCTGGACCCTTCGCACACCTGGCTGACCATCCATGAATCGGTGGGCCATCCGCTGGAGCTGGACCGCGTGCTCGGCTACGAAGCCAACTACGCCGGCACCAGCTTCGCCACCCTGGACAAGCGCGAGCAGCACTTCCAGTACGGCAGCGACAAGGTCAACATCTTCGCCGACAAGACCCAACCGGGCTCGCTGGGCGCGGTGGCCTACGACGACGAAGGCGTCAAGACCAAGCGCTGGCCGCTGATCACCGACGGCAAGCTGGTCGACTACCAGACCATCCGTGACCAGGCGCATATCCTGGGCAAGACCGAATCGGACGGCTGCTGCTATGCCGACTCCTGGTCCAGCGTGCAGTTCCAGCGCATGGCCAATGTGTCGATGGCACCGGGCAAGACCCCGCTGTCGGTGGCCGACATGGTCAAGAACGTCGAGAACGGCATCTACATCATCGGTGACGGTTCGTTCTCCATCGACCAGCAGCGCTACAACGCGCAGTTCGGCGGCCAGCTGTTCTACGAGATCAAGAACGGCCAGATCACCCGCATGCTGGAAGACGTGGCCTACCAGATCCGCACGCCGGAATTCTGGAATGCCTGCACCGCCGTGGCCGACGAGCGCGACTACCGCCTGGGCGGTTCGTTCTTCGACGGCAAGGGCCAGCCGGGCCAGGTCTCGGCGGTGTCGCACGGCTCGTCCACCGCCCGTTTCGACGGCATCAACGTCATCAATACCGCGCGCAGCCTCGGCTGACCGTCCAAGGAGTTCCTGAGCAATGAGCATCTTCACCGAACAGCAGGCCAAGGCCATCCTGGACAAGGTCATCGCGCTGTCCAAGGCCGACGAATGCACCGCGACCCTGGCCGGCTCCATCGACGGCAACATCCGCTTCGCGCTGAACAACGTCTCCACCAGCGGCATGGTCACCAACGCCGAACTGGCCGTGCAGGTGGCCTTCGGCAAGCGCGTGGGCACCGCCTCGATCAATGAATTCGACGACGCCTCGCTGGAGCGCGTGGTGCGCCGCGCCGAGGACCTGGCGCGACTGGCGCCGGAGAACCCGGAGTTCATGCCCATCATCGGCAAGCAGGACTACAAGCCGAGCCCGACCTTCAGCGAATCCACCGCCGCCATCGACCCGGAGTTCCGCGCCAGGGTCGCCGCCGACTCCATCGCACCGTGCCGCGGCCACGGCCTGGTCGCCGCGGGCTTCCTCGAGGACAGCCGCGGCTTCATCGCCATCGCCAACAGCAAGGGCAACTTCGGCTACCAGCGCACCACCTCGTTCGACTACACCTGCACGGTGCGTACCGAGGACGGCCGCGGCTCGGGCTGGGTCGGGCGCAACCTGAAGGACGCGGCCGATTTCCGCGCCGAGCAGGAGATCGAGATCGCCAAGCGCAAGGCGATCGAGTCGGCCGAGGCCAAGGCGCTGGAGCCGGGCAAGTACACGGTGATCCTGGAGCCGGCCGCCGCCGCCGGCCTGATCAGCTTCATGATGAATTTCTTCGACGCGCGCTCGGCCGACGAGGGCCGCAGCTTCCTGTCCAGGAAGGGCGGCGGCAACAAGCTCGGCGAGCAGGTCTACGACCCGCAGGTGAACATGTTCGCCGACCCGTGGCATCCGGACGCGCCGGTGCTGCCGTGGGACGGCGAAGGCATGCCGCGCGAGCGCATGGCCATCATCGAGAACGGCAAGGTGATGAACCTGAACTACTCGCGCTACTGGGCGCAGAAGCAGGGCAAGACCGCCAGCGCGCGACCGGGCAACCTGCTGATGAGCGGCGGCAGCAAGTCCATCGCCGACCTGGTCAAGGGCACGCAGAAGGGCATCCTGCTCACCCGCACCTGGTACATCCGCCTGGTCGACCCGCAGACCGTGCTGCTGACCGGCCTGACCCGCGACGGCACCTTCTACATCGAGAACGGCCAGATCAAGCACCCGGTGAAGAATTTCCGCTTCAACGAATCGCCGGTGATCATGCTCAACAACATCGATGAACTGGGCAAGCCGGTGCGTGTGGCCGGTGACGAGTCCAGCTTCGTGATGATGATCCCGCCGATGAAGCTGCGTGACTTTACGTTCACGTCGTTGTCGGATGCGGTGTAAGGGCTCTGCTCTTGGCTTTGGTTTTCGCTTTGACCTTGGCTTTTAGCTTCGGCTTTTGCCTTTAGCATTTGAAGTTGCAGTTGCAGTTGCTTCATCCCTTCTCCCGCCTGCGGGAGAAGGTGCCCCGAAGGGGCGGATGAGGGGAAGCTTCTAAAGCTCTTGCTTCAAGGGCTTCAAAAGCGCCCTCACCCCAACCCCTCTCCCGCAAGCGGGAGAGGGGCTTTCAGCACTTTGAGATTGTGGCCTTTGTCCTCACCCCGTCTGACGCGAGCGCAATTCCTTCACCTGCTGCTGGGCGGCGCGGTGAGCGCTGCGTTGCCAGGCATCGCGCGGGCGCAGGCCAGCCGCTACGACTTCTGGTTCACCCGCCTGCGCTACGACTCCGGTGACTGGGATGTGGACGCGCGCATGCCGTCCAACCTGATCACCTCGCTGGTCGATTACACCACCCTGCGCGTGGACCCCAAGGAACACGTCATCGCCCTGTCCGACCCGAAGATGCTGGCCGCGCCGTTCTGCTACCTGGCCGGGCACAAGCTGGTCGAGTTCAACCCGGAAGAGCGGCGCAACTTCGAGCGCTATGTGCGCAACGGCGGCTTTGTCTTCGTCGATGACTGCAACCACGACATCGACGGCCTGTTCGCCACTTCCTTCGAAGCACAGATGCGCAGCATCTTCGGCGCCAACGCAATGAAGAAGCTGCCCAACACCCACGCCATCTACAACAGCTTCTTCAAGTTCCCCGAAGGCCCACCGGCCACCGGTTTCGAACTCAATGGCTGGGGTGATGACCTGGTCCACGACTACCTCAAGGGCATCGAGATCGATGGCCGGCTGGGCGTGCTCTACAGCAACAAGGATTACGGTTGCGAATGGGATTACGACTGGCGCAACAAACGCTTCCTGGCCGAAGACAACACCAAGTTCGGCGTGAACATCGTGATGTACGCACTGACGCATTGACCCCACAGGTGACCGCATGACCACCCCCGATCCCAGCCACGATGTCGATTCCCTGCTGCCGCGCCTGAGCGAGCTGCGCAGCGCGCTCGCACAGGCCGTGGTCGGCCAGCACGCCGTTGTCGAACAACTGCTGATCGGCCTGCTGGCCGGCGGCCACTGCCTGCTGGAAGGCGCACCCGGGCTGGGCAAGACCCTGCTGGTGCGCTCGCTTGGCCAGGCGCTTGAGCTGCAGTTCCGGCGCGTGCAGTTCACCCCCGACCTGATGCCCAGCGACATCCTCGGCACCGAGCTGCTGGAGGAAGACCACGGCACCGGTCATCGCCATTTCCGCTTCCAGCAGGGCCCGATCTTCACCCACCTGCTGCTGGCCGACGAACTCAACCGCACCCCGCCCAAGACCCAGGCCGCGCTGCTGGAAGCGATGCAGGAACGCACCGTCAGCTACGCCGGCACCACCTACGCCCTGCCCTCGCCGTTCTTCGTGCTGGCCACGCAGAACCCGATCGAGCAGGCCGGCACCTATCCGCTGCCAGAAGCCCAGCTCGATCGCTTCCTGCTGCACGTCCGCGTCGACTACCCGAGCGAAGCCGAAGAACGCGACATCCTCGCCCAGACCACCGGCAGCCACAGCGGCGCCGTACCCAAGGTGATGGACGCCGAGGCGGTGAAGGCCTTGCAGGCCGCCGTGCGCGATGTGCACATCAGCCCCGACCTGCTCAGCTGGATCACCCGCCTGGTGCGCGCCAGCCGCCCTGGCGATGGCGCACCGGCCGAAGTGAACAACTGGATCAAATGGGGCGCTGGCCCGCGCGCCGGCCAGTCACTGGTGCTCGCCGCCAAGGCGCGCGCCCTGTTGCAGGGCCGCTTTGCCGCCACCCGCGAAGATGTGCAGGCCTTGGCTGCACCGGTGATGCGCCATCGCCTGCTGCTGTCCTTCGCCGCCGAGGCCGAGCACAAGAGCGCCGATGACGTGATTGCCGCGCTGCTGCGTGCGGTGCCGTTCCCCGCCTGATACGAACGCTGACGCATGGCTGCCGCCACGCCACCGCTGATCCCCGCCGATGTGCGCAGTCGCCTGCGCAGCCTGCGGCTGTGGCCGCAGCGGGCCAGTGGCAACCGCGGCATCGGTGCGCATGCCAGCCGCAGCCGTGGTGCCGGGCTGGAGTTCGCGCAGTACCGCGCCTACGAGCCCGGCGACGAACTGCGCCAGATCGACTGGAAACTCTATGCGCGCTCGGACCGCTTCTTCGTGCGCGAATCCGAGCGCGAAAGCCCGGTCACCGTCTGGCTGCTGCTCGACTGCAGCGCCTCGATGGGCCAGGCCGACCGCGCACGACCGGATTGGCAGCGGCTGGATGCGGCCAAGGCAGTGCTGGCCTGCGTGGCCGAGCTGGCCCTGCAGCAAGGCGATGCCTTCGGCCTGATCGCACTTGGCGGTGATGGCGTGCAGCTGCTGCCGGCCGGCAACGGCCTGCGCCAGCGCGATCGCCTGCATCTGCAGTTGCATGCGCTGCGTGCGGCAGGGCAATGGCCGCCACAGCAGAAGCTGTCGCCCTTGTGGGAACGCATCGCCAGCAATGATCTGGTGGTGATCATCGGCGATGGCTTTGATGCCGCAGGTGTTGAGCTGGCCGAGCGCCTGGCCAAGGCCGGGCGCGATGTGGTGCACCTGCAGTTGCTGACCGTGGAGGAACGGGATTTCCCGTTCCGCGATGGTCACCGCTTCCGCGATCCGGAAACCGGCGACGAGCTGCTCAGCGATGGCGCCGCTGTGCGCGCCGACTACCTTGCCCGCTTCAAGGAAGCACAGCGCGTACTGGATGCGCGCCTGCATGCAGCCGGCATCCGTCACGACACCGGCTATCTGGATGAGGCCATCGACGCGCCCCTGCAGCGTCTGTTTGGCCGCCGCGCGGGGAACGGCGCATGAGTCTGCTGTGGCTGTTCCCGGCGGGCTTCGTCGCCTTGGCCACCTTGCTGCTGCCGCTGCTTATCCATCTTGCCCGGCGCAGCGAACATCGCATCATCGATTTCGCTGCACTGCGCTGGCTGTCGGCCAAACCACGGCCGCGCCGCCGCATCCGCTTTGACGAATGGCCGCTGCTGCTCCTGCGCCTGCTGTTGCTGGCCCTGCTCGCCCTGCTGCTGGCACGGCCGGCACTGACCGGCGTGGCCGACACGCAGGCCCGCGTGGCGGTGCTGCCCGGCCTGGACGTCGCCGCCGCGCAAGCGGCCGTGGCTGCAACCGATGCGCAGTGGCTGTGGTTGGCGCCGGGCTTCCCGCGCATCGACAAGGACAGCGCACCAACGCCGGCGCAGCCTATCGCCAGCCTGCTGCGTGAACTGGATGCCAGCCTGCCAGCCGACGCCACGCTTACCGTGGTGGTGCCGACGGTGCTGGATGGGCTGGATGCACAACGCGTGCAGCTCTCACGTGCGGTGCACTGGCAGGTAATCGAACAGGCCCCGGCAACGAGCACGGCAACCGTGCCGCCAGCACCGCGCCTGCAGATCCGCCATGACGCGGTCGGCACCCAAGGGCTGCGTTACCTCAATGCGCTGGCCAGTGCCTGGAACACCGCCAAGCCCGATACGGCGGGCGACGATACCGCGTTCACCGACACACAGGCACTGCACCTCTGGCTATCGGCCAAGCCATTGCCGGCGAGCGTGCTCGCCGAGCTGCAGGCCGGCAGTCCGCTGCTGGTGGACGCACGCACGCCGGTGCCTGCAGATGCACAACGCACGCCACTGTGGCGCGATGCTGCAGGCACGCTGGTACTGGAACAGATCAGCAGCGCGCAGGGACAGTGGCTGCGCTGGGCCGCACCGCTGCAGGCCTCCACCCTGCCGGTGCTGCTGGAGGCCGACTTTCCCGCACAGCTGCGCGCCATCGTGCAGCCACCAAGCATCCCGCGACGTGCGCTGGCGGCGGGCATGCAGCCGCAGGCCGGCGCTGCCGCCTACCCGCAGGCGGCAACCGAACTGAGCCACTGGCTGCTGCTGGCCATCGCCCTGTTGTTCCTGCTTGAGCGTTGGCTGGCCAGCGCACCGCGACGCCGGGGTCAGCCATGAAGGCGCGCGAGCTGCTGCGGGCGGCGCGACGCCGCCGCCT
>DAMCTY010000064.1:0-18511 GCA_032112995.1 Stenotrophomonas sp. | reverse complement strand
ACAGGGCGCGGGCGCCGGCCATGTTGCGGCCGGCGGTGGAGGTTTTCGAGCGGTATTCAGGCATGGGGCGAGCGGGAACGGGCTGGCAGAAGTGCAGTGCGATTGATTCTGCATGAAGTTCCAGGTTGCAGCTGCAACCATTGGTTTGCGGTGGTTTGAGGTTGGGATGGGGTGGTGGTGTGGCCGGAGGCAGGGCCAAAGTCAGATCCAGAGCCAGATCCAGAGCCAGAGCCAGGCAAAGGCAAAGCGGAAGCGGAAGCGGAAGCGGAAGCGGAGGGCACCCCTCCCCAACCCTCCCCTGCGCTACGCGCAAGGGAGGGGGCTGTCTGCTGCGCGCGTTCAGACCGCAAGCAAGCCGCTTCTACCCCCTCCCTTGCGCGCAGCGCAGGGGAGGGTTGGGGAGGGGTGCTTTGGGCTCTGGCTTTTAGCTCTCGCTCTCAGCCCACCAACAGCGCCGGAGAGGTAATCCCGCAGCAGCAAGTAACCCCCCAAAAAGCCCCGCCACATCAGCCCCAACACCCAAATCACCTGAAACGCGATTCAGCTTCAGGAACATTCCGGTTTCCGCCTTGCAGCCTGCATCGGGCATCATTGGCGGATCACATTGACGGGGAACCGACCATGAAGCGATCCAAGGCCACCGCACTGGTGCTGATGAGCGCCGTGCCGCTGCTGCTGACCGCCTGCCAGAAGGAAGAAACCGTGCAGGTGCAGGAAGGGCTGTACACCTCGGTGGAAGCCTGCTCCGAGGCCACCGGCAATCCGTCCAGCTGCCGCGAGGCGTTTGCCGCTGCCCAGCAGCAGTCTGCCGATGCCGCACCCAAGTACGCCAGCAAGGAAGAGTGCGCCAAGGAGTACCCGGCCGAGCAGTGCGTGCAGCAGCACACCAGCGCCGGCACCTCGTTCATCGGGCCGATGATGATGGGCTTCTTCATGTCGCAGATGCTCAACGGCAGCCGTGGCGCGGTGGCCGCACCGCCGGCCGCGCAGCCGGCGTTCAAGGACAAGGCCAACGGTTGGGCCAAGCCCGCACCGGGCGGCAGCGGTGGCCTGAACACGGCCAGCGGCATTGGTGCCGGCAAGGCCGGCCTGGCGCCGGTCAGTGCCGAGCCCAACCGTGCCGTCACCGCCAGCCGTGGCGGGTTTGGCGCCCGTAGCGGCGGCCGCAGCAGCGTCGGCGGTTGATGCAGTGAAGCGCGTTGCAATTGCCGAGCGTGGCAACTGGCGGGACCGTGCTGCTGAAGCCGGTTTCCGCTTCCACACCATCGACGGTGCGCCCTACTGGGATGAAAGTGCGTATTACGCCTTCACCCTGCGCCAGATCGAAAACGATATCGAGGACCCCAGCGCCGAGCTGCATGCCATGGCGCTGGATCTGGTGGGCGAGGTGGTGGGCAGCGAGGCGCTGATGGCGCAGCTGGCCATCCCCGAGGCGTTCCGCGACTGGATCGCCGAAAGCTGGCGTCGCCGCGACCCGCATCTCTACGGGCGCCTGGATTTTGCCTATGACGGCAACGGCCCGGCCAAGCTGTACGAGTTGAACTACGACACGCCCACCTCGCTGTACGAGGCCTCGTTCTTCCAGTGGCAATGGCTGGAGGACCAGCGCAACCGTGGCGCCTTGCCGCAGCAGGCCGATCAGTTCAACTCCCTCCACGAAACCCTGGTGGAGCGTTTTGCCGAACTGGCCTCACGCCTGCCGCCGCCGCTGTATTTCAGTGCGGTGGGCGAGTCCGAGGAAGACCAGGGCACGGTCGCCTACTTGCGCGATTGCGCGGCGCAGGCCGGGCTGCGTGGGGCGGCCATCGCCATCGAGGACATTGGCCTGTCCGAAGACGGCCGTTTCACCGATCTGGACGATGTGGTGATCGGCAGCCTGTTCAAGCTGTACCCGCTGGAAGACCTGATGCGTGAGGAATTCGGCGCGGCCTTGCCGCGTTCGGGCGTGCAGTTGCTGGAACCGGCGTGGAAGGCGGTGTTGAGCAACAAGGGCATCCTGCCGCTGCTGTGGCAGCGCCATCGTGGCCACCCGAACCTGCTCGAATCGTATTTCGATGACGGCAGTGCGCTGCCGGCCGGTTGGGTGCGCAAGCCGCTGCATTCGCGCGAAGGTGCCAACGTGGCCATGCATATGAACGATGGCAGCTGGCAGGAAAGCGAAGGGCCGTACAGCGGGCCGAGCATCCGCCAGGCGTTTCATGCCTTGCCGGTGTTCGAGGGCAACTACCCGCTGGTGGGCAGCTGGGTGGTGGGCGATCGCGCCTGTGGTGTGGGCATCCGCGAGGACAACAGCCGCATCACCCGCGACAGTGCGCGCTTCCTGCCGCACGCCATCATCGACGATGCACCGCAGGGCACGACGCGCATCTATGTTTGAGTGGTTGTTGTGGGAATGATGTCACCCACAACGCCAATGTCACGGTAGAGCCGAGCCATGCTCGGCTGAGGCTTTACCGGTAAGGCCCCTGCCGAGCATGGCTCGGCACTACATGGGCGTTGTCGGTGAGGCCCTTGCCGAGCAGGGTGCGGCATTGCGGTTTTGGTTTTTGCGGGCTGGATGAGCCGCGAAGCCTGGGCAGAGGGTTGTTCACAGCAGACCATCGCGTTTCACCGCCAGGTAGCGTTCGACCAGCGCCGCCGGCAACTCCTCGGCGGTGACGTCCAGCACCATCACCCGGTGGCTGCGCAGGGCATCGTGGGCATCGCTGCGTTGCTGCAGGTAGCGGGCGATGGCACCGGCCTGCAAGGCATCGGGCAGGGTTTCCACGTCGCGTGCAAGGGTGTCGTCCAGGTCGCGTTCGCGCAGGCTGGCCACGCAGACAAGATGCCGCTTCTGCAGCAGGCGTACCGCCGCCAACAGATCCTCGATGTCTTCATCACGGACATTGGTGATCAGCATCACCAGGCTGCGGCGCGATTGCCGCAGCGACAGTTCGGTGGCCGCAGCCAGGTAGTCGGTGGCCACCGGCCGTGCCTGCAGGTCATAACTGGCCCGCAGCAGGCTGTCGATCGCGCCCAGTCCGCGCTTGGGTGCAACCCAGCGATTGTCGCTGCCGTTGGCAAGCAGGCCCACGCCATCGCCTTGGCGCAGCGCCAGGTACGACACCACCAGTGCGGCGTTCAGGACATGGTCGAAGTGCGACAGGCCGTCCTCGATCGCCATCATGCGGCGGCCGGTGTCGATCATCATCACCAACTGCTGGTTCTTTTCGTCCTGGTACTCGCGCGAGATCAGCTTGCGTGCGCGCGAGGTGGCCTTCCAGTCGATCTGGCGCAGGCTGTCGCCAACGCGGTATTCGCGCATCTGATGGAAGTCGGTGCCTTCACCACGGCGGCGCTTGAGGTGGGCGCCGACCAGGCGCGAGGCCATTTCCGCGCTGAGCAGGGCCAGGCGCGTCAGCGGGACGAAGTTGGGGTACACGCGCACTGTCTGCGGCGTTGCGGCCAGGCGTTGCTGGCGCCACAGCTGCAGGGGCGAGTGCAGCCGCAGGTGCACGCCTTCAAACACGAAGGTGCCGCGGTTGGTCGGGGTGAAGCGGTAGCTGAAGCGGGTCTCGCTGGTGCCGCGCAGGCGCAGGCGACGCGGCAGCCCTTCTGCCTGCCAGCCATCGGGCAGCAGGTCGAATACATCCACGCGCTGGCGCCCAAAGGCATCCAGCTGCAGCCAGGTTTCGCGCTCGACGCCAAGCGCGAGCGAATCGGGGAGTTCGCGCTGCACCAACGGGGTGGGGCGGCGGACCAGCAGCAGCATGTCCAGCAGCGCCACCGCGCCGATCACTGCGCCGGTGACGGCCCATGGCAGCTGCGGCAGGTAGTGCAGCGCCACCGGGACGCCGAGCAGGCCCCACAGCACCAGCAGGACGATCAGTAGGGGGGCGGGTCTCACGCGGCGGCCCTGGGGTTCGGATGGGGTGGGGCGGTGGGGGTAGTGGAAGCAGGAGCACCCCTCCCCAGCCCTCCCCTACGTGCTTCGCACGCAAGGGAGGGGGCAGGAGCAGGAGCACCCCTCGCCAGCCCTCCCCTGCGTGCTTCGCACGCAAGGGAGGGGGCAGGAGCAGAAGCATCCCTTTCCAGCCCTCTCCCGCTTGCTTCGCATGCAAGGGAGGGGACAGGAGCAAGGGCTCCCTTGTGGATGCTTGGGCCTGCCGCCTTGTTCACTTGCGCGGAGCCTCCACCTTGGCGAGCAGGGCGGTCAGGGCGTCGTCGGCGGATTGGCCTTCAATCTGCATCTCCGGCGCCAACGCGATGCGGTGGCGCAGCGCCGGCTTTGCGATCTCACGCACGTCATCGGGGGTTACGAAATCGCGGCCGGACAGTACTGCCTGCGCGCGCGCCGCACGCACCAGCGCGATGCTGCCGCGCGGGCCAGCGCCCAGTGCGATGCCCGGCCACTTGCGGGTGGCGGCAACAATGCGCACCGCGTAGTCGATCACCTGCGGATCAACAGTGATTGCCGCCACCGCCTTCTGCAGCTCGACCACATCGGCACCACTGAGCACGCGCGGAACCTGGCTGAGATTGAAGTCGCTGGCGGTGCGGCCCGTGGTGATGGCCTGCACCATCTGCTTTTCGTCCTCCAGCTGCGGGTAGTCGATCAACACCTTCAGCAGGAAGCGGTCGAGCTGGGCTTCCGGCAGCGGGTAGGTGCCTTCCTGTTCCACCGGGTTCTGCGTGGCCAGGGTCAGGAACGGCGGGGTCAGCGCGAAGCCCTTGCCCTCGATGGTGACCTGGCCTTCTTGCATTACTTCCAGCAGCGCCGACTGGGTCTTGGCCGGTGCCCGGTTGATCTCGTCGGCCAGCAGCAGATTGGTGAACACCGGGCCGCGGCGGATCTTGAAGCTCTCGGTCTTGGGGTCATAGACCGCGTGGCCGCTGACGTCGCTGGGCATCAGGTCGGGGGTGAACTGCACGCGCGCATAGTCCAGCTCCAGCGCCTGTGCCAGCGCCCGTACCAGCAGGGTCTTGCCCAGGCCCGGCACACCCTCGATCAGCACGTGGCCACCGGCCAGCAAGGCGATCAGTATCTGGTCGAGTACATCGGTCTGGCCGATGAAGGCCTGGCCAACGGCATCGCGGATGCGTTCCACGCGTTCGATCAGCGCCGTATTGCCGGGGCCTGCGGCAGGCACGGGCGCGGCAGCGGGGGCCGGCGCGGTAGCGGGCAGGTCGGGTGGGGTTGGCAGGTCGGTCATAGCTGGTTTCTCATCTGGATGAGGAGACGGATGCGCTCACGCAGGGCGGTGTCGTCGCGCGAAGGTGGAACCTGCAGCGCGGCTTTCACCCGCGCCACGGGCCATTGCAGGTGGTCGGCGATAGCCTGGGCCTGGCTGTCGCCACTGAGTGCGGCGGCTATCGGTGCACGCAGCCGCAGGCGCTTGAGGAAGGTCTGGCGCACCGCGTCGTACAGCAGTGGCGCCTTGCCATGGCGGTGCAGGTGCTCGCCGCTGGCGCGCACGTGCTCCAGCAGCGAGCGGCGGTCGCCGCGCGGGGAGGGCAGTTCCGCCCCGAAACGCTGGCAGCGCATCCACAGCCAGCCCAGCAGGGCCAGCAACAGCGGTACCCAGATCGGCCAGCCGCGCTTGTAGATGGTCTTCCACAGCGACGGCATCTCCATCGCGTAGATGAGGTAGGTGGTGCCCTTGCCGTAGTTGGGCGCCAGCAGCAGGCGGGTGAGGTCACGGTGCGGTACGTCGCGCAGGCCGGTGTCGTACTCGTTCTTGCCGTTGAGCAGGAAATCCATCTGTGCCAGCACGTCTACCCGCCCCAGCCCGTAGCGCAGCCGGGCCCAGACCAGCGTGTCATCCTGCGCATCGCCCCAGCGGCGTTCGGTGCGGGTGCTGCCATCAAGGCGGAAGCGATTGCCCTGGCAGAACTCCTGGTGTGGTTCCTGGCCGAGCACGTTCCAGTGCTGGCAACGGGCATCGACATCGCTGGGTACCACCCCCAACCGGGGCAGCAAGCCGGTGTCCTCGCTGTCGGTGTCCTCATCCGCTGCGGGTGCGCGGAGCAGCAGGTGGCCGCCAAACTCCACCCAGTCCAACAGCCCCTCGACCTGCGCCGGGCTGAGCTTGCGCGGGTCATCCAGCATCAATACGGTGTCGCCCGGCTGCAGGCCAGTGGTGGCCAGGTTGAGCTGGCGCTGGGTTTCGGCCTTGTTGCCGTCGCGGCGCAGGGTTTCGCGCAGTGCGAACAGGTCGTTGTAGGTGGGCTCACCGTAGGCCGGCAAAGGCACCTGCCGGCTTACCCGCTCGTAGTTGTGCAGAAACCACACCAACACCACCGCCCCCAGCAGCAGCGCCAGCACGGCGATCAGCGCGTTGCGCACGCGCGGGCTCATGCCGGCCACCCGAAATGCTGGTGCAGGGACGCGGCAAGCGCATCGAACTCGGCATCGCTGGGCAGGCGCCCGGCATAGGCGGCGTACTGCCAGGTGCGCACCATCTGCCCGAACAGCTCCCGGTCCTGCTCACGCGGCATGCGCCGCGACGCCCGCAGGCATTGTGCTTCGGTGGCGCCGGGCGGCAGCAGTACATCGGCGCGTTGCACCAGCACTTCCACCGAGGCGCGGTACAACAGCGCCAGTGCATGCCGGGGCTTGCCCTCACGCCACAGGCGGCGGGCACTGCCCAGGATATCCGGTGGCAGCACCTCGGGCAGCTGCAGCACCTCCTGGGTCACCGGGGACTCTTCGCTGCGCTCGCGCTTGCCGGTGCCGCGCAGCCAGGGCAGCCACCAGCGGGCGGTCAGCAGCAGTGCCAGCACCACGATACCCAGTACGATCCACAGGATGCTTTCGCTGATCAACGCCAGCAGCTTGCCGATGGCCTCCAGTGGCAGCTGCGACAGGTCGGGTGCGTTCTTGTCCTGCTCCTCCTCTGCCTTTTTCTGCCATTGGGTGACGGTGCGCTGGGCGCCCAGCTGCGGATCTTCGTAGGCGCGTGCGGCGGCCTGGCGGAAACCGGCGGTATCGGCATCGCTGGGCCCGAACACGGTCTGCGGGCTGTCGGCCACCGGTGGTGCGGTCTTGTGGTTGGCATGCGCGGTGGCAGTACCGTCGGCTTGTTGTGCCTGTACCGGCAGCGCCATCGGCGCCAGCAAGGCCATCACCAGCGCCAGCGTCGGTGCCAGCTTGGCCAGGCGTTCACGCAGGCGGCGGAAGGCGATTTCCACGTCCCAGGCTTCCAGCTGGGTGCGGCGGTTGAGGTACAGGCCAAAACCGGCGCCGCTGTAGAACGGACCGATCACGCTCATCGCAACCAGCGACAGCAGGTTGAAGCCCACCCAGGCCCAGGCCGGTGTTTCATCGCCGATCAGCGACCAGGCTGCGCGCAGTGATTCGGACAGCAGGTCCAGCGGCACGAACATGAAGATCAACGAGACGCCGGCCAATTGCAGCATCAGTTCAAAGTGGAAGCAGACCCAGGTGAGCATGGCCGCATGGCCATAGCTGGCATTGCCCAGGGCGCCGCGCCGCGCCCGCCGCAGGGCAGGGTCGCCACCTTCCAGCAGGTCCACCGGCATCAGCAGCGAGCGCGCCGGGCTGAGCCGGCGCCAGGTCAGGTAGGCAAGCAATCCACGCCAACCCCAGCGCAGCTGGGCACGTAGGGTATCGGCGGTGCCGGGCTCGGCACCAAAGGCCCCGCGCGAGATCACATACAGCGGAATGCGCTCCAACGCCGGCTTCAACCACCACATCAGCATGGCCGGCAGCAGGAAGTTGTCCAGCCACCAGCCACCGAGATTGAGCAGCGCGAACAGCGGCAACGCCACCAGCAGCCAGGGCTTCCAGATGGCGCGCGCGTGGCGGCGCACCAGCGCGGTCCCCAGCTCCATGGCTTCCCATTGCGAGCGTGCGCGCAGTACCACATCCAGTTGGTCAATGCGCATGGCCGCCCCCGCGCCCACCGCGCCACAGCCAGCCCAGCACCAGCAGCCACAACACCGCCGACACCGTCAGCTTGCCCCACATCGGCACCCAGGCAATCGACGACCAGAACGCCTCGATGAAGGCCGCCACCAACAGCATGAAGGCCACGCCCAGGCACAGCCTTGCCCCTATCCGGCCGCCTTCCACCAGCGCATCGACGCGTCGCATGCGGCCCGGCGCCAGCAGGCGCAGGCCCAACTGCAGGCCCGCGCCGCCGGCAATGACGATGGCGGTCAGCTCGAAGGGCGCATGGCCAACCACGAAACGCCAGAACGGTTCGCCATAGCCGGCCTGTTGCAGGTGGCCCGCCACCGCGCCGATGGTGATGCCGTTGAATACCAGCACCAGGATGGTGCCGATGCCGGCCACCAGGCCGCTGGCAAAGGTGCGCAGGCCGATGCTGATGTTGTTCATGATGTAGTGGCCGAACATCGCCCAGTCGGTGCCGCTGTCGCGGCCCAGGCTGTCGGCGTTGGGGTCGTACATCTTTTCCATCTGTGTGATCTGCGAAGGCTCCAGCAGCAGGTGCACCAGTTCGGGCTTGTACTGCAGCAGCACGAAAATACCGACCAACGGCAGCACGAACAGGGCGCAGGCCGCCCACATCGACGCGGCCTGGCTGCGCACCGCCAGCGGGAAATCGGCAAACAGGAATTCCACCGCGCGCTGCCAGCGTGGCGTGGGCGTGCGATAGAGCAGGTTGTGGCCGCGTTGCATCAGCTGTTGCAGGTGCTCTACCAGCTGCGGGCTGTAGCCGCGGTGCTGGGCCAATGCCAGCTGCTGGCACAGCCGCCGGTAGCGCTGCGGGATGGTTTCATCGCCCGGCAGGTCGGCCGATGGGGTGGTCTTCCTGCTGCGTTGCTCACCGCGTTGCTGCAGCCAGTTCTCGAACTGCTGCCACTCCTGCTGGTAACGGGTAACGAACTGTTCCTGTCTCATCGCCGCCCCAGCAGCCAGTTGGCCATCGCATACAGGCGCAGCACGCCGGTCTGGCCGCGGTCCTGGCTGAGCCCGCTGGCGATGTCGGCCAGCTCCTGCTGGCGCGCCGACGACAGCGCGGGCGCGCGCTCGGCAAAGGCGATCAGCGCGATCTGCTCGTTGGGCTGCAGGGCCAGCGGGGGTGCCAGTACGGTGTCGATGCGCGCCGGCGCAGTGGCCGCGCGCGGCGGGGTATGGATCACCAGCGAGCCGGCCACCAGATCCCCCAGACGGCGCCCATGCGCATCGCACAGGCAGCTGACCAGCCCCACCGCATAGCCGAACGGCAGCATGTCCACGGTGCGCAGCAGGTTGCGCACGATGGCCTGCAGCCAGCCCAGCGGCGCGCCGTCACGGGCGACCACGCGCAGCCCCAGCGCACGTTTGCCCAGGGTGCGGCCCCAACAGACCTCCAGCACGATGGGGTAGGCCCAGAACATCAGGAACATCAGCCCCAGATACAGCCCCTTGCCCAAGCCACCCAGGGGGATCAGCAAGGGGCTCATCAGCGCCAGCGCGCCGAAACGGATGATCAGGTCGATCAGCCAGGCCAGCGCCCGCGGCACCGGCCCGGCGGCCGGCAGCTGCAGCGGCACGCCTTCGGGGGTGATGACCTCGCGGTAGGTATCCAGCATCGGCCGCGCTGCCGTCATTGCGGGCATTCCGGATAGGCGCGGTGGCGGTGGAGGGCCCGGTTTCCCGTCCGGGCGGCAGCCTGGGGCATGCGTGTCTCTGTCACATCCTTAGTCAGAGTGCTGACTGTAACGGGGGGCAAGGTGAAAACCCAGCGTGCTCAGTGCACGGTGGGCTTGTTCTTGCGCTTGCCAAACAGCTTGCCCAGCGATCCACCCAGCGCCACCAGGCCTATCAGCAGCAGCTTCCAGGATTTGGCCAGCACCAGCCCAAGCTTGGTAAACAGGCCGGCCTTGGCCGCCAGCCCGCCGCCGATCAACGAGGCCACGCCATACGCGGCGATCTTGTCGGTGCGGGGGTTGTGGTCGGCGTAACGCGCGCCGCGGTCGAATTCCGTCATCGGCAACAGACGGTCCATGCCGGCGCGCACCGCCCCCAGGCTGTTCATCCCGGAGACTGCGTTCAGACTGAGATAGCCGTGCCGCCCGAGCACGCGGATGTCGTAGTTAAGGGTATGGCTGGCCTGGTCGTTGAACGCCAGTTCGCGGGCCCAGTACAGCTTCTTGCTGCCTGCGTCGTAGCGCGGTGGCACCGCCCAGCCCACCAGTTGCAGCGAACCATAGCCGGCCTTGACGCGCTCGGGGTTGGCGTCGCTGATTTCCTCCTGCATTGTCTGCAGCAGCTCGCGGTAGTCGATCTTGCTGGCATCTTCGTCCGGGACATAACCATCGTCCGCATAGGTGACCACCACCGCCCAGCTGTCCTCGTCGGTCAGCGCGGGGCTGCGCGGGACGATCATGCCCAGCACGCTCTCATCCGGTGGATTGCCCCAGAGATCTTCCAGCACGCGGCGCGCATCCGCTTGGTCGAGGTAGCGGAACTCATCGTCCAGGTTGAAATGCGCCTTGGCCTGTCCAACGGTGACCGTGCCGTGGCGGTAGTCCAAGGATTGCACGAACTGCTCGGCGGTCATGCCGGCTTCTTCTTCAGCAGCGTTTGCAGCGGGTGCTACCAGAACGGCTACGCCGGCCGCCAAGGCCAGCACAAAGGATTTCAGCGACATCATGTCTTATCCCCACAGAAGGCGTCCCCACGCCCAGGCCGGCAGTGTGCGTCAGTGCGCTGCCACCGGCAATGTCTGGGCGGATCAGCCGGGCATGGCGCGGTACTGGTCCTTTACGCGGACATAGTGATCGGCCGAATAGCGCAGGCCCTCGATGTCTTTTTCGGTGAGTTCGCGCATCAACCGGGCCGGGTTGCCGGCCCACAGCTGGCCGCTCTTCACGCGTTTGCCGGGGCCGATGACCGCGCCGGCAGCGATGAAGGCATTGGCTTCGATCACCGCGCCATCGAGGATGCAGGCGCCCATGCCGATCAGGCAGTAATCGCCGATGGTGCAGGCATGGATGATGCAGCCATGGCCGACGGTGACCCCTTCGCCGATGAGCGTGGGGAAGCCACCCTTGTTGTAGGGGCTGTCATGGCTGACATGGATGATGGTGCCGTCCTGCACATTGGTACGCGCACCGATGCGGACGTAATTCACATCACCGCGGATCACCGTGCCCGGCCACACCGAGGCATCGTCACCGATGTGCACGTCGCCGATGATGGTGCAGGCCTCGTCGATGTAAACGCGCTCGCCGAGGGTGGGGGTTTTGTCCAGGAAGGGGCGGAGTGCAGGCATGCTGGAACTCGATGGTGGTGAGGCGTTGATGCGAATGATAGCGCGCGGCTTGATTGCAGCTTTGTGCAAGGGCTTCAGGCGGCCGGGTAGTTGTCTGGAAATCAGATGCAGCGAAGATGGGCTGATGTAACTGATGCGGCGCGATTTATGTTGGGAGGGGTGCCAATGGCACCCCTCCCCAACCTCCCCTACGCCTTCGGCGCAAGGGAAGGGGCTGGTTGGCGTGTTCTTTCAGATGGGGCAGCGTCGCTTCTGCTCCCTCCCTTTTGCGCAGCAAAGGGGAGGGCCGGGGAGGGGTAGGCTCTTCAAGCTCCAACAACCCCTCCCGAAAATCTCACGCCACCTTGCCGCGGCGTGCCCGCTCCAGGTGCACCAGCAGCAGCGAGATTGCCGCAGGCGTCATGCCAGGGATGCGCTGCGCCTGGCCGATGCTTTGCGGACGCACGCGTTCCAGTTTCTGCAGTGCCTCGGCTGACAAGCCGCGCACCGAGGCGAAGTCGAAGCCTTCGGCGATCACGGTGTTCTCATGGCGCTGCTGGCGTTCGATCTCTTCGCGCTGGCGGTCGAGGTAACCGGCGTACTTGACGCTGATTTCCACCTGCTCGGCCACACGTGCGTCTTCCACGCCGGGGCCTAGCGACGGCACCTGCATCAACTTGGCGTAATCCAGCTCGGGGCGCTTGATCAGGTCCAGCACATTGGTTTCGCGGCTGACCGCCACGCCGGTGGTCTCGGCGACTTCGCGGCCCAGGGCATTGCCCGGCGTTGCCCAGATGCCACGCAGGCGTGCGCTCTCGCTGGCAACCGCGGCCTGCTTGGTCTCGAACGCGGCCCAGCGGCGGTCATCGACCAGGCCCAGCTCGCGGCCGGTCGGGGTCAGGCGGGCGTCGGCGTTGTCCTCGCGCAGCTGCAACCGGTACTCGGCGCGGCTGGTGAACATGCGATACGGCTCGCTGGTGCCGTGGGTGATCAGGTCGTCGACCAGCACGCCGATGTAGGCTTCGTCGCGGCGCGGGCACCAGCCGTCCTTGCCCTGCACGAACAGGGCGGCGTTGATGCCGGCCAGCAGGCCTTGTGCGCCGGCTTCTTCATAACCGGTGGTGCCGTTGATCTGGCCGGCGAAGAACAGGCCGGCGACCTGGCGGGTCTCCAGCGTGTTCTTCAAGCCGCGCGGATCGAAGAAGTCGTATTCAATGGCATAGCCCGGGCGGGTGATATGCGCCTGCTCGAAACCACGGATGCTGCGTACCAGCTCCAGTTGCACGTCGAACGGCAGCGAGGTGGAGATGCCGTTGGGATAGATCTCCACCACGTCCAGGCCCTCGGGCTCGACGAAGATCTGGTGGCTGTTCTTCTCGGCAAAGCGCACCACCTTGTCCTCGATGGACGGGCAGTAACGCGGGCCGATGCCTTCGATCTGGCCGCTGTACAGCGGCGAGCGATGCAATGCGCCACGGATGATGTCGTGGGTGCGCTCGCTGGTATGGGTGATCCAGCAGCTCACCTGCTGTGGGTGCTCGCGGACATCGCCCAGGTAGGACATCACCGGCAGCGGGTCATCGCCGGGCTGCTCGTCCATCACGCTGTAGTCCAGCGAACGGCCGTCGATGCGTGGCGGGGTGCCGGTCTTCAGGCGGTCGATGGCGAACGGGCGCTCGCGCAGGCGCGCGGCCAGGGTGATGGCCGGCGGGTCGCCCATGCGGCCGGCGGTGTACTGGGTCTCGCCGATATGGATCTTGCCGGCCAGGAAGGTGCCGGCGGTCAGCACCACTGCCGGGGCGTGGAAGGTCAGGCCGGTCTGGGTGATGGCGCCGCGGATGGCGTCGCCGTCGATGATCAGATCATCCACCGCGGCCTGGAACACGGTCAGGTTGGGCTGGGACTCGACGATGCCGCGGATCGCCATGCGGTACAGGTTGCGGTCGGCTTGGCAGCGGGTGGCGCGCACCGCTGGGCCCTTGGAGGCATTGAGGGTGCGCCACTGGATGCCGGCACGGTCGGCGGCATGCGCCATGGCCCCGCCCAGGGCGTCGATTTCCTTGACCAGATGGCCCTTGCCGATGCCGCCGATGGCCGGGTTGCAGCTCATCGCGCCCACGGTTTCGACGTTGTGGGTCAGCAGCAGGGTGCGGGCGCCGCCGCGTGCGGCCGCCAGGGCGGCCTCGGTGCCGGCGTGGCCGCCGCCGATGACGATGACGTCGTAACGGTAGAAGGTGTCGCTCATGGGCGTGAGATTGGTTCGGAAAAGTGTGAAGTCAGTCGCCGGGGTAATTCCCGGGGTAAGCCAGCCGGTTTGCTGATTTTACTGCCAAAGCAAATTTGTTAGCGGTCAGCCCTAAAGTTGGCACGCAACCTGCAGTTAATACATTGCACCCAGCGTGGCATGCGACATAGGCGCAACAAGGTCGGAATTGGAACAGGGGCCGACCGAAGCGCACGTTGGGGTAGCAGGGGGCCGGTAGTCGGGGGACTACCGGCCTTGCAGTCAGGCAAGGCCCGCCTTGGCGGGAAAGCGTTAAAAGACAAAGCCCCGGCCTAGGCCGGGGCTTTGTCTTTATTAGGCGCCGATGCCCGACAGGGCCGGAACAGGGGGGATCCAGATTTCCTGACGGACATCGACATTGAGCTGTCGGGTGTTGACCGGTTTGGGTCACTTAGCGACGCAACCGGTCACCCGTGAGGCCACGCATTGCCTGCATCAAGGGCAAATGCAACCTTTTTATTTCTCCACATTCCTGACTCCGTGACCCGTTCGACTTTGTGACGGCTGTCGGGCAGGGGCCGGGCGGGCCTGTGCGGCCGGCCGCGGCTGGGCCATCGGCCGGGGCTGCATGGCCGGACGTGATGGCATGGCCTGCGGGCGGGGCATGGCACGGGGTTGCTGCATCGCCTGCGGATTGGCGCGCTGCTGTGGGCGCTGCAGGCGGTCCAGGTCACGCCACGGCGACTTGCCGCCGCCGCCATTGACCGGCGGACGCGGACGCGGCCCGTTGCCGTTGTGGTCGTTGTCACCGCCCGGCCGCGGACCGTGCCCATTGCCGTTGCCCGGCGGACGCGGCCCATTGCCATTGTGGTCATGGCCGCCACCCGGGCGCGGGCCATGCCCGTTGCCATTACCTGGCGGGCGCTGACCATGGCCATGCTGCGGCGGACGAGGACGGTAAACCGGACGGTAGCCTGGGTAGCCGTAGCTGCCGTAATAGCCACTGCCGTAGTAAGCGCCACCATAGTAGCCACCGTCATAACCGCCATACGGGTAGCCATAGGGATAGCTGTACTGCACCGACGGCGAGCCATGGTAGTAACCACCCGCCCCACCATCGACGTAGTCATAGGTGGCACAGCCGGACAGGCCAACCAGCAGCCCGGTGGCAATGATGAGTCGCTTGATCATGATGAGTCCCCCCAGTGGGAATGGCATCCAGCTTCGGGCCAATGCATTGAATCGCCCCTTAATTGTTCCGGTTTACCTGAACTGCAGGCATGTGCGCAGATGAGATGGTCCAGGGGCAGGAGCCTAGGCTAACCTTTCACCATGAATGAACTCACCTTGCCCGGCTTTGCCGAGGTGCTGGCCGCCGCGGCGCGCATTGCCTCCCATGCCACGGTCACGCCGGTGCTGCGGTCGCGGGAGCTCGATGCCCTGGCCGGTGCCAGCCTGCATTTCAAGGCCGAGCACCTGCAGCGCAGTGGCGCGTTCAAGTTCCGTGGCGCCTGCAACGCGGTGTGGTCGCTGGATGAAGTGCAGGCGCTGAACGGGGTGGTTACCCATTCTTCCGGCAACCACGGTGCGGCCCTGGCGTTGGCGGCGCGTTCGCGTGGCATCCCCTGCCATGTGGTGGTGCCTGAGGGTGCGGTGGCGGCAAAGCTGGCCAATATCGCCCGGCATGGCGCGCAGCTGTGGCGCTGCGCCCCCACCCAGGCGGCGCGCGAGGCCGAATGTGAACGCATACGCCAGCAGACCGGCGCCGAGCTGGTCCATCCCTACGCCGATGCGCGGGTAATCGTCGGTCAGGGCACGGCGGCGATGGAGCTGATCCGCCAGGCAGGGGCGACCCTGGACGTGCTGGTGGTGCCGGTGGGCGGCGGTGGCCTGGCCAGCGGCAGCCTGTTGGCGATGCAGGCGTTGTTGCCCGATTGCGAACTGATCCTGGCCGAGCCGGCCGGTGCAGCCGATACGGCGCGCTCGCTGGCTGCGGACCGGCGGCAGATCGATTTCGTGCCGGATACCGTGTGCGATGGCCTGCGCGGTGCGCTCGGTGCCCCCAATTTCGCCTTGCTGCGCTCGCATGCGCAGGCCATCACCGTGGAGGATGCCGACACCGTGGCGGCGATGCGCCTGATCTGGCAGGTGATGAAACAGACGGTGGAACCGTCCTCGGCAATCACCCTGGCGGCGGTGCTTGCGCAGCCGCAGCGGTTTGCCGGGCGCACCGTTGGCCTGCTGTTGTCCGGTGGCAATGTCGATCTGGATGCACTGCCGTGGAGCCGGGCATGACGGCAACGCGTGGACGGGTTGGTCTGCTGGGTTGGGTGTGGCGGTTCAGCGTCCTGCTGCTGTTGTGGTTGCTGGGTGTGGCGGCCTGGATCATCTGGGTGGGCGACCGCGACCAGGCCGCACCGGCGGACGCGATCATCGTGCTCGGCGCGGCGGCCTATGACGCCAAGCCGTCACCGGTGTTCGAGGAGCGTATCCGCCATGGCCTGGACCTGTACCGGCAGGGCTATGCGCCCAAGCTGATCTTCACTGGTGGCTTTGGTGGCGCGCGTGCGCGCTTCTCCGAGTCACAGGTGGCGCGGCGTTATGCCCTGAAGCAGAAGATCCCTGCCGATGCCATCCTCATTGAGACCAAGTCACGCACCACCCGCCAGAACCTGGTGGAAGCCAAGGTGCTGATGAAACAGAACGACCTGCACAAGGTGATCGTGGTCAGCGACCCGTTGCACATGGCGCGCGCGCTGCGCCTGTCACAGGAGCTGGGCATCGATGCGTTGGCCTCGTCCACACCGAGCACGCGTTTCCGCAGCTTCCACACCAGTTGGCGTTTCCTGGTGCAGGAGGTCTACTTTTTCCACCGCGACCTGTTTTCCAAAGGCGCGTGAGTCGTTTGCGAGGGTTACATGGACCACACTGAAGTCAGCCCGCGGCGCCGCGCCATGGTGCTCATCCACGCGTACTACGAGGCGTTCAACCGTGGCGACTGGGTTGGCATGCTGGCCTGCCTGGACGAGGACGTGGTGCATGACCTCAACCAGGGTGCGCGCGAGCACGGCCGCGAGGCGTTTGCGGCCTTCCTGCAGCGCATGGAGGCCAGCTACCGCGAGCAGTTGCGCGATGTGGTGGTCATGGCCGATGACAGCGGCAACCGTGCCGCCGCCGAGTACGTGGTGCACGGTGAGTACCACCATACCGACGACGGCCTGCCGCCCGCCCGTGGACAGCGCTATGTGCTGCCGGGGGGCGCATTCTTCGATGTGCGCGACGGCCTGATCACGCGGGTGAGCAATTACTACAACCTGCAGGATTGGATCGTGCAGGTGGGCGGCTGAGCAACACCCTCCGGGTAGGGGGGGGCGAAGGCTCGGCATGCAAGCCGCTTTGGCTCCTCCCTTCTGCGTAACAAAGGGGGAAGCCCTGTTTGCACGCCACCGGCGTGCGGCCTGATGAACGACCGGAGGCCATGCCTCCGGACCGAGTGGGCAGGGGAGGATGAAACCCGTGGTGTGCGCCGCCCCCGACAGGTGCTGGCAGCTCAGGCCTTGGGTTTGCGTCGGATCGGGATCGACGCCAGCGGCACGCTGGCCACGTCGTGGCCATGCTCGCGGATCGGCGCGCCCGGCTCCGGCGCCCAGGCGTGGGCGTAGATCACTTCCCAACTGCTCGGCAGCTTGCCGTCCGTGCGGCGCAGCGGCTCATAAGCGGCCTGCGCCGCCGCCAGGCGGCCGCGCCCGGTGAGGGTATGGCGGCGGTCGTGCATGGCGTTGGTGGCGCCGATGGCCTTGAGCTCGCGCATCAACGCAGGCAGGTCGTCGTAGGTAAGGGTGAACATGTCGCGGTCCAGCACCGGATCGCGGAAGCCGGCTGCCAGCAGCGCGTCACCGAACTGAGCGATCTGCACGAAGCGGCTGACATGCGCGGTGTCGTCGGCCTGGGCGAAGGCGGCGCGCAGCTCCACCAGCGTGTCGTGGCCAAAGGTGGAACAGACCAGCAGGCCGCCGGGTTTGAGCACGCGGCGGAAACCGGCAAACACCGCCGGCAGGTCTTCCACCCATTGCAGGCACAGGTTGCTGAAAATCACATCCACGCTGTTGTCGGCCAGCGGCAGTGCCCGGGCATCGGCACATACGCGCGAAAACGGCCGCCACCAGCCGGCCTGCTTCTTTGCTTCCACCAGCATCGGCTGGGCCAGGTCCAGCGCGATCACCTGCGCCTTGGGCCAGCGCTTCTTCATGGCTGCGCTGGAATGGCCGGGGCCGCTGCCAATGTCCAGTATCACCTGCGGTTGCCGGTCCTCCAGGTAATCCAGCGATTCGAGCAGGCGCTTGGCCACTTCCTGCTGCAGGACGGCGGCGGCGTGGTAGCTGGAGGCGGCGCGCGCGAAGGCGCGGCGGACGTGGTTGCGATCAAACAGGGAAGACATGGCAGGTACGCAGTGGAAGGTCAGAAGGTGCCCGGGTAGGCGCCGCCGTCGATCAGCAGGTTCTGCCCGGTGATGTAGCCGGCGTGCACGCTGCACAGGAAGGCGCAGGCGGCGCCGAATTCGTCCGCCGTACCGAAGCGGCCAGCAGGGATGGCGGCGCGGCGGCGTGCGGCCACCTCGTCCAGTGGCTGCTGCAGCTTGCGCGCGCTGGCGTCCAGCGTGCCGCGCAGGCGGTCGGTGTCGAACGCGCCCGGCAACAGGTTGTTGAGGGTGACGTTGCGCGCCAGGTGGGTGCGGGCGACCCCGGCGACAAAGCCGGTCAGGCCGGAACGGGCGCCGTTGGACAGGCCCAGGATGTCGATCGGGGCCTTCACCGAGCTGGAGGTGATGTTGACCACGCGGCCATAGCCACGCGCGGCCATGGCGTCGACGGTGGCACGGATCAGCTCGATCGGGGTGAGCATGTTGGCCTCTACCGCCGCCAGCCACTGTTCGCGTTCCCAGTCGCGGAAATCGCCTGGAGGCGGGCCACCGGCGTTGTTGACCAGGATGTCGACCTGCGGGCAGGCGGCCAGCGCGGCGGCACGGCCATCGGCGGTGGTGATGTCGGCGGCCACGCTGCGCACCTCGGCAGCGCCCGGCAGG
>DAMCTY010000063.1:0-19253 GCA_032112995.1 Stenotrophomonas sp. | reverse complement strand
CTGCAGAGAGGGAGGCTGCCGGGAAGCCCCTGCCGAGCATGGCTCGGCACTACCGGTGCTGGTGCAGGCTGCGGCGTGGCCTTGGCCCCCTCCCTTTCGCGCAGCGAAGGGGAGGGTTGGGGAGGGGTAGGCTCCTGGGTCTTCCGCGGAATGCAGGCTTGACGGCTTGCTGCTCCTGCAGAGAGGAAGGCTGCCGGGAAAGCCCTTGCCGAGCATGGCTCGGCACTACCGTTGCTGGTGCAGGCTGCGGCGTGGCCTTGGCCCCCTCCCTTTCGCGCAGCGAAGGGGAGGGCTGGGGAGGGGTAAGCTCCTGGGCCTTCCACGTAATGCCGGCTTGACGGCTTGCTGGTCCTGCAGAGAGGGAGGCTGCCGGGAAGCCCCTGCCGAGCATGGCTCGGCACTACCGTTGCGTCGGCTGGCGGGTCGCGGGGAAGGACTCAAGCCAGCTGCAGGAAGCCGTGGATGGCCATGGCGGTGGCCGCCAGACACAACGCTCCGAACAGCCAAGGCTTACCGCGCGGCTTGCGGCGAGCACCGTCGTTGTCGGCATTGCAGCTGCGGTGTACCAGCCCGGCTGGAAAGTGCAGTCGCGCCATGGTCGCGTCGCAGGCATCCATGCAAGCGCCGCATTCGATGCAGCTGCTGGAACGGCCATTGCGGATATCCAGCCCGATCGGGCAGGCGCGCACGCAGGCCCCGCAATCGATGCAGTCTCCCAGATGGGCCGGTGCGAACCGGGGCATCACCCCGGCGATGGCCGGATGTGCAGCGCGGAACACATAGTCGCTGGCGGTGACCGGATCCAGCAGACCGCGTTCGCGTTGCAGGACGCTGGCCTGCGGGTGTTCACGGCTGCCGCGCGGTTCGCCGCGCGGGGCTTCGTACTGCACGGTGGGGGTGCCGGCGTCGCTGAGCAGGTGCTGCAGGCGGCTGTAGGGGCACAGGTAGCTGCAGACCTGTTCGTGCAGGTAGATCACGTTGGCCCAGGTGGCCAGGGCGTAGAAGGCTATCCAGAAGTACTCCCACGGCCCCAGGGTCAGTGTCAGCAGGCCCGACACCAACATTGGGATGGGGGTGAAGTAGCCCACGAAGGAAATCCCCGTCCACAACGCAATGCTTGCCCACAGCAGGTGGCGCACTACCGGCCCCAGGGGGCGGGCAACGCCGGGCAGCGTCGTGAGTTGGTGCAGGCCGCGGAAAAGCCGCGTAAGCACGGTCTGCGGGCAGGCATAGGCGCACCATAGGCGTCCGCGCAGTACGGTCAGCAGGGCCAGGCCTGCGGCGGCGGCCAACGCCAGCCACAGCAGCGGGGTCGCGTCGACCGATTGAAGGCCCAGGCCGAACAGCTGCAATTGCCGCGTGTCCAGGTCAAGCAGTAGCGCGGGAGCGCCATCAAAGCGCAGCCACGGCAGGCCATAGAAGGCCAGCAGCAGCGCTGCGGCCACCCCTTGCCGGATCAGGCTGCGTTTCGCGCGCGTGCTGTCGGCGCTGCTCATTCCAGTTCTTCGTCCCGCAGCTCGTCCGCGCGCGGGCGCAGCAACAGGCTGGTGAAGGCGCTGGCCGAGGCGGTCGCCAGCCACAACAGGAGGAAGCCGGCGCTGTAGCCCAGTTCACGACTGATTGAATGGTCCGGGAAGCTGATATGGGCCAAAGCCAATGGATCGACCATGCTGAAAAACACGGCGGCGGCAACCCCGGCGGCAAAGAAACTGGGCCACAGCACGGCGCCAAGCCGCTGTATCAGCGGGCGGCGATGTCCGTTGGCTGGCGTGTTGTCTGGATTCATCACGGGTTCCGGGGGGGCGCGGGGCGGGGGGCTAGAATGTGGCCGCGCAATGTGTGCTGTGGCCTTTCAGTAGTTGCCCGGCATGCGAGGCTAGGGGTAATGGCAGGTTGCGTCCTTGATCCTGATCAAGGGCGCCCAGTGAGCTGGAGGTGGACGGTGGTGATCAGTGCGGACGGCCCCCGGCCGGGTCCGGAGGTGTGCAGCGAGGCCGAGGTCGAGCAATTGGTGCGCCGCTTCTATGCCAGGGTGCAGGACGATGCACTGCTGGGGCCGGTCTTCCAGGCAAGGGTGCATGACTGGGAGCAGCACATCCTGCACCTGGTCGATTTCTGGTCGGCGATGCTGCGCGGTACCCGCCGTTTTGCCGGTGCCCCCATGCCCAAACACCTGGCCATCCCGGGATTGGAGTGGCGGCTGTTCGAGCGCTGGCTGTCGTTGTTCGCGGCGACCACCGCGGAAATGGGCAATCCGGACATGAAGCAGCTGGCGGATGCCGCCGCGCAGCGGGTGGCTGCCGCCCTATGGGGCCGTTACAGCAGCCAGCGCTTCCCGCTGTTCGGCTGAACGGACGCCACCCTATGCGGCGGGATTGATCTGGCTCAAGGCGAGTGCCGCCCGGCGCGGGCAAACTGCTGCCCATGGACACCACTCCCGTACTGCTGAATCCCCTGGGCTGGACCTTCGACGCCGAACTGCTGCGCCGGCATGACCGGCCTGGCCCGCGTTATACGTCCTATCCGACCGCCCCGCACTTTCATGACAGCTATGGTCCCGCGCACTTCCGTGCCGCGATCGCCCGCAGCAATGCCACCGACCGGCCGCTGTCGTTGTATGTGCATGTGCCTTACTGCACCAGCCCCTGCTTCTACTGCGGCTGCAACCGGGTAATCAGCCGCGATCGCAGCAAGGGTGAGCGCTATGTGGACCAAGTGCTGGCCGAAGCCGCGCGGGTGGCACCGTTGTTCGCAGCGGGGCGGGAAGTGATCCAGCTGCATCTGGGCGGTGGTACGCCCAATTTCCTGGAGCCGCAGCAGCTGCGCCGGTTGATCGAAGGCCTGGCCGGCCACTTCCACTTCAGTGAGCGTGCCGAGCGTGATTTCTCGATCGAACTGGATCCGCGTTCGGTCAGCGTCGAGGACATCGCCATGCTGGCGGCGCTGGGCTTCAATCGCGCCAGCCTGGGCGTGCAGGACTTCGACCCGGCCGTGCAGCAGGCAATCAACCGTGTGCAGGGCGTGGACGAGACCATGGCCATCATCCAGGCCTGCCGTGACAACGGCATGCGCTCGGTCAATGTCGATCTGATCTACGGCCTGCCGAAGCAGACGCTGGAGGGCTTCGGCCGCACCTTGGACACGGTGATGGCGGTGCGCCCGGACCGGCTGGCGATCTATGGGTACGCGCATCTGCCGCATATGTTCAAGGCCCAGCGGCAGATCCTCGATGCCGACCTGCCCGATCCGGAGCAGAAGCTGGCCCTGCTCGGGCTGGCGGTGGAACGGCTGTCGGCGGCGGGCTACCAGTACATCGGCATGGATCACTTCGCCTTGCCCGATGAAGATCTGTCGCAGGCCCAGCGGGCCGGTAGCCTGCACCGCAACTTCATGGGCTATACCACCCACGCCGACAGCGATCTGCTGGGTCTGGGGGTCAGCGCGATCAGTCGCATCGACAACAGCTACAGCCAGAACCCGCGCGAGCTGAAGGAATGGGAGGCGCGCATCGAGGGGCCGGAGTTGCCGGTCTGGCGCGGGCTGGAGCTGGATGCCGACGACCTGCTGCGTGCCGAACTCATCCAACAGCTGATGTGCCACGGGCGGGTGGACGGGCGCGCGCTGGCCCAGCGCCACGGGGTCGCGTTCGAGCAGTACTTCGCCGACGAGCTGCAGGATCTGCAGCGTCTGCAGCACGATGGCCTGGCCAGTTGTCGTGATGGCGTGGTGGCAGCCACCCGTCAGGGGCGGCCGCTGCTGCGCCTGATCGCCATGTGCTTTGACCGCTACCTGCGTGCCGCCCAGCAGCCGGCCCGCTACTCACGCGCCATCGGCTGAGTCCCGGGCGCTGGGTGCCCACCGGGTTTTGGAGGACGCCGCAATTCACAATTGCGGCGCGATCAGGCACGCTATGCCGATGCCCGGATGGCGAAACTGGTAGACGCATCGGACTTAAAATCCGCCGGGGGCAACTCCATGCCGGTTCGATTCCGGCTCCGGGCACCATTGCAGCACAAGGGTTTCGGCCATTTGTGCTGCCACTAACGCTAAACTGGCTGTGCAGTTTTTGTGCAGCTCACGCCAGTTTCGCCATCGCATCAGCTAGGTGTTCTGGCGCAAGGTGCGCATAGCGACCTCCGGGCACCAGTTCGCAGACTTTCAAGGGACAGCATGAGTGCCCAGATCACTGCCGCGGTACAACCGCGGATTGCCATCATCGGGCTGGGCTATGTAGGCCTGCCGCTGGCGGTTGAGTTCGGCAAGACGCTGGATGTGCTGGGTTATGACATCGATGCAGCGCGGGTCGCCGAGCTGCAGGCCGGTCATGACCACACCCTGGAACTGGACGACGCGGAACTGGCTGCTGGCGTGCATGCACGCTACAGCGCCGATGCGGCCGAGCTGGCGGCATGCAATACCTTCATCGTCACTGTTCCAACGCCGATTGATGCCTTTGAACAACCGGATCTGGCACCGTTGCGCGGGGCCAGTGAGTTGATCGCGCGGATGCTCAAGCCGGGCGATCTGGTCATCTACGAATCCACGGTCTACCCCGGTACGACCGAGGAAGTCTGCGTGCCGCTGCTGGAGCAGGGCTCGGGCCTGCGTTTCAACATTGATTTCTTCTGTGGTTACAGCCCGGAACGAATCAATCCGGGTGATCGCCAGCGGCGACTGCCGGATATCCGCAAGATCACCTCTGGCTCCACCCCGGAGGCGGCGCGGGTAGTCGATGCGCTATACCTGCGCATCATTAGCGCCGGTACCTGGCCGGCAGCGTCCCTGCGCGTGGCCGAGGCTGCCAAGGTGGTGGAAAACATCCAGCGCGACGTCAACATTGCCCTGGTCAACGAACTGGCACTGATTTTCGACCGGCTTGGCATCGATACGCTGGATGTGCTCGAGGCGGCCGGAACCAAGTGGAACTTCCTGCCGTTCCGGCCTGGCATGGTCGGCGGGCACTGCATCGGTGTGGACCCTTATTACCTGCTGCACAAATCCGAAAGCGTCGGCTATCACCCGGACCTGATCCACACCGCGCGTGACGTCAACAATCGCGTGGTCGCGCATGTCGTCAGCCGCGTGCGCGGCCTGTTGGAAGGCAAGGGCAAGCAGCTGCAGGGCGCGCACGTGCTGGTGCTGGGTGTCACCTTCAAGGAGGACTGCCCGGACCTGCGCAACAGCCGCGGGCTGGACCTTGTGCGGATGCTGGCAGCTGCCGGCGCACAGGTGGATGCCCATGATCCCTGGGCTGATCCGCGTGGCGCACATGACATGGGCGGTGTAGAACTTGTGAAGGTACCGCAGGCAGCTGCCTACGATGCGGTGGTGCTTGCCGTGGCCCACCAGCAGTTCCGCGAGCTGGACATCGCACAGATCCGGGCATTGGGTGTGCCGGACATGGTGGTCTACGACGTGAAATCGGCCTGGCCGAGGCAAGTGGTGGACGACCGGTTGTAGAATCCGCCATCCCCGTTGGTTGAGGACGGTAATGCATCGTTATCTGGTTTATGTGCTGGCATTGATCCTGTTGCCGGTTTCGCTGGCGTTGGCCTCCCATTGGCCGGCTTGGTACTGGGGGGTCGGCCTGTTCGGCCTGATGGCCTTGCTGGGTACCTGGGACGTGTTGCAGCGCCGCAGCGTGCTGCGCCGCAACTACCCGGTGCTGGCGCACTTCCGCTACGGCTTTGAATCCATCGGCCCGGAGATCCGCCAGTACTTCGTGCAGAGCGATCTGGAAGACGTGCCGTTCTCGCGCCAGCAGCGCCAGCTGATCTACCAGCGTTCGCGCAACGAGATGGACGTGGTGCCGTTCGGTACCCTGCGCAGTGCCTATGCGGTGGATTACGAATGGATCAACCATTCGCTGGCACCGACCACCGTCGCCCATCACGACTTCCGCGTGCTGATCGGGCCGGATTGCGCCAAGCCCTATTCGGCCAGCGTGTTCAACATCTCGGCGATGAGCTTTGGTTCGCTGTCGGCCAATGCCATCCGTGCCTTGAACAAGGGTGCCAAGCTGGGTGGCTTCTGCCATGACACCGGCGAAGGTTCCATCTCGCCCTACCACCGTGAGAACGGCGGCGACCTGGTCTGGGAGATTGGTTCTGGCTATTTCGGTTGCCGCGATGAGAACGGCCGCTTCAGCGAGGAACGTTTCGTCGAGAACGCCAGCTCCGATCAGGTCAAGATGATCGAGATCAAGCTGTCGCAGGGTGCCAAGCCCGGCCACGGCGGCGTGCTGCCGGCGGCCAAGGTCAGCGCCGAGATCGCCGCGACGCGCGGTGTGCCGATGGGCGTGGACTGCGTATCGCCGTCCAAGCATTCGGCGTTCTCCACGCCGATCGAGCTGCTGCAGTTTGTCGCGCGTCTGCGCGAGCTGTCCGGTGGCAAGCCGGTGGGCTTCAAGCTGGCCATCGGCCATCCCTGGGAATGGTTTGGCATCGCCAAGGCGATGCAGGAAACCGGCTTGCTGCCCGATTACATCGTCGTCGACGGCGCTGAGGGCGGTACCGGTGCGGCACCGGCCGAGTTCATCGACCATGTTGGCGTGCCGATGAACGAGGCGCTGATCCTGGTCCACAACACCCTGGTTGGCCTGGGCCTGCGTGATCGCATTCGCCTGGGTGCGGCCGGCAAGGTCACCACGGCCTTCGATATTGCCCGCACTATCGCTTTGGGCGCGGATTGGTGCAATGCCGGCCGTGGCTATATGTTCGCCTTGGGCTGCATCCAGTCGCTGAGCTGTCACAACGACAAATGCCCGACCGGCATCGCCACCCAGGACCCGAGCCGCTGGCGCCACCTGGAGCCGGTGGACAAGGGCCAGCGTGTGTTCAATTACCACCAGAATACCTTGCGCGCGCTGCGTGACCTGCTGGGTGCGGCCGGCCTGCACGATCCTTCCGAGCTGGGCCCGGAGCACATCCTGCGCCGTGTTTCGCCGGTGGAGATCCGCTCGCTGGCCAGCCTGTACCGCTACCTGGCACCGGGTGAACTGTTGAAGAAGGTGCCCGAGCACACCGTGTTCCGCGAATACTGGGCCGAAGCGCGCAGTGATTCGTTCACCCCGCCGGCGCGGGTGGCAGCGCTGCGTACGACCAAGATGTGCTGAGCCATGCGGTGTCGCACCGGCACCGTTGCGGACATCCCGGCGCTGTGGGCACTGCGCACGCGTTGCGTGCGCGAAACCTGCTCTACGCATTATCCGCCCGACGTGATTGCGCGTTGGGCGGCGTCACCGGCACCAGTGCAGTTCCAGCCGTTGGTGGAGGCGGGGGGCTGCGTGGTGGCCGAAGATGCAGCGGGAGCGCTATTGGGCTACGGCGTGATCGACCTGGCTGGTAACGAGGTGGATGCGCTGTTTGTCGAGCCTGACAGGTCGGGGCAGGGCATAGGCAGGAGGTTGCTGGAGCGGCTGGAAGCCTTGTCGGATCCACAGCGGGATCTGCGCTTGTCGGCATCGTTGAATGCAGTGCCGTTCTATCTGCACGCCGGTTTCAGCGCTGATGGCGAGGCGCTTTACCCGCATCCCAGTGGTATCGCATTGGCCTGCATGCAGATGCACAAGCGGGGCCGCAGTCAGCGCAGCGATTGAACCACCAACCCTGGCAGGGCCGCCGATGGTGCGGCCCTGCCAGTGATGATGAGGCTGCGCGCGCCCGATCAGTTCTCGCTGCCCTGCAGCCAACGCACAACGCCCTCGGCGGCGCGCAGACCGCTGGCATAGCAGGCCGTGAGCAGATAGCCGCCGGTGGGGGCTTCCCAGTCCAACATCTCGCCCGCGCAGAACACGCCGGGCTGTGCCTTCAGCATCAAGCCCGCATCCAGTGCCTGCAGCCGTACGCCACCGGCGGTGCTGATGGTTTCGGCCATGGGCCGGGGCCGCAGCAAGGGCAGCGGGAGCTGTTTCAAGGTGCGGGCGACGGCGGCCAGATCGTTGCCGGCATCCTTGCCCAGTACTTCAAACAGCAGGCCGGCCTTGACCGCGTCCAGGCCTGCGGCACGGCGCAGGTGTTCGCCGAAGCTGCGGCCCTTGCGTGAGCGGGACAGGTCGGCCAGCAGGCGTGCTTCGTCACGGCCGGGCACCAGGTCCAGGCTGAGGGTGACGGCGCCGTCGCGATTGAGGGTCTCGCGCAGGTCGGCGGCCAGGGCATAGATCAGGCTGCCCTCGATACCGTAGGCGCTGACCACGCACTCGCCCTGCAAGGACTGCGGCTGACCGTGCAGGTCCTGCCAGTGTGCGACCACCGGCTTGAGCGGCGCACCGGCGTGGCGGCTGCTGAAATGCGCTGTCCAGGCAATATCAAACCCGCAGTTGGCCGATTGCAGCGGCGCGGTATCGATGCCGCGCGCCTGCAATACCTCCATCCAGCTGCCGTCCGAGCCCAGTTCCGGCCAGCTGCCGCCGCCCATCGCCAATACCGTGGCATCGGCCTGCACGGCGATCTCGCCGTCGGCGGTGGCCATGCGCAGGCTGCCGTCGGGGTTCCAGCCCAGCCAGCGGTGCTGCACGTGCAGGCGCACCCCCTGTTCCTTCAGGCGGCGCACCCAGCCGCGCAACAGCGGTGCGGCCTTGCGATCAACCGGGAACACCCGCCCAGAGCTGCCCACATAGGTCTCCACGCCCAGGCCCTGCGCCCAATGGCGCAGCGCTTGCGCATCGAAACCGTCCAGCCAGCGCGCGACCTCGGCCTGACGTTCGCGGTAACGGCTGTCGAACAGTGGCCGTGGGTCGGAGTGGGTGAGATTGAGCCCGCCCTTGCCGGCGATCAGGAATTTGCGCCCGGGCGAGCCCTTGGCTTCGTACAGATTGACCGCCAGCCCGGCTGCGCGCAGGCGCTCGGCCGCGAACAGGCCGGCGGGGCCGCCACCGATGACGGCAACGGTTTTATCAGCGAGCTTTGACATCGAGCAGTTCAACATCGAATACCAGCGAAGAACCGGCCGGGATCGGGCCGACGCCGCGATTGCCATAGCCGTACTCGGGCGGAATCATCAAGGTGCGCTTGCCGCCAACCTTCATGCCGGCCACGCCTTCGTCCCAGCCACGGATGACCTGCTTGTCGCCGAGGTTGAAGCTGAACGGCTCGCCACGATCCACCGAGCTGTCGAACTTCTCGCCGTGCTTGTCGGCGTTGCGTTCGTCGTAGATCCAGCCGGTGTAATGCACGGTGACCTTGCTGCCGGGCACGGCTTCGGCGCCGCTGCCGGGCTGGGTATCGATGGGCTGGAATGCGGCGATGGTGCCACCGGGCGGCGGGCCGGGCGGGGTGCAGCCGGCAGCCAGCAGGGACAGCAGCAGCGGAATGAACAGGCGACGCATGGCGCGCTCCGTTGAAAGGGGCGTGCAGGGTAGCGCATCGCTGCCGGGTATCATGGCGGCATGGCCAAACTGCTGCTCAATCTACGTAATGTCGGTGACGACGAAAGCGCCGAGGTCGGCGAATTGCTCGACCGCAATGGCATCGCCTGGTACCGCACCGAAGCCAGCCCCTGGGGTATTTCCAGCGGCGGCATCTGGCTGCGCGACAACGAGGATCAGCCGCGCGCCAAGGCCTTGATGGCGACCTACCAGGCTGAGCGTGGGCAACGGGTGCGCGAGGAGCGGGCGGCTGCGCTGCGCGATGGCAGCGCGGAGACTTTCAGCTCCCTGCTGCGGCAGCGGCCATTGTTTGTGGTGGCGGTGCTGCTGGGCATGCTGGCGGCGGCGGCCCTGGTGTTGTTGCCGTTCTTCCTGTTGCGGGGGTGAGGGCGCTGGCCAGGCTCCTGCCGAGCATGGCTTGGCCTGCACCTGCCTTTTGTTTCGCCCCCTCCCTTGCGCCGAAGGCGGAGGGGAGGGCTGGGGAGGGGTTTGGCTTTCGCGGTGTTTCACGGCTTACGCTACGGTCCATGGAGCGTCGTTTAAACTAGGCGCATGATCGTCAATACCGCTGCCTACCTGTTCGTCCCGCTCACCGATGCCGAGACGCTGACCGCCACCCTGCTTGAACGCGCCCGGATCCTGGAGCTGCGCGGCACCATCCTGGTTGCCGAGGAGGGCATCAACCTGTTCCTGGCCGGTAGCCGCGAGGGCATCGACAGCTTCTACAGCCAGCTCAAGGCCGATGCGCGTTTTGCCGACATGCGCATCAAGTACAGCTATAGCCAGATGCAGCCGTTCGCCCGGCTCAAGGCCAAGCTGAAGTCGGAAATCATCAGCTTCCGCCGTGACGACGGCCAGCCGCTGGATTACCCGCGCGCGCCCAGCGTGGCCCCGGCCACCCTGCAGCGCTGGCTGCGGCAAGGCCACGACGACGACGGCAAGCGCGTGGTGATGCTGGATACGCGCAATTGGCAGGAATTCGCCCACGGCACGTTTGCCGGCGCCTTGACCCTGCCCATCGCCAAGTTCACCGATCTGCCGGCGGCGCTGCAGCCGCACCGCGAAGCCCTGGCCGATGCCACGGTGGTCAGCTTCTGCACCGGCGGCATCCGCTGTGAGAAGGCCGCGCTGTGGATGCAGAACGATGGCATGGACAATGTGCTGCAGCTGGAAGGCGGCATCCTCGGCTATTTCGAGGAAGTGGGCGGCGAGGGCTATGACGGCCGCTGCTTCGTGTTCGACGAGCGGGTGGCGCTGGACGCGCAGCTGCAGCCGCTGGTAGACCGCCAGGACGACGCCCAGGCCTGAGCCCGGGTGCGGCGCCGGGGTGGGAAACAGTGTCCCGGCACTGGCCGGGGTAAGCCCATGGAGAATGCGAGCAGCAGCCCCATGTCCTGTGCATTGCCCTTGGATACCGCCCGATGATTCCACTTTCCATTCTTGACCTGGCCCCGGTCTGCGAGGGTTCCAGCCCGCAGCAGGCCTTTGCCAACATGCTGGAACTGGCCCAGCACGCCGACCGCTGGGGCTACCACCGCTATTGGCTGGCCGAGCACCACAACATGCCCGGCATCGCCAGTGCGGCAACCTCGGTCCTGATCGGCCACGTTGCCGGTGGCACCTCGCGCATCCGCGTGGGTTCGGGCGGTGTGATGCTGCCCAACCATTCGCCGCTGCAGGTGGCTGAGCAGTTCGGTACCTTGGCCTCGCTGTATCCGGACCGTATCGATCTGGGCCTGGGCCGCGCGCCCGGCACCGATCACGCCACTGCCCGCGCGCTGCGCCGCTACTTCGACAGTGCCGACCAGTTCCCGCAGGATGTGAGCGAGCTGCTGCATTACTTCGAGCCGGTGCAGCCTGGCCAGTCCGTGCAGGCGGTGCCGGGCGGCGGCATCCAGGTGCCGGTGTGGCTGCTGGGTTCCAGCCTGTTCAGTGCGCGGCTGGCGGCGGCGATGGGCCTGCCGTTTGCCTTTGCCTCACACTTCGCGCCCGATGCGATGGATGAAGCATTGGCTTTGTACCGCCGCGATTTCCGTCCTTCCGAGCGCCTGCAGGCGCCGTACGCGATGTTGGCCTTGAATGTGGTGGCCAGTGACTCGCAGGCCGAATCCAAGCGCCTGTTCACCAGCCAGCAGCAGGCCTTCGTCAATCTGCGGCGTGGCACGCCAGGGCGGATCCCGGCGCCGCTGGATGACATCGAAACGTTCTGGGAGCCGCATGAAAAGGCCGGCGTCGAGCGCGCTTTGGCCTGCAGCATCGTCGGTGACGCAGCGCAGGTGGCTGAAGGGCTGGTGGCCTTCGCCGAACGTCATCGTCCGGATGAAATGATGGTAGCTGCCAACATCTACGACCCGGCCGCGCGTCTGCGTTCGTTTGAACTGGCCATGCAGGCCTGGCAGCGCGTAGGAACGGCGTAAGCCTTCTACCCCCTCCCTTTCACATAGTGAAGGGGAGGGTTGGGGAGGGTTGGGGAGGGGGGCTTTTGCGGGTGAGCCCCCTTGCCGAGCCTGGCTCGGCACTACCTTGAAGCTTCAGCTGGTCCAGCGCTGGAACAGCGCGATGCTTTCGTTGATCAGCTGGCCCGAGCCCAGGCCGAAGAACAGGCCGGCAGCGATCGCGGCCACCCAGTTGAACAACATCAGCGCGCCATCACGCTCAAGCAGCGCCAGTGCGAACAGCAGCAGCTGAAAGCCGAACAGGTAGTTGGTGAAGGGGATCGGCAGTGACAGCAGCAGCCCCACCAGCAGCAGCAGGGCACCGGTCAGCATGCGTGCCGGCAGGGGGCCGATCAGCGCGGGCAGGCGCGGCTTCAACATCCGGTCCAGGCGCTGCAGCGGGCGGCTGATCTTGCCCAGGAAGCGGTGGATGGTGCCGCGCTTGGGGCCGCGGCGGGCGATGAAGCCTGGCAGCCACGGCCGGGTGATACCGCATAGCAACTGCACGCCGATCAGGAACACCAGCGGACCGCTGACCGCGCCGCCGATGCCCGGGATCGGGATGAAGGACGGCAGGATGGCGATGAACAGGAACACGCCGAACGCGCTCTGCTCCAGGCCCTGGAGTATCTGCCCAAGGCTCAGGTGTTCTTCCGGATCGCCGTGGTCGAACATTGCCAGCAGGGTGCGGATGCCCTCATTGCGGTAGCCGTTGCCCGGCGCCGCACCGTCACCTGTTTCAACCGGTGGTGTCATCGGCGTCTTCTTCCGGCAGCTGGCGCAGCAGCAGCTTGTCGATGCGGGCGCCGTCCAGGTCGACGATCTCGATGCGCCAGCCGGACCAGTCGAAGTACTCGCTGGCGTGCGGGATGCGTCCGAAGAAGTGCATGCACATGCCGGCCAGCGTGTAGTAGTCGCCTTCCTTGGCATCGGGCAGCTCGACCCCGCCCATCAGCTCGCGCAGGTCGTCCACCGGCAGCGAACCGTCCACCAGCAGCGAACCGTCCTCGCGGGTGACCACCAGCGCGTCCTCGTCGGTGTTCTCCGGCGCCTGCAGGCGGCCGACCACCGCGCCCATCAGGTCGCTGATGGTCACCAGGCCCTGGATCTCGCCGTATTCGTCCACCACCAGCGCCATCGACTGGTGTTCCTCGCGGAAGATCTCCAGCAGCTTCATCGCATGGGTGGACTCGGAGACATACAGCGTCTCGCGCAGGTTCTCGAACAACGCATGGGTGTCGCCCTGCAGGCGACGCGTGACCAGCGACTTGACCTCGAGGATGCCGGCGATGTCCTGGTCGTTGCCGCGGTACACCGGGTAACGCGAGAACGCATGCTCGTGCATGGTCTCCAGGTTCTTCTCGAGGTCGGCGTTGGTATCCAGCCAGGCGATGCGGTTGCGCGGGGTCATCAGGCTGTCGGCGGTGCGGTCGCCCAGGCGCATGACGCGGTTCATCATGTCGCGCTCATGGCTGTCGATGACGCCCTGCTCGTGGCTTTCGGCCACCAGCATGCGGATCTCTTCTTCACTGACCGAGGCCGATTCGGTCTTGCCCAGGCCCAGCAGGCGCAGCACCAGCTGGGTGGAGCGCGATAGCAACCAGACGCCGGGGGCGGCGATGCGGGCCAGCCAGCTCATCGGCACCGCGACGATGCCGGCAATGTCCTCCGAGCGGGTCAGGGCCACGCGCTTGGGCACCAGCTCGCCGAAAATCAGCGTCAGGTAGGTGATCAGCGCAACGGCCAGGGTCTTGCCGAGGAAGTCCGACCATGGCTGGACCGCGCCAAACAGCGAGAAATTGGCCGACAGCGCCGGGAACAGGGCCTGCAGCTGCTGGGCAATGGCGCCGCCGATGGCGTCGCCGCCGTAGACACCGGTCAGGATGCCGATCAGCGTGATGCCGATCTGCACCGTGGACAGGAAGTTCTCAGGTTTCTCGGACAGGGCCAGGGCGCGCGCGGCGCGCTTGCTCGAGCCGGCCAGTTGCTTCAGGCGGCTCTTGCGCGAGGTCATGACCGACATCTCGGACATGGCAAAGAAGCCGTTGAGCAGGATCAGGGCCAGTACGATGAAAAATTCAAACACGGGTCTCTCCCCGGGTTGGTGACAGGGAGGGCGGGTGTTTGCGGAGGCGGCGGCCGCTCAGGGGCGGGATCCGGCGCTGTGGCGGGGGATAAGGGTCGTCGTCCATAGGGTGCGCCATGCAGGCGCCGACGAATCTTAGCAAACCTGGGCACGGGGTCGGCAACGGCACGTTCACACTTTTCGTTCAGGGAGCGCGCCGGGAATACCCTGAATGCCATCTAGCCGTCATAATTCCCCCTTGGTGCCGTCCCTCCCGCGACGGCGAATAGGCTCCCCATGTTTTCGTTGCAGACCATCTTTGGCTCCGGCAAGCAGTTCTACACCTACCTCGACGAGGCCGCGCAGGCCGCTTATGACAGTGCCAAGGCCCTGCATGGAATGATGCGCGAGGCTGATCGTCAGCCGGCGCTGGATGCGTTCAAGCTTGCCCGCCTGCGCGAGCGCGCGGCGTCGGACAAGATCAGCCAGGCCCTGGTTGACAGCTTCATGACCCCGATCGAGCGCGAGGACATCGAAGCGCTGGGTTCGGCGCTGTACAAGATCCCCAAGCAGATCGAGAAGTTCGCCGACCGCTATTCGCTGGCCGTGCAGCACCTGGACCAGATCGATTTCGCCCCGCGTGCGGCGATGCTGGAGCAGGCTGCCGGGGTGGTGGTGGAAATGGTCAATGACCTGCGCCACATGAACCTGGACCGCATGACCGCGCTCAATGAAAAGCTGCGCGCGCTGGAAAACGAGGCCGACCGCCTGATGCTGGAGCTGTACCGCGACATCTATTCCGGTCGCCTGGACAACCTGCAGATGTTCCTGCTCAAGGAATTCTTCGAGATCCTGGAAAAGGCCATCGACCGTTGCCGCGAAGCCGGCGTGGTGGTCTACCAGATCGTGCTCAAGAACAGCTGACGGGGACGCTCGATGCTCACCCTCGTCCTGGTGGTGATCCTGGCCGCACTCGTCTTCGAGTTCATCAACGGCTTCCACGACACCGCCAACTCAATCGCCACCGTGGTGGCAACCAAGGTTCTGTCCCCCGGCTGGGCGGTGATGCTGGCTGCTGGCATGAACCTGATCGGCGCGCTCACCGGCACAGCCGTTGCGCTGACCATCGCCAATGGCCTGCTCAACACCAGCGTGGTCGATGTGACCCCGCAGGTGATCCTGTGCGCACTGCTCGGCGGCATCGTCTGGAACCTGATCACCTGGTGGAAGGGCCTGCCGTCCTCGTCCTCGCATGCATTGATCGGCGGCCTGTGTGGCGCCGGCCTGGCGGCGGCGCATAACAACTGGGACGCATTGATCTGGTCGCAGAACGTCGGCAACTGGGCGCAGAACAAGGGCCTGTTGTGGAAGGTGTTCGTGCCGATGATCACCTCGCCGATCGCCGGCTTCCTGCTCGGCGTGGTGGTGATGTGCCTGCTGTGGGCGATCATCGCCGGCATGGCACGTGTGGGTGGCCTGTTCGGGCGCCTGGCCCGTCCGCGCTGGGTCAATGCCTTCTTCGGCAAGGCGCAGATCGTGTCGGCGGCGTATATGGGCTTTGCCCACGGCCATAACGACGCACAGAAGACCATGGGCATCATCGCCATGACCCTGATCGGCGCGGAGGCTAGCGGTGCACTGAACGACCTGCCGTCCTGGCTGGCCTTCATGCACCCGGATGCGCACGGCGGTGACGGCATTGCCATGTGGATCGTGCTGACCTGTGCGGTGGTGATGGCGGCCGGTACGGCTTCCGGTGGCTGGAAGATCATCAAGACCCTGGGTCACAAGATGGTCAAGCTGCACCCGATCCACGGCTTTGCCGCGGAGACCAGCTCGGCCACCATCCTGACCCTGGCCGCACACTTCGGCATGCCGGTTTCGACCACCCACAGCATCTCCACCGCGATCATGGGCGTTGGCTTTGCCAAGAACCCCAAGTCGCTGCGGCTGGGCGTGATCGAGCGCATCATCTGGGCCTGGATCCTGACGATCCCGGCGGCAGGCGGTTGTGCGTACCTGATCCTGAAGCTGTTCGCGGTGATTGGCTGGCACTGAAGTGCCGCGCTGATCACGGAAAGCCCGCCGGAGACGGCGGGTTTTTTTTTTGCGGGGAGTTTCCCCCTCTCCCCAACCCCTCTCCCGCCAGGGGAGAGGGGCTTTCAAGCTGCAGTTGCAGGCAGTGCTTCAACTTGCTCGATGTTGAGCCCCTCTCCCCTGGCGGGAGAGGGGTTGGGGAGAGGGGGAGGCAGCCAACCGCAGGTTGCCCCCGGCTCCCCCGGCCGCCGGAATGTGAAAGCGTCTTCCCGCCCCAAGCGCCAAAATCGGCGGTGTCCCTGACCTGTACGGGGGCTACACTACGCCGGTTTCCAATCGCCTGTTCCCGGAGCCCCTACATGCCCGTTGACGCCAAGCCGGACCCGATCGCCCTCAGCAGCGAGCCCGGCTATCTGTCCATTCGCGATCTGCGCAAGGAATTCGATGGCTTTGTCGCCGTCGATGACGTCAACCTGGACGTTCGCAAGGGCGAGATCTTCGCCCTGCTGGGCGGTTCGGGCAGTGGCAAGTCCACCCTGTTGCGCTGCCTGGCCGGTTTTGAAACGCCGACCAAGGGCAGCATCCTGCTCGACGGCCAGCCGATCACCGCGCTGCCGCCCTACGAGCGGCCGATCAACATGATGTTCCAGTCCTATGCGCTGTTCCCGCATATGACGGTGGAGCAGAACATCGCCTTCGGCCTGAAGCAGGACGGCATGGCCAAGGATGCGATCGCCCGCCGCGTCGGCGAGATGCTGGAGCTGGTACAGCTGCAGAAGCTGGGCAAGCGCAAGCCGCACCAGCTCTCCGGTGGTCAGCAGCAGCGTGTGGCGCTGGCCCGGTCGCTGGCCAAGAGCCCCAAGCTGTTGTTGCTGGACGAGCCGATGGGCGCGCTGGACAAGAAGCTGCGTTCAAAAATGCAGCTGGAGCTGGTCAACATCATCGAGCAGCTGGGCGTCACCTGCGTCATGGTCACCCATGACCAGGAAGAAGCCATGACCATGGCCACCCGCATCGCGGTGATGGACCAGGGCTGGATCCAGCAGATCGGCAAGCCGGACGATATCTACGAACAGCCGGCCAACCGCTTCGTTGCCAGCTTCATCGGCTCGGTCAACCTGTTCGAGGGCGTGATCGACGAGGATCTGCCCGAGTACGTCACCGTGCGCACCGCCGACTTCCCGGCGCCGATCTATGTCGGCCACGGCATCACCGGTTATGAAGGCCAGCCGGTGGCGTTCGCGCTGCGCCCGGAAAAGGTGCATATCGCCAAGGAAGAGCCCGAGGGCGAAACCAACAAGGCGTTTGGCGTGGTCGAGGACATCGCCTATTTCGGCAGCCACTCGGTCTACCACGTGCGCCTGCCCAGTGGTGCCAAGATCCTGTCCAACTTCGCCAACATGAAACGCTGGGACAGTGACGGCATCACCTGGAACGACGAAGTCTGGGTGTCCTGGGATGACAACGACGGCGTGGTGCTGACCTCATGAGCGCGATCGGGCCGAACCTGGGTGGGTGGCGGCGCTGGCTGCCGGGTGCGCGCGCCGGTGTGATCGGCGTGCCCTATCTGTGGCTGCTGCTGTTTTTCGCGATCCCGTTCCTGATCGTGCTGAAGATCTCCTTCGCCAAGATGGCGGTGGCGATGCCGCCGTATACCTCCATCGTGGAATACGTGGACAACGCGTTCACGGTCAATCTCAACCTGGGCAACTACACCGCGCTGTTCACCGACAGCCAGTACGTGGTGGCCTACCTGAGCTCGATCAAGATCGCGGTGATCTCGACCTTGCTGACCCTGCTGATCGGCTACCCGATGGCCTATGTGATCTCGCGCATGTCGCCGTCGGCGCGCAACATCGCGATGATGCTGGTGGTGCTGCCGTCGTGGACCTCGTTCCTGATCCGCGTCTATGCCTGGATCGGCATCCTCGACAGCAATGGCCTGATCAACCGCTCGCTGATGAGCATCGGCTTGATCGATGAGCCGTTGCGCATCCTCTATACCCCGGTCGCTGCCTATATCGGCATTGTCTACTGCTACCTGCCATTCATGGTGCTGCCGCTGTACGCCAACCTGGTCAAGCTTGACCATCGCTTGCTGGAGGCCGCCTACGACCTCGGTGCCAAGCCCTGGCAGGCCTTCCTGCGTATCACCTTGCCGCTGTCGCGCAGCGGCATCATTGCTGGCTGCATGCTGGTGATGATCCCGGCGGTGGGTGAGTTCGTGATCCCGGAAATGCTGGGTGGCCCGGATACGCTGATGATCGGCCGCGTGCTGTGGGGCGAGTTCTTCAACAACCGCGACTGGCCGCTGGCGTCTGCGGTGGCGATCGTGATGCTGATCCTGCTGCTGATCCCCATCATCATCTTCAACCGGTCCCAGCAGCGTGAGCTGGAAGGGAAGCTGGCATGAGCATGACCCGGCGTAGTTCCTGGTTGGGTTGGAGCGTCCTGCTGCTCGGGTTTGCGTTCCTGTACCTGCCGATCCTGTTGTTGATGGTGTATTCGTTCAACTCCTCGCGCCTGGCGACGGTGTGGGCGGGCTTCTCGACGCAGTGGTACGGCGAGCTGTTCCGTGACCGCCAGCTGCTGCAGGCGGCGTGGATCAGCATCAAGATCGCGTTCTGGACGGCGAGCGCGGCAATGGTGATCGGCACCATGGCGGCGATGGCGATGACCCGCTTCAAGCGTTTCCCCAGCAAAACCATCTTCGGTGCCCTGGTGACCGCGCCGCTGGTGATGCCGGAAGTGATCATCGGCCTGTCGATCCTGCTGATGCTGGTGTCGATGGGTGGCCTGTTCGGCCTGCCGTCCAAGGGCGTGGTGGCGATCTGGATCGCGCATGTCACCTTCACCATTTCCTTCGTGACGGTGGTGGTGTCCTCGCGCCTGCAGGAACTGGACCGCTCGCTGGAAGAAGCGGCGATGGACCTGGGCGCAAACCGGATCAAGGTGTTTTTCCTGATCACCTTGCCGATCATCGCCCCGGCGCTGCTGTCCGGCTGGCTGCTGGCCTTCACCCTGTCGTTGGACGACGTGGTGATTGCCAGTTTCGTAGCCGGCCCCAGCTCGACCACCTTGCCGATGAAGATCTTCGCCTCGGTGCGCATGGGTGTCAGCCCCAAGATCAACGCCCTGGCCACGTTGATGGTGCTGGCGGTGTCGACGGTGGCGGTGCTGGGCTGGTGGATTTCGGCCCGCGCCGAGAAGCGCCGCCAGCGCGACATGCAGCTGGCATTGCAGGAAAACGGCTGAGCAGCAAATGTAGTGCCGAGCCATGCTCGGCAAAGCCCCATCTGTAGTGCCGAGCCATGCTCGGCAAAGCCCCATCTGTAGTGCCGAGCCATGCTCG
>DAMCTY010000062.1:0-22201 GCA_032112995.1 Stenotrophomonas sp. | reverse complement strand
ACCGGGGGTGGACGGATTGCCGGGAAAGCCTTTGCCGAGCATGGCCCGGCACTACCGCGGCCTCCCTTTCGCGCAGCGAAGGGGAAGGCCTGGGAGGGGCGCTGTATCAGTAGAGCCGAGCCACGCTCGGCTGGGGCATTAGCGGCGGTGCCTGTGCAGAGCTTGGCTCGGCACCACGCAGAATCTGCGGGCAAAAAAACGGCGCTCCCATCGGGAGCGCCGCCAGTCACCACTATCGGCTGGATTACTTTGCGGCTTCGCTGCCGCGGGCCTTCATCATTGCGTCGCGATTGGCCTTGAACGGATTGCCGTCATACCAGTTGGGCCAGGCGTCCCCGCCCGCCAGCTGCTTGCCAACGCCGTACAGCAGTTCCAGGTCCTCGATGGCACCGTCGACCTTCCAGGTCGCCGCGTCATACTCGTCCTTGGGGCCGTGGTAATGGTCCTTGCCGTAGGCTTCAGCGGCGCGCTTGCCCGCCTCCACACCACCATCGATCAGGTCTTCGCCGCCGTCGGCATACAGCGCCGGCACGCCAGCCTTGGCGAAATTGAAGTGATCGGAGCGGAAGTAGAAACCACTCTGCACCGACGTCTCCGCGTGCAGGGTACGGCCCTTTTCGGCGGCCAAGGGCTTGAGGATGTCCTCCAGCTCGGAGCTGCCGTAGCCGGTGACCGTCATGTCACGGGCGCGGCCGTTCACCGACATGGCGTCGATGTTGATCACGCCGGCAATCTTGTCCAGCGGGAAGGTCGGATGGTTCACGTAGTACTGCGAACCGAGCAGGCCGGATTCCTCCAGCGTTACCGCCAGGAACACCACCGAGCGCTCCGGCGCGGTTTCCTGATGGGCCATGGCGTCGGCGATCTCCAGGATGCCGGCCACGCCGGTGGCGTTGTCGACAGCGCCGTTGTAGATGTTGTCGCCTTCCTCGCCTTCGTGCTTGCCCAGGTGGTCCCAGTGCGCCATGTACAGCACGGCCTCGTCGGCGCGCTTGCTGCCTGGCAGCACACCCACCACGTTGCGGGACTTCTTCTGCGCGATGGTGCTCTTCAGGTCCAGCGACAGCTTGGCCTGCAGCGGGACCGGCTTGAAACCGCGCTTGTTGGCGTCCTTGTAGGCCTTGTCCAGGTCCAGGCCAGCGTCGGCAAACAGCTTGCGCGCGGCTTCCGCGCTGAGCCAGCCCTGTGCCTGCAGGCGCGGCTCCTTGTCCTCGGCTGCGGGCAGGTCGTACTGCGGGCCACCCCAGGAATTCTTGACCACGTCCCAGCCATAGGCCGCGCCAGCGGTGTCATGCACGATCAAGGCAGCGGCAGCACCCTTGCGCGCGGCTTCCTCGAACTTGTAGGTCCAACGGCCGTAGTAGGTCATGCGCTTGCCATCGAACAGCTTGGTATCGCCCACATGGAAGCCGGGATCGTTGACGAACATGACGACTGTCTTGCCGGTCCAATCCTGGTCGGCGTAGTCGTTCCAGTTCTGTTCGGGCGCATCGACGCCATAACCGACGAACACCATGTCGCTGCCATCGATCTTGATCTCGCTCTCGCCACGGCGTGAGCCGATCACCATGTCGGTACCGAACGCCAGCTGCTGCTGGTTGTCGCCGCGCTGGATCTTCAGCACGGTGCCAGGATCGGCGGTGGTCTCGGTCATCGGTACGTCCTGGAACCAGCTGTCACCGTTGCCCGGCTGCAGGCCGATGCGCTGCATCTGGTCGCGGATGTAGTTGACCGTAAGGTCTTCGCCGCGGCTACCCGGTGCGCGGCCTTCGAATTCGTCCGAAGCCAGCGTCTTCACCAGCTCGCCGAAATCGGCAGCGTTGATGGCACTGGCAAAAGCGTGGGCGGGTGCGGCGGCGGGAGCGGGCTGCGCGGCAGCCGGCGCTGCGGCTTCCTGTTTGCAGGCGGCCAGCGCCGCGGTCGCGGCCAGGCACAACACCAGTTTGCGTTGCATGGAGACTCCAGGGAACAGTGGAGTCCCGATTCTAGGCCGGAACGCGTAGCGCCGGGTCAGTTGCCCGGTGCTTTGTCACCGCTGAAGCGCTGCACCTCGGCACCACGCACCGGGCCGATGCGGGCGCTGTCGTGCACGAACAGGTTGACCTCGCGCTCGAACACCAGTTCACCTTCGACCGCGGCATTGGGGCCGATGATGATGCGGGGCTTGCGCGGTGGGGTGAGCGAGATGCCAAACGAGGGGCGGTTCACCTTCAGGCCGCCCTTGACCACCGAATCCACGCCTACGGTGATGTCACTGTTGACGGTCTCGATACTGCCCGCCACCTCGGTACCAACGAGGCCAATGCTGCCGTTCACGGTTTCGATATCGCCGCCAATGCGGCCGCCACGATCGACGAAGATGCTGCCATTGACCGTTTCCAGGCCGGACGTCAGCACCAGCCCACGGCCAGCGCGGATGGCGCCATTGACGGTTTCGATGCTGCGCGCCTGCACATTGTCCTCGGCGCGGATGCTGCCATTGACGGTTTCCACGCCGCGGGCATTCACGCCACTGGCCAGCTGGATGCTGCCATTGACCGTGTCCAGGTCGCCGTAGCGGGCACCGGCATCGGTGTGGATGCTGCCATTGACCTTGCTGATGTCCTCGGCGGCATGGGCAAACGGGGTGCCGGCGCTCAGTGCCAGCAGCAGGAGAATACGTTTCACGGAGACCTCCGACGGCATTCCAGTGGACAGGGGCCGATGGCACCATGCTTGGGTACAATCCGCATCTGCCTGAAGTCATTGGAATGCCATTGCGTTTGTCCCGTCCAGCCCAGCAGCGGAAGCGTCCAGCGGTCGTGCCGGTGCGGCATCCCGGTTGCTGGATGCTGCTGCTGGCCCTGCTGACCGGGCCCTTGTTGGCCCAGGACAACCCGCGCGATGCGGAAAAGAAGCTGCGACAACTGCGCGGCGAGCTGAAAGACGTTGCCCAGGAGCGACGGCAGATCGATGCCGACCGTGGCCAGGCCAGCGCACGCCTGCGCGAGGCCGACCAGAAGGTGGCACGTACAGGCCGCGCGGTTGCCGAGGCCGAGGCGGCGGTGCAGCGCGAACAGCAATCACTGCACCAGTTGCAGCAGCGCAAGGGCGAGCTGCAGGCCGGTCTGAGCCGGCAACGGCAGCAGCTGGCGACGTTGCTGCGGGGTGCCTACCAGCTTGGCAACCATGCACCGCTGAAATTGTTGCTGTCACAGGACACGGTGGCCGATGCCAACCGCGCGATGGCCTACCACCGCTATCTGCAGCGTGAACGGGCACAGGCCATCACCGCCCTGACTGCCGACCTGCAAAGCCTGTCCAGTACCGAGCAGCAGATCGTCGCGCGTACCCGGGAGCTGCAGCAGACGCAGGAGCAACAACGCCAGCAGGCAGCCGCGCTGGCCCAGGACCGACGCCAACGCGCCGCCGTGGTGGCCGAACTGGACCAGCGCTTCCAAGACCGCAGCGAGCGCGAGAAGACGCTGGGCAAGGATGCGCAGGCACTTGAGCGGGTATTGGCCAACCTGCGCGCCACTGCCGCCCGTGCCGAGGCCGAACGACGCGCAGCGGCACGTCGTGCCGCCGCCGAACAATCACGCCAGCAGGCCACCGCCAGCGAAGGCCGTGGCAGCCAACGTGCGGCCCCCGGCAAGGTGCCGCCGCGGGTGGTGGCCAACGCACCTGCACCGCGGGTGGGGGGCTTGGGCTGGCCGTTGTCAGGCAACCTGTTGGCACGTTATGGCGGCCGCCTGCCGGACGGGCGCAACAGCGCCGGCGTGCTGATCGGTGCGCCGGCGGGCAGTACGGTCACCGCCGTGGCGGAAGGCACCGTGGTTTTCTCCGACTGGATGACCGGCTACGGCATGATCCTGATCGTCGACCATGGCAATGGCTACATGAGCCTGTACGCGCACAACGACGCCCTGCTGAAGGATGCCGGCGCCCGCGTGCGCCGTGGTGATGCCGTGGCCAAGGTGGGCAACTCCGGTGGCCAGGGGGTGACCGCCCTGTACTTTGAACTGCGCCGCAATGGCCAGCCGGTGGACCCGGCAACCTGGTTGCAGCGGCAGTAGCGGCGATCACCTCAGGCCCTGCGACGCTATCGGGGATTCAACGGGAATTTAGCCAGTGTTCGCGCATAATCGGGGCCAACGCGGTGTTCCGCGTGCCTGTTTCCCCATGGAGTGGTACATGCGCCTAGCTCGTCTTTCCGCAGCCCTGCTGTTTGCCCTGTCACCGGCGCTGTCGCTGGCGCAGACCGCGCCGGACAAACCTGCCAGGGCGGATGACCCCGATGCCAAGGAATCGGTGACCTCGCGGGTGCCGTTGGATGAGATCCGCCGGTTCGTCTCCGTTTACAACGCGGTGCGCGCAGCCTACGTGGATCCGGTCGATGACAAGAAGCTGATGCAGTCGGCGGTGCGTGGGTTGCTGCTGGAGCTTGATCCGCACAGCACCTACTTCGACAAGGAAGACGCGCAGGCCTTCGACGAACAGGCCACCGGTGCCTATGAAGGCATCGGCGTGGAGCTGCTGCAGGAAGACAATGCCCTCAAGGTGGTATCCCCCATCGACGACACCCCGGCCGCCCGCGCAGGCGTGAAGGCAGGTGACCTCATCATCGCCATCGACGGCACCCCCATCAACGCGATCGATGCCAGCGAGCCGCTGCGTGGCAAGGCCGGTAGCCAGGTGGTACTGACCATCGCCCGTGAAGGGCAGAAGCCGTTTGACGTCACCGTGGTGCGCGAAACCATCCGCGTGACCAGCGTGCGCAGCAAGATGCTCGAACCCGGCTATGGCTATGTGCGCATCAGCACCTTCCAGGCCGATACCGGTGCGGACTTCCAGAAGCACGTGGCGCAGTTGCAGGCCCAGGCCGGTGGCAAGCTGAAGGGGCTGGTGCTGGACCTGCGCAGCAACCCGGGCGGTCTGCTCACCGCCGCAGTACAGGTCGCCGACGACCTGCTGGAGCGGGGCGGCATTGTCAGTACACGTGGCCGCATTTCCATCAGCGACGCGAAGTTCGACGCTACCCCGGGTGACCTGCTCAACGGTGCGCCGGTGGTGGTGTTGACCGATGCCGGTTCTGCCAGCGCCTCGGAAGTGCTGGCCGGTGCGCTGCGTGACAACCAGCGGGCCCGCATCGTGGGCAGTCGCAGCTTCGGCAAGGGCTCGGTGCAGACCGTGTTGCCGTTGGACAATGGCGACTCGGTCAAGCTCACCACGGCGCGTTATTACACCCCCAGCGGGCGTTCCATCCAGGCCACCGGCATCGTGCCCGACGTGGAGCTGCAGCCGGATCCGGCGACCGTGCCCAAGGATATTCCAGCCAGCCTGGCCGACTACAGCGAAGCCAAGTTGCCCGGCCATCTGCGCGGCGACGATGAGGCCGCCGGCAGCAAGGCTGGTGTGGTGCTCAGTGGTGACGGCCCGATCCAATCCGCGCTGCAGGAGCTCAAGCATCCCGGCTCGGTGGCTGCCGCTGCGGCAGCCGCGGCCAAGGCCAAGCCGGCGGCAACCGCCAAGCCTGCGGCTGAAGCGAAGCCTGCCGCCACGCAGACGCCAAGCACTGACGACCAGCCGGCAACTGGGGCGCCCCAGGCGGGCAAGCCCGGGACGGTTGAGCCGGCTGAGCCTGCGGTTGAAGGCAACAAGTAAGCACGTTGGGTGCTGAGCGGGAGCAGGGCGTGTGGCCCTGCTCCCGCGCGTTACGGGGCGGTCAGGCTACCGATGTAGGCGCTGCTTCGTGACTCACGTTTGTTGCTGCGGGCGGATCAGCGGGGTTTGCCTGGCAGCGGGAAGGGGGTGACCACCTTCTCGCCGGTGGCGGCGTCACGGATCGCTGCCTGGCCCTTCTTCTCCACTTCCTCGATGCGCACGATGCTCTGCATCGGCAGGTGCAGCACCTTGGTGTTGCCAAACTCCTCGCGCAGACGTTCCTCGGTGGGGTCCACCACCAGACCGTCATGCACATCGAACACCAGCTCGGCCACCTCGTTGAACCCCCACAGGTGGCTGCCGCCCACGTGCCGTGCATACAGCTCGTAGACCTTGCCGTGGTTGAGGAAGGTGATCTTGTAGAGAGGTTTGTTGCTCATCGCCCGATTATAGAAGCCGCAGCGCGGCCAGCATGCGGGTCAGAAGCCTTGCCGCTTGCGCAGGCGTCTGGCGATGGCCGCACGTACATACAGGCCGTAGACGACGCCAAACAGAAAGCCGGCCACATGCGCCGACCACGCCACCATGCCGAAGCTGGGGCCGATATAGGCAAACACCACCTGCAGGGCCGCCCACACGCCAATCAACAGGAAGGCCGGTGCTCGCACGAACTCCAGGAACAATCCCAAGGGCAACACCACGCCCAGGCGCGCACCGGGAAACAGCGCCAGGTAGGTGCCCATCAGGGCCGACACCGCGCCACTGGCACCGATGATGGTGCGCTCGGGCGAGGCCATCACATACAGCGCGGCCAGGTTGGCGGCGGCACCGCCCAGCAGGAACAACAGCAACAGGCGCCACGGCCCCAGCACCCGCTCGGCCGGCAGGCCGAAGATCAGCAGGAACACCAGGTTGCCCAACAGGTGCGACCAGTCCGCGTGCAGGAACAGCGCGGTGAACAGCCGCAGCACGCTGCCGTCGCGCAACGCCGCCCACCACTCATCGGGCGTGCCCAACCCGGTGGCCAAGGCGCCCCAGGCCAGCCAGAGGGAATGCCGTGCCTCATCCGGTCGTGAGATTGACCACAGGAACGCCGCCAGCAGGGCCATGCACAGCAGCGGCACCGCCCAGCGCAGACCTGTCTTATTGCGGGAAGGAATGGAGACGAACATGGGTCCGGAAGCCTAACCCGGGTACAGGCCCGGTGGGGGGCGAATTCATCTTACGACGTTATTGTCTTGTTAACCGCTCTGCGTATACTGCATACGGCGTCGTATGTCGGGAGGGGACTCCGGCGCACGTCCAAGCCATCCTGGTGGCTTGGTGTGCAGGCGCAAAAACGACCACAACCGTTTACGGAGAGAGCTTCGACTATGACCGCTTCTGCAATTGCCCGCGTTACTGCTATCGCTGTCGGCATCGCTGGCGCGCTGGCTTTCAGCCACGCCGATGCTGCCGCCTTCCAGCTGAAGGAAAACAGCGCCAAGGGCCTGGGCCGCGCTTTTGCTGGTTCCACCAGCGCATGGGACGACGCTTCGGTCGTCGCTACCAACCCTGCTTCGATGCGCCTGCTCGACGGCCGCCAGTTCCAGGCTGACGTCAGCGCCATCAGCTTCTCGGCGGATTTCGAGAAGTTCGGTGCCTACAACTCCAACGGCACCCCGGTCAGCGGTGGCAACGGTGGCGACGCAGGCATGATCGCCGCCGTGCCGGCTGCTTACTTCCATGTGCCGTTCGGTGAGAACGACAACATGCACTTTGGTGTGTCGCTGACCGTACCGTTCGGCTTCACCACCGAGTACGACAAGAACTGGGTTGGCCGCTACAGCGGCGTCAAGACCGACCTGAAGGCCATCGACCTGGGGGCTGCGTTCTCGTATGACGTCAACCCGTACGTGTCCTTTGGTGCGTCGGTGTTCGTCGAGCACCTGACCATCGAGCTGTCCAATGCACTGGACATGGGCTCGGTGATCAACGGTACCGCCCAGCAGAAGGCTGCTGCCGCAGCCCTGGCCGCCGGTGGTGGTGCAGCGCAGGCGCAGGCCGCCGCGCAGGCCGCTGCACAGCAGATGGCTGCGCTGGGTTTCTACCCGGGCAGCGCTGACGGCTTCGTCAAGATCGAAGGCGACAACAATGCCGTCGGCTACGTGCTGGGTACCACCCTGAGCCCGAGCGAAGACACCAACATCGCCTTCAGCTACCGCTCGAAGGTTGAGCACAAGATCACCGGTGGCAAGGCCAAGTTCGATGTGACCCCGGCGACGGCTGCGCTGCTGGCCCAGACTGCTCCGGGTACGTTCATCAACACCTCGGGCAAGGCCACCGTGACCCTGCCGGCATCGCTGACGATGAGTGTTACCCACCGCATCAACGACCGTTGGGCGGTGATGGGCGATGTGTCGCGCACCGCATGGAAGACGGCTTTTGACCAGGTGACCGTGGACTTCGCTTCCAACCAGCCTGACAGCGTGCTGGGCTTCCACTACAAGGACACCACCTTCGGCTCGATCGGTACCGAGTACAAGCTGTCCGACACCATCACCCTGCGTGGCGGTCTGGCCTATGACGAAAGCCCGACCACCTATGCGCACCGTGACGTGCGCGTGCCGGACGTGACCCGCAAGTGGCTCTCGCTGGGCCTGGGCTGGACCCCGTCGGAGAACACCGAGTTCAACTTCGGCTACACCCACCTGTTCACCAACGAGCCGGCGATCAACGTGACTTCGGCCACCGGCAACGTGCTGCAGGGCAAGTACGATGTGGGCGGCGACATCCTGGCCGCTTCGATCAACTACAAGTTCTGATCGAACCCGTAGCTGATGCATGCAGAAAGCCCCGCGCAAGCGGGGCTTTCTGTTTGCGGAGGGCAGTGGAGATATGTTGAAGCCTGCGCGGGAGTGCAGGGCGCCCGCGGTAACAACGGCGCAAGCCGCCAAGCAGGCGACCGTTTGGGTCGGATGATGTGGTGGGCGTGCTTTGATGGGGGCTTCGCGGCTTTGCGTTGCTGTGCATCGCCGGCTGGATGGCTAGCAGTCCGCATCCAGGCCGGTGGCATAGCGCAGCCCTTGCCGCAGCTGCGCCAGGAACTGCGGCGTGCGGTAGAGCGCCGCATCGTGGCCCAGGCCGGTGTACCAGCTGCGGCCGCCGTCGAACGCGTGGCACCAGCTGATCGGGTGATCGCCGCCCATCGTGCCGCCCTGATAGAGGCTTTCGTCCAGTGTCGCCAGTACCTGTACCCGTGGGCGAGGGTTGTCGCGGTAGTTGTACAGCTCATCGCGTACCGACCAAGCGTTACCGCTTGCAAGGTTGTTGCGCTCGGGCTGGATACGCGTGGCCTGCAGGCCCGGTGGATGATTGCGGAACCAGGCGCCGACCAGGCGGCCGTACCAGGCCCAGTCGTACTCGGTGTCGGCGGCCGCATGCACGCCCATGTAGCCACCGCCGTTGCGGATATAGCGTTCAAAAGCCGCCTGTTCGTTGTCATCCAGCACGTCGCCGGTGGTACTGGCGAAGACCACGGCGCGGTAGCGGGCCAGGTTGCCGTCATTGAACTGCGTGGCGTCTTCGCTCATCTCCGCCTGCAGGCCTTGTTCTTCTGCCATCGCCTTCAGGGTTTGCACGGCTGTGGGGATGGCGTCGTGGCGGAACTTGGCGGTCTTGCTGAAGATCAGGATGCGCCCGCCGTCCTGGGCGTTGGCAAACGGTGCGCAGAGCATGGACAGCAAGGTGAGGCCGCAGGCGAAGGTGTGGCGCATGGGGGCGTCCGATGCGGGTGGGTGATGGCAGTGTAGTGGGTGGTGCTGGGCGCTGACAGGTGGAGCAGGAGCAGAAGCCGGAGCCGGAGCAGAAGCAGAAGCAGAAGCAGAAGCAGAAGCACCCCTCCCTGGCCCTCCCCTTCGCCTTCGGCGAAAGGGAGGGGATGAGAGCTCAAAGCCAAAGCCAAAGCCAAAGCCAAAGGCAAAGGCAAAGGCAAAGGCAAAGGCAAAGGCAAAGGCAAAGGCATTTGGGCTGGGCGTTGAAGACTTTTTCCTGCAGGCAAAGAAAAACCCCGCTTGCGCGGGGTTTTTCTCACTCAAGGCACTGCTGGAATCAATCGCCCAGGGTCAGCAGCGAGGCGTTGCCGCCGGCGGCGGTGGTGTTCACCGTCACCGTCTTTTCGGTGGCGAAACGCAGCAGGTAGTGCGGGCCGCCGGCCTTCGGGCCGGTACCGGACAGGCCCTGGCCGCCGAACGGCTGCACGCCGACCACCGCACCGATCTGGTTGCGGTTGACGTAGACGTTGCCGACGTGGACGCCGTTGCTGATGCGATCAACGGTTTCGTCGATGCGCGAATGCACGCCCAGGGTCAGGCCGTAGCCGGTGGCGTTGATCTGGTCGATCACCGCATCCAGCTGATCGGCCTTCCAGCGGATCACGTGCAACACCGGCCCGAAGATTTCCTTGTGCAGCTGGTTCAGGTCCTTCAGCTCGTAGGCACGCGGCGCAAAGAAGGTGCCATGTGCAGCGGCATCGGACAGCGGTGCGGCAGCGATCAGGCGCGCTTCGGCGTCCATGCGCACGGCGTGATCCTTGAGGATCTGCAGTGCATCGGCGTCGATGACCGGGCCGACGTCGGTGGACAACTCGCCCGGGTCGGCGACCTTCAGTTCGGCCATGGCACCGGCCAGCATGCTCATCACCTTGTCGGCGATGTCGTCCTGCACGAACAGCACGCGCGCGGCCGAGCAGCGCTGGCCGGCCGAGGTGAAGGCCGAGCCGATGGCGTCCTTGACCAGCTGTTCCGGCAGCGCTGAGGAGTCGGCGATGAAGGCGTTCTGGCCGCCGGTCTCGGCGATCAGCACGCCGATGGCGGCGTCACGCGCGGCCATGGTGCGGTTGATCAGGCGCGCGGTTTCGGTGGAGCCGGTGAAGGCCACGCCGGCCACGCGCGGGTCAGCGGTCAGCGCCGCGCCTACTACCGAGCCGGAGCCCGGTACGAACTGCACGACGCCTTCTGGCACGCCGGCATCCAGCAGCAGCTTCACGGCGTAGTAGCCGATCAGGTTGGTCTGCTCGGCCGGCTTGGCGATGACGCTGTTGCCAGCGGCCAGGGCAGCGGCCACCTGGCCGAGGAAGATCGCCAGCGGGAAGTTCCACGGGCTGATGCAGACGAACACGCCGCGGCCGTGCAGCTGCAGCTCGTTGCTTTCGCCGGTGGGGCTGGGCAGCTTTTCGCCGGCGCCGAACTGGTCACGCGCCTGCTTGGCGTAATAGCGCAGGAAATCGACGGCTTCGCGCACTTCGGCGACGCCGTCGGGCAGGCTCTTGCCGGCTTCCTTCACGCACAGCGCCATGAACTCGGCGATGCGGGCTTCCAGCTGGTCAGCGGCGTGCTCGAGGATGGCGGCGCGGCTGGCAGCCGGGGTGCGGTTCCAGGCCGGCTGGGCGGCGACGGCATTGGCCAGCGCCTTCTGCACGGTGGCGGCATCGGCGGCCTGCCAGTGACCGACGACCTGGCGGGTGTCGGCCGGGTTGGTCACCGGCTGGGTGGCGCCGGTGCTGTTGGCGCCCGGCACCAGCGGGGCGGCCTGCCAGGGCTTGACGGCGGCGTTGAGCTGCTCGGCCAGGGCGCGCAGGTCGTTGTCGTTGGCGAGGTTGATGCCCATGGAGTTGGTCCTGTCGTGGTTCTGGCTGCGCAGCAGGTCAACCGGCAGCGGGATCTTGGGGTGCGGAATGGATGCGAACGAAGACACGGCTTCGACCGGATCGCGGATCAGGTCGTCGATGGACACGTCTTCATCGGTGATGCGGTTGACGAAGCTGGAGTTGGCGCCGTTTTCCAGCAGGCGACGCACCAGGTAGGGCAGCAGGTCTTCGTGCGAGCCCACCGGTGCGTATACGCGGCAGGGCACGTTGAGGCGGTCAGCCGGGATCACCTCGGCATACAGGTCATCGCCCATGCCGTGCAGCTTCTGGTGCTCGTACACGCCGCCCTTGGCGATCTGCTTGATCGCCGCGATGGTGGCCGCGTTGTGGGTGGCGAACATCGGGTAGATCGCGTCGCTGTGGCCGAACAGGCGCTTGGCGCAGGCGATGTAGGACACGTCGGTGTTCTGTTTGCGGGTGAACACCGGGTAGCCGGCCAGGCCTTCGATCTGCGCACGCTTGATTTCCGCGTCCCAGTACGCGCCCTTGACCAGGCGCACCTGCAACTTGTGGCCGATGCGGCGGGCCAGGTCGGCGAGGTAATCAATCGTGTACGGGGTGCGCTTCTGGTAGGCCTGCACCACGATGCCGAAGCCTTCCCAGCCCTTCAGCGAAGGATCGCTGACCACGCGCTCGATGATGTCCAACGACAATTCGAGGCGGTCGGTTTCCTCGGCGTCGACGGTGCAGCCGATGCCGTAGGACTTGGCCAGCTGCGCCAGTTCCAGCACGCCCGGCACCAGGTCCTTGAGCACGCGCTCGCGCTTGGCATGTTCGTAGCGCGGGTACAGCGCCGACAGCTTGATCGAGATGCCGTGCGAGGCGGTGACGTCACCGTCGGCCTTGCCGCCACGGGCGATGTTGTCGCCACCGATGGCATGGATGGCGCGGCGATAGTCTTCCAGGTAGCGCAGCGCGTCCTTCATGGTCAGCGCGCCTTCGCCGAGCATGTCGAAGGAGTAGCGGTAGTTGCCGTTGTCACCCTTGTGCGAGCGCGCCAGGGCCTCGTCGATGGTGCGGCCCATGACGAACTGGTGGCCCATGATCTTCATTGCCTGGCGCACGGCCAGGCGGATCACCGGTTCACCGACGCGGCCGATCAGGCGCTTGAAGGCGCCGTGCACGTCGCGCTTGGTGGCGTCGGCCAGGTCAACCAGGTGGCCGGTCAGCATCAGGCCCCAGGTGGAGGCATTGACCAGCACCGAGTCGGACTGGCCCATGTGGCGCTTCCAGTCGGCTTCGCCCAGCTTGTCGCGGATCAGCTTGTCAGCGGTTTCCTGGTCCGGAATGCGCAGCAGGGCTTCGGCCACGCACATCAGCAGCACGCCTTCCTCGCTGCCCAGGTCGTACTGGCGCATGAAGGCTTCGATCGCGCCCTGGTTCTTGGCGCGCGCACGCACGCGGCGCACCAGGTCGGCGGCGGTAGCCTGTACCTGTGCCTGTTCGGCAGCCGGCAGGCGGGCCTGCTCCAGCAGCTCGCGCACATGGCTGGCTTCGTCCTTCAGCCAGGCATCGGTGATGGCCTGGCGCAGCGCGGGCGGTGCCGGCGGCAGCTCAGGGCTCAGCAGCGGCAGGCCCGCTGGGGGATGTGAGGCGACATCAGGAGAAGGTGTTGCGTTCATGCGCTCGGCCACAGTTGGATTCGGCCATTTTAATCCGCGGCAGGAGTTTTCCTAGTCCCTTTCGTCATCATTTGAAGCGGCGAAAGCCTTGCAGGGCGGGCGCTTCCGCAATTCTTACGACGGATAGATTTATTGTGCCGATTCCGTCATCTAATGTGCCGAGGTTGGGCGATATCCGGGCAATTCTGGTGTGCACCGCAGCATCGATGACGATGATGAATGGAAGCTTGCCGGCCGCCATCAGGCAGGGCTACCATCGAACTCGATTTCCGCGGTATGGACGCGGCTGCGATGATCCAGGTGCTTCGGCAAGATTCCGATGGCTCAGGGACGCAGTTGTTACTGCACCCCCCACGGGCACTGAGTGCTCGGCAGTTCGTCCAGTTGTTTGCGGCGTTGGCAGGGTTGATGGCGTTCTCGGCAGGCTTGGGTTGGTTGTCCGGAAACGTATTGGCACCTGTCTTCGCGTTGTTGCATGGCTTCCTGGTAGCCATTGCCCTGCGTGCGTGTTGGCGCAGCAGCAATCGCCGGGAAGAGATCCGGGTAGGACCGGACTGCGTGGAAGTGATTCCCGCAGCCGGAGTTTCGCCGGTGTTCCGCGCACACCCTTATTGGGTGCGGGTGGTCACCGGGAAGGAACGGGTCCTGCTGGTTTCCAGCGGCAAGCGGGTCGAAGTGGGGAGTTTCCTCGCGCCCGCCGAACGTCGGGAACTTGCGGTGACACTTGAAGGCTTGCTCGCAGCCAGCAATGGCTGCAACCGATGACGTCAAGGGTCTAGGCAATGAAGCAATGCAGCGGGTGGGGCGCGAAGTTGAAACACGGTTTGGCAGCGGCAGCGATGATGCTGTCGGCGCAGGCAGCATGGGCGCAGTCGGCCGATCCAAAGGAATGGCAGCTCAACATGGGCAAGGGTGTCACCCATACCTCGCGTATGGCGTGGGACGCGCACATGGTGGCCTTGTGGGTGTGTACGGTGATCGGCGTGCTGGTGTTCGGCGCCATGGCCTACGCCATCTTCAAGTTCCGCAAATCCAAGGGTGCGGTGGCGGCGCAGTTCGCCCATAACACCAAGGCCGAAGTGATCTGGACCGTCATCCCGATCATCATCCTGGTGGTGATGGCCTGGCCGGCCACGGCCAAGCTGATCGCCATGTACGACACCCGCGACTCCGAGATGACGGTGAAGATCACCGGCTATCAGTGGATGTGGAAGTACGAGTACGTCGGCGAGGATGTGGCCTTCACCAGCCGTCTTGACCGCAAGTCCGACCAGATCCGCCAGGACGGCAGCGTGCCGACCATGGCCACCGATCCGCACTACCTGCTGGACGTGGACAATCCGCTGGTGTTGCCGGTGGATACCAAGGTCCGCTTCGTGATCACCTCCGATGACGTGATCCACGCCTGGTGGGTGCCGGCGCTGGGGTGGAAGCAGGACGCCGTGCCGGGATTCATCAACGAGCGCTGGACCAATATCGAGACCGCAGGCGTGTACCGCGGCCAATGCGCCGAGCTGTGCGGCAAGGACCATGGCTTCATGCCGATCGTGGTCAAGGCTGTGTCCAAGGACGAGTTCAAGTCCTGGCTGGCCTCGCGCAAGCCGGCCGCCGCCGAGCCGGCGCCGGCACCGGCCGCTGAAAGTGCACCCGCCGAAAGCCCTGAAACACCGCAACCGGAAGCCACGCCCGCCGCACCTGCAGCGGCTGGCGCCTGATACCACTGCGTGCCGGTGCTGCCGGCGCGATGCCTGAAAACGGATAAAGAGGTGTAGTTGCAATGGCGAATACCGCAGTGGACCACTCCGATCACCACGGCCATCAGCAGGGCTTCTTCGAGCGTTGGTTCTTCTCCACCAACCACAAGGACATCGGCACGCTGTACCTGCTCTTCAGCTTCACCATGTTCATCATCGGTGCGGCGATGAGCGTGGTGATCCGGCTGGAGCTGGCGCAACCCGGCCTGCAATACGTCAAGCCGGAGTTCTTCAACCAGATGACCACCGTGCATGCACTGGTGATGATCTTCGGTGGGGTGATGCCGGCCTTCGTCGGCCTGGCCAACTGGATGATCCCGCTGCAGATCGGCGCGCCGGACATGGCCTTGCCGCGCATGAACAACTGGTCGTTCTGGCTGCTGCCGGTGGCCTTCAGCATGTTGCTGCTGACCCTGTTCCTGCCCGGTGGTGCACCGGCCGGTGGTTGGACCATGTACCCGCCGCTGTCGCTGCAGGGCGGCTACAACGTTGCTTTCAGCGTGTTCGCCATCCACGTGGCCGGCGTCAGCTCGATCATGGGCGCGATCAACATCATCGCCACCGTGCTCAACATGCGTGCGCCGGGCATCGACCTGCTGAAAATGCCGATCTTCTGCTGGACCTGGCTGATCACCGCCTTCCTGCTGATCGCGGTGATGCCGGTGCTGGCCGGTGCGGTGACCATGCTGCTGACCGACAAGTTCTTCGGCACCAGCTTCTTCAACGCCGCCGGCGGCGGCGACCCGGTGATGTACCAGCACATCTTCTGGTTCTTCGGGCATCCCGAGGTCTACATCATGATCCTGCCGGCGTTCGGCGTGATCAGCGAGATCATCCCCACCTTCAGCCGCAAGCCGCTGTTCGGCTACCAGGCGATGGTGTACGCCACCGCGGCCATCGCGTTCCTGTCGTTCATCGTGTGGGCCCACCACATGTTCACGGTGGGCATGCCGCTGGGCGGCGAGATCTACTTCATGTTCGCCACCATGCTGATCTCCATCCCCACCGGGGTGAAGGTGTTCAACTGGGTCAGCACCATGTGGGAGGGCTCGTTGACGTTTGAAACGCCGATGCTGTTCTCCATCGCCTTCGTCATCCTGTTCACCATCGGCGGCTTCTCCGGCCTGATGCTGGCCATCGTGCCGGCCGACTACCAGTACCACGACACCTACTTCGTGGTGGCGCACTTCCACTACGTGCTGGTGACCGGCGCGGTATTGGCGCTGATTGCCGCGGTGTATTACTGGTGGCCGAAGTGGACCGGCCGCATGTACAACGAGTTCTGGGGCAAGTTTCATTTCTGGTGGACGATGGTGTTCGTCAACCTGCTGTTCTTCCCGCAGCACTTCCTTGGCCTGGCCGGCATGCCGCGGCGTATTCCGGACTACAACCCGGTATTCGCCGACTGGAACCTGGTCAGCTCGATCGGCGCGTTTGGCATGTTCGTCACCCCGTTCCTGATGGCCGCCATCCTGTTGTCCTCGCTGCGCAACGGCAAGCGTGCCGAAGCGCGCGCCTGGGAAAGTGCCAAGGGCCTGGAATGGACCGTGCCTTCACCGGCACCGGCACATACCTTCACCGTGCCGCCGGTGATCAAGCCGGGTGATCTGGCGCATGACGATGTGAGCCATTGAGGAGGCCGGCGATGAGCAGCAACAAGCAATGGCAGGCTGAGGAACTGGAACTGCGCAAGCGCCGCTCGCGGCGCACCGCACTGGTGGTGGGGCTGATCGCGTTGGCGGTGTATGTCGGCTTCATCCTGTCCGGGGTATTGGCAAGTTGACCACGCCGGCGCCCACCCCCAAACGCAATGCCGGCCTTGGCCGCTTGATTGGCGTTGCCCTGGCGGTGTTCGTGCTGACGTTCTCGCTGGTGCCGCTGTACCGCATCGCCTGCGAAAAGGTGTTCGGCGTGCGGCTGGAGCGCGGTGCCACCACCCAGCAGGCGCATGCGCCGGCTGGCAACAGCAAGCGCACGGTGCGGGTGGAGTTCGATGGCGGCGTCAATTCCAAGCTGCCCTGGGCCTTCCATCCGGAAAAGCTGACGATGGACGTGGTGCCGGGCGAGTTGAACGAAACCCTGTACTACGCCCGCAACGACAGCGACCGCGCGCTGGTGGGCAGTGCGGTGCCGTCGGTGGCGCCAGCACGTGCCTCGGGCTATTTCAACAAAACCGAATGTTTCTGCTTCACCGCGCAGACCCTGCAGGCCGGCGAGAAGCGTGACATGCCGGTGCGTTTCATCGTCGACCCGGACCTGCCGGCCGACGTCAACACGATCACCTTGTCCTATACCTTCTACAAGAATGATGCGCTGACCGAGCAGCTGGCCCCGGCAACCGCCGCGGCCGCTGCGCACGCAGCCCCCTGATCACGGACCCGGAAGCAACGCCATGGCCCATAACACCCCTGATGCCAACGTCTACTTCGTGCCAAGCAGCAGCAAATGGCCGTTTGTGGGATCGATCGCGATGCTGGTGATGATGGTGGGGGTGGCCAGCTGGCTCAACGACGCCAGCTGGGGCCGCTGGACCTTCTTTGCCGGCGTGGCGATGCTGGTGTTCACCCTGTTCCTGTGGTTCGGCGATGTCATCCGCGAATCGGTCGGCGGCAACTACAACCGCCAGGTGGACGGCTCGTTCCGGATGGGGATGATCTGGTTCATTTTCTCCGAGGTGATGTTCTTCGCTGCCTTCTTCGGCGCGCTGTTCTACACCCGCAACATGGGCCTGCCCTGGCTGGGCGGTGAAGGCCATGGCGTGCTGACCAACGAGTACCTGTGGGATGGCTATTCCGCCGCATGGCCGACCAATGGCCCGGCCGATATCGGTGGCGCCTTCCAGACCATCCCGGCCTGGGGCCTGCCGCTGATCAATACCCTGATCCTGCTGACCTCCGGCGTCACCCTGACCATCGCCCATCACGCCCTGAAGGCCGGCAACCGCAAGCAGCTGCTGATCTGGTTGGGCGGCACGGTGGTGCTGGGCTGCGTGTTCCTGTTCTTCCAGGCCGAGGAGTACATCCACGCCTACAAGGAATTGAACCTGACCCTGGGCTCGGGCATCTACGGCTCCACCTTCTTCATGCTGACCGGCTTCCACGGCGCGCACGTGCTGCTGGGCACGATCATGCTGACGGTGATGTGGTTCCGCGCCGCCAAGGGGCACTTCACCCGCGACAACCATTTCGGCTTCGAGGCCGCCGCGTGGTACTGGCACTTCGTCGACGTGGTGTGGCTGATGCTGTTCCTGTTCGTGTATGTGCTTTGAAGGCGGGGATTGGTGATTCGGGATTGGTGGCGCACTGCGATCTGGAGGATCGCGAGAAGCTGCTTTGCCAATCCCCAATCCCCAATCCCCAATCCCCACATTCCTAATCCCTGCTTCATCAGCCGCCAACACCGTGCGGCTTGATCCATCCCGTATAGATGCCCACGGCGACCAGCAGGATCAACACCACTGACAGCGCGATACGCCGCGTCAACGCATTGACCGTCCGCTTGGTCTGGCCGCGATCGATCATCAGGTAATAGAGGCCGGCTCCAAGATTCCAGACGATGACGATCAAGAACGCGATTACCAGCAGGGTCTTCAACGAATCGTTCATGCGTGGCTCGGTGAGTGGAAAGGCAGTGCTATATCACCTGCTTGGCGGCAGCTTGTCATGACGCGACAGCACACGGCGGTGTTCGGCTGGGTGCTGGCGGTGCTGGTGGCCGCGGTGTTCTGTGGCCTGGGGGTATGGCAACTGCAGCGCATGCATCAGAAGGAGGCCTTGTTGGCGCAGCTGCCACCGGGCCGCGACAACGCCGTCCGCCTGGACCAGGCCGCAGCCACACCGGATGCATTGCACTGGGTACGCGATCAACTGCAGTTCCTGCCCGGCACGGTGCTGCTGGATAACCAGTTGCGTGAGGGCAGGGCGGGCATCAAGGTCTACCAGCCTGCGCGCGCTGCCAGTGGCGCGGTGGTGCTGGTGGACCTGGGCTGGCTGCCCTTGCCGGCGGACCGCCAGCTGCCGGTAATCAAGTCAGAGCAGGGCAGCCAGGCCTTGCAGGGCCTGTGGGCACCGCCGCCGGCCAGTGGCATCGCGCTGGGGCCTGCATTGACCGCCGCCAAGCAACCGCAGACCTGGTTGGCTACGCGGATGGATCTGCCCGCTATTGCCACGCAGCTGGGCCTGGGTGCTGGTGCGCTGGCGCCCAGGGTGCTGCGATTGGATCCGACTTTACCGTTGGGCTATGCGCGCGATCTGGACCTGCTTCCCAATACCTTGCCGCCTTCGCGGCATCTTGGTTATGCGGTGCAGTGGTTCGCGATGGCCTTGGCGGTGTTGGTGATTGCGCTGGTATTGCAGTTCAAGAAGCGGCGGAAGGTGGAGGAGGAGCCGTGAATGGGAAGTCGGGATTGGGGAATGGTTTGGGGCAGGAGCGAAGCCAGAGCCAGAGCCAGAGCACCCCTCCCCAACCCTCCCCTTGGCTGCGCCAAAGGGAGGGGGCAGAGCGCTGCGGCGTCGCTTGAATCCTTGCTCCTGCTTTCGCCGTTGAATTTCCCCCTCCCCTTCACCGAAGGTGAAGGGGAGGGCCGGGGAGGGGGGCTTCAAGCCTTTGCTCTTGCCTTTGCCTTCGTTTCTGCTTCTGCGAATCCCGAATCCCGAATCCCGAATCCCGAATCCCCATTCCCCATTCCCCATTCCCCATTCCCCATTCCCCATTCCCCATTCCCGGCCTTGATCATGAACGCACTCACCCCTGACCAGCTCGCCACCCGCAACCGCGGCCGCCGGGTGTTGCTGCTGATCTTCGCGATGTTCTTCGGCTCGATGGCGCTGGCCGGGATCCTGCGCTTCTCCGGGTGGACGCCGCAGATCAACCGCCACCACGGCGAGTTGCTGCAGCCGCCGGTCGATCTGCGCAGCGAGCCGCTGCACCTGGCCAACGGCCAGGCCTACGACTGGAATCCGGGCGAGCGCCATTGGCGCATCCTGCTGGCACCGCAGGCCAATTGCGCCCCGGCCTGCGTCACTTTGTCGCAGCAATTGGACAAGGTGTGGCAGTTGTTCGGGCATAACGCGGATAATGTCGAGATATTGTGGCTGGGCACGCCGCCTGAACAGGTGGCCGCCATGCCGGCACTGAAGGTGCTGCAGCCCCAGCCCGCGTTCCGGGGCAGGCTGCCGGGGGTGGATGACCCGGCCGGCATCCCGGTGTATGTGATTGATCCCAATGGCTTTGTGGTACTTCGCTATGCGCCGGGTTTTGAACCGGGTGGACTGCGTGCTGATCTATCCAAGCTGTTGAAACTGATGTGAGTTCCGTTCGATGAATGCCTCCGCGCGTCCGGCGCTGTACCGCAATTTCCACCGACTGGCGTGGTTCGCACTGATCATGACGGCGAGCACCATCATGTTCGGCTCGTTCGTGCGCCTGTCCGATGCCGGCCTGAGCTGCCCGGATTGGCCCACCTGCTATGGCCGCGTGACCTGGCCGCAGACACAGATGGAGGCGGCCCAGCACGTGGCCAGCGAGATCCGTCCGCTGGAAACCCACAAGGCCTGGCGCGAGCAGGTGCACCGTTTCCTGGCCGGCCTGCTGGGCGTGGAGGTGCTGACCCTGGCCTTGCTGGCGGCGCGTCGGCGCAAGCATGGCGTCGCCCAGATCGTCACCGCCTCGGTGCTGGTGGCGCTGGCGATCCCCTTGTATATGCGCGGCGAGCATGTGGCCTCCAGCGTGTTGGCCATTGGCGGTGAAGCCATCCTGCTGCTGGCGGCGCTGCGCTGGTCCAACATCGATCTGGCAAGGGCGGCAGTGCTGACCCTGGCGGTTGTGATCTTCCAGGCCCTGCTGGGCATGTGGACGGTGACCTGGCTGCTCAAGCCCATCGTGGTGATGGGGCATCTGCTGGGCGGCATGGCGATGTTCTCCCTGCTGGTGTGGATGGCCTGGAAGGCCACGCACCTGCCGATCACCCTGGCCGAGGCACCGCGCCTGCGCTGGTGGCTGCGCGCGGCGGTGGCCCTGGTGGTGCTGCAGATCGCACTCGGCGGCTGGGTCAGCGCCAACTATGCCGCCCTGGCCTGTGGTGGCGGCAGCGTCTCGCTGGACAACTTCCCGCGCTGCGTCAGCCAGTGGTGGCCGCAGCAGAATTACAGCGAAGGCTTCACCCTGTGGCGCGGCATCGGTGTGGATTACGAAGGTGGCGTGCTGGACGGTGCTTCGCGTATCGCCATCCAGATGGCCCACCGCATGTTTGCCATGGTGGTGGCGTTGTACCTGCTGGTGTTGTCGGTGCGGATGTTCCGCCTGCCGGGCATGCGTGGCTGGGCCAGCGCGGTGATCGTGCTGTTGCTGCTGCAGGTCACCCTGGGCGTGCTCAACGTCAAGCTGGCGCTGCCGCTGGCGGTGGCGGTCATGCACAGCGGTGGCGCGGTTGCGCTGTTGTTCGTGCTGATCACTTTGCTGGCGCGCCTGCGCGCCCCGGAGTGAATGATGCAGACAACATGGCGTGACTATTGGGACCTGACCAAGCCGAAGGTGGTGGCACTTATCGTGTTCACCGCCCTGGTCGGCATGTGCCTGGCCATTCCCGGCCTGCCCAGCACCGCCCAGGTGGTGACCGGGCTGCTGGGCTTCATCGGCATCTGGCTGTCGGCGGCGGCCGCTGCTGCGATCAACCAGTTGCTGGATGCGCGCATCGACGCGCAGATGGCGCGCACCTCCTGGCGCCCGCTGGTGGTCGGCAAGGTATCGCCGCGGCAGGTGCTGGTGTTTGCTGCCGCGCTGACCGCGTTGTCGATGACCATCCTGGTGCTGTGGGTGAACGTGATCACCGCGGTGCTGACCTTCGCCTCGTTGATTGGTTATGCGGTGATCTACACCGTCTACCTGAAGCGAGCGACCTCGCAGAACATCGTCATCGGCGGGTTGGCCGGTGCCACCCCGCCCTTGCTGGGCTGGGCGGCGATCACCGGCATGCAGGGCAGTTCCGATTGGGCCTATGCCTCGCTGCTGGTGCTGATCATCTTCATCTGGACCCCGCCGCATTTCTGGGCATTGGCGATCTTCCGTCGCGTGGATTACGCCAAGGCCGAGATCCCGATGCTGCCGGTCACCCACGGCGTGCCGCATACCCGCAAGCAGATCCTGGCGTACTCGGTGGTGCTGGCCGTGGTGACGCTGTTGCCGGCGGCCATTGGCATGAGCGGCATGTTCTACCTGGGCGGGGCGACGGTGTTGAACATCGTCTTCCTCTGGTACGCCTTGAAGATGCAGAACCCGCCGGACGAGATGTTCAACATGAAGATGTTCGGCTATTCCATCGTCTACCTGATGGCGCTGTTCGCCTTCCTGCTGGTTGACCACTGGCTATTGCCCTGGTTGTGATCACGCAAAGAAAAGGCCGGCGAATGCCGGCCTTTTCTTTTGAATGCCGGCATACGCCGCTCCTGCAACCGTCACAGACCCTGTAGCCCGGGTAAGCGCAGCGCACCCGGGGGCCG
>DAMCTY010000061.1:0-22547 GCA_032112995.1 Stenotrophomonas sp. | reverse complement strand
ACCGGGCAAGCCGCTTGCCGAGCATGGCTCGGCACTACCCCGCTTCACCTGTAGCGCGGAGCCATGCTCCGCTGGGGCTCTACCGGGCAAGCCCCCTGCCGAGCATGGCTCGGCACTACCCCGCTTCACCTGTAGAGCGGAGCCATGCTCCGCTGGGCTTTACCGCGCAAGCCGCTTGCCGAGCATGGCTCGGCACTACCCTGCTTCACCTGTAGAGCGGAGCCATGCTCCGCTGGGGCATTACCGGGCAAGCCCCTGCCGAGCAGGGCTCGGCACTACCCTGCTTCACCTGTAGAGCGGAGCCATGCTCCGCTGGGGCTGTACCTGGCAAGCCGCTTGCCGAGCATGGCTCGGCACTACCCGCTTCACCTGTAGAGCGGAGCCATGCTCCGCTGGGCTTTACCGGGCAAGCCGCTTGCCGAGCATGGCTCGGCACTACCCCGCTTTGCCTGTAGCGCGGAGCCATGCTCCGCTGGGGCGCTACCGGGCAAGCCCCCTGCCGAGCATGGCTCGGCACTACCCTTCGGGGATTCCCAACTGTGTCATCAACCCTTTGGCCACCGCGATTCCCTGCCGCTTGCGTCGCGACGATAGCCATTGATTCTGTTGTCTTTTTTAGATTTTTTTCACGATGTAATCAGGCTGTAACAAAAACATCATTTCATAGCCGCATCCGCCGGCGCTGCCGGCATTTCTCCCGCTATGGAGTGACGCATGAAGCTGCACACGACCGGTCTTGCCGCCCTTTCGCTGGCCATCGCCCTGGGCCTGTCGGCCTGTGGTGACAAGGGCAACCAGGCCGCTGCCAACCCGGACGCCGCAGGTGCCGCTGCACCGGCCACCGGTGACAAGGTTGCCGCCGAGATTTCCGGCGCCGGCGCATCGTTCATCTTCCCGCTGGTGTCCAAGTGGTCGGCCGACTACAACGCCGCCACCGGTGCCAAGATCAATTACCAGTCGATCGGCTCGGGCGGCGGTATCGCCCAGATCAAGGCCGGCACCGTCGACTTCGGTTCCTCCGACAAGCCGCTGTCCAGCGAAGAGCTGGCACAGGCTGGCCTGGGCCAGTTCCCGTCGGCGATCGGCGGCGTAGTGCCGGTGGTCAACCTGGAAGGCCTGCAGCCGGGCCAGCTGCGCCTGACCGGCCCGCTGCTGGCTGACATCTTCCTGGGCAAGATCAAGACCTGGAACGACAAGGCCATTGCCGATGCCAACCCGGGCGTGACCCTGCCCGACACCAAGATCACCCTGGTGCACCGCTCCGACGGTTCGGGCACCACCTTCAACTTCTCCAACTACCTGTCCAAGGTCAGCGGCGAGTGGAAGGACAAGGTCGGCGAAGGCACCTCGGTGCAGTGGCCGGACGGCGTCGGCGGCAAGGGCAACGAAGGTGTTGCCTCCTACGTGCAGCAGATCAAGGGCTCGGTCGGTTATGTCGAGCTGGCCTATGCCCTGCAGAACAACATGCCGTATGCCTCCATGCAGAATGCTGCCGGCAGCTGGGTGCAGCCGACCGCTGAAACCTTTGCGGCGGCCGCTGCCAGCGCGGACTGGGCCAATGCCAAGGACTTCAACCTGGTGATCACCAACGCCCCGGGCGCCAATGCCTGGCCGATCACCGCCACCAACTTCATGCTGATGCACAAGCAGCCGAAGGACGCCAAGCGCAGCGCCGACACCCGCGCCTTCTTCAAGTGGGCCTTCGAGAACGGCCAGACACAGGCCAACGAGCTGCACTACGTGCCGCTGCCGGCCGAGCTGGTCACCCAGATCGAGTCGTACTGGGCTGCTGAGTTCAAGTGACGCACTGGCGCGGGGCCGCCCGGCGGCCCCGCCTTTGCCAGTGCGTCATCCCCGCGCAGGCGGGGATCGCTCGTGATTCTGCTGTTGATTCTGCTGTTGCTGTTGCTTTTGCTTTTGTTCCTGCCTTTGCCGTTGAAGTCACACGCAACATCAAAGGCAAGAGCGATGACCCGACATTCGTCGGTTGAAAACCCCGCCTTCGCGGGAATGACAGCTTAAAAGCGATTCCCGCCTACGCGGGAATGACGGCTTGAAGGCGATCTCCGCCTACGCGGGAATGACAAGCTCAAAGATTTGTACTCCCCCGACTTCGGGGACAGAAACACCACCGCATCCACCTGGGCCCCTGCCGCTGCCATGAATGCCATTGCACCGTCCCTAGCATCCGCGCCCACCTCTCGCGATCTGCGCGATGCACGAAACGACCGGCTGTTCCGCTGGTTCCTGATCGCCACCGTGATCTTCGTCCTGGTCGCCCTGGCCAGTGCCGCCCTGTCCATGCTCTGGGGTGGCCGCCATGCGCTGCAGGAGCAGGGCCTGAGCTTCTTCTACTCCTCCGACTGGAATCCGGTGGAGAACAAGTTCGGCGCATTGGCGCCGATCTACGGCACCATCGTCACCGCCCTGATCGCCATGCTGATCGCGGTGCCGGTGAGCTTTGGCATCGCCTTCTTCCTCACCGAGGTGGCGCCGCGCTGGTTGCGCGGCCCGGTCGGCACCGCCATCGAACTGCTGGCCGGCATCCCCTCCATCATCTACGGCATGTGGGGCCTGTTCGTGCTGGTGCCGGTGATGACCGAATACGTCACCCCGTTCCTCAACGAAACCCTGGGCGAATGGCCGATCATCGGCCCGCTGTTCCAGGGGCCGCCGCTGGGCATCGGCATGCTCACCGCCGGCTTCGTGCTGGCGATCATGGTCATTCCCTTCATCTCCTCGGTGATGCGCGAGGTCTTCCTCACCGTCCCCACCCGCCTGAAGGAATCGGCCTATGCGCTGGGTTCGACCAAGTGGGAAGTGAGCTGGGACATCGTCCTGCCCTATACCCGCTCGGCAGTGATTGGCGGTGTGTTCCTGGGCCTGGGCCGTGCGCTGGGCGAAACCATGGCGGTGGCCTTCGTGATCGGCAACAGCGTGCGCCTGACGCCTTCGCTGCTGGAACCGGGCACCACCATCGCCGCGCTGATCGCCAATGACTTCGGCGAGGCCACCGAAACCTACCGTTCGGCCCTGCTGCTGCTCGGCTTCGTGCTGTTCATCGTCACCTTCGTGGTGCTGGCACTGGCCCGCCTGATGCTGATGCGCCTGTCCCGCAAGGAGGGCAACTGATGTCCGCTTCCGCTGACTCCCTGTACCTGCGCCGCCGCATCACCAATGGCGTGGCCCTGTTCCTGGGCTGTGCGACTGCGCTGTTCGGCCTGTTCTTCCTCGGCTGGATCCTGTGGACGCTGCTGTCCAAGGGCCTGCCCGGCATCAACTTGAACCTCTTCACCAAGATGACGCCGCCGCCGATGCAGGAAGGCGGCCTGCTCAACGCCTTCTTCGGCAGCGCGGTGATGTGTGCGCTGGCGATCGGCATCGGCACGCCGCTGGGCGTGGCCGCCGGCACCTGGCTGGCCGAGTACGGCAATGCCCGCAAGGCCGGCACCGTGGTGCGCTTCGTCAATGACATCCTGCTGTCGGCACCGTCCATCGTGCTCGGCCTGTTCGTCTACACCCTGTACGTAATGCAGACCGGCGGCCAGTTCTCGGCCTTTGCAGGCGCGCTGTCGCTGGCCTTCATCGTGCTGCCGGTGGTGATCCGCACCACCGACGAAATGCTGCGGCTGGTGCCGGTGCAGATGCGCGAAGCCGCACTGGCACTGGGCGTACCGCAGTGGAAGGTGATCATGCAGGTGCTGTACCGCAGTGCCATGGCCGGCATCGTCACCGGCATCCTGCTGGCCCTGGCCCGCATCTCCGGCGAAACCGCACCGCTGCTGTTCACCGCCTTCGGCAACCAGTACTGGAACAGCAATGTGTTCCAGCCGATGGCCTCGGTGCCGGTGGTGATGAACCAGTTTGCCGGCAGCCCCTACGAATCCTGGCAGGTCCTGGCCTGGGCCGGCGCACTGGTCCTGACCGTGTTCGTCCTGCTGGTCAGCCTCTCCGCGCGCGGCCTGCTGCTGCGCAACCGCATCTCAAACGATTGATCCCATGGACCTCCCCATGAACGACCTCAGCAACGCCGTCCCGATGCAGCGCATCAACGTGCCCGCCGCCAACCAGTCGCTGCACACGCCTGCGCCGGTCAAGCTGGCGGCGCGCGGCCTGGACTTCTACTACGACAAGTTCCATGCGTTGAAGAACATCAACCTGGAGATTCCGGAAAAGCGCGTCACCGCGCTGATCGGCCCCTCCGGCTGTGGCAAGTCCACCCTGCTGCGCATCTTCAACCGCATCTACGCGCTCTACCCCAAGCTGGAAGCGCGCGGTGAGGTGCTGCTGGACGGCGAGAACATCCTCGCGCCCAAGTACCCGATGAACCGCCTGCGCTCCAAGGTGGGCATGGTGTTCCAGAAGCCGGTGCCGTTCCCGATGACCATCTTCGAGAACGTGGCCTACGGCATCCGCCACCACGAGAAGCTGTCCAAGGCCGACATGACCGTGCGCGTCGAGCAGGCCCTGCGCCAGGGCGCGCTGTGGGACGAAGTGAAGGACAAGCTCAACCAGAGCGCGCTGGGCCTTTCCGGTGGCCAGCAGCAGCGTCTGTGCATCGCCCGCGCCGTGGCCCTGCGCCCGGACGTGCTGTTGCTGGACGAGCCGACCTCGGCGCTGGACCCGATCTCGACCAGCCGCATCGAGCAGCTGGTGGAAGAGCTCAAGAACGACTACACCATCGCCATCGTCACCCACAACATGCAGCAGGCCGCGCGCGTGTCCGACTACACCGCCTTCATGTACCTGGGCGACCTGATCGAACACGACCGCACCGAGACCATTTTCTCCAACCCCTCCAAGCAGCAGACCGAGGATTACATCACCGGTCGCTTTGGCTGAGGCTGGCGTGCGCGGCGCGTGAACCGCCCCGCTGCCCGCTGGACGCCTGGCCATGGATGGCCTGGCCGCACTCCGAAGCCAGATGTACGCCATGGACGGCAACGCAGCTCCGAACGAATGCAGTCCCACCCGAACAGTCTCCAGCGAGCATTCCATGAATCTTCCCAACGACCACATCGTCAAGAGCTATGACGAAGAGCAGCAGCGGCTGATAGCCGAGATCGTGCGCATGGGCGAAATGTCCGTCGCGCAGCTCGAGGCCGCGCTGGACGTGATCGAGCGCCGCGACGAAAAGGCCGCCCAGCGCATCGTCGCCAACGACGAAGCCATCGACCAGCTTGAGCAGCAGATCAGCCATGACGTGATGCGCCTGGCCCTGCGCGGGCCGATGGCCCGCGACCTGCGCGAGATCCTCGCCGGCCTGCGCATCCCGGCCGACATTGAACGCATCGGCGACTACGCCGCCAACGTCGCCAAGCGCTCCATCGCCCTGGCCGGCGTGCCGCCGCTGCCGCAGATCCAGGGCCTGCGCGCCCTCGGCCGGCTGGCCGCGCAGCAGGTACGGCGTGCGCTGGAGGCCTACCGCGACAACGACGCCGAAGCCGCACTGAGCCTGCGCGCCGACGACGCACGCTTGGACGCCCAGTACACCGCGCTGTTCCGCGAACTGCTGACCTACATGATGGAAGACCCGCGCAACATCACCCCGTGCACGCACCTGCTGTTCATGGCCAAGAACCTGGAGCGCATCGGCGACCACGCCACCAACATCGCCGAGAACGTCTGGTTCCTGGTGCACGGTGATGCGCCGCTGCCGCCGCGTGAGAAGCGCGACGAAACCAGCACCGTCGATCACGCCTGAGCCACCCCCAACCGGTTCGCATCGGCCCGCCACACCTCGTCGTGGCGGGTCGATACAGACCGGTACAAAGCGATACGCGCCAGGCCACATTTTTAATTCCGCATTCACGGAATTTTTCCGAGCATGGAACCCGTCCGCAGCACTCCCGCCGCGCACCGAGGAACCCCCATGAAGCGTATCGCCGCCACCGTCCTGAGCCTGTCCCTGCTGGCCTCTGCCAGTGCCTTTGCCGCCCCTGCGCAGGACCGCGATCGCGACGACACGCGTCGCGATGAACCGCAGCGCAGCAGCGCCCAGCACAACCAGGGCCATGCCAACAACGGCCCGGCAGCCGCCGCACAGAACGGCAGCCGCCACGCCTCCAACAACAGCGCCCACCACTCCCCGCGCAAGGGCGAACGGCTGCCGCAGCACCAGCGTGGCAACCGCGTCGCCGACTACAGCCGGCATGGCCTGCGCAAGCCCGGCCGTGGCAATGAGTGGCGCAAGGTTGATGATCGCTATGTGCTGATGGCCGTGGCCACCGGCCTGATCATCGACATCCTCAACGCGCAGCGCTGAGCTACAGCGCCGATAGCACCGCAACGGGCCCCTGAGGGGCCCGTTGTCGTTCCAACGATGGCAAGGTGGCGCCATGGCGGCAGTGGTCTTGTTAAGCTCCAGCCTCCCCCAGGCCTTTCGCTACCGGAGCTATCCCTTGGCAAACGACATCCGCAAACCCGTCACCCTGGTACTGGGCGCCGCCCTGCTCGGCGGCATTGCCTCCCCCGCCTTTGCCATCACCGACCTGGCCCAGGGCTATGCGCTCGGTGCCAGTGCACAGACCCCGCCCACCGCTGAAAAGCAGGCCAACACCACCCAGGCCGACGACACCGCCGCCAAGCATCACGCCGAAGGCAAATGTGGCGAGGGCAAGTGCGGCGCGGCCAAGACCGACACCGCCAACACCGATGCCAACAAGGCGGCAACGGACAACGCCAGCACCGACAACGCCGCAGCGGCCGACAAGGCCCACGCCGAAGGCAAGTGCGGCGAGGGCAAGTGTGGCGGCAAGCACTGATCCTGCCATCGCCAGTACGCGCCACCCAGCCCCGGCCAGTGCCGGGCTGGGTCTGCGCCGCTCTTTGCTGGCCGAGCTGCAGCAGGCACCAGCCGGTGCCTTCGACTTCCTCGAATGTGCGCCGGACAACTGGATAGGCGTCGGGGGCGCCCTCGGCGAAGCCCTGCACGCGCTCTCCCGCCGGCATCCACTCAGCTGTCATGGCCTGTCGCTGTCATTGGGCGGCCCTGCACCACTGGACGTGGCCTTCCTTCAGCAGACCCGCCGTTTCCTCGACCAGCACCAGGTGGTGCTGTACAGCGAGCACCTGAGCTGGTGCAGTGACCAGGCGCAGCTGTACGAACTGCTGCCACTGCCCTTCACCGCCGAAGCGGTGCAGCACGTCGCTGCCCGCATCCGCCAGGCGCAGGACATCCTCGGCCGCCGCATCGCGGTGGAAAACGCCTCCTATTACGCCGTGCCCGCTGCCGACATGGACGAGGCAAGCTTCATCAACGCGGTGCTGGACGAAGCCGATTGCGACCTGCTGCTGGACGTCAACAACGTCTACGTCAACGCCATCAACCATGCCTACGACGCGCGCGATTTTCTGGCGCGGCTGCCATCGCAGCGCATCGCCAGCTACCACGTCGCCGGCCATCACGATGAGGCCGACGATCTGAAGATCGACACCCATGGCATGCCGGTGAAAGGCGATGTCTGGGCCCTGCTGGCCGATACCTACGCCATGCACGGGGTGCGCCCCACCCTGCTGGAGCGGGATTTCAATTTCCCGCCGCTGGCCGAACTGCTGGATGAAGTCGCCCGTATCCGCCAGTTGCAGCAGGCTGCAGCCGCGCCATGAGTGATTCCCTGCGCGAACTGCAGCAGGTATTTGCCGCCCATCTGCGCGACCCGCGCCTGTCGGCTCCTGCCGGCATCGCCAATGCGCGGATGCAGGTGTACCGCGATCTGTACTTCAACAACATCAAGAGCCTGCTGAGCGGCAACTTCCCGGTCATTGCACGCACCCTGGGCGAGCCGCGCTGGCAGCAGCTGGTGCGCGCCTTCTGCCGTGATCACCGCCCGCGCACACCGCTGTTCCCCGAGTTCGGGCAGGAGTTCATTGCCTATCTGGACCAGTGCCCGGCCGCCCCGGCCGCGCCGTGGCTGTTGGAGCTGGCGCACTACGAGTGGATCGAGCTGGCGCTGAAGATCAGTGACGAGTCGCTGCCCGCGCATGATCCGCATGGCGACCTGCTGGCTGGCAGCCCGGTCTGCTCGCCCTTCTGCCGCGCCCTGGCCTACCAATGGCCCGTGCACAGGATTGGTCCGGAATATCAGCCCGATCAGCTGCCGCTGCAGCCGACCCTGCTGCTGGCCCGGCGCGCGGCCGATGGGTCAATCGTGTTCTCCGAGCTTTCACCGATGCTGTACCGGCTGCTGGAAAGGCTGGAGCAGCTTCCCCAGCTCAGCGGGCTTGAGCAGGTGCAGCAGCTGGCGATCGAGGCCGGCACAATGGCGGATGCGGATTTCCTCGACAATGCGGCGGCGATGCTGCAGCAATTGCGGGACAAGGGCTGTTTGCTGGGCAGCGTAGGCGTCGCGCCAGTCAGGCAAGCCCCCCTGTAGAGCCGAGCCATGCTCGGCTGAGGCTTTACCGGTGATGCCCCCTGCCGAGCATGGCTCGGCACTACATGACGGATTGTTATGGGTGAGGCCCTTGCCGAGCATGGCTCGGCACTACATGACGGACTGTTACGGGTGAGGCCCTTGCCGAGCATGGCTCGGCACTACGGGCGGCACGGGGGCTTGACCTGCTCTGCTACCCTATTGCGATGAACGAATCTGTTGAATCCCCGCTCCCACACCCCACCTTTACGCCGATGGCGCAACGCTTCCGTGGCTTTCTGCCGGTGGTGGTGGACGTGGAGACTGGCGGTTTCGACTGGAACCGCCATGCCCTGCTGGAGATCGCCGCCGTGCCGGTGGAGATGGACGAGAACGGCCTGCTCTACCCGGGCCAGACCGCCAGTGCGCATGTGATCCCGGCCGAAGGCACCGAAATCGATCCCAAATCGCTGGAAGTCACCGGCATCGTGCTTGACCACCCGTTCCGCCTGGCCAAGCCCGAGCGCGAGGCGCTGGAACACGTGTTCGCACCCGTGCGCGCGGCGATGAAGAAATACAGCTGCCAGCGCGCCATCCTGGTTGGGCACAACGCCCACTTCGACCTGAATTTCCTCAATGCCACGGTCGCCCGCAGCGGCCACAAGCGCAACCCCTTCCACCCGTTCAGCGTGTTCGATACGGTGACCCTGGCCGGCGTTGCCTATGGGCAGACGGTATTGGCCCGCTCGGTGCAGGCCGCCGGTTTCGACTGGGATGCCAACGAAGCGCACAGCGCGGTATACGACACCGAGCAGACGGCGCGCCTGTTCTGCAAGATCGTCAACGCCTGGCCGCCCGCACCGGGGCGTTGAGCGCCGCGCGGGCTCAACCTGCGCAGGTACGCGCCCGCCCGTCCCGCTTGGCCTGCGCCAAGGCGTTCTTGGCGCGCTGGTAGAACAGCACCGGCGCCTGGTCGTCCTCGCCCAGCTGTACCACCCCGGCACTGAAACTCACCTTGATGTCGCCGCCCGGATGGCCGCCCCATTCGGCGTACTGCGAAAACAGCCGCTGCAGCCGCTGGCAGGCGATTTCCGCGTCTGCCAGCGCGGTATCGGTCAGCAGCACCGCGAACTCCTTGTTGCCCAGCCGCGCCGGCATGTCCGAAGCACGCAGGCTGCGCCGCATCAGGTCACCCACTTCGCACAGCACCAGGTCACCGACCGCGCGCGACCACTGGGTGTTGATCTGCTTGAGGTGGTCGATGCTCAGCACCACCAGGCTCAAGGGACGACCGCCGCGACGTGCCAGCGCCATGTCCCGGGCCAGTGCGTCATCGAACGCACGTCGGTTGGGCAAGCCACTGAGGTCATCTTCGTTGGCCAGGCGTTCAAACGCCTCGGCCTGCTCACGCAGCTGCTGTTCCAGCTGCGCACGTTCCAACAAGGCTTTTTCCAGCCTGTGCTGCACCTGGCTGGCCTCGGTGCGGGCCTGCACGGCCAACTGCTCGGCCTGATTGCGTTGTTGGCGCAGCTGCGTGCCCATCCACAGCAGGGCAATCACCAGCAGCACGCAGACCGCGCCGAGCACGCCGGACACGCCGCCGAACCCCGCACTGCCACTGTGCGCCCATGCCACCTGCGGCAGCAGGCCGGCGGTCACCCCCGCCAGCACGCAACCCTGGGAAAAGAATTTCGCCCCCCCCCACCAGCGAGCGCATCCGCGCGCCCGACCTGGCTGCCAGAACCCTCTCCACTTCCATCGTTCATGCCCCAAGCTGGTCGCCCGATACTAGCAAACACCGGGTGAAATTCAGCGATGCCGGTCACGCTGTTCCCGCATCGCGACAGGCCACGATGGAACGCGGTGACGCGCTGCACTCAGCCCGCCCGCTGCGGCGCCTCCCAGCGCACCACCGCCTCCAGCCCGCCTTCCGGGTGATTGCGCAACACCAACGTTGCACCATCCTTTTCCGCCAGCGCGCGGGCGATGGTCAGGCCCAGACCGGCACCGCCAGTCTCGCGCGAACGTGAGGTTTCCAGGCGCAGGAACGGGGTGAACACCGCTTCCAGTTCGTCGTCGGCAAGCCCCGGACCCTGGTCGCGCACGCGCACTTCGATGGCACCGCCATCGCACCGTGCACTCACCCGCGCACTGCGGCCGTACTTCACTGCGTTCTCCACCAGGTTGGAGAACAGCCGCCGCATGGCCAGAGGGCGCAGCATCAATACCGCGCCACAGCCCTGCTGCAAGGCTGCATCGTGGCCGGACTCGGCCACGTCCTCAACCACGCTCTCCAACAGCGAATCCAGATCCAGCGCGGCACGCTGCTCGGCGCTTTCGGCACTGCGTGCCAGTTCCAGTCCTTCGCGGATCAGCGCCTGCATCGCCGCCAGATCCGCGATCAGGCGCTCGCGCAGGGTCGCGTCGGCAACGTTCTCCAGCCGCAGCCGCAGCCGGGTCAAGGGCGTCTGCAGATCATGGGTGATCGCCGCCAGCATCTGCGTCCGTTCTCCCAGGTGCCGCTGCAGGCGCTTCTGCATGGCGTTGAACGCCTCCGCGGCACGCTGCACCTCCAGCGGCCCGGTCACCGGCAAGGGATCACGCTGCAGGTCATGGCCCAGCGCGGTGGCATGGTTTGCAAGCCGCTGCAGCGGCGAGCTGGCAATGCGCGCAACCAGATAGGCCAGCAGGCCGATGGCCAGGGCCAGCAACGACAGGAACCACGGGTCGAACGCCGCCGCCGAACGCCGTGCCACCGCCGGGTACTCCAGCGCCAGCTTCAGTGGCGTGCCATCGCTCAGCGTCAGCTCCACCAGGCGGCAACGCGGCGGCGTGAATTCCGCATCGCGCTCGCGCGGCGGTGGACGCTGGCCCCGTGTCGGCGGTGGCAGGAACTCCGGCAGTTGTGGCATGCAGGCGCGGAAACTGGTGGCCCGTACCCGTGCGCCGGCGACCACCCCGCCGCGTGCGGCCAGCACGTCCATCAAGGCGGTGTCGGCATCACCGATGCGTGCGACCTGCTTGACCTCGCGCACGTTCGGCCCGCCCACCGCCAACAGGCGACTGCGCAGCTCCGGATTGCCGTCCAGCAGGTTGACGAAGCCCTGCAGGCGGTCGGCCATGCGGGCCAGGTTCTGTCGCTCGAACTCCTGCTGGCGGCGTGACTCCGCCAACAAGGTCGCGCCGATCGCGGCCACCATCATGCCGGCCAGCAGGATGACGAACAGCCGCCCGGCCATCGACGACAGGAACAGGCGCAGGCGCTTCATTCCAGGCGCACCGCACTGGCAAACACATAGCCTTCGTTGCGCACGGTCTTGATCAGGCCATCGGCGCCTCCGGCATCCCCCAGCTTCTGCCGCAGGCGGCTGATCTGCAGGTCGATGGCGCGGTCCTGGGACTCATAGCTGCGGCCGCTGCTCAGCGACACCAGCTGCTCGCGCGACAACACCTTGTTGGCATGCCCCACCAGCACCCGCAACAAGCGGAACTCGGCGCCGGACAGCATCACCACGCGCTTGGCCGGGTCGATCAGATGGCGATGTTCGAGATCGAACACCCAGCCGGAGAACACCGCCCGGCGCATCGCCAGCGGCTCCAGATTGGCCGGCAATGCCTCGGTACGGCGCAACACATTGCGGATGCGCGCCAGCAGCTCGCGCGGCTCGAAAGGCTTGGCCAGGTAATCATCGGCACCCATTTCCAGGCCCAGCACGCGGTCGATCGGCTCGCTGCGCGCGGTCAGCATGATCACCGGCGTGGTCGAGCGCACGCGCAGTTCCCGGCACAAGGCCAGGCCATCTTCGCGTGGCAGGTTGAGGTCCAGCACGATCAGGTCGATGTGCTCGCGCGCCAGCACCTGGCGCATCTGGTTGCCATCGGCCGCGGTGCTCACCGCATAGCCTGCCCGGCCCAGTTGCTCGGCCAGCAGGCTGCGGATGTCACTGTCGTCGTCTACCACCAGCAGGCGGTGCATGGTCTGTGTGTCCGTCATGGCGCCATGATCCATGCTAGCGGATCAGCGTGCGCAGCCGTTGTTGTATCACTGTGTATCAGGCCACTGCATTGATACATGCCGACACATGGCCAGCTGAACGGGATACATGTCGACACATTACGAGCATTGAGCAGCACCTTCACGCTGGCCACACTGGAACCCGACGCCGCCGATGCGGCCAATGAGTGTCCAACCACCGTGAAGCTGCTGCCCTCCTCCCGCCGCAACCGCATCCTGCTTGCCGCTGCCATCGTCGTGCTGATCGCCGGCGGCACCTATTGGGCCACGCGCAAGCCCGCTGCACCGTCGCTGGCCACCTCGCCGGTCAGCCGCGGCGACCTGGAACAGACCGTCGATGCCACCGGCGTGATCGATGCCTACAAGCTGGTCAGCGTCGGCGCGCAGGCCTCGGGCCAGATCAAGGTGCTGAAGGTGCAGCTGGGCGATGTGGTCAAGCAGGGCGACCTGATCGCCGAGATCGACTCGGTCACCCAGGAAAACAGCCTGAAGAACGCCGAGGCTGCGCTGGAGAACATCCGCGCGCAGCGCGCGGTGCAGACCGCCTCGCTGAAGGAATCGGAGCTGGCCTTCGCCCGCCAGAAGGAAATGCTGGCCGCCGAAGCCACCTCGCGTGCCGACTACGAGTCGGCCGAAGCCAACCTGGCCAGCACCCGCGCCCAGATCCGCGCGCTCGATGCGCAGATCCGCCAGCGCGAAACCGAGCTGGGCACCGCCCAGGCCAACCTCGGCTATACCCGCATCACCGCGCCCATCGATGGCACCGTGGTGGCGGTGGTGGCCGAAGAAGGCCGCACGGTGAACGCCAACCAGTCGGCGCCAACCATCGTCAAGCTGGCGCGGCTGGACCTGGTCACGGTCAACGCTGAAATCTCCGAAGCCGACGTGGTCAAGATCAAGCCCGGCATGCCGGTCTATTTCACCATCCTCGGCAACCCCGACCACAAGTACCAAGCCACACTGCGCACGGTGAACCCGGCGCCGGCCTCGATCAGCACCGACAGCACCAGCTCCAGCAGCTCGTCCTCGTCCAGCTCCAGCACGGCGGTGTACTACAACGCCTTGTTCGACGTGGAGAACCCGGACGGCACCCTGCGCATCGACATGACCGCGCAGGTATCGGTGATGCTGGCCCAGGCCAAGGACGCGCTGCTGATCCCCACCGTCGCACTTGGCCCCAAGGTGCCCGAAGGCGGCCGTGGCCCTGGCGCGAATGCCGCCAATAGCGAGCAGCGCGCCGCCCGCAGCAAGCAGGAAGGCCAGCGCCAGCAGCGCCGCCAGCCGGATGCCGCCGCACTGGCCAAGAGCAACAGCTACGTGGTCCGCGTGGTCAACAAGGACGGGCAGCCTGAGCCGCGCACGATCAAGGTCGGTCTCAACAACGGATCCAACGTTGAAGTACTGGAAGGCCTGAAGGAAGGCGAGATGGTCGTGGTCGGCGAAGTCACCGCCGGCGAGAAATCCAGCAGCAGCAACCAGCGCGGCCCGATGGGCCCGATGATGGGTGGTCCGCGCCGATGAGCCAGCCGCTGCTGCAACTGCGCGACCTGCGTCGCGAGTTCCCGGCCGGCGAGGAAACCATCGCCGTGCTGAAGGACGTCAACCTCGACATCCACGCCGGCGAGATGGTCGCCATCGTTGGCCAGTCCGGCTCGGGCAAGTCGACGCTGATGAACATCCTCGGTTGCCTGGACCGCCCCACCGTCGGCTCCTACAAGGTGGCCGGCCGCGAGACCGGGCGCATGCAGCCGGACGAGCTGGCCGAGCTGCGCCGCGAGCATTTCGGTTTCATCTTCCAGCGTTATCACCTGTTGGGAGATCTGGATGCGCGCGGCAACGTGGAAGTGCCGGCCATCTATGCCGGCACCCCGGCCGAGGCCCGCCGCAGCCGCGCCGAGGCGCTGCTTGCGCGGCTGGGCCTGAGTGACCGCATGGGCCACAAGCCGGGCCAGTTGTCCGGCGGCCAGCAGCAACGCGTGTCGATCGCGCGTGCGCTGATGAACGGCGGCGAGGTGATCCTGGCCGACGAGCCCACCGGTGCGCTGGACAGCGCCTCCGGCGAGGAAGTGATGGCCATCCTCGGCGAGCTGCATGCCGAGGGCCAGACCATCATCATCGTCACCCACGACCTGCATGTGGCCGAGCACGCCCAGCGCATCATCGAGATCCGCGACGGCGAGATCATCGCCGACCGCCGCAACGACAAGGTGCCGGCGCTGCAGAAGCAGCAACGCCCTGCCCCGCAGCCCAGCACCGGCAATGCCTTCCAGGCCGCCCGCGACCGCTTCGTCGAGGCCTTCCGCATGGCCTTGCTGGCGATGAACGCCCATCGCCTGCGCACCTTCCTGACCATGCTCGGCATCATCATCGGTATCGCCTCGGTGGTGTCGGTGGTGGCGATGGGCAATGGCTCGCAGCAGCAGATCCTGCAGAACATCTCCTCCCTGGGCACCAATACCATCGACGTCTACCCGGGCAAGGGCTTTGGCGACATGCGTTCGGGCCGCGTGCAGACGCTCAAGAGCAGCGATGCCGAGGCCTTGGCCACGCAGAGCTATATCGACAGCGTCACCCCCAGCGTGTCCAGCTCGGTGACCGCACGGGTTGGCAACAAGGCCGCCTCGGCGCAGGTCAGCGGCATCGGTGACCAGTACTTCCGGGTCAAGGGCATGTCGCTGGTCAGCGGCCGCTACTTCGACGAGAGCGAAGTAAAGAGCCTGGCCCAGGTGGTGGTGATCGACGAGAACACCCGCAGCCAGCTGTTCGGCAGTGACGACCCGCTGGGCCAGGTGGTCCTGCTGGGCAATGTGCCGGCCCGTGTGATCGGCGTGGCCAAGCGCCAGTCGATGGGCTTTGGTGGCAGCACCAACCTCAGCGTGTGGGTGCCCTACACCACGGTGATGGCACGCATGCTCGGCCAGACCTACCTGAGCAGCATCACCCTGCGGGTGAAGGACGACACGCCGATGGATGCCGCGCAGTCGGCCATCACCAAACTGCTGACCCTGCGCCACGGCACCGAGGATTTCTTCCTCAGCAACACTGCCGAGATCCGCGAGACCATCGAGTCCACCACCAAGACCATGACCTTGCTGATCGGCGCCATCGCCGCGATCGCGCTGGTGGTCGGCGGCATCGGCGTGATGAACATCATGCTGGTGTCGGTGACCGAGCGTACCCGCGAGATCGGCGTACGCATGGCCGTGGGTGCGCGCCAGAGTGATATCCGCCAGCAGTTCCTGATCGAGGCGGTGCTGGTCTGCCTGCTCGGCGGCGTACTCGGCATCGCGCTGGCGCTGTCCATCGGCTGGGCGTTCCAGACCTTTGGTGCCAGCTTCACCCTGATGTTCTCCACCGGCTCGATCATTGCCGCCTTTGCCTGCTCGACCCTGATCGGCGTGGCGTTCGGCTTCCTGCCGGCACGCAATGCCGCCCAGCTCGACCCGGTCGAAGCCCTGGCCCGCGAATGAAGATGACCATGAACCTACTGCGCCCCCTGCTGCTCTCCACCGCGTTGACCGCCGCCCTGGCCGGCTGCGCCACCACCCCCAGCGCCGACCCGGCCGCCGAGCTGCGCGTACCCGCCGTCTATGGCCGCGGCGATGCCGCCGCCAATGCGCCGGTGCAGGCCGTTGCGCACGAAGTCACCGCGCCGGTCGCCGACGTACACGCTGATGCCTGGTGGCAGGGCTTTGCCGACCCTCGCCTGGACCGCCTGATCGAGGCCGTGCTGGCCCGCAATACCGACATGGCCTCGGCCGGGCTCAAACTCGAACGCGCCCGCGCCCAGGCCGGCCTGGCCACAGCCGACCTGTGGCCGCAGGCCAATGGCTCGGTGAGTGCCAGCGGCAGCCGCAGCATCGACAGCGGCGACGACTGGTCGCGCAACCACAGCGCCAGCGTCTCGCTGGGTTGGGAACTGGACCTGTGGGGCAAGCTGCGCGGCCAGCGCGACATCGCCCAATGGGAGGCGCAGGCCACCGCACAGGACCTGCAGAACACGGTGCTGAGCCTCGTCGGCCAGAGCACCGATCTGTACTGGCAGCTGGGTTACCTCAACCAGGCAATTGCGACAGGCCAGGCCAATCTCGAACGCCTGCAGCGCACCGCGTCCCTGGTGCAGACGCAGTTTGATGCGGGCGGTGTATCGCGGCTGGAAGTGCGCCAGGCGCAGCAGAACATCGAGAGCCAGAAGGCCGCGCAATCGCAGCTGGAACAGCAGCGGGTGGAAACCCGCAACGCGCTGACCGTCTTGCTGGATGGCCAGCCGTGGCCGCTGGCCGATGAGCCGCAGAACCTGGATATCGCGCAGAGCCCGGCCCTGGCCGAAGGCCTGCCGGCCGAGCTGCTGGCGCGCCGCCCCGACCTGCGCGCGGCCGAACTGCGCCTGCGGCAATCGCTGAAGAACATCAAGGTCACCGCCACCAGCTATTACCCCAGCCTGAGCCTGAGCGGCGCGGTAGGCAGTTCCAGCGCCTCGCTGGGCGATGTGCTGACCAATCCGGTGGCAACCCTGGGGGCGGGGCTGAGCCTGCCGTTCCTGAAGTTCCGGCAGATGCAGCTGGACATCAAATCCGCCGATCTTTCCTATCAGATCGCCGCCAATGATTTCCGCCGCACGCTGTATACCGCGCTGTCGGAGGTGGACAACGCCTTGTCGGCGCGCACCCGTCTGGCCGAGCAGGTAGCTGCCGCGCAGGCGTCGTATGACGAGGCGGTGGAAATCGCGCGCCTGTACGAAGTGCGTTACCGCGCCGGCGCCACCGACCTGCGCACCTGGCTGGAAGCCGAGCAGACCCGCCGCAACGCCGAGCTGTCATTGGCGCAGACCAAGCGCAGCCAACTGGTCAACGATGTGACGCTGTACAAGGCGCTGGGTGGTGGGGCTTCTTGAGCCCCTCTCCCTCCGGGAGAGGGGTTGGGGAGAGGGCCTAGCGGAGAAGCAAACGCTGAAAGGCCGAGAAGCTTAAGAGCTCCCCTCATCCGCCCTTCGGGCACCTTCTCCCGCATGCGGGAGAAGGGATTTCGACAACCATCTCCGCGGTCTGCAGCATTCCGAGCACCCTACTGCCCCGGCGCGTTCACCCCATGCCGCTGCAAAACCTCCCGCACCTTGTCCAGCGGTATCGCCTCCACCGTCTGCCCATTGCCACTGACCGTGGTCGCCATGAACAAGGCGTTGTAGACCGATTCTTCCACCGCATCCACGCTGGCCTGGAACACCGCGCTCATCTGCTCGTTGGCCAGCTCGGTGGTCTGCAGCTGCGCGGCGTCAAACCCGCGCCGCACCGATGCTGCGGTTGAAAACGCCAGCACATAGTCGCCACTGCCGTTGGAGGCAGAACTGCCGGTACGCCCCAGGCCCATCATCCCGCGCGAGGCCAGGCGCCGCAGGTTGCGGTCGGACAAGGGCGCATCGGTAGCCACCACGATGATCACCGAGCCATCGCCGCGATCATCGGCAAGCCCGCGCATATTGCCCTGCGCGGCAAGCGCATTCTGGAACGCATAACGGTCCAGCTCGCGCCCGACCGGCGCGCCTTCCACCTGCAACACGCCACCGAAATTGGCCTGCACCAATACACCCACCGTCCAACCGCCCAGGCTCTCGGGCAGCTTGCGCGAGGAGGTGCCGATACCGCCCTTCCAACCGAACGCCACCGTGCCGGTGCCTGCGCCCACGCTGCCTTCCTGTACAGGGCCGCTCTTCGCACCTTCCAGGGCTCGACGCACAGCATCGGCGGTCACCGGCCGGGCGCGGATGTCATTGAGGCCACCGTCATTGGTCTCCCCGACCACCACGTTCAAGGAGCGCACCTGCTGCATGTCCGGCTGCGCCAGCATCCATTCGGCCATCGCATCGGCGGCCTTCCACACGCACAGCGTGCAGGTCAGCAGGATCGGGGTTTCCAGCTCGCCCAGTTCGTTGACCTGGGTGCTGCCGACAAATTTGCCGAAGCCGTTGCCAACGTGCAGCGCCGCCGGCACCCGCGAGCGATAGACGTTGCCGGGGTGCGGCAGGATCGCGGTAACGCCAGTGCGCACCGTATTGCCCGTGCTCAGCGTCACCTGGCCAACGCGCACGCCGGCCACGTCGGTGATCGCGTTGTTGCTGCCGGGCGCGAAGATGCCGGGGGCGACGCCCAGATCACGGGCGCGTACGCGCACGCTGTCCCGGGCGACGTCGTCATGGGCGACGGCGCCCAGGGCACAGAGCCCCGCCAGCGCCACGGTCAATTGCAGGAAAAGACGAGGCGGCGTGCGGGGCATGAGGCTCCTTACAGGCGTTGGCGGACGGCCTCGAACAATGCCACACCCGTCGCCACGGATACATTGAGGCTTTCGATATCGCCCGGCATCGGGATGCGTACCAGCTGGTCGCAGGTTTCGCGGGTCAGGCGGCGCATGCCGTCACCTTCCCCACCCATTACCAGCGCCACGTTGCCGCGCAGGTCGAGCTGATGGATGGTGGCGTCCACTTCACCGGCCAGGCCGTAGACCCATACGCCCAGCTTCTGCATCTCCTTGATCGTGCGGACCAGGTTGGTCACCGCCACCACCGGGATGCGGTCGGCAGCGCCGGCACTGACCTTGCGCACGGTGGCATTGACCGGCGCGCTCTTGTCCTTGGGAATCACCACCGCGGTGACACCGGCGGCAGCGGCGCTGCGCAGGCAGGCACCGAGGTTGTGCGGGTCCTGCACCTCGTCCAGCACCAGCACCAGCGCCTTGCCTTCGGCGGCTTCGATCAGGCCGGACAGCTCGTTCTCGGCCCACAGCTTGGGCGCGGCGTAACGCGCAACCACACCCTGGTGGCGGACCTGGCCGGCCACGCCGCCCAGCGCCTGGGCGTTGACCTTGCGCACATCGATGCCCTTGCGCAGGGCTTCTTCCTCGATTTCGACAAGGCGCGGGTTCTTGGCGCCGGCCTCGATCAGGACCTCACGGACGTTTTCGGGGTCTTTCTCGATCGACGAAGCAACGGCATTGACGCCGACGATCCACTGGTTCTGCTTGCTCATGGGCGTCACATGGGGACTTCTGGGGGTGGCAATGGTAGGCCGATTCGGCCCCGCCCGCAGCTGCCACCGGCCTGCGGGGGACGGGAAAGGCGGCTCCGCCATGGCGGAGCCACCTCCTGCATCAGTACTTCTGCTTGACCCGCTTGGCCGGCTTGCCGCGTTCGGGCAGCGGCGGCAGGCCTTCGTCCAGCGGCTCGCCATCCAGTTTTTCGATCAGCCGGAAGTCGATCTTGCGCTCTTCCATGCTGGCCTTCAGCACCAGGATGCGGACCCGGTCGCCGAGCCGGAATTCGTTGCCGCGACGGTCACCGCTCAAGGTCTTGCGGATCGGATCGAACTGGTAATAGTCGTGCGGCAGCTGGGTCACGTGGACCAGGCCATTGACCTTGGACTCGTCCAGTTCGACGAACAGGCCGAAGCTGGTCACGCCGCTGATCACGCCATCGAACTGGCCACCGACGTGCTTCTCCATCCACGCGGCGCGGAAGCGCTCGTCCACCTCACGCTCGGCCTCGTCGGCACGGCGTTCGCGCTCGGAGCACTGCAGCGCCAGCGCGGCCATCTCGCGCGGGGTATAGGTGTATTTCTCGCGCGGGCCGCCGGTCAGCGCGTACTTGATGGCACGGTGCACCAGCAGGTCGGGATAGCGACGGATCGGCGAGGTGAAATGCGCATAGGCCTCCAGCGCCAGACCGAAGTGGCCGTTGTTGTCCGGCGAATACACCGCCAGCGACTGGCTGCGCAGCAGCACCGACTCCAGCAGCGCCGCATCCGGGCGCTCGCGCACCTTCTTCAGCAACTTGGTGTAATCACCCGGCTGCACCTTGCTCCACGCCGGCAGGCTCAGCTTGAATTCCTTGAGGAACTCCAGCAGGTCGGCGAACTTGGATTCAGGCGGCCGCTCGTGCACCCGGAACGGTGCCGGGATATGGGTCGCCAGCAGGTAGCGCGCGGCCTCGACGTTGGCCGCGATCATGCACTCCTCGATCAGCTTGTGCGCGTCGTTGCGCACCAGCATGCCGGCCTGGGTGACCTCGCCGCGGTTGTCCAGCACGAAGCGCACTTCCGAGGACTCGAACTCGATCGCGCCGCGGCGTTCGCGCGCCTTGGCCAGGATGCGGTACAGCTGGTGCAGGCTCTGGATCTGCGGCAGCAGCGGGCCGATGAACGCCTTGGCGTCGGCGTCGTCCTCGCCCACCGCGTTCCACACCTGGGTGTAGGTCAGGCGCGCATGCGAGTTCATCACCGCCTCGTAGAAGCGCGACTGCACCACCTCGCCCTTACGGTCCACCTGCATGTCGCAGACAAAGCACATGCGGTCTTCCTTCGGCCGCAGCGAGCAGATGCCGTTGGACAGCGTCTCCGGCAGCATCGGCACCACGAAGCCGGGGAAGTACACCGAGGTGGCGCGGCGCTGGGCCTCGTCATCCAGTGGCGTGCCGGGGCGCACGTAGTTGGAGACGTCGGCGATGGCCACCACCAGCCGGAAACCATCGCGGTTCGGCTCGCAATACACGGCGTCGTCGAAGTCCTTGGCGTCTTCACCATCGATGGTGACCAGCGGCAGGGAACGCAGGTCCACGCGTTTGCCGATCATCGACGGTTCCACCGTCATCGGGATGGCGGTGGCTTCGTCCAGCACTTCCGGCGGGAACTCATACGGCAGCTCGTGGCCGTGGATGGCGGTTTCCACCACCAACGACGGGGTCAGCTTGTCGCCCAGCACGGCGATGATCTTGCCGATCGGCGGACGACGCGAGTCCGGCGCATGGGTCAGTTCGCAGACCACCAGCTGGCCATCCTTCGCCCCGCCGGTTGCATCGGCCGGGATCTGGATGTTGCGCTGGATGCGCTTGTCATCCGGCACCACGTAGTTGATGCCGGCCTCCACGCTGAAATGACCGATCAGGCGATTGACGCCGCGCTCCAGCACACGTGCGATGGCGCCTTCGCGGCGGCCACGGCGGTCGATGCCGGTGACATTGGCCAGAGCGCGGTCGCCGTGCATGACCTTGCGCATCTCGTAGGGCGACAGGAACAGATCGTCGCCGCCCTCGTCCGGGCGCAGGAAGCCGAAGCCTTCCGGGTTGGCGATGACCACGCCCGGAATCAGGCTCAGCTGGCTGACTGGTGCGAAACCGCCGCGGCGGTTCTGCACCAGTTGGCCGTCACGCACCATCGCGCCCAGGCGCTTGCCCAGCGCTTCAGCGCGGTCCAGTTCGGTCAGGCCCAGGGCTGCGCCGATTTCCTCGGCGTTCTGCGGACCTTCGCAGCGGTCCAGCAGCTGCAGGATGGCCTCGCGGCTAGCGATGGGCTGCGCGTAGCGCTCGGCCTCGCGTGATGCATAGGGATCATCGAAGGCCGCCACCGGCGGACCCGACTTGCGACGGCCGCGCACGAAGCTCTGCGGCGCGGCATCGTCGGTGAATTTGCGTTTGCCGGGTTTGGCGGCGGCGCGAGGGCCGGCCTTGCCTGGCTTGACCGCCGACTTCGCCGGCGCGGACAGACTCTCCGGCATCCACGGCGGCAGCTTGGCACTTTTTGCTTTGGGGGCTTTGCCCGGCGCCTTGCCCGGCTTGCTGCCGGTGGCGGACTTGCGGGCCTTGTCGGCCCCAGTGGTCTTTTTGTTTTTCATCAGCCTCCATGGTACATGGACGCAGGTGTACAGGGTGCGTACACGGTCACTGCAGATGTTTGTGAAAAAGCGTTGACAAAGATGCGCATCCTCTTCAAACTGCGCGGCCTGAAGTGCCCAGGTGGCGGAATTGGTAGACGCACTAGCTTCAGGTGCTAGCGGGGGCAACTCCGTGGAGGTTCGAGTCCTCTCCTGGGCACCACGTTTCAAGATCAAACCCGCGAAAGCGGGTTTTTTCGTTTCTGCGGTTCGAACAAACAGGCCACGGTAGCCCAGGTAAGTGCAGCGCACCCGGGTTTCCCCCAACGCTCGAAGGGCACCCATGGCTACCCCCGGGTGCGCTGCGCTTACCCGGGCTACGCTGCCAGGGCTTTTTCTTCACAAACCTGTTGACGGCACCAGAAACGTCCTACATAATCTCGCTCCTGAGTCGCCCAGGTGGCGGAATTGGTAGACGCACTAGCTTCAGGTGCTAGCGGGGGCAACTCCGTGGAGGTTCGAGTCCTCTCCTGGGCACCACG
>DAMCTY010000060.1:0-23044 GCA_032112995.1 Stenotrophomonas sp. | reverse complement strand
CTGGCGGACAGGCGCATTCAAGCGCGGGCGGGGGAACTAGACCGCATCCACGGTCCAGTAATCAAGACGTTGCAACGGGGAACGCCCCCAAGGCCGCGCGATCATCGGCCGCTGCGCGCCCACGCCAGTCGCTGCAGCGCAGTGCGCACATGGTTCTCGATCGTGGTCACCGACACACCCAGGCGGCGTGCGATCTCGGCCTGGGTCAGGCCCTGCAGACGGTTGAGCCGGAAGATGGTGCGGGTGGGTTCGGGCAGATGGCTGGCGGCATCCAGCACGCGCTGCAGCTCATCCTGGGCCATGGCCTGCTCCTCGGTCGAGATCACCTCGTCCGGGCCCCACAGGTAGTGGTCGGCCAGCAGTCGATTGCGGCGGGTGGATTCGCGGCCGTGGTCGGTGGCCAGATTGGCCGCCAGCCGGTACAGATAGGCGCGTGGATTGTCGATGGCCTGGCTGTCGTCGACCCCGCGGGCCTTGAACCAGACCGCCTGGATCACGTCCTCGGCGCCGTTGTCGCCGCCGAGGATACGCTGCACGCGGCGCAGTAATGCCGGCCGCTCGCGGATCAGCAGTTCGGTGAGGGTGACGGCATTGGAGGACATGCGCGGAGCCGGGGACGGACGGGAGGCGCCGCGCATGCTACTCCGTCAATGCGAATCAGTCACGTTTGCATTGACGCCACGGACACTACAGGCAATCGACCAGCGCGTCGTATGTGTTCTGCCCGGTGCCCGGCAACGGCGCATGCAGGGCGTCGTCCGCCGAACCCGCCTCCCACACCTCCAGCAGCTGGCTCAGCGGGGTTCCGGGCGCCACCGGCAGCACGCAGGCATAGCTGCCCAGATCGACGTCGATCCGGCCGATGTTGCGCACCCAGGTATCGCTGCCGGCGAAGGTCCAGACGCAGCTCCCGACCACGCCGGTATCGCGCTGCACCGAGCAGCGCAGGCGCATCGCCCACAGGTTGTAGTACTGCCCTTCGCAGAAGGTGTCGCCGCACACATTGTCGAAGCCGCGCACCAGGCGCCGCTCGGCGGCCAGGAAGCGCTCATGGCCCATGGCGGAGGTGGGGTAATCACGCGCGTCCACGAACGCAGGACCCGCCTGCGCGGCACCGGCGATCAGAAGCAGCATCGCGACCCGCAGGATTGATTCGAGGATGATCCGCATCAGCCTGCCCTCCCCTGCGAACGCAGGCAGCCGGGCAGTACCTCGAACAGCCCGAGGTCGAGGCCGGGCAGCGGTTCGGTCAGGCCGCCAGGGGCCTCCAGCGCGGCATGGAACGCCTCGACGGGCACGCCGGGCTGCAATGCCAACTGGCAGGTCCAGCGCCCGTTGTCGACCTGCACCTGCCCGCTGTCGGCGTTCACCGAAAGCTCGCTGGCGGCGATCACCCAGACGCAGCGCTGCACGGTGCCCCGGTGGGCCAGCACGGCGCAGCGGAATTCCATTACCCGGTAGTTGCTGTAGTCGCCTTCGCACCAGGTATCGGCGCAGATCGCGTTGAACTCGCGTGTCAGGGCCGCTTCCAGACCGTAGGCCCGGTCCCAGTTGGCCTCCGGCTGCGGGTAGTCGATCAGGTCCACATGTGGCCCGCGTGCCAGGCCGGGCAACGGGACAAGCAGTGCGATAGCGGCACAGCACAAGGTCTTCCAGCGCATGACAGGACTCCTTGGGGATGAGTCATCAGCCTGCGCCGCGCTACCCGGCATCCCCATCGGGAAAGCCCCTGCCGACCGGTGGTCCAGCACCGCGACGGGCGGTGGGTACACTGCCCCTGCACGGCGCCCGGCAAAGGCATAAAATGGGGGGCTATCCGTCTATATCCCCACCTGGAGCACACCATGGGTCTGGAACTCGTCTCGCCCGGCAAGAACCCGCCGGAAGAAATCAACGTCATCATCGAGATCCCGAAGGACTCGGAGCCGGTGAAGTACGAAGTGGACAAGGAAACCGGCGCGATCTTCGTCGACCGCATCCTGTCCACCCCGATGCGCTACCCGTGCAACTACGGCTATGTGCCGAGCACCCTGTGCGGCGACGGTGATCCGGCCGACGTGCTGGTGGTGCTGCCGCTGCCGCTGGTGCCGGGTTCGGTGGTGCGCTGCCGTCCGGTCGGCGTGCTGAAGATGAGCGACGAGGCCGGCAGCGACGAGAAGATCCTGGCGGTGCCGGTATCGAAGATCTTCAGTGGCTACGCCCACGTCGAAGACATCGCCCAGGTCTCCAGCCACTGGCTGGAGCGCATCGGCCACTTCTTCGAGCACTACAAGGACCTGGAAAAGGGCAAGTGGGTCAAGCTCGACGGTTGGGGCGGCGCCGCTGAGGCCAAGCAGATCCTGATCGAGGCGCACCAGCGCCATCTCGACAGCAAGGCCTGAGCCTGAACCGGATCGCTCCGGCGGCACCCCGCCGGAGCGATGCGGGTCACGTTTCATGACGACGGCACATCACTCCTGCCGCCGTATTAGGTAAATTGCGTCACTTCACACGTCGTCGACATCCATCGTCGAGACAGCCAGGGGAATGTGTCGTGCGTATTCTGCTTGTTGGGGATGCAGCCAGCCTGCCGGCTGAGCTGACCGAATTCATTGCCGATCTTGGGGAAGACTGGCAACCGCTGACCGCCACCGATGGCCACAGCGCGATGAGCGTGGTGGCTGCGCAGGGCGTGGACGCGGTGATCGTCTGTCCGCAGCTGCCCGATCTCAATGCCACCACGCTGCTGGGCCAGATCCGGACCTTGCGCCCGGAAACCATCCGCATCGCGCTGATCGATGCCCAGCACGGCAACCGGCCACCGCCGGCACGCTTGATCGGCGTCGCCCACCGCTTCCTGCCGCTGCCACTGGCGCCGGAAGTACTGCTGGAAGCACTGACCAGCCTGGAAGAGCTGCGCGAAGTGCTGGACAGCCCGCGCCTGCGCGATGCCATCGGCCGCATCGAGAAGCTGCCCTCGCCGCCGCACCTGTACCTGAGCCTGACCCAGGCGCTGGAACATGACGACGATGCCGACAGCGCCGACGTGGCCAAGCTGGTCGCTGCCGATCCGGCGATCGCGGCCAAGGTGCTGCAGCTGTCCAATTCGGCATTCTTCAGCCAGGGCCGCACCATCGCCGACCTGCGTACCGCAGTGACCCGCCTGGGCCTGTCCACCCTGCGCGACCTGGTCCTGGCCAGCGAAGTATTCTCGGCACCGACGCTGTCGGCGGCCGAGCGTAATTCGCTGCAGCAGCGTGCCCTGCTCGCCTCGCGGCTGGCGGCACGGTTGCTGCCCGAATCCAGCGCCGAGCTGGGCGCGACCGCCGCGCTGCTGGCCGACATCGGCCTGCTGCTGCCAGGCGTGCGCAACGAGCGCAGCGAACCCTCGCTGGCCGGCGATACCCGCCCCGGACACGCCGAGGCCGGCGCCTACCTGCTGGGCCTGTGGGGCCTGCCGATGCCGATCATCGAAGCGGTCGCCTTCCAGCTGCAACCTGGCCGCTCCAATGTCCGCAGCTTCTGGGTGGCCGGGGCGGTGCACGTCGCCACCGCGCTGGCGGCTGGCCACGCGGTCGATGAGCAGTACCTGGCCAGCGTCGGCATGCTGCCCAAACTTGAACAATGGCGCGAGCAGGCCGAGAACCTGCTGGAGATCAGCGTCGAAGCCTGAGGCTCCTGCCAACCGACAGATACGACAACGGCCGCGAAAGCGGCCGTTGTCGTATCTGTCGCGGCCCAAGCACCGGCATGCGGCATGCAGGCTTCAGGCGCGCGCGCAACAGAAAAGGGGTGGGCCGCAAGGCCCACCCCTTCTTGTTGCTTCAGCGTACTTCGATGGATCAGAAGCGCTGGTTGTACTGAATGAACAGGAAGCGATCGTAGTCAAGCATCGGATCGATCTGCGAGGCGCTGCTGTTGCTCACCGAATAGGTGATCGGCGGCTGCTTGTCGAACACGTTGCGCGCACCGACAGTCACGCTGCCATCCCACGGAGCCTGCCAGGTGACGGACACGTCGTGGTACACGATGGCACCCTTCTTGTTCGCACCCTGACCACCGCCCCAGCCACCGTTCGGGGTCTGGTAGTTCGGCTCATTGCACTCCACGCCTTCGTCGTAGCAATAGTCGCGGAAGCCGCCGTAGTAGCGCATGCCCCAATTAGCCGACAGCGTGTCCTTGGCCCAGTTCAGGCCCAGGGTTGCACGCACGCGCGGGTAGTTCCAGTAACCAGCGTAGTTGTCCCACTCAGCACCCTTGGACGACTGCTGACGGAAGGTGCTCAGATAATTCGCGTCCAGGTTGACGCCGAAAGTACCAATGGCCAGTTCCGGCAGACGGTAACGGACGCCGAAGTTGTAGCCTTCGGTTTCCAGCGAACCCAAGTTGGCGTTGCCACGGCTCAGGCTGGTCACCTGACCGGTGGTGGCGTCACGGCCGTACTGGTCACAGAACTGTGCAACACCATTCTGGTAGCACTGGTTCAGCACGTAGTTGGCCGACACGGCAGTGATCACGTTGTCAACCGTGATCTTGTACCAGTCCAGCGAGACATCCAGGCCCTGCACGTAGCTCGGGCTGTAAACCAGGCCCACGGTGCGGGTCTTGCTGGTTTCCGGCTGCAGCTGGTCATTACCAACACCCGACTGGAACGCAGCATTGGCCTGGGTGTCACGCGCAGTGACCGGCTTGCCTGCGGCATCGGTCTGGCGGTAGGTCGAGCTCAGGCCTTCGCTCTGGCAACGAGCAGCAACACGCGGGTCATTCAGCATGCCGAACTGTGCGTCGCACGGATCGGTGAAGCTGTCAAAGGTCTGCGAGCCGCCACCGAAGGTGTCATCCATGGTCGGGGCGCGGAAGCCTTCACCATAGGTACCACGCACCAGCAAGTCTTCAATCGGACGCCAGGTCAGGCTGAACTTGCTGTTGATGGTGTCGCCAAACTTGTCGAAGTCGGAGTAGCGGCTGGCGATATCCAGCGACAGCTCCTTGGCACCCGGCAGGTCACGCAGCAGCGGAACCATGAATTCCAGATAGAACTCGTTGGCGGTGTACTTGCCGGAAGCTGCGCCTGCAGCCAGATCGGTGGTGTAACCCGACGCGGACAGTGCATCCGGGTGATCGTAACCGCTGACTTCGCGGTGCTCATAACCAGCAGCGAAAGCGAATTCACCTGCATCGCCCGGCATGTCGAACAGACCACCGGTGATATTGGCGAAGTACTGCTTGCTCTTGCTCTGCGAGGTCGCATTAAGCAGCGTGTTGATGTAGGTCAGAGCTTCCGGAGTGGCCGCCGAAGCGCCGCCCAGGACGTCAAACGGGGTGCACTGACCCAAAGATGCGTTGGTCCCCAGCGCGATCGGATTGGCGGCGGTGCCGCACTGCGCCACGCCCGCGCTGTTGATGAACGACGGGCCCAAGGCCTTCTGCAGTGCCAGCAGGTTGATGTTGCCGCTGCTGGTTTCAGTGACGTCGTACTGGTTGTAGTTCAGGCCAACATCCCAGTCGAACGGACGGTCGTTGAAGTCAAAGGTGCCTTCCAGCGCTGCGTCAAAGTGGAACGACTTGACGTTGTTCTCGCTGATACGCGGCAGCTCGAACATGCGACGCCCCCAGTTGGTGATATCAACGTCCAGCGGGTTGTAGACGCTGTCCTTGCTGATGACAACCGGGAAATTCTTCTGTGAGGTACCCGTCAGAGGATAGCCCGCGATCTGGCGCTTGGAATCGCGCTCGGAGTACATGACCGTCGACTTCAGACGCAGGTTGTCGTTGATGTCGTAGGTGCCGGCGGCAAAGACCGACTTGTTCTCCGAACCCTGGTTCAACATCATCTGCTGCGTGGCGTTGTAGTAATCGTCGCCATTGATCAGGTGGTAGTTGGCCATGTCGCTGGAGTCAGCACCAACGCCGATCGGGGTGTTCCACGAACCGGTGTGGTTGATCGCCCAGGTGTTGGCATCCCAAATGCGGTTGCCTTCCTTGTCCAGGATGAAGTTACCGGCTGCATCAGCACGCCACTTACCGGCACCGGCAGTACCAGCAGCGCGCGGATCGGTGAAGCGACCCCACGGGCCTGCCGGGCTCAGACCATCTTCAGGATGGTTCGGGCCGTAGGTATAACGGGTCAGAGCTCGGTCCTTGGCCCACACCGGATCTTCCTTGGTATAGGAAGCGCCCAGCATGATGGACGAACGCTCACCAGTAGCACCCAGGGTCAGGTTGTACTGGGTCTTGGCACCGTCGCCGCCACTGTTCTGGCCGTAGTACACCGAGGCTTCAGCGCCATCGAAGTCCTTGCGCAGAATGATGTTGATCACGCCGGAGATCGCATCGGAACCGTAGATCGCCGAGGCGCCATCCTTCAACACTTCGATACGCTCGATCAGCGAGCTCGGGATGGTCGACATATCAGTGAAGCCAGCCAGGCTGGAGCTCCAACGCTTGCCATTGACCAGAACCAGGGTACGCATTTCGCCCAGGTTGTAGAGGTTGGCGTACTGGCCACCCTGCTCCGGATTGGAAGCCAGTACGGCTGCCTTGGAGAAGGTCTGGGTGCCCGACACGGTCAGGTTCTGCAGGATATCGCCAACGGAAACCAAGCCCGAACGCTTGATGTCCTCGGAGGACACCGTGAAGATCGGCTGAGCGGTTTCGACGTCAACCGAACGAATGCGCGAACCGGTGACTTCCAGGCGATCCAGGGTGGTGGCGCCGGCAGCAGTTTCCTGCGCCGAGGCGAAAGCCGGGGTCAGGGCAATGGCAATGCCGGCCGGGAGCAAGCCCAACCGCACTGCAGAATTACGAAGCTTCATCAATCTCTCCAAAGAGCTAAACAAACGACAAAGTTAGCGGTGTGTTAAACACCCCTGAACGTTACGTTCGTACTGCTGCCTTGGTTTTGCCTGAGCCATCCTTAGACTTTGCCGAGTCTGGCTTCAACGCTTCGGGCGTGTCGCGATAACGGGTTGCCGAGGTGCCAAAACGCGCGCGGAAAGCACGCGCAAAGCTGCAGCAGTTGTCAAAGCCGCTGGCTGAGGCCACTTCACCAATCATCATGTCGGTATCGCGCAACAACATGGCCGCGCGCTCCAGGCGCAGCCGCGCCGACAAGGACTGCGGGCTCTCTTCGTACAGACTCTGGAAGGTCTTGGACAGGTACCAGCTGGAGAAGTTGGTCAACTCGGCCAGCTCACCAATACGTACTACCCGGTGGCTATTGCCTTCCAGATACATGCGGGCACGTTGCATGCGGCCGAACACCTGACGCTTGCGGATGCGCGAGCGGCCAGGGCAACGCTGCACATTGCCCAGCAACTCGCGTTGCAGCGAGGCAAGATGCAACAGCAACGGGCGCAGTTGGTGGATAGTGCCACCGGGTTCCTGGGCCTCGCGCCACAAACGCAGTGCCAGCCGCGCCTCACCCAGGCTCATGCGGCCGCGGCCGGTGAACACATTGCAATCCAGCGTGCCGAGCATGCGCAGGGCATCGGCATCCAGGCTCACGCCCACGCAGATACCATCACGGCCAGCCTGGATCAACGGCCGCGATTCCTTCTCGAACGCAATCCATTCACGCTGGCGCAGGCGGAACTTGCCTTCCTTGGATTCGATCCAGGCGCTGCCACGCAGCTGCAACCAGATCGTGAACACCGTGCCGGAGGTCTGCAGGCTACCCAGCCGCGCCACACCGACACATGCCGGGCGCGGGCCATCGTCCGCCTTCTCGAACGAAACCGACTGCCCGCGATCCACCCAGGAAACCTGCCGCATGCCACTCACCATCATTTGCCTTCAATGGCCGAAGGTTTTGCCAAATGTGGCGATCGCTATCAGGAAAGTCCGGCGAGATCGCTACGAAATCTTCCTGAGCCGCATCCGAAAGAATTACGAAAGCAATTTTCCCAACCAGGGCAACCACTTGGCCACGCCGATCAGGCGGCGCGGCGGCCGCGCCGGGATCCGCATCACGCCAATATCGCCCCCGTCCGCCACCACAAAGGCGACGTAGGCCGCGTCCCCGGACGGCGACAGGCTGAAGCCATTGCCTGAACTGAAGCGCTGGTCATCCAGGCACTGGCTGGCACCGTCGCCATCAATGGAGCTGAGCTGGCTGGTGCAGGTCGTGCCGATGTGCAGGTATTCCACCGCGCCATTGGCCGCCACCGCCCAACTGCGATAACGCCAGCGGCTGGGCACCTCGGCCTGCACCGGTTTGACGCTGGCCGCCGCCAGGTCCGGCGCAACCTGCCATAGGCCACCACTGGCAAGGCGTGTGAACAGCAACCTGTTGCCTGTCACGTCGAAGTGAACCTGAGAGGCCCCTTCCAACGTGGCCAAACGTTTCCACGGTGTCTGCGTACGGTCGAACAGGGACAGCTGCATGCGCTGCGCGTCATCGCGCTCGATCACCCACAACCGGTCCGCTTGCGGCCCATATATCGCCTGCAATGGCTCGTTCACCGGCACCGGCAACCGTTTCCAGTGCCCCTCTTCAGGCACCACCTCGTAGATCCCCGGCACACCTTCGCTGTCACGGCCACTGACCAGCAGGCTGCGTGAGTCCGCCGACCAGGTCATCGGCTGGCGCGCTTCGGGGCGCAGGCCTTCGATCATCTGCAGCGTATCGGGCTGCCCTACCCGCCCCCACCATACGGCAAATGCACCCGAGCGGTCGGAGGTGAAAGCCAGCTGTTTGCCGTCAGGCGCGATCATCGGCTGCCCGTCGCGGGCAGAGGAGGCAAACAGCCGCTGCGGCGCCGCGTCGGCACTCCCCAACGGCACCTTGAACAGCGCCACCTGCGGCTGGTCGCGGGTAAAGGCCAGGTTGCCACCATGACGGGAAGCGGCCGGGCTCTGGGCATCGTCCAGCCCCATGTCACGCAGCACCCCGCTGCCCACGTCCAGCTGGTACAGGCGTGACTCGCTGTCCACCCGCCTGCCGAACACCATTTCGCCCGGGCCCAACCAGGTCCAACCGCGGATTTCAGCCGCGTCATTGGTCAGCCGCCGTGCATTGCGCCCATCAGCGTCCATCACCCACATGTCACCGACCTGCGGGTTGCGCACAAAACCGATCTGCTTGCCATCCGGCGAGTACCGCGGCGCGTAGTCAAAATCGTCGACGCCCTTTGCATAGGCGATGGACGTCCAACGCCCCGAATCCAGCTCCAACAGGCGCATGCCGGCGCTGGCATAGCGCCCCGTCATCGAACCGAACAACAACTGGCGCCCATCATTGGACCAGTCAAAGCTCAGCATGTCGGTACCATCGCAGCGGGTCGCCCGGCGCGGATTACCCCCGGTCGCCGACACCAGCAGCACCTCGCAGGCGCCATCCGGATGGAAGCGTGCAAAGGCAATCTGGCGACCGTTCGGTGACCACACCGGGAACCGGTCAGAAGTCCCTTCCGGTGCCGGCACCAGGCGGCTGGCCGTCGCGGTGCCGGTACTCTGGATCCACAACGAGGAGCGCGTGGCGTCCTCGCGCGCGAACACCACCAGCGACCCGTCGGGTGACAGGTTGGGCTGGGTCTCGTAAGCAGCGGTGGAGGTGATCAGTCGATAGGGCCGCTGCGGGCTGCCCAGCACCCGCGAACCGCTGGTGGCATTTGCGACACCATCGACCGCATCGCTCGCAGCAGCGTTGCGCCACAGCAACCACGCCATCAACACGGTACTGAGCAGCAGGCCAACACCGATGATCCACAACACATACCGGCGCACCCGCCGCTGCGTGCTGCGCGCCGATACAGACGGCGCCGGGATGGGACCCGTCGCTGTGGCAGGTTCTTCCAGACCCTGCAGCTCCGTCGCCTGCGGCTCCTGCTCCCAGGCCACGGGCACCAGCAGACGATAGCCTGTCTTGGCGATCGTTTCTATATAAGGTGTCGCTTCATCGGCGCCGGCAAAGACCTTGCGCAACTGCGTGACCGCTTGGGTCAGCACGTCATTGGTCGGCAAGGTATCCGGCCAGACTTCCGCGAACAGCTCATCGCGTGTCACAACCTGCCCGGCACGCCGCGCCAGCACCAGCAGAACGCCGACGCTCTTGGGAGTTATGCGGTGCACTTTGTGCGTGTTGAGCGTGTGGACCTCTCGCGAGGAGAGCACCACCACACAGTCACCAACACGCAGCCGATCAGTGGCTGGGGTCTGGGTATCGAGGCTGGACATGGACGATCAAACAAAAAAACCGCGCTGGACACATCCCGTGCCCGGCCCCGCGCCACGCGCCGAACCGCCAGAATCCGCAAAAGGCATCAACGGAAGAAGCAAATGTTTCTACTGGAACCGATATTACTCTATCGCTGTACCCAAGCGCTTGCGCGTGGAAGACAACAGGCTCTCTCTCGCCGACGAATTCACATAATTCGCTACAAAATTCGCGCCGCATGGCGCGATTTTTTTATCTAACGTTCAGTCTTCTCTGCTTTGTAAATGGTCAGGCCAACCAGCCGCGATACCACCAAAGCCACGTACATCACGCCTGCAAACTGCTCCAGCATCACCAATGCACGTGCCTGCGGATGCACCGGCACCACATCACTCAGACCAACCCCGGAAAGCAAGCTGAAGCTGAGATAAAGCAACTCCACCCAGCTTCTGAAATCGCCTTCGCTGGTGGCAACAAAACTGCCCGGATAGAAGTGCTGACAAACTGAATACGCGAAGGCGAACGCCCAAGCCAGCAAGGTGAACGTTGCTCCGGCAGCAAACAGTTCGTCCCGCGTCACCTTGTGGTCCTGCAGCATGTAGGCGATCAGGCTGCAGGTTGTGTAGAAGTACAACAGGCACTCGAAAATCTGTGCGACAGCGGTCAATGAGTAGCGCTGTAGCAAGGCGCCCGCCACCGAAAACACCACCGCCGGTATGGCCAGGGTAAGCGCCAACCAGATACCCAGCGGACTGCGACGCACCACCCATACCGCCAAGCCCAGCACGGCCATGCCAAAAGCGCCGAACAAGGCCCGCCCTGCCGGCATGTGCTCCATGGCCGGATACAACAGGACCCCCAGCAACTGCACCGCAAGCAACCACGCGGATGGGTGCTTGCGGGCCAGCACCAGCCATCTCAAACGTGTCTGCATGCAGGCGGTCCTTGTGCGTACTCAGCGATCCGTGGCGATGGTGTAACGCATCAGATGGAAGCGTCACCGGCACGGTAGGGATAGCGGGCAAAAATGGCAGCTACCGCCGCATCGATCTTTTCGCCTTGCTTGGCCGGGTCAAAGCGGCCCACGGTGCCTACCGCAACACCTTCCCAGACCAATTGCTTGCGATGTACATCGACCACATCCACGTTGAGCGTGCCCTCGGTGTACTGGCGCACGTCGGTACGGTCGCGCCAGTAAGGCACCGCGACATAACTGCGGGCGCGATAGCTGTAGTAATAGTCGTAGTCGACCTCGGGCATGGTGGTGACCCGGGTCTTGTCCTGCAGGTAGGCGTTGAGGTTCACCCACAGGTCCGGGTTGGCTTCATCGTAGCGATAACCGCGAGACTCCATCTGCATGCGCACCGCGGCGCGGATACGGTTGCTGGTGATGGTGGTATAGCCGTGCTGCTCAAGTGCCAGCGGAGTGAAGAACGCGAAACTGCGATAGCGTGAGAAATCCGCACTGGGATCGGCCTGGCTGGCCACGCGCGGGGTGCTGGCACAGGCGCCCAGCAGCAGAACCAGCATCAGCATGACAAAACGGGAAACGACGCGAACTTTCATGGCGGCTACCCCTGCGTTGGATGGCAGAACGCTAGCACGAGCCGGGCCGTTGCGGTGTCAAGCGCGGTGGGGGAACCGAGCCGCCGATTCCCCCACCGCCCGGCTCACTCGGCCCGGTAGACCTGGCCGCCCTCGGCCCGGAACTGGGCGGATTTTTCGGCCATGCCCGTTGCCAGCGCCTGTGCCTCATCCACCCCCTGCTCGGCCGCGTACTCGCGCACGTCCTGGGTGATCTTCATCGAACAGAAATGAGGGCCGCACATCGAGCAGAAGTGCGCCAGCTTGTGCGCCTCCTTGGGCAGGGTTTCATCATGGAATTCCTTGGCCTTCTCCGGATCCAAGCCAAGGTGGAACTGGTCCTCCCAGCGGAACTCGAAACGCGCCTTGCTCAGTGCGTTGTCACGGACCTGTGCGCCCGGATGGCCCTTGGCAAGGTCGGCCGCATGGGCGGCAATCTTGTAGGCCATGATGCCATCACGCACATCCTGCCGATTGGGCAGCCCAAGATGTTCTTTCGGCGTCACATAGCAAAGCATGGCCGTGCCATACCAGCCGATCATCGCCGCGCCGATCGCGCTGGTGATGTGGTCGTAGCCCGGTGCGATGTCGGTTGTCAGCGGCCCAAGGGTATAGAACGGCGCTTCGCCGCATTCCTGCAGCTGCTTGTCCATGTTCTGTTTGATCAGATGCATCGGCACATGCCCAGGACCTTCGATGATGGTCTGCACATCGTGCTTCCAGGCGATGCGGGTCAGTTCACCCAGCGCTTCCAGTTCACCGAACTGGGCCGCGTCGTTGGCATCGGCAATACACCCAGGGCGTAGACCATCACCAAGGCTGAAGGAGACGTCGTAGGCCTTCATGATCTGGCAGATGTCTTCGAAATGCGTGTAAAGGAAATTTTCCTTGTGGTGCGCCAGACACCATTTGGCCATGATCGAACCACCGCGCGAGACGATGCCGGTAACGCGTTTGGCGGTAAGCGGCACATGCCGCAGCAACACCCCGGCATGGATGGTGAAGTAGTCCACGCCCTGTTCGGCCTGTTCGATCAGCGTGTCGCGGAAGATTTCCCAGTTGAGCTCTTCGGCACGGCCATCCACTTTCTCCAACGCCTGGTAGATCGGCACGGTACCGATCGGCACCGGCGAATTGCGCACGATCCACTCGCGGGTTTCATGGATATGCTTGCCGGTGGACAGGTCCATCACCGTGTCGCCGCCCCAGCGGATCGCCCACACCAGCTTCTCCACCTCCCCGGCGATGCCCGAGGACACCGCGCTGTTGCCGATGTTGGCGTTGATCTTGGTGAGGAAGTTGCGACCGATGATCATCGGCTCACATTCGGGATGGTTGATGTTGTTCGGCAACACCGCACGCCCGCGCGCGATCTCGTCGCGTACGAACTCCGGCGTGATTACCTGTTGGATGTTCGCACCAAAGCTCTGGCCCGGATGCTGCGCCAGCAGACCCGCATCACGTACCGACTCCAGCCGCTGGTTCTCGCGGATGGCCACGTACTCCATCTCCGGGGTGACGATACCGCGGCGCGCGTAATGCATCTGGGTGACATTGGCAGTGCCGATGGCACGGCGCGGCAACGTGCGGCCCGGGAAGCGCACCGCATCCAGCCGGGCATCGTGCTGGCGACTGCGCCCGAACGCGGAACTGAGCCCGGCCAGCTGCTCGGTATCGCCACGTTCTTCGATCCAGCGCGAGCGTACTGCCGCCAGCCCGGCGGCCAGATCGATGTTGGCCTGCGGGTCGGTGTACGGGCCGGAGGTGTCGTAGACCGTAACCGGTGGATTCTCCTGGCCACCGAACAAGGTCGGCGTGCGGGTCTGCGCGATCTCGCGCATCGGCACCTGCAGGTCCGCGCGCGACCCGGCAACGAAAATCTTGCGCGAGCCGGGAATCGGCCGGGTCACCGACTCGGAAAGTTGCTGGGCCTGTTGCTGCAGGCTGGGCTGTGCATTCATGGGCGTTCGTCCTGTCTGTCCGCACGCGGGGTGCGAAGGCCACGCGAGGGATTCGCATGACGGAACGAAGCGAAGGCGCACGCCACCGGGCCCTGGCCCATCACGGGCACATCGACTGGCAGCACACAAAGCTTCCCTACGCCGGTATGAACCGGATCAGGTTCGAAGGGTATGTCTCAACCGCAGCCCAAAGGCTGCGGTACCCCCGCTTCGGGCGGCATTAGACCATAAAGCCACGATCACGGGGCGATGCGCCGCGGCATCGTCGGCTAACAGAACCATGACATGCGCTTGCGTACCCTCCAGACACAGCGTGAGCCGCCGACGGCGTCCTGGCACACTTCCAGCACCCGCTGCCCGGCTGCCCGCCGGCGTTCTGCAAGCGCTTGCGCACCGCCCTGGATCCTTCCTGCCGGAGAAGCTCCTTCATTGTGTTTCGTGTTTCCATCGCACTGGTCGCGGTATTGGTGCTGATCGCCGGCCTTGCGCCCGGCCCGTTCAATGACGTGGTGCAGGCCACGCTGGCACAGGTCGTGCGCGGCGCTGGCTGGATGTACCTGTTGATCGTGTTCCTGACCTTGAGCTTTCTGCTGTACCTGGCTTTCGGGCGCTTCGGCAACCTGCGCATTGGTGGCGAGGATGCCGAGCCGGATTTCTCCCGTGGCAGTTGGCTGTCGATGCTGTTCTCGGCCGGGATGGGCATCGGGCTGGTGTTCTGGGGGGCTGCCGAGCCGATCTCGCATTTCGTCACACCCCCGGAAGGTCTGCCGCCACAGAGCATGGACGCGGCAAGGGCCTCGATGCGCTATGCGTTCTTCCACTGGGGCCTGCACCCGTGGGCGATCTATGCGCTGATCGGCCTGGCAATGGCCTGGTTCCAGTACAACCGCAATGGGCGCGGCTTGGTCAGTGACATGCTGCAGCCGGTTATCGGCCGCCATCATCGCGGCGCAGCCGGCAAGCTGGTCAACATCGCCGCAGTGGTGGCCACCGCGATCGGCGTGGCCACCACGCTGGGCTTTGGCACCATCCAGATCGCCGCCGGCCTGCAACGGGTGTTCGGCCTGCGCGCCGATGTGCCCCTGCAGCTGACCGTCATCGTGGTGGCCTTCGTGCTGTACATGATCTCTACCACCAGCGGCGTGGAGCGCGGCATCAAGTGGCTTTCCAACTTCAACCTGGCACTGGCCGCGCTGCTGCTGGCCGCCGTGCTGGTGCTGGGCCCGACCGGCTTCATCTTCGACACCTTCACCACCACGCTGGGCTCCTACCTCAACCAGCTGGTCACCATGAGCCTGCGCATGTCGCCGTTCTCAGGCAGCACCTGGGTCGCTGACTGGACCATCTTCTACTGGGCGTGGTGGATTGCGTGGGCACCGTTCGTCGGCGCGTTCATCGCCCGCGTGTCACGCGGCCGCAGCGTGCGCGAGTTCGTGGTCGGCGTGGTGTTGGCACCCACGCTGCTTGGTTTCCTCTGGTTCTCGGTGTTTGGCGGCACGGCCTTGTGGTCGCAGTTGTTTGGCCATGCCGATCTGGTCCAGGCGCTGGGCAATGGCTATGAGACGGTCCTGTTCACCCTGTTCGACAGCCTGCCCGCCCCGCTGCTGCTGTCCGCGCTGGCGCTGGTGTTGCTGATGATCTTTTTTGTCACCTCGGCCGACTCTGCCGTGCTGGTCCTGGCCAGCATGTCCACCGATGACGCTGGTGATCCACCGCTGTCCCGCAAGCTGGTGTGGGGCGTGGCGATCGCGCTGATCGCCGCAACGCTGCTGCTGGCCGGCGGCCTGGATGCCCTGCAGGGCATGATCACCATCGCGGCCCTACCCTTCGCCGCGCTGATGGTGCTGGTCATGGTGTCGCTGTACCGCGTGCTGGACGCCGAGCACAACCGCCAGCGCCGGCTGTCACAGCGCGCACGGCACTTGATCGAGGCATGGATCGAACGCGAGCAGGCCGCGCAGGACGATGCCCGCGCAGAAGCCTCGCAGAACGTGGGCGGGGATTGAGACAACACAGCCGCTACCGTGCCTGCTCCTGTTTTGCGCCGTCAGCAGAACACAGGGGCAGCATCACCTGGCTTCCGCAGGCGCAGGCCTCAGTAGCCCGCCGCCTGCCCGTCCTTGCGGCTCTCCGAGGCGCCGTAATACACACCGGTTTGCGGATCGCGCATGATCGCCTGGTAACCACCGTAGGGACCATCGGCGAACGTCACCCGGTGCCCCTTGCGCATCAGGCCGCGCACGGTTTCCCAGCTGAAGCCGGTCTCCAGGTTCACCTCGCCGCCATCACTCATCACCACCGCCTGTCCGGTCGGCTCGGTGGAACCTTCATGCTGGATACGCGGCGCATCGCCGGCCTCCTGCAGGTTCATGCCGAAATCCACCAGGTTCATCACGATCTGCGCATGCCCCTGCGGCTGCATCGCGCCGCCCATCACGCCAAAACTGGCAAACGGCTTGCCGTCCTTGGTGATGAACGCCGGAATGATGGTCTGGAAAGGACGCTTGCCCGGTACGTAGCCATTGGGGTGATCCTTCTGCAGCACGAACATCTCGCCGCGATCCTGCAGGATGAAACCCAACCCCGGCGGGGCCATGCCACTGCCCATGCCGCGGTAGTTGGACTGGATCAACGAGACCATCATGCCGTCGCCATCGGCCACGGTCATGTAGATGGTGTCACCCTCCTGCAACTGTTTCGGCGTACCCGGCTGCGCTTCCTTCAAGGCCTTGTCCATCGAGATCAAGGCACGGCGCTGTGCGGCATAGTCCTTGGAGATCAGGCGCTGTACCGGGGCCGGCGAGAATGCCGGATCCGCATAGAAACGGGCACGGTCGGCGAACGCCAGTTTCTTGGCTTCGACGAACAGATGGATGTGTTCGGCGGAACCGAACGGGATGTTCGAGAAGTCGTAGCCTTCCAGCACGTTGAGAATCTGCAGCGCGGCGATTCCCTGGCTGTTCGGCGGCAGCTCCCATACGTCGTAACCACGGTAGTTGCTGCTCACCGGCTCCACCCACTCGCCCTGGTGTGCCGCCATGTCCTCATAGCTCAGGTAGCCGCCGTTGGCCTTGAAGTAGTCACCGATGGTGCGGGCAATGGCCCCCTTGTAGAACGCATCGCGGCCGCCGTCGGCAATCTGCTGCAGGGTATTGGCCAGGTTGGGGTTGCGCCACAGCTCGCCCTTGCGTGGCGCGTGGCCGTCAATGGTGAACTGCTCCTTGAAGCCAGGGTACTGCGACAGCTTGGGCACCGAGCGATCCCAGTAGTACGCGATCACCTCGGCCACCGGATGGCCGTTGCGCGCATAGGCGATGGCCGGGGCCAGGTTGTCGGCCATGGGCTTGCGGCCGAAGCGCTCATGCAGCGCAAACCAGCCGTCCACCGCACCGGGCACCGACACTGGCAACGGCCCGGTTGCCGGGATCTCCTTCAAGCCGCGGCGCTGGAACTCGGCCAAGGTCAGCGAACGCGGCGACCTGCCCGAGCCGTTGTAGCCATAAAGCTTCTGGCTGCGCGGATCCCACACGATGGCGAACAGGTCACCCCCGATGCCATTGCCGGTCGGCTCCATCAGGCCCAACGCGGCATTGGCGGCAATGGCCGCATCCACCGCCGAGCCACCGGCCTTCATGACGTCCAATGCCACCTGCGTGGCCAGCGGCTGCGAGGTGGCAGCCATGGCGGTCGGTGCGATCACCTCCGAGCGCGTGGCGAAGTCGTGGCCGGTGACGCGATCCGCCGCCATCACTGAAAAAGGAACGGATAGCAGACTCAACAACAGCGTCGCACGCAACATGGTCGGTACCGGCAGGCAGGATCATTGACCATACCCCGACCCTGCCCGCGCCACCATGTGCCTTTCCGCATGGCTGCGGGCAGGAACAGCCCTCGGTGAGGTGCTGTCAGCCCCCGTACGCCTCAGATCGTCGCTGACAGCTGCACCGGCCGCGCAACGCTGCCAAGCGCGCTGATCTGCTGCAGCAGACGCCTGGTTTCCTGACAGGGATCCAAACCCAGGTCGCTGCGCAGGAAAGCCTCCAGCCGCTGGTAGGCGGTCAGCGCCCCACAACTGCTGCCGTTTCCGGCATGGGCGCGCATCGCCCGCTGCACGTGCGCTTCATTCCAGGGGTCACGGCGGCTGAGCGCATTGGCCAGATCGATGGCCGAGTCCCAGCGCGCACGTTCGATCATCTGGTCGCAGCAGCGCTCCACCGAACTGATCAGCTGCACCTCCAGCATCTGCCGCACGGTCTGCAGCCACGCCTGGAACTCCAGGTCGGCGATGTCCTCCATGCCATCCAGGAAGATCCGCTGATCGCTCAGCAGATTGATGGCATCGCAGGGCGCCTGTACCAGTACGTCCACGTCAAACAGGACGCGCTCGCCCCGCATCAGGCCCACGCTACCACGCTGGATCTGCAATACCTCCGGGCCAAACTGCTGGATGCAGTAGCGATTGAGGTTGCTGAGCACCTGGCGCAGATTGGTCAGCGCGCTGGTCTCGCCCAGGTTCGGCCAGAACAGCGCCGCCAGACTGGCGCGCGAATGCATGCGGTTGGGCTCCAGCGCCAGGTAACCCAGCAATGCCCAACCCTTGCGATAGATCAACGGTGCCGGCAATCCTTCGCCGTACCCCATCAGCGGGACAATGCCTGACAAGTCCGCGCCCTTGCTGGCACCGCAGCAATCGGCATGTACCTGGACCGGCATCTGCTTGTACATCTTCTCCATGGGAACCCTCGGTCCGGCCCCTGGTGCAGGGCCTGTTACTGATAAAACCGAGAAAAGCGTCGCAATCCAATCACGCTCCGCAAAAAAAAGTGCAACCCGGTCGAAAACCCACGATTTCCGCGCACTCGCGCCCCCTCCAGCCCCATGGTCATTGCAGTTTCAACCGAAACCATGCTGGTGCGACGCGGCTTGCCGGGCTTTTGCCGGCAATCACACCTGCAAGCGTTGACACCGCGTCAACGGGGTGGTTATCTCGACCCATGCTGCAACGCCACAACGCCACCGCTGACCTGACATCGACCCCGGCCCACGCCGTGGCCTCGATTCTTGTACTCGTACTTATTACCGAGCCAACAGGTGCGGGGCAGACTGGCGCGTAACGTAAAGACAGCCAGATTCGACTAAAGACCCCGCGCCGACCCCGGTGCGGGGTTTTTCGTTTCCAGCTTCTATTTCATCTGAAACCATGTACCCAGCCACTGACACCACGAACAAACACACCTCCAACGCTGCCTGCCGCAGCGCTGCCGCCTGCATGGTGTCTGCCCCGCCCGCCCCGGCCGCTGCGTCCTGACGCAACGGCCGTTTTTAATTCTGCATGTCTCTCTTGATCGCAAGGAACCCAAGCACCATGAGCACCAACGAACTGCCCCAGATCAAAATCGCCGTCGTCGGTTACGGCAGCCAGGGCCGCGCCCATGCCATGAACCTGCGTGAATCCGGCTTCGACGTGGTTGTCGGCCTGCGCGCTGGCGGCCCCACCGAGGTCAAGGCGCAGGCCGATGGCTTCACCGTCAAGACCCCGGCCGAAGCGGTCAAGGACGCCGATCTGGTCGCCGTGCTGACCCCGGACATGGTGCAGAAGAAGCTCTACAACGAGGTGCTGGCACCGAACATGAAGCAGGGCGCCTGCCTGCTGTTCGCGCACGGCCTGAACGTGCATTTCGGCATGATCGAGCCGCGCGCCGACCTGGACGTGGTGCTGGTCGCGCCGAAGGGCCCGGGTGCACTGGTGCGCCGCGAGTACGAAATCGGCCGTGGCGTGCCCTGCATCTACGCCGTCTACCAGGACAAGAGCGGCAAGGCCGAGCAGTTCGCCCTGGCCTATGCCGGCGGCCTGGGCGGCGCCCGCGCCAACATCATCAAGACCACCTTCAAGGAAGAGACCGAGACCGACCTGTTCGGCGAGCAGGCGGTGCTGTGCGGCGGCGCCTCGGCGCTGGTGCAGGCCGGCTTCGAGACCCTGGTCGAAGCCGGTTACCAGCCGGAGATCGCCTACTACGAAGTGCTGCACGAACTGAAGCTGATCGTCGACCTGTTCTACGAAGGCGGCATCACCCGCATGCTGGAGTTCATCTCCGAGACCGCCCAGTACGGCGATTTCGTCAGCGGCCCGCGCGTCATCGATGCCTCGGTGAAGGCACGCATGAAGGACGTGCTGACCGACATCCAGAACGGCACCTTCACCAAGAACTGGGAAGCCGAGTACGACGCCGGCCTGCCGAACTACAAGAAGTTCCAGCAGGCCGACATGGAACATCCGATTGAAAAGGTGGGCAAGGAGCTCCGCGCCAAGATGGTTTGGCTGCAAGCACAGAACGCGTAACCGCGCGGTCCCCCACCCGCAACAGGCAAAGGTCGCTCCATGAACACTTCCACCCCCGGTGCGCCACGCAATGGCGCACGCTGGCTGACGCAGGCCCTGGAAGCCGAAGGCGTGCAAACGCTGTTCGGCTACCCGGGCGGCACCATCATGCCGTTCTATGACGCATTGGTGGACTCCAGCCTCAAGCACATCCTGGTACGTCACGAGCAGGGCGCGGCGCTGGCCGCCAACGGGTATGCCCGCGCCAGCGGCAAGGTCGGCGTATGCGTGGCCACCTCCGGCCCGGGTGCGTCCAACCTGGTCACCGGCATTGCCGATGCGATGCTGGACTCGGTACCGATGGTGTGCCTGACCGGCCAGGTCGGCACCGCATTGCTGGGTACCGATGCGTTCCAGGAACTGGATGTGTTCGGCATGACCTTGCCGATCGTCAAGCACAGCTGGCTGGTGCGCAGTGTCGACGAGCTGCCGCAGGTGGTTGCCGAGGCCTTCCGTGTCGCCCGCGAAGGGCGGCCCGGTCCGGTGCTGATCGACCTGCCCAAGGACGTGCAGCTGGCCAGTGCGGCGCACCTGCCCGACCACGTGCCGGCATCGGTTGATCCGATCCCGGCACCGGCCGCCGAGGCACTGGCGGAGGCGCTGGCCGCCATCGCCCAGGCCGAGAAGCCGGTGATCTACGGCGGCGGCGGCATCGCCCTGGCCGATGCCGTGGGCGAGTTCCGCCAGTTCGTCGAGGCCACCGGCATCCCCACCGTGCTGACCTTGCGCGGGCTGGGTGCCCTGCCCGCCAACCACCCGCAATACCTGGGCATGCTGGGCATGCACGGCACCCGCGCCGCCAACATGGCAGTGCAGGAGGCCGACCTGCTGATCGTGGTCGGCGCCCGCTTCGACGACCGCGCCACCGGCAAGCTGGCCGAGTTCGCACCGTTTGCCCGCGTCATCCACCTGGATGCCGACGTCTACGAAATCTCCAAGCTGCGCGGTGCCAACATCGCCCTGCCGGGCAATGTCCGTGACGGCCTGGTCGCGCTGACCGGCGAGCGCGCCAACTGCAATACCTGGCGCGCACGTTGCGCCGCCAACCGCGAAAAGTTCACCGCCCGCTATGACGCCCCCGGCGAGCAGATCTATGCGCCGCGGCTGTTGAAGCGGCTGAGCGAAGTGGCCCCGGCGGACACCGTCATCGCCTGCGATGTCGGCCAGCACCAGATGTGGGTGGCCCAGCATTGCCGCTTCAACCACCCGCGCAACCATCTGACCAGCGGTGCGCTGGGCACCATGGGCTTCGGCCTGCCGGCGGCGATGGGCGCGCAGTTCGCCTGCCCCGACCGCACCGTGGTGCTGGTCTCCGGCGACGGCAGCTTCATGATGAACGTGCAGGAGCTGGTGACCATTGCCCGCTGCAAGCTGCCGGTCAAGATCGTGCTGCTGGACAACTCCTCGCTGGGCATGGTGCGGCAGTGGCAGGAGCTGTTCCACGCCGAGCGCTACAGCGAGATCGACCTGTCCGACAACCCGGACTTCGTCGCCCTGGCGCAGGTGTTCGGCATCAAGGCCCGGCGCATCGTCGACCGCAACGACGTCGAGGACGGCCTGGCCGAACTGTTCGACGCGCCCGGCCCGATGCTGCTGCACGTGGCCATCGACGCACGTGCCAACGTGTGGCCGCTGGTGCCACCCAACAACGCCAACAGCACCATGCTGGACAGCAACCCCGCCCACGCCAAGGCAACGCAGGAGAGTTCCAATGCAATACCGGCTTGACCTGGTGCTGAAACCTGCCGAAGGCGCGCTGGTGCGCGTGATCGGCATGGTTGAACGCCGCGGATTTTCCCCCAGCAACATCGCCGGCCAGCGCAAGGCCGACGATGCTGGCCGCTGGCACGTGCAGATGGACATCGACGGCACCCGGCCGCCGGAAACCCTGCGCCACCAGCTGGAAAAGGTCTACGACTGCGAATCGGTACGCGTGGTACCGGTCGCTGGTGCCAGCGTATGAGCAGCGATGTAAGTGGCGTACCGGTAGTATGCCGCCGTAAACCACGAAGGCGACTTCTTGGTGGCGCCGGGATTGGGGATTCGGGAGTCGGGAGTCGCGCCCGCACCCGCCCGGCTGCGGCTGCGAGCGGTGCTGAACGGAGGTGTCTTCTCCAACCATCCGCGGTGCACCGTCAATCCCCTATTCCGAATCCCGAATCCCGGCGTCACCATGCCTGATCGTGGCCGCCCCGTCGCAATTGCAGCACCCGCTGACGCCCTGAACGTCAGCGTCGCCGACGTATTGGCCGCGCAGGCCCGCCTGCGCCGTTTCCTGCCGCCTACCCCGCTGCATTACGCCGAGCGCTTCGGCACCTGGCTCAAGCTCGAGAACCTGCAGCGCACCGGTTCCTACAAGGTGCGCGGCGCCCTGAACGCCATGCTGGCCGCACTGGAACGCGGCGACGAGCGTCCGGTGATCTGCGCCTCGGCCGGCAACCACGCCCAGGGCGTGGCCTGGGCCTCGCACCGGCTGGGCGTGCAGGCCATCACGGTGATGCCGCATGGTGCACCGGCCACCAAGATCGCCGGCGTCCAGCACTGGGGCGCCACCGTCCGCCAGCACGGCAACAGTTATGACGAAGCCTATGCCTTCGCCCGCGAGCTGGCCGAACAGAACGGCTACCGCTTCCTGTCCGCCTTCGATGATCCCGACGTGATCGCCGGCCAGGGCACGCTGGGCATCGAACTGGCACCGCATGCACCGGACGTGGTGATCGTGCCGATCGGCGGTGGTGGCCTGGCCTCCGGCGTCGCGCTGGCCTTGAAGTCGCAGGGCGTGCGCATCATCGGCGCGCAGGTCGAAGGCGTGGACTCGATGGCACGCGCGATCAAGGGCGACGTGCGCGAAGTTGATCCGGTGCCGACCCTGGCCGATGGCGTCAAGGTCAAGATCCCCGGTTTCATCACCCGCCGCCTGTGCGCCAGCCTGCTCGACGACGTGGTCATCGTGCGCGAAGCCGAACTGCGCGAAACCCTGGTGCG
>DAMCTY010000059.1:0-24553 GCA_032112995.1 Stenotrophomonas sp. | reverse complement strand
TACCCCGCTCCCGGGTGCGCTGCGCTTACCCGGGCTACGTGGATCCTGCTTGCCCATGCAACTCGCAACATGCGCCTCGAAGCAGGCAGAAGCGCCCTTCCTCTGCCACAGCCAAGGAATTCGGCAGAGCGATGAACCGCGAAATGCCTTCAGCCATCAGGTAGCCCGGGTAAGCGCACGCACCCGGGGCTGTTGGCGCGCAGTCGGCAGCATCCCGGTTACCAAGTTCCCGGGTGCGCTGCGCTTACCCGGGCTACGTGGATGCTGCTTGCCCATGCAACTCGCAACATGCGCCCCCAAGCAGGCAGAAACGCCTTTCCTCTGCCACAGGCAGGGAACTCGACGGAGCAATGAACCGCGAAATGCCTTCAGCCGCCAGATAGCCCGGGTAAGCGCAGCGCACCCGGGGCTGTTGGCGCACAGTCGGCAGCATCCCGGTTACCCCGCTCCCGGGTGCGCTGCGCTTACCCGGGCTACGTGGATCCTGCTTGCCCGTGCAACTCGAAACATGCGCCCCAAAACAGGCAGAAACGCCCTTCCTCTGCCACAGGCAAGGAATTCGGCAGAGCGCGGTAGTACAACTCCCGCCCTCCCTCGCCTATCGCAATCGGAAGAAGAAATCACATCCATGGCCGACCACCGCAGTCAGAGCTGGCAGCACCCATCACAACACATCAATCCACCGCTGACGCATCGGGGGCCGGGGACTCCACCAAGCCCTGCCCTGCCTTCACCAACTGGATGAACTGCGCGCGCTCCCCTTCCGGATCGTCACCGCGCGCGTCGCGTGCCGTCGCCAGGATCTGCTCCCAGCTCCAACCCGGCATCCGCTCACCGCCACGCAATGCATCGGCGAACCCTGCCACTGCCGAGGCAAACCTCAACGACTCACCCGGCGTCGCCCGCAAGGTGCTTGCCAGCACCGGCTGGCTGATCAACGCACTGTTGTCCTGCCCCGGCAGCTTGTAGCGTAGGCGCACATCGGCCACTTCATCCGCATGTGCCGACGTCGGCACCGGCTTGTCGCCATAGCGCAAGGCCGGCAGCTGCTCGGCACCGCTGCCCACCGGCACGATCTCGTACAACGCCGTCACTTCATGGCCGGGGCCGATGTCACCGGCGTCCACCTTGTCGTTGGCGAAATCCTCGTTGTTGAGCACCCGGTTCTCATAACCGATCAAACGGTACTCGGCCACCCGCGCCGGATTGAACTCCACCTGGATCTTCACGTCGCGCGCAATCGTGAACAAGGTACTGCCCATCTCCCGCACCAGCACCCGCCGCGCCTCGGACAGGCTGTCGATATAGGCATGGTTGCCATCGCCAACATCCGCCAGACGCTCGGCCATCGCATCGTTGTAGTTGCCGGCGCCAAACCCCAGCGTGGTCAGCGCGATGCCACTCTTGCGGCGGTCCGCCACCAGCGTTTCCAAGGCTTGCCGGTTGGCCACGCCCACGTTGAAATCGCCATCGGTGGCCAGGATCACCCGGTTGGCACCGCCTTCGACAAACGATTGCCGCGCCATCGCATAGGCCAGCTCGATGCCCGCGCCGCCATTGGTGCTGCCACCGGCCTGCAGCTTCTCCAGCGCCGCCAGTAGCTTGCCGTGCTGGTCGCCGGAGGTGGGCTCCAGCACCAGCCCTGCCGAGCCGGCATAGGTGACGATGGCCACCTTGTCCTGTGCGCGCAGCTGTGGCACCAGCTGGGCAAAGGCGCGCTTGAGCAGAGGCAGCTTGTCCGGCGAATACATCGACCCCGAGGTGTCGATCAGGAACACGAGGTTCATCGCGGGCAGACTGGCGCGCGATTGTTCATAGCCCTTGATGCCGATCATCAACACCTGCTTGCGTGCATCCCACGGGGCCTTGGCAAGTTCGGTATGCACGCGGAACGGCACCGACTTGTCGGCGGGAACCGCATAGCCGTAATTGAAGTAGTTGATGAACTCTTCTGCACGCACCGCATCAGCCGGAGGGCGAACGCCCGCTTCCAGCATGCGGCGCACATTACTGTAACTGCCGGTATCCACATCCACCGAAAAAGTTGAAACCGGCTGTTCGGTGGTGCGCTTGACCGGGTTGTCGGCCGGGCGCTCGTAGACCTCGGTATTGACCTCCGGAGCCAACACACTGCCGGTGACGACCACCGCCCCCGGGGCCGCACTGCGAAACAACATGGGGGCCTGCGGTGCTGGCGGTGCAGGCGGCGAAGGGGGTGTTACGTAGTCGTAAGCCGGGGGCTGCGCCACCTTGTGGGAACAAGCGGCCGACAACACCGTCACCGCTGCCAGCATCACACAAACTTGTAACCGCATGGGCCAGCTCCTTGCCTCGGGATGGGCGGAGCATAACGCCCCGCCCCCTCCCTGCGGCAAGCGCCGGCCTCAGCCGCGCAGGCTGTCCAGCGACTCGGCCTGCAGGCGCTCGTAAATGGCGAACTCATCGCTGACGGTGGCACCCAGCGCCTGCTCGAAGGCATCACGGTTGGCACGTGCGGCATAGGCGCGCTGCTCATCGCCACCGAGGTTGGACTGGAAGATGCCCGCGGCACTGACCGGCAGGAAGTCCTCGTAGATGATCGGGTCTGCAGTGGCCAGGCCCTGTTCGATCAATACCTCGGCCGGCAGCGCACGTTGCTCGGCAGTGGCAGCACGGCCGGCATCGCTCAGGCGATAGCGGTAGTAGCCCAGGCCTTCGCGGCGCAGCACCGCATGTGTGTCCGGGAATGCGGCAAAGGCGTCCTGCAGGCGTTGCATGTAATCGCCCCCGGTGCTGCCGGCACCGCCACGGGCTTCGGCCAGCAGGGCGTCGTACAGTGCGCGCCCCTTGGGCGTCAGCGCCAGGCCACGCTGCTCGATCTCACCAAAGCGTGCGGTATGGGTACCGGCTTCGTTGTCGGCGCCGGAGGGGAAGTGCACCATCTCCTCCAATGCCTTGAAGCTGGTCTGGCGCAGCAGGATGGCGCAGTCACGGCGCGGCGGGCCTTCAATCACCGCCTTCGCGGCCAGCCCACGCTCATGCATTGCCGCCTGTGCGGCATCGATGTCCAGCGTGCGCGGGGTGAGGTGGTTGATGTGCGGACCGCGGAAGCTGACCACGTCCGCCACCAGCCGATGCGCGCCATGCAACGCATGGTAGGTCTGCAAGGACACCGTTGCCTCGTTGTGCCAGCGGAAGGTTTCCAGCGACTCGACGACGAAGCGCCAAGCATCGTCCTCGCTCAGGCCGCCCTCGCGCTCGCACTGGTCGATCAACTGCAACGCGCCCGGGGTGAAGATGTTGCGCCGGGCCAGGATCTCGGCCGCCCGCGCGCGCAGCGCCGCATCCTCGATCAGTTCCAGCCGCAGCAGCGAGGTGAACACGCGGAACGGATTGCGGTTCAGCGACTCCCCATCCACCGGACGGAAGGCGGTGGAATGCACCGGCACGCCGGCCACCGACAGGTCGTAATAACCCACCGGCTGCATGCCCATCACCGCGAACAGGCGACGCAGGGTGGACAGCTCCTCGGCGGTACCCACGCGGATGGCGCCGTGACGTTCCACGTCCAGGCGATCGCGCTCACCACTGCGCTGCATCTGCTCGGCCAGTGCCGGCTGTGCGGCCAGCACCTGTTCGTTGATCGCCCCCACCAGTTCCACCAGGGTGCCGTACAGCGGCACTTCGGTGCGGTACATGTGCGACATCGCCTGCGAGAACAGGCTGCGGATATGGTCGGGCGATACGAAACGGTCGGCGGTCATGACAGGGCGCGCTGGCGCGGAATCGAAGGAGCCGCCATTCTCGCCCGGAACCCGGTGCCACGCCTATCCATCACCAGCAATTGCTTGCCGGGTTCAGCCGCCAGCGGCCTGGCGCGCGGCTGCGTCCCGCTTGTCGCGGTCGCCCAGCTGGCGTTGCAGCAGAGCGTCCAGGCTGATCGGCCGGTCCCAGTGGTCGTAGCTGGCGACGATGGCGTGGCGCAATGCGCGCCATTGCAGGTTTTCGGCCGGTGTCTGCAGGCCGTCAACGACCGCCTTCCAACCCGCACCGGGCAACTGGCTGCGGGCGCGCACCAAGGCCCGGCAGCCCTGCTTGCTGACATGCCCCCAGAAGCAGGCGAAATAGACGTCCGCAGGCGCCCAGCCATGGCTGTCCATCAAGGCCTGCACATAGCCCGGCCGCGCGCCGGCATAGCGCGTCAGCTCATCGATGAAGGCATCCGGATAGCGCGCCGCGTAGGCATTGATATCCGCCAGCTGGCGGTCCACCCAGGCATCGCCGGTGCCGGCGTCTGCCGCCGGCGCTTCCGCCACCGCAGCGGGCCGGGGTTGTGCGGCAAGCGGCAGCGGCCCGGCAGCCAGCAGCACGCCGACCAACAGGCCAAGCCGTGCCGGCAGGCAACACGCGGGCGGCAGCCGGCGCTGCATCTCAGCGACCCTGCGCAGCAGCCTGCGCCGCCACCGCACGCACGGCTTCGGGCCACTGGTGGGCCGTATCGGCATGGTGCAGACGGGGTTCGTTGTCGGACACACCGTGCTCGGCTTCGTGCGCCCAGGTCACCGCATAGGGGGTATGGATGCCCCAGCCGCCGAGGCCCAGCACCGGCTCGATATCCGAACGCAGCGAGTTGCCCACCATGATGAAACGCTCGGCCGGGATGTTGAACTCGGCCAGCACCTTGGCATAGGTGTTCTGATCCTTCTCCGAGACGATCTCGATGCGCGGGAACAGGTCCAGCAGGCCGGAGCGTTCGATCTTCTGTTCCTGATGGAACAGGTCGCCCTTGGTGATCAACACCACCGGGAACTCGGCAGCGATGGCAGCCACCGCATCCCGTACACCGTCGATGACATCCACCGGATGCTCCAGGGTACGCCGGCCGATCTCGACGATCTGGCGCAGGTCGTGGGCGGAGATCTTTTCGTCGGTGAGTTCGATGGCGGCTTCCAGCATCGACAGGGTCATGCCCTTGGCGCCGTAACCAAACACACCGAGATTGCGCCGCTGCACCTTGAGCAGGTGCTGGGCGGTGCCGGCATCATGCAGGTCGATGTAATTGCCCAGGATCTGGCCAAACTCGTGCTCGGCCTTCTGGTAATAGTCTTCGCTCTTCCAGAGCGTGTCATCGCCGTCAAAGCCGACCAGGCCGATGGCGGAGGGGGAGGTCTGGGTAGTCATGCCACACAGGATAGCAACCTGCCCTGCGCTTACACATTGCCGCAGCCGGTCATGTAGCAGCTGACAGTGTGAGGCCAGGGAGCCGGGACCGGGCCAGGGCCGGAGCGCGGCCCCGGCGCAGGGGATGGGAGGGGCCCATGGCAAGCGGCCCCGCCCATCCCGCTCGGTGATGGCTTATTTCTGCTGGGTGGCCGCGAAGGCGCGGTATTCCTCCACGGTCAGCTTGCCGTCCTTGTCGGCATCGGCCTGGTCGAACACCTGTGCCAGGCCTGCGTTGGCGGTGGCTTCGGTTTTGCTGATGCTGCCGTCACCGTCGGTGTCCACGCTGGCCCAGCTCTGCCCACCCTGGGCCGCTGCGGAGGCTTCCGCCGCGCTGGCCGAGGCATCGGCGGCGGCGTCCTGCGCCTGTGCTGCAGACTGCTGGGCCTGCTGTGCCTGCGCCTGCGCCGTTGCGGCCTGGTCCTGCGCGTCCTGGGCCATGACCGGTGCGGCCAGGGCAGAACCCACAATGGCAACCAGGGCGAACAGCGGAGTGCGATTACGAATGCTCATCAGGTCTTCCTCGTCTGTTGTGGAAAGCGCGGTGTTTTCCGCACGGCCCCACCCTGACAAGCTGCAACTGAATCGCACATCTGCCGCAGATCGTCGGCAAACACGGTGTTAACCACTTGCACGCCCGCTCCCGCTAGGCGGCAGTTAGCCACGGGTGAAGTGATCGTAAGCGCGGAATTCAAGTGTTCCGCCCAGCGCCACTATTGCGAGGAACAACGGTGATTAAGCACCACCGGTGGTGTCTTTTCCCGCTTCCCTGGAACTGAACAACCACCAACCCAGGGCAACACCACTCAACACGCCGATCAACTCCAGCAGCACGCGGGTGCCCAACTGGTCCGGATCATGGATGCTGGCCAAGGCCAACCGCGCATACAGCGGCGACTCCAACCGCACCATGCCCAGCGAGAACAGCTTCCAGCTGTCCACCCCGGCACCGATGGCGGCGCCCAGCAGGCAGGCAAAGCCGATCACGTGGCCATGCGACAGACCAGCGCGCCGCCCCAGCTGCCACAGCAGCGCAAACACGACAAAGCCGATCGCCAAGGCGATGAGGCCCGCTTCCAGCGAGCCCAACAAGCCGTAATGCAGTACCAGATTCATTGGCGGGGGTGAAGTCCTGATGGGGCAGCGCAGTCTACCTGCCCCTGCCCTGCCTAGCGCACGGGGAAATCGTAAGACGTACCGGGCGTGGGTTCGGGTTTGAACGTGTAGTGCCACCACTCCATCGGATAGTTGGCAAACCCCTGTGCCTGCATGGCATCCAGCAGCAACTGCCGATTCTGCTTCTGTACGCTGCTGATCTGCGGGTTGGCGGTATGCGCCAAGGGATCGAAACGGTCGAAGCCGGTGCCCATGTCCAGCGCCGTGCAGCTGCCCGCACGGCAATCCAGCACGCCAAGATCCACCGTTGCCGCGCGGCTGTGGCCCGAGGTTTCAGCGATGTAGCCATCCAGCAGCTGGCGCTTGTCGACGTTGGGGTAATAGCGTGGCTTGGCGATCTGGTCGTTGGCGTCGTGCACCCAGGCCACGAAGGCCTGCACCGCGTGCACCGGCCGATAGCAGTCAAACACCTGCAGCCGGTAACCCTGCGCCCGCAGGCCGCGTTGTACCCGCGCCAATGCCTGCGCCACCGGCTGCAGCAGGTAGCAGCGCGGGGCTTCGTAACCGGGCACTACCCGTCCGGTGAAGTTGTCGCTGCCCGCATAGCGGATATCCAGCGCGATATCCGGCGCCAAGGTGGTGACATCGACGATGCCGGCCTGTGCCGGTGACGTTGCAGGCGACACCTGCACCTGCTGCGCCAGCAGTGGCAGCGGCAGTGCGACCAGCAGGCCAAGCAGGGTGCTAGCGGCAGTCGCCATGGCGTTGGAATTCCAGGTCGGGGTAGTCATAGCTGAAGTCGATATCCGGGTCGATGGCACGCAGGTGCAGCAACGGGCGCTGTGCATCGCCTGCAAACTCCAGCCAGGCATCGGCATCCTCGCCCAGGCCCTGCCAGGCCACATACCAGCGCTCGTCCGCACGCATCACCTGCCCGCTCATGCGCGGCGATTTGGCTGACACAAACTGCAGCTTGCCATCACGCGGGCACAGCGTCACCTCACCAAACCAGGGGTCGCGCCAGATGCCGGCCCTGTCACCGAACTCGGCCACAGTTGCCGGGCGGGCCGTGGGCAAGGAAGGCCGCACATGGCCGGCCGAACGCCGTTGTGCAGCGGCCTGCTCCATCAGCCCGGCGTAGTGCAGCACATCGTGCTGTTGCGCTGGCGCGGTGTAGTGCTTGAGCATGGCCTGCATCAAGGCCGTGCGGGCTTCCTCGCCTTCGCCATTGATCAACATCACCACGCCGGTTTTCATATCCGGTAGCAGCGCCAGCGAAGAGTACATGCCGGACAGTGTGCCGGTGTGGGCCACCTTCCACTGGCCATCCATGTCGGACAGACGCCAGCCATACCCATAGGCATGGAAGTGGGTGTTATCCCAGTCGCGCAGGCGTTGGTTGATCGGCATCGGCATATGCGACGTCCACAGTGCCTGGCGTTGCGCGGCATCCAGCCAGCCGGGGGCCTGCGCTGGGTCCAGCAACACCTGCATCCAGCGCAACATGTCGTTGAGGCTGCAGCGCACACCGCCGGCAGCCATCGAGGGGAAATCGCTGACCTGTGCAGGATCGCGTTCGGCAGCGATATTGCGGTCGCCATCGCGCTGATGCGGCTGGGCGATATTGCCCACAGCCGCCGCTGACCATGCACCTACCTGGCAGCGCTGCATGCCCAGCGGCTGGAAAATCTCCTCGCGCACCAGCTGTGCATACGGCTTTCCCGCTGCCGCCGCTGCGACTTCACCGGCGACCACGTACAACAGATTGTCGTAGGCGTAATCGCTGCGGAAGCTGCCGGCCGGCTTCAGATGGGCCAGTCCGGCGATGATGTCGTTGCGATCAAAATTATTGGGCTCCGGCCACAGCATCAGATCACCCGCGCCCAGGCCCAGCCCGCTGTTGTGGATCAACAGGTCACGTACCTGCATGTTGCGCGTTACCCACGGGTCCTGCATGCGGAACTGCGGCAGATGCTTGGTGACCGGGTCCTCCCAGCGCAGCTTGCCGGCTTGTACCAGGCGCGCCAACACCGCCGCAGTCATCGCCTTGGTATTGGAAGCGATCTTGAACAAGGTATCGTCGTTGACCGCCGCACCTCCGCCGGCGACGAGTTCACCGCGGGCGCCGCGGTAGACGACCTTGCCATCGTCGATCACACCCATGGCAATACCGGGCAAGTGATAGCGCTGCGTCGCCTGGTCGAGCAGGGCATCAAAGCGCGCTTGGTCGCCCTCCGCCGCAGTGACCGGGCCGGTCAGCAGCAAGCCTGCTGCAACCCACAAGCTTCGCAGTTTCATACCGTTTCCTCTTTCCCAAACGTGGACGGCCCGCCGAGGCGGGCCGTCCACTCAACCAAGCATCAGTAGTTCAAGGACACGACCAACTGGGCATATCGCGGCGACTGGAAGCTGGTTGGCCAAAGGAATGTGTCGTTCCTATAGCCAATATCGGTCTCCAGCTCCTGGTCAACCGACAACCGCTTCTGCTGATTGGTGATGTTGTACATCGCAAACTTCACCTTAAGGTCAGCAGCACCAAACTCCTTATGCCACGTTACGCTTGCACCCAGCTCATATGTCCAAGGCAGACGCCCATATGCACCCCGCCCTGACTTCTCATATACACGCTCTGAGGCATTCGCAGCGGTACAGTTGGAAACGCAGACGTAGTAGCTGTGATAGTTGGTGCCGTCATAAGGATTGCCAACACCAAAGCCGGTAACGGGCCCGCCAGAACGGGTATCCAAGGTCGCGCCAATAGTCCAATTATCATTGATCGCATAAGCACCGCGCAGCTTCAGCTGATGACGACGATCATTGGCAAGATAGCCGTAACCAGCGTAGTTGACCCAAGGATCGTCAAAGTTCTCGGTACGCCCCGTATCGGAGAAATCCGTATCTGAGTTGACAGGACCTTCTGCATTACCACGCCCATATGCCAAGGTATACGAGGCATTCATCGACCACTTGCCGTCCCAAGCGCGATCCAGCTGAACTTCCAAAGCCTTGTAGTCGCGCTTAGGCTTTTCCCAACCTCGCTGACCCACATAGTTGCCATCGTCGTCATACATCGCCCAACCTTCCTTGGCGGTGTCGACAGTCAGCCAACCATCGGCGGAACCGTCACAGTTGGTGTCGCCCCAAACGGTGACATTCTTTCCCGGATTCGCCATCACCCAACCGACGTAGGAGTCACCACACGCGCCCGTCGCGGTAATCTCCATGTCGTCGATCGCGTTATGCAGCTTTCGATAGATACCGCGAACCGCGTACGACCAAGCTTCGTTGATGGACTGCTGGAAGCCCAGGATCAATTCATCCTGGTAGACCGGATCCATGTCCCTATCCACCTCTGAGCGCAAATCCCCAACCGTGCCGTTGCCTTGGGAATCATCTACCGGACCGATCTGGTCGCCCAGAATTGGGGTCAAATAGGTTGATCCGTTCCGGGTATTGCTCTGCCAACCGTCGAAGGCATAGAAGGTTCGCTCATCGAGCAAGCCACCGGCCTGCTTGATGTTGATAACGTTGGCCACTGGCAAGAAATAGCGGCCGACATTACCAAACACCTTCATCGTTCCGTCACCCTTGGCATCCCAGGAGAAACCAAAACGCGGCGCAATCATGCTGTCCATCTTGATGTAGCTGCGGCCTTCGCTGTCCTTGTTGTCGAACGCCTCCAGGCGAACACCGAGGTTCAACAACAGGTTCGGCGTGACCGACCAGTTATCTTCCAGATAGTACGCCTCGTTGTCGGTTTCAAACTTTCCAGAAACTTCATAGCGACGAGCGCGGACATAGCCGGTCACACCTGCGGGAACCACACCACCGTTGGCCAGCGTCGCCCCCGGGGTCGTCGCGTAGACGTTGTAGTAATACGCACCAGGGCCCGTGTAGTGCTGCTGATAGTCAGACGTGTTCTTTTCGCGATCCATACCGAAACGCAACAGGTGATCACCGAGTGTCCACTCGAAATCAAGCCGCCCAGCTTGGCGCTCATCCGTTCTGTCGGCCACAGTCGAGCTGGTGGTACAGCCCAGCACCGCACCAGCGGGCGTCATGGCAGTGGTTGCAACAACGCGATTGCACTCAATATCCGAAAGGCTCTTACTGGAGTAGTCGCGTGAGTTGGTGCCCACCATTGCCTTGACTGAGAACGTATCCGTCAGCTGTCCGTTGTAGGTCAGCGCCCAGTTCTGTCCTCCGGTGTTGGTGTACACCTCGTTGCTCTGCAGCCCACGCTTGCGCGTCGCATAGTCGTAGTCAAAGACCTCAGTGACTTTCTCGTTCTTATCGGAGAACGCCAACAGCGACAGACTATTGCTGTCATTTATCTGCCAATCGAGCTTGCCACCCCAGAAGCCATCATCAGCAGTTCCATCATTGAATACACTGCCGCCGCTATTGGTATTGAAGTCACGCGTATCGCGTGCCTCATACATCGCAAAGAAGAACAACTTGTCCTTGATGATGGGGCCAGAACCATACCCGTTCAGCTTGAACTGAGAGCCTCCGTCACGACTTGAAATGTAGTAAGGCTTGCCATCCTGGGTGAAGTAGTCGTTACCACCAAGCCCCCAAGCGGTCGGCTCCGCGGTCAACTCGACACCCGCATGAAACTCGTTGGTACCCGAACGCGTAACGGCGTTGATCACGCCGCCAGTAGTACGGCCATATTCAACCGAGTACCCGCCGGTCTTCACCTGGAATTCCTGGAAGAACGCGAACGGTGCCGACGAGAAGCCGACGCGGTTATAGAAGTCGGTGACGTTCAAGCCATCGATGTAAACGGAGTTTTCCGCCACCGACGAACCGCCGAACGATATGCCACCCAACGACGACTTACCCGACACCACACCCGGGGCCAGCATCGCCACCGATGTCAGGCTCTGGTCCACCGGCATGCGTGCAACATCCTGGCGCGAGATGTTCATCGCCGACTCGGTGGATGTAACGTCCACCATCGAAATGACCTGCGGCGCCTTCACTTCAACCGCGCCAAGTGTGCTTACACCTGAAACCGGAACATTCACGGTGGTCGCATTGCCCAGCTGCACGGTGATGTCACCCACACGGACTGGGTTGCCGCCGGCAACGGTCAATTCCATCACGTACTTGCCCGGCGGCAGCAGCGGAATGCGGTAGCTACCATCGGCATTGGCAGTGGCACTGCGGGTCAGGCCGGTGTCCGGGTTGCGCACCGTAACGGTAGCCCCTTCCAGCTTCTGGCCGCCGTCAGCGACCAGACGGCCGACTACTGCGCCGTCTTGCGCCATCGCCGACGGTACGACGGCGCCAAGGCAGGCACCCAGCGCGACGCATAGCGCCGCTTTCCTCAGATTCTTTGCGTTCATCCCCTGCTCTCTCCTGCAGTCGTATTTCGTTGATTGGAAGCGATGCTGTTACTTGGCTTTCGGATCCAGCACGTGGGTCTGGAAGTCGTAACGCCACTGGTCGAAGTAGAGGTTCCCCCCCTTCCACTCCACCTCACCGCGTTGCAGATCGACGGTCTCCGAACGGAAGTGCTGCTTGGCCGGCACCAACGCACGGGAGTAGTCGTCGTTGAACGTCACCCGGTAGGCATCCAGGCCCCCCAAATAGAAGTTCCGTTCGGCGGGCACGTCACTGTTCAATGCCCCGGTGCTGACATCCATTGGCACCCATCCGTAGGGCGCCAGATACAAAGCACCCCAGTCATGCAGGTTGTTGTAGCCCAGCGCATCGTCCGAATAGACCATGCCCGACTGCCAACGGGCCGGGATGCCATTCATGCGCAACAAGGTAATCAGCAACAACGTCTGCTGCCCGCAATCAGCATGTCCAGCGTGCAGGGCATAGTCGGAGATATTGCTGATGGTCGAGTATTCGCGCGCCCCACCCCATGGAATCTGGTCAACCGCGTCGAATAGCTTTTTAGCTACGCGATAAGGATTGGTTTCACTGCCAACCACGTTGCGCGAAAACTCACGCAGAGCAGGGGTGATCACTACGTGCGGTGCACGCTCGTTCAAGAATGGCTGCAGCGCCGGGTCTGCCGGCGTTGGCAATACCTTGTCCGGATCGATCACGAACCGACGCGCGTAGATCGTCACTTCATAGTTGATTGAGAACTCAGTCGGGCTGCCGGCGACTGCCTTTCGCTCCAGGTAAGCAGTGCGCTGCAACGCATCTTCCGGAGCCACCTGGGCCCCCGTTGGGATGCTGCCGATCCACCGGATATCCTCCTGCTGCCCGGCGATGGCACGCGGATATGGGATCCAAGCACGCACGGTCTCACCGGCCGGAACCGCATCAGCATCCACCTTGATCGATTGGGTAACACGGATTCGGCGTGGGCTGACGCTGGTCATCCCGGACTGATCTGATGCCTTGATGATCTCTGCATGGTGCGCGCCCATGCGCTCGTATGGACCTGGCTTGGCCACAGCCGCATCCGGCGCGCGGCGCGCGGCGGCCTGCGAACTGAACAGAAAGAGGTTGTTGGGCGCGCGCTTGAACCAGCGCCGCTGCCCATCGATATCCAGATGCTCGATCAGCCCGGCGTCATCCCAGGCCTTGAATTCCTCATCGCGCAGGTCGGGGATCGATTTGCGCACCGCCGCTTTGGCCTGCGCTTCATCCAGCGAGAAATCGATGCGCATCCGGCGCATGCGTTCTTGCTGGAACAAATAGGCATCGCGGGTTTGGACATCTGTCGTCGGCTCGGCCAATGCCTTGTCGATCGCTTTCTGGGCCCCGGCGAAATCGCCGTTATCTACCTGCGCCTCCAATGCTGGCAGGGGTACTGTTGGCGCCTCGCCGGCGTGCAATGCGGAGGCAATCGCCAAGCCCAACAGGGCAACAACCGCCTTGCGGGCGAACGAGGTAGGTGCAATGCATGCAGAATCGGCAGTTGAATCCACGAGGACACTTCCAAAGGTGCTAGGTGGTGAGGCTGTGTAACACGCACCCCGCACCCGGTCAATAATTTATTCTTGCTTTAATGGAAGAAAGGAATAAATATTCCAGAGCATCACTGAGGGGAGCTACCCAATGCCTGCCATGCCGTCGCCATCCCAGCGCCTAGCGCCGTTGTCCCGGGCGCTGATCCTCGCCGCCGCGCTGTGCGCGGGCCCGGCGTTTGCGCTGTCCCCGCCGGCCAGCCCGGCACCTGCCAGCTATGCCGGCATCATTGGCCTGGAAGATGCCCTGCTGGCACCGCAGCCCTGGATCGCCAAGCTGCCCAATGCCAACGCGCGGATCCTGGACCGTGCCGCGATCCAGGCGCAGAACACGCGCATGCGCCAGCTGGACGGCTCCATCATCGATCTGCGGGCCTTGCCGGCACTACTGCCACAAGTACTGGTCCGCGAGCACATCGCCGGCATTTCCAAGGCCCCCACCCGCACCCTGTACGACGTGCAGGGCAAGCAGGTCAGCGCCGCCCAGCTGCAGGCGGTGACCGCCAACCTGGGCCTGGATGCGATCCCGGCCACGCGCCCGATCCAGTACGGCCTGGTGGTCCACCGCGCCGCGCTGCGCGCCTTCCCCACCGAGCTGCGCGTGTTCAGCAGCCAGGGCGATACCGATATCGACCGTTTCCAGGAGTCGGCACTGTTCCCCGGTGACGCTGTCGCGGTGCTGCACGAGAGCGCCGACGGCAAGTGGGTGTTTGTTGCCAGTGAGCGCTACGCCGCCTGGATGGAAAAGCGCTTTGTCGGCATCGGCAGTGCCGAGCAAGTGTTCGGCTACGGTGCCACCGGCCCGTACCGGGTGATCACCGCCGGCAAGGCGTTCACCGCACATACCCCGGAAGAACCGCGCGTCTCCGACCTGCAGCTGGAAATGGGCGTGCGCGTGCCGGTACTGGCGGATTGGCCGGTGATGGATCCGGTCAACGGCCAGCAGGCGCATGCCGGCCACGTGATCCAGCTGCCGGTACGCAATGACGATGGCAGCCTGGCGCTGGTGCCGGCCCTGCTGCCGCGCTCGCAGGAATCGTCCAGCGATTACCTGCCGCTGACCCAGGCCAACCTGATCACCCAGGCCTTCAAGTTCCTTGGCGAACGCTATGGCTGGGGCCATTCCTATGACACCCGCGATTGCAGCGGCTTCGTGTCCGAGATCTACCGCAGCTTCGGCGTGTTGCTGCCGCGCAATACCAGTGCGCAGGCGATCAGCCCGGCGCTGGACCGCCTGCCGTTCACCGACAAGGACGGCAAGGCCACGCGCAACGAGGCCATTGCCAAGCTGCAGGTGGGCGACCTGATCTACATCCCCGGCCACGTGATGATGATGCTGGGCGAAGCCAACGGCATGACCTGGGTGATCCACGACACCTCCGGCGGCAGCTGGTTCGACGGCAGCGGCAAGCGCGTGCATGCCAGCCTCAACGGCGTCTCGGTGACCCCGCTGCAGCCGATGATGGCCAGCGACACCGCCAGCTACATCGACCGCATGACCAACATCCAGCGCATCCGCCTGCAAGACACCAAATGAAGATCACCGACATCGAACTGGGCATGCTCCGCGTGCCGCTGAAAACCCCGTTCAAGACCGCGCTGCGCACCGTGGAAACGGTGGAGGACATCGTGGTGCTGGTGCGCACCGACACCGGCCACACCGGCTACGGCGAGGCGCCGGCCACCGCGGTGATCACCGGTGACACCCATGGCTCGATCATCGAAGCCATCAACACCTTCATCAAGCCGCGCCTGATTGGCGAGGACATCAGCAACCTCAACCGCATCTGCGGGCTCATCCAGGGCGCGATGGAGCGCAATACCAGCGCCAAGGCTGCGGTGGAGATCGCCATCTACGACCTGTGGGCGCAGCTGCACAAGGCACCGCTGTACCAGATGCTGGGCGGTGGCGACCCGGTGATCACCACCGATATCACCATCAGCGTGGACTACATCGACAAGATGGTGGCCGATTCGCTGTCGGCGCTGGACCGCGGCTTCGAGTCGCTGAAGATCAAGGTAGGCAAGGACATCGGCCTGGACATCGAGCGGGTCAAGGCCATCCATGCCGCGGTCGAAGGCCGCGCCCTGCTGCGCCTGGACGCCAACCAGGGCTGGACCGCCAAGCAGGCGGTGTATGCCATGAACGTGCTGGAGAACGCCGGCGTGGTGCTGGAGCTGCTGGAGCAGCCGGTGAAGGCGGCGGACATCGCCGGCATGAAGTACGTCACCGAGCGCGTCAACACGCCGGTGATGGCCGATGAGAGCGTGTTCAGCCCGCACCAGGTATTCGACCTGATCCAGCAAGGCGCAGCCGACATCATCAACATCAAGCTGATGAAGACCGGCGGCATTTCCAATGCGATCAAGATTGCCGATATCGCCTCGTTGTACGGTGTGCCGTGCATGATCGGCTGCATGCTGGAATCGAGCATCAGCGTGGCGGCGGCGGTGCATCTGGGCGTGGCCAAGTCCGGCGCGATCAGCAAGGTGGATCTGGACGGCCCCTCGCTGAGCCAGTTCAACCCGGTGGTGGGTGGAGTGATCTTCAACGAATCGGAGATCAGCATCACCGACGCCCCCGGCCTGGGCATCGTCGAGGTACGCGGGCTGGAGATGATCAAGCCGTGATCACGCAGGCGGCGGCAACCGTTCTCTCCCCGGTTGCCGCCGCCGTGGTCGCGCATGGTGAAACGACTGACACAGCGCCGGCAACGCCCGGCGCTGTTTTGTTTTGGGCAGGGGCAACAGCGTCCACGCCAGCAATCGCTTCGGCTTCAGCTTCAGCCCCCTCCCTTGCGCGTAGCGCAGGGGAGGGTTGGGGAGGGGTAGCTGTCGCCTTTGCGGCTGCTTCGGCCCCCTCCCTTGCGCGCAGCGCAGGGGAGGGTTGGGGAGGGGTAGCTGTCGCCTTTGCTGCTACCCCAGCTTTTGATCCACCGGTCCCCTTCCGCAGCGACGGAGCTGGCAGAGCAACAGCAAAAGCCAGGGCAACTGCAGAAGCTACCCCTCCCCAACCCTCCCCTGCACTGCGTGCAAGGGAGGGAGCTGAAGCAACAGCAGTTCCTTCGCCGTACATCCCCGCTCCTGCTCCGCCTTACGCTTCCCACTTACCGTATTGCTCTGCACGCAAAACAACTCACCCACCCTTGCTCCGCTTGCTAGCACTTTCCCTTAAAGTCTTCGGCAGATAGCCATCCCAACGCCCATGCCACCTCTGGTAAAAATCCGCTCCGAACGCGAACAGATGTCGGCCATCGAACGTCGTATCGCCGACTTCATCCTCGACAACGCCCACCTGCTGCGCGACTACTCCTCGCAGCAACTGGCCAACGCCCTGGATATCAGCCAGTCCAGCGTGGTCAAGTTCAGCCAGAAGCTGGGCTTCAAGGGTTATCCGGACCTGAAGTACTCGGTCGGCGCCGCCGTTGCCGCCGCCGGTAACGGTGAAAGCACGCGCTGGCCGCCCGAGGACCAACCCGGCGGCTACCTGCTGGTCGCCGAAACCTTGCGCCGCGCCAAACTCGCCGCCGAAGAAGAAACCATGGCCGCCAATGCGCAGGCCGACGTCGAAGCCGTCATCGCCCTGGTCGATACCGCGCCCAAGGTCTTCATCTATGGCCTGGGCGACGACGGCCTGTACGCCCGCGAGTTCGCCATGCGTCTGTCGCTGCTGGGCATCCTTACCGTGCAGCACGCCGACCCCATCCTGATGACCGCCAACCTGGCCGCCGCACGGCCCGGCGATGTGCTGCTGGTGTTCTCCGAGTTTGGCAAGCTGCCGCAGCTGTGGCAGCTCTCCCGGCAGTTCCAGGAGGTCGGTGGCAAGGTGGTCTCCATCACCCGCCACACCGCCAACCCGCTGCGCGCGCATGCCGATGCGGCCCTGGCCATCTGCGCGCATGACCCGCAACCGCCGATTGCCCAACTGCTCTACCGCAGCTCGCTGCAATACCTGCTGGATTTCGTGTTCGTGCTGCTCTGCCAGGCCAATCCCGACAGGCAGCGGCAGCTGGCTATGAACCAGGAACGCATCCAGCAACTGATCGACAACTGAGCCAGGACTCTTCGCCATGACCCGCTTCCTCCAGCGCCACTCCCGCCACCTGCTCGGCTGCCTGCTGCTGATCGCCGCGCCCATCGCCGCAGCCACCACGCCGCTGCAGGAAGCCCAGCAGCTGATCGTCGTCACCGCCCCCGGCTGGGACGCAACGCAGGGGCACCTGCAGGCCTTTGAGCGCGGCGCACACGGTTGGCAGCCGCATGGCGAGGGCTTCGACGTCGCCCTTGGCCGCAACGGCAGTGCCTGGGGCCTCGGCCTGCACACCCCACAGCAGGCCGGCCCGCACAAGCAGGAAGGCGATGGCCGCAGCCCGGCCGGCATCTTCGGCATCGGCCCGGCATTCGGCTATGCCGACCACATCCGCAGCCAGATGCCATATCAGCCGATGCTGGCCAGCAGCTACTGCATGGATGTGCCAGCCTCGCCGCTGTACAACCAGATCGTCGATGCCCACAAGGTGGGCGAAGCCGCGGTTGAAGGCTCCACCGAGGCCATGCGACTGGACCTGCACAACAAGGGCGACCGCCGCTACCGCGAAGGCTTCGTCATCGAACACAACGCTTCGGCGGTGCCGGGTCAGGGCAGCTGCATCTTCGCCCATCTTTGGCGCCAGCCTGGCGAAGCCACCGCCGGTTGCACGGCGATGGCGCCCGAGCGCATGTCCGCCCTGCTGGAATGGCTGTCGCCGCAGGCCAAGCCGCTGTTCGTGCTGCTGCCGCAGGCCGAGTACCAGCGCCTGCAACACGACTGGGAACTGCCGCTGCTTGCGGACACTGCCCATTGAGCATTTGCCAGGTTCCGGGCATCTTCCCCTTTCTCCTGCCGAACACCGACTAGATGACCGCCAGCGCACCCGCAAAATCTTCCAAGGTCTCCGCACCGGTCAAGGTGTTGATCGCGTTGGTGCTCGCCGCCATCGTCGGGCTGGCGCTGACCGCCTATGACCAGGCGCTGGCGCTGAAGATCGCCGACGTGCTGCGCCCGATCGGCCGACTCTGGCTCAATGCACTGCAGATGACGGTGGTGCCCCTGGTGACCGCCCTGGTCATCGTTGGCGTCAACACCGCCAGCAATGCCGCCGCCTCCGGCCGTACCGCGCGCAACGCCATCATCGTATTCCTGGTGCTGCTGGTCGGTTCGGCGGCGTTCTCGGCGGTGATCACCCCGCTGTTGCTGGACCTGCTGCCACGCGACGCCGACAACATCCAGGCCTTCCGCGACGCGCTGCGTTCGCCGGCCACTGCCGCCACCCCGCCCAGCGCCGCGCAATGGATCAGTTCGCTGATTCCCAGCAATGCACTGGCCGCGGCCGCCTCCAGTGCGATGCTGCCGCTGGTCGCCTTCGCCATGTTCTTCGGCTTTGCCTTGAGCCGGCAGGAACCCGACCGCCGCGAGCGCATCCTCGACATCATCCGCATCATCGCCGACACCATGATCACCATCGTGCGCTGGGTGCTGTGGGCGGCGCCGGTCGGCGTGTTCGCGCTGGTTTTCGTGGTCTGCGCCGAGGTCGGCATGAGCATCCTCGGCGTGCTGGGTTATTACATCGTGCTGATGTGCGTGATCTACATCCTGATCACCCTGCTGCTGTACGTGGTCGCCCGCTTCGCCGCCGGTGAACCGTTCGGCCGCTTTGCGCGTGCGCTGGTGCCGGTGCAGGTGATTGCCGGCAGCACGCAGTCCTCGCTGGCCTCGCTGCCGGCCATGATCGACAGCGCGCGCAACCGCCTGGGCTATCCGCCGGCGCTCACCTCGCTGGTGCTGCCGATGGCGGTATCACTGTTCCGCATCACCAGCCCGGCGCAGTACATCGCCGTGGCGAGCTTCATTGCCTGGCTGTACGGCATCGACGTGCATGCCTCGCAATATGCGGTGGCGGTACTGCTGGCCGCGGCCATCAGCATGGGCTCGACCGGCCTGCCCGGCCAGGCCAACTTCATGACCAACAACATGCCGATCACCCAGAGCCTGGGCCTGCCGGTGGAACCGCTGGGTGTGCTGCTGGCGGTGGATACCATCCCCGATGTGTTCTGCACCATCGGCAATGCCACTGGCGGCGTCACCGCCACCGGCATCGTCGCCCGGCATACGGTGAACCACCCGGAGCCGGATCAAAGCAGCGACAGCTGATTGCCTGCAGCCACTCCCACCCGCGCGGGGATGGGAGTGGCGTTCAATCAGTCCTGCGGCGGCAGCGGCGGGGTGCCGTAAGCCGCATCGGCGGCCATCACGTCACGGGTATTCTTCTGCACGGCGACAGCGCCAAACAGCGACAGGGCAAACGACATGCCGTAAAAGCCCTTCTCGCTCAGCAGCAGGGTCGCGTTCCACAGCCCCACCAGCAACAACAACAGCGCGCACAGCAGAGCGAACCAGCACAGGCTGTAATACAGGCTGCTCACCGGGATGTTTTCCAGCCGGTCACGCACGCTCTTCTGCAGCGATACCGCCGAGAACAGCCCGAACAGCAGCAGGGTCAGGTAATAGCCTTTCTCGTTGAGCAGCATCTCGGCGTTGAACAGGCCGACCAGGTAGGCCACCGCCCCCAGCAACAATGCCGTCCAAGCGGAGGCGATGAACGCGGCGGAGGGGCGATTGATCTGTTGTTTGCTCATGAAAACTCCTTTTTTGCAGGTGCAGGGGACCCAGAATCCGCGGGCGCTCGGCCGCTACGGTAAGCCATTCCATGTGGCAGTCCCATCCCCCGGAACAGGCAGCATCGGCCATCATGGTGTAAAACCCTGCACTGGTATCGCCTACCGTTTCTGGAGACCTCCATGCCCCGCACCCTCCTGCTCAGCATGAGCCTTGCCCTTGCTCCCGTCCTGTTCACCAGCGCTTGTGCCGCGGATCCGGACCCTGCCGCCGAAGCAGCGGTAAAGCCGGCTCAGTGGCCATTCACCGCCACCGAAGCCGCACGCTTCAACGAGCCCTGGGCAATGACCTTCCTGCCCGATGGCAGCCTGCTGGTCACCGAGAAAGGCGGCAAGCTGGTCCACTTCGATCCGGCCAGCGGCAAGCGCGGCAACATCAGCGGCGTGCCCACCGTGGCCTATGGCGGCCAGGGCGGCTTTGGCGACGTTGTTGTCCATCCACAGTTCGCCAGCAACGGCCTGGTCTATTACAGCTATGCCGAAGACGGCGCGGACGACACCCGTGGCGCGGCAGTAGCCCGGGCCACGCTGGTCTTGAATGCCGACGGCAGTGGCCAGCTGACGGATGCGCAGGTGATCTGGCGGCAGACCCCAAAGGTCAGCGGCCGTGGTCACTACGGTCACCGCCTCGCCTTCGGCCCGGATGGCAAGCTGTGGATCAGCTCCAGCGAACGGCAGAAGTTCGACCCGGCGCAGGACATGAAGACCAACCTGGGCAAGATCGTCCGCCTCAACGACGATGGCAGCGTGCCGGCCGACAATCCGTTCGTGGCGCAGGGCTCACCGGCTGACCAGGTATGGTCGCTGGGCCATCGCAGCGTGTTGGGCCTAGCCTTCGACGGCAACGGCAAGCTGTGGGAGCACGAGATGGGCCCCAAGGGCGGCGATGAGCTGAACCTGATCCAGCGCGGCGGCAACTACGGCTATCCCATCGTCTCCAACGGCGACCACTACGACGGCCGCCCCATTCCGGACCACGACACCCGCCCGGATTTCATCGCCCCGGTAGTGACCTGGCGCCAGGTGATTTCACCGGCGGGCTTCATCATCTACAACGGTGCACTGTTCCCGCAGTGGCAGGGCAGCGGTTTCATTGGCGGGCTGTCGTCCAAGTCGTTGGTGCGCGTTGCCTTTGACGGCGACAAGGCCCACGAAGCCGAACGCTTCGACATGGGCAACCGCATCCGCGAAGTGGAACAAGGCCCCGATGGCGCGCTCTGGCTGCTGGAAGACGGCAGCAACGGTCGCCTGCTGAAGCTGACCCCCAAAGCAGACTGACCCACCCGGTAGTGCCGAGCGATGCTCGGCAGATGCCTTACCAAGGTAGTGCCGAGCCATGCTCGGCAAGGGCCTTACCGACACCGCGCTTTGCCGAGCATGGCTCGGCACTACGCTGCTGTGTTGCCCGCTCGCAACCGCACTGCCAGTCCTATCGCCTGCACCAGGCCATAGCAGACCAGGGCCGCCGCCAAGGCCAGGGTCAATGGACTGGCATTGCCCATGCCCTGCCCCATGCCTTGGCTGAACGCACCGGCATACCAGCGCCAGGCCAGGCGCCCGATCAACAGCACCGCCAACGCGCCGCCGATCCACGGATTGGGCGTATAGCCCGGCGCACCATCACGCGTACTGATCACGGTGTGTTTGAGCGCGAACCAGCCCAGCCCCACGCCGGCAATCGCGCCTGCAACAACACCCCAGGCCACGTGCGGGACATATATCGCGGCAAGCACCAACATCGCGCTGACCAGCGACAGGATGCCGATGCGGATGCCATTGCGGACCGGCCGCCAGGCTTGCCAACCGAAGTGTCGGCGGATGCGCCGGTAGTAGAGCCAGCCGAAACCGGCCGTCATCAACCAGGGCATGTAGACAGGCAATGCTGCAGGCATGGAACGTCCACCGTGATGTAGAAGCAGCGTGAGCCGCGAACCAAGGTAATGCAGAGCCATGCTCGGCAGCGGCCTTGTCGACAGGCGCCATCCTGCAATGCCAAACCAGTCTCGGCAAGCGGCATGCCGGGCAGGCCCTGTCGAGCCCTGCTCCCTCCCTTTGGCGTAGCCAAGGGGAGGGCTGGGGAGGGGTGCCTTTCGCTGGTAACGCCCCTGCCGAGCATGGCTCGGCACTACATTGGATCCGAGTCAGGCGCCGAGCAGCTCGAAGCTGACCGCCTCGCCACTCACCGACGAGGCACACACCCAGATATCAAACAGGCCGGGTTCGGCGCTGTATTGGCCGTCCACGCCGGTGAATGCCAGCTGCTGGCGATCCAGACGGAATTCCACCTCCGTCGATTCCCCCGCAGCCAGCGCGATCTTGCGGAACGCCTTCAACTCACGCACCGGCCGCACCCGGCTGGCGACGCGATCATGCACATACAGCTGCACTACCTCCTCACCGGCCACCGCGCTGACATTGCGCACGCTGGTGCGGATCAGCAGCTCGCCATCCCAATCCAGTTGCGGGGCGCTCAAACGCGGTGACGCATACGCAAAGCGCGCATAGCCCAGGCCATGACCGAACGCGTACAGCGCCGCATTCGGCACCTCGCGCCAGCGTGATTTGAACTCCGACATACCCGGCAGTTCCGGGCGCCCGCTACGCGGATGGTTGTAGAAATACGGTTGCTGGCCCGAGGCCTGCGGAAAGCTCACCGGCAAGCGCGCCGAAGGGCTGTAGTCGCCGAACAGGATGTCGGCCAATGCATGACCGTTCTGCGTGCCCAGATACCAGGTGACCGCGATCGCCTGCGCGTCGCGTACTGCCCCCTGCAGGGCCAGCGCGCGGCCGTTGCGCAACAGCACCACCATCGGCGTGCCGGTTGCGGCCACTGCCTCGGCCAGGGCCTGCTGTGCGGGCGGCAACGTGATCTCCACCCGCGACTGTGCTTCACCGCTGTAACGCTGCGGTTCGCCCACCGCCAGCACCACCACGTCGGCTAGCCGTGCGGCGGCGACAGCAGCTTCGATGCCACCCTCCACGGGCGCCTCCAGCGCACAGCCCGCCACCACATCCAGCGCCGCGGCATTGCCGATGGCTGCGCGCATACCACTCTCCAGAGTGACATAGCGCGACTTGTCGCCGAACAGGGTCCAGCAACCTTCGATGTTGTCACGGTCCTGCACGAACGGGCCGATCAGCGCGATCTTCTGCCCCTGCTTCTTCAAGGGCAGCAAGTCGCCGTCATTCTTCAGCAGTACCACCGAGCGGCGCGCGGCATCGCGTGCCAGCGCATCGTGCTCGGCGATATGCGATTGATCCGCCTCGCGTGCGGGATTCAGGGACCGGTACGGGTTGTCGAACAGGCCGATGGCCTGCTTCAGGCGCAGGATGCGCCGCACCGACTCGTCCAGCACGGCCATCGGCACCTCGCCGGCATGCACCAGCCCGGCCAGATGCTGGTCGTAGAAACCGCTCTGCATGCTCAGGTCGAGCCCGGCCAGGAAGGCCTTGCGGGTGGCATCGACTTCATCGGCGGCGTAGCCGTGGGCGATCAGCTCCATGTCGGCGGTGTAATCGGATACCACCACGCCCTCGAACTTCCATTCGCTGCGCAGCAGATCGGTCAACAGCGCGCGGTTGGCGCTGGCGGGCACACCATTGATGTCGTTGAAGGCGCTCATCAGCGACAGCGCGCCGGCATCCAGCGCTGCCTTGAACGGCGGCAGGTGCACATCGCGCAGGGTCTGCGGCGAGATATCCACCTGGGCGTACTCCATGCCCGCCGCGACCGCGCCATAGGCGGCGAAATGCTTGGGCGTGGCCAACAGCGCATCCTCGGCTTTCAGGTCATCGCCCTGGAAGCCGCGCACACGCGCCGCGGCAAATTCGCAGCCCAGCACCACGTCCTCGCCGGCGCCCTCGGCACCACGGCCCCAACGCTGGTCACGGGCGATGTCCACCGCCGGTGCGTAGGTCCAGTGGATACCGGCAGCGGTGGCCTCTAGTGCCGTGGCGCGGGCGGTGCGACGCGCCAACTCGGGCTCGAAGCTGGCAGCCTCGCCCAGCGGAATCGGGAACACCGTGCGCATGCCGTGGATCACGTCGGAGGCGAGGATCACCGGGATGCCCAGGCGGCTTTCTTCCAGCGCCACCTGCTGGATGCGCCGGCCCAGCTCGGCACCGACGCCGTTGAACAAGGAGCCGACCCGGCCCGCGCGTACCTGTTCCAGCACCTGCTCGGCATTGCGTACGTTGGCTTCCGGGTTCACGTCAGGCGCGAACGGGCGGACCATGTCGGCAAACACGCTGAGCTGGCCGACTTTTTCGTCGACGGTCATGCGGGCGATCAGGGATTCAATGCGGTCGGGGGACACCGGCTGGCCTTCATGGAAACGCTTTCAAGCCGGTGATTCTAGCGCCACGGATGTTAAGCCGCTGGGGCTGGAGGTTTGCTGGGAAGGCCCTTGCCGAGCATGGCTCGGCACTACCGCTCTGCTCCCTCCCTTTGGCGCAGCCAAGGGGAGGGCTGGGGAGGGGTTGGCCTTTTGCTGGGAAGGCCCCTGCCGAGCATGGCTCGGCACTACCGTCTGCTCCCTCCCTTTGGCGCAGCCAAGGGGAGGGTTGGGGAGGGGTTGGCCTTT
>DAMCTY010000058.1:0-24787 GCA_032112995.1 Stenotrophomonas sp. | reverse complement strand
TGCAGGACGTGGGCGGCAACCACTTCGGCCAGCGCAATACCGACAAGAGCTACCGTGCGGTGACCGGCTTGCGCGGCAGCATGGGGGACTGGAACTGGGAGACCGCGTTTGCCACCGCCGGCTCGCACTCGGTTACCTACCAGACCACCAACGTCAACCTGAAGGGCTTCGAGAAGGCGTTCGGCCCTTACACCATTGATCCGGGCACCGGCCGCGTGATCATTTCCGATCACCCGGCCTACAAGTTCGGCGAAATCAGCGAGGCCAACGCGGCGCTGATCCGTGAGGCCTTCCCGACCTTCGATATCGAGTCGTGGACGCGTCTGCACACCCTGGACGGCAAGATCGAAGGCCCGCTGTTCAATATGCCGGCAGGCGAAGTGCGCGCGGCATTCGGCTTCAACGCTACCCGCGAGACCTTCTACACGCCGGGCAACCCGGATGCCGCCAATGGCCTGATCACCCAGCAGGGTGGCTCGTGGTTCGATGGCAAGCGCAATACCTATGCGCTGTTTGCCGAAGCGGTGGCGCCGCTTACCGAAAAACTCGAGATGGACCTGGCCCTGCGCCTGGACAAGTACCCGGGCTTCAGCGCCAACGCCGCGCCGAAGATCGGCCTGAAGTACCAAGCGCTGCCGCAGTTGATGCTGCGCGGCACCTACTCCGAAGGCTTCCGTGCGCCCAGCCTGGCCGAAGCCGGCAGCGGCGGTGTGTATGCGCAGATCGGCGGTTATCGCGACGAAACGCGTTGCGCCGAAACCAATGCCATCGCCAGCCTGCTGCGCCAGTCCAACCGTGGCGTCGACAAGGACCTGGGCAACAGCCTGTGGAACAGTGATTGCAGCCGCAACGTGGCGCGCATGACCCAGCCCAACCAGGACCTGAAACCGGAGAAGGCCAAGATCGCCACCCTGGGTTTCGTGCTGGAGCCCACCGATTGGCTGTCGCTGTCGGCCGACTACTGGTTCGTCTACCGCCGTGACGAAATCGTCGCCCCGGACTACAGCAAGGAAGAGGAGATCACGGCGATGACCCGCTTCCCGATCACCGACACCGACCGGGCCAACCTGGCCGCGCTGGCGGCCATGTGCAGTGATCCGGCCAGCGGCGTCAGCTGCCCGTCGACCCTGCCCGGATACAGTCTTGGCAACGTGGCCAGCGTGATCGGCCAGTACCGCAACCGCGGCCGCACCCTGATCGATGGCCTGGACCTGGATGCCCGCGCACGCTTCGAGCTGGGCCAGTGGGGCCGCCTGACCACCGGTGTGGCGGCCACCATCGCCAACCGCAACATGTACAACTCCGATAACGGTGATGGCTGGTACTACGGCAATACCGTGGGCTACTACAACAACCCACGGGTGCGCGCGACCTTCAACGCCAACTGGACGTATGGCAACTGGGATACCGGCTTCTACATCAACTATGTCGGCAAAACCAAGTGGGCCTACGACCGCATCGACCAGGAAGACAACAACGCTGAAACCTGTACGGGCAGCTACGTCAATGCCGGGCCCAAGCAGTGCCACGGCGCACCGTCCTGGTGGACCGCAAACCTGAGCGTGAACTGGAAGGCCACCGACAAGCTGACGGTTGGCGTGACGGTGAAGAACCTGTTCAACCGCCTGCCGTTCTACGACCCCAACGACTGGATGAACTTCTCCGGCTATGCCAACAACTTCGGGCGCATCTACAGCCTGAATGCGACCTACAAGTTCTGATCCCGCCAGCAAGGCTTCCCCCTCCTGTATTGCAGGAGGGGGAAGACAGTGACACCGTCAGCAGGGCCCAGACATGGCCGCCATCGCTGGCACGACCCATGAAAGAGGAAACACAATGAAGCGTAGGGATTTCATCATGGCCAGCGCGGCCCTGGCCGCCACCTGCCTGCTGCCAGACACGCCCGCCTGGGCGCGCGGCCGCAAGGTACGCCTGGGTGTGATCGGCACCGGCATGCGCGGCCAGGTGCTGCTCAAGGAACTGGTACGCCGCGACGACGTGGAGGTGGTGGCCCTGTGCGACATCGAGCCGATCATGCTCGGCCGCGCCATGGACATGGTGGCCAAGACCGGCAAGCCGGCGCCGCAGGCATACGGCGCCGACCGCGACCAGAATGCGTGGAAGCGTCTGCTTGAACAGCGCGGCCTGGATGGCGTGATCATCGCCACGCCGTGGGAGCTGCATGCACCGATGGCGATCGCGGCGATGCAGGCCAAGGTCGCGGTGGGTTGCGAAGTGGTGGCCGGCATCACCTTGCAGGACCACTGGGACGTGCTCAACACCCAGCTCAGCACCGGCACCCCGTACATGCTGCTGGAAAACGTCTGCTACCGCCGCGACGTGATGGCTGCGCTGCAGATGGTGCGGCAAGGCCTGTTCGGCGAATTGGTGCACCTGCAAGGTGGCTACCAGCACGACCTGCGTGGGGTGAAGTTCAACGACGGCAATCCGGACCATCCCTACGACAGCGGCGTGGAGTTTGGCGCCAAGGGCTGGTCGGAAGCCCGCTGGCGCACCGAGCACTCGGTGCAGCGCAATGGCGAGTTGTACCCCAGCCACGGCATCGGCCCCTGCGCGATGTATACCGGCATCAACCGCGGCAACCGTTTCACCCACATCAATGCCTTCGCCAGCAAGGCGCGCGGTCTGCACGAATACACCGTGGCCAAGAGTGGCGGCACCACCCACCCGAGCACCCAGGTCACGTTCAAGCTCGGTGACATCGTCACCACCACGCTGGCCTGCGAGAACGGCGAGACCATCCTGCTGCAGCACGACACCTCGCTGCCGCGTCCGTACTCGATGGGCTTCCGCGTGCAGGGCACCAAGGGTCTGTGGATGGACGTCAACCACGGCATCCACATCGAAGGCCGCAGCCCGCCGCACCAGTGGGAAGAGTTCAAGACCTACCAGGACCAGTACGAGCACCCGCTGTGGAAGCAGCATGCCGATACCGCGGCCAGCGCCGGCCACGGGGGCATGGACTGGTTCGTGATCCACGCGTTCGTCGAGGCCTTGAAGGCAAAGGCGCCGATGCCGATCGACATCTATGATGCGGTCACCTGGAGCGCGATCACCCCGTTGTCCGAGCAGTCGATTGCCAACAGCTTCCAGACCCTGGAGTTCCCGGACTTCACCAAGGGCCTGTGGCAGCAGCGCAAGCCGATCTTCGCCTTCGACGGCAGTTATTGATCAGCCGTGTTTCTGCCCCCTCCCTTGCGCCGAAGGCGTAGGGGAGGGTTGGGGAGGGGTTGAGCTTTCAGGCCCTTCCAGCACTGCCAGCTTCGCGGCTGACGCCGCTCCCACAGCTCCCACAACGCTGTCTAGCGTTCCAATTCCACGTCCGGATCCGCCACCGGCGATGGCGGCGTAGCCGGCACTTCCGCCGGCGTGGCCTGCGCCTGCTTGCCCAGGATGCTGGCCTTGCGCCAATTGCCCCAGCGGTAATAGGCCATGATCATCAGCATCGAGCAGAAGGCGCTGATCGGGAAGCTCCACCAGATCGCATCAGCACCGAACTGCGGCTGCAGCCACAGTGCGAACGGCACGCGGATACCCCACATTGCCACCGCCAGAATCAGCAGCGGTGGCACCACCGCGCCGGTGGAGCGCACCACGCCCGACAGCACGAAGTTGACGCCGAAGAACAGGAACGACCACACCGCGATGTGGTTAAGATGCCGGCCGATCTCCAGTGCTGCGCTTTCGCCGGGCAGGAACAAGGCCAGGGTGCTGCGGTCCAGCAGGATGATGGGTGCGATCAGCGCGCCGGTCAGCAGGAAGTTGAACAGCACACCGGTGCGTGCGGTGGCGTCCACCCGGTCCCAGCGCTTGGCGCCCACGTTCTGCGCGGCCATCGATGAACAGGCCGCACCAATCGCCATCGCCGGCATCTGCACATAGGTCCACAGCTGCATGGCCGCGCCATAGGCCGATGCGGTATCCACGCCATAACCGTTGACCATGGTGATCATCATGATCATCGCCAGCGAGATCAGGATCATCTGCAGGCCCATCGGTACGCCCTTGACGATCAGCGCCTTGAGGATGGCGGTGTCGATCTTCAGCAGACCGATGTCCTTGCGCCCCAGCCACAGCATGTGGCGCTTGTTGCGCAGGTAGAGCATCAGGGCCGCCAGCGACAGCGCCTGCGAGAAAAACGTAGCCCAGGCCGAGCCGGCAATGCCCAGTTCCGGGAACGGGCCGATGCCGAAGATCAGCAGCGGATTGAAGGCGATATCCAGCAGCACCGACAACAGCAGGAAGCGGAACGGCGTGCGTGCATCGCCGGCACCGCGCAGCGCAGCGCTGATGAAGGCAAAGGCATACAGCAGCGGCATCGCCAGGAAGATCACCTTCAGGTAGGCATCGGCCATCGGCAGCGATTCGGCCGGGGTGCCCATCGCCACCAGCAGCCGGTGCGAAAGGAACCACCCGAGCACCGCGATCACCGCCGACAGGCTGATGAAGAAGGTGGCGCTGGTACCCATTACCCGGCGCGCCTGGCCCAGGTCCTTGGCGCCGATCGACTGGCCGATCAGGATGGTGGCGGCCATGCCGATGCCGAACACCGAGCCGATCAGGAAGAACATGATGTTGTTGGCATTGGCGGTGGCGGTCAGTGCCGCCTCGCCGAGGAACTTGCCCACCCAGATGGCATTGACCGAGCCATTCAGCGATTGTGCGATGTTGCCCGCCAGAATGGGCAGCGCGAACATCAGCAGGCTGCGGCCGATCGGGCCTTCGGTCAGGGAGCGGGTTTGGCTGGCATTCGACATAAGCAGCGCTGTCGTGATCGGGGCTGGCACACTAGCATCTTGTGGGTGAGGGTGCCGACCGCAGGTAGTACCGTTACCAGGACCAGCAGGGAGTCAAGGCAGCACGATGAGTGTGGATGTCATACCGGTAGCAAACATTCGTCTGGATGTGTGGCTGTGGGCTGCACGTTTCTTCAAGACCCGCAGCCTGGCCAAGCAGGCGGTGGAGACTGGCAAGGTGGACGTGGATGGGCAGCGCCCCAAGTCCTCGCGCGCCATACGTGTGGGCGATGCGCTGCGGATACAGCGCGGCGATGAAGTGTTCGAGATCGCGGTACGCGGGTTGAGCGACAAACGCGGTGCAGCGCCGGTAGCGCAGGCCATGTATGAGGAGTCGGCGGCCTCGAAGCAGGCGCGTCACGAACAGCAGCTGCGTCGCGCCGCCGAAAGGACGGGCTACCAGGCACCGGAGCACAAGCCCGACAAACGCGCCCGGCGTTTGATCCGCGCCCTGGGTGACCTCGACGCGCTCTGACACCTGTAGTGCCGAGCCATGCTCGGCAAGGGCGTTACCGGTAAAGCCAACCCTGTAGTGCCGAGCCATGCCCGGCATTGGGCTTTACCAGTGAAGCCTCTGCCTCGCATGGCTCGGCACTACAGAAACAAAAACGCCACCTTGCGGTGGCGTTTTCAATCAACCTCTACCCGCTCAACGCTTGCCGCTACCCAGCAGGCCGCTGCCCAGCTTGATCAGGTCACTGACGCCGAACTGGCCGTCGCCATCCTGGTCCAGCACGCTGCCAAGCAGGCCGCCGCCGATACCGCCGGCCTGTGCAACCTGCTGCTTCTCCTGACCCAGGATCTGCGCAAGACCGCCGGCGCTGGCCTGGCCGCCGCTGCTCATGCGCTGGGCGATGTAGGCCATCACGATCGGGGCGAGGATCTTCAGCAACTGGCTGGAGCTGCTCGGGCTCAGGCCGGTGGCCTGGGCCAGGCCGGTCTCGGCGCGGTTCTGGTTGCCGCCGAAGATGTGGCCGAGGATGCCGGCGCCGTTGGCCGCCGGGCTGTTGCCGCCGCCCATCACCGCGCCCAGCACGCTGCCGATGTCCAGGCCGCTGTGGTTGTTCTGCAGTGCGCCGAACAGCGCCTCCGCCCCCTGCGGCTTGGCCACGTTGTTGCCCAGCGCGCCCATCAGCAGCGGCAGCGCGGCGCTGATGGCGCCCGAGGCCTGCTGGCTGTCGATGCCCAGCTGTTGTGAAACCTGCTGCAGCGGTGCGCCTTGCAGCTGGGAGAGAAGATCGTCGGTCAGGCTCATGGGGTGGTCCTTGCAGTGATTGCCGAGCCGCATGGTAACCCCACGCCGGGGGCAAACGGGAAGCGGCACTGGCCAGATACAGTCCCGCCCGCGCTAGGCGGGCGGGAGGGGCAGTGGCGGTTGAGGTGGCCGTTCGGGCTTACAGCTCGATGTCCTCGGCGCCGGGGGTGGCGGTCGGGAAATCGCTGCCCGGATGCGGCGGCGGTGCGAACGGATCGGCCGGGGCGGTTGCGGCGGCCAGCTTCTGCAGCGCAGCGGCGATGCCGGCACCGTAGGCCGGGTCGGCCTTGTTGCAGTTGTCGATGTGGCGCTGCTTGATGAAGTCCGGGGCATCACCCAGGGCGCGGGCGGTGTTCTCGAACAGGCGCTGCTTCTGCTCGGCGTTGTAGCTGCGGAACAGTGCACCGGGCTGGCTGAAGTAGTCGTTGTCGTCTTCGCGGAAGTTCCAGAAGTCGGCATCGCCACGGATCTTCAGGGCCGGCTCGCGGTACTGCGGCTGCTCCTGCCACTGGCCATAGCTGTTGGGCTCGTAGTGCGGCAGGCCGCCGTAGTTGCCGTCCACGCGCATGGCGCCATCGCGGTGGTTGCTGAAGACCGGGCAGCGGGCGGCGTTGACCGGGATCTGGTGGTGGTTCACGCCCAGGCGGTAACGCTGTGCATCGGAGTAGGCGAACAGGCGAGCCTGCAGCATCTTGTCCGGCGACGGCCCAATGCCCGGCACGATGTTGCTCGGCGCAAAGGCCGACTGCTCCACATCCTGGTACCAGTTGACGGGGTTGCGGTTGAGCTCGAACTCGCCGACCTCGATCAGCGGGTAGTCGCTCTTCGGCCAGACCTTGGTCAGGTCGAACGGATGGATGCGGTAGGTCTCTGCCTCCAGCTCCGGCATGACCTGCACGAACAGCTTCCACTTCGGGAACTCGCCGCGCTCGATTGCCTGGAACAGATCGCGGCCGTGGCTTTCGCGGTCCTTGCCGACCAGCACTTCGGCCTGCGCGTCGGTCAGTGCCTGCACGCCCTGCTGGGTGACGAAATGGAACTTCACCCAGAAACGCTCGCCACCCTCATTGGTGAAACTGTAGGTATGCGAACCGAAGCCGTTCATGTGGCGGAAGCTGCGCGGGATGCCGCGGTCGCTCATCACCACGGTCACCTGCATCAGTGCTTCCGGCAGTAGGGTCCAGAAGTCCCAGTTGTTGCGCGCGCTGCGCAGGTTGGTGTGCGGGTCGCGCTTGACCGCCTTGTTGAGGTCGGCGAACTTGCGCGGGTCGCGCAGGAAGAACACCGGCGTGTTGTTGCCCACCAGGTCCCAGTTGCCTTCCTCGGTGTAGAACTTCAGCGCGAAGCCGCGGATGTCGCGCTCGGCATCGGCCGCGCCGCGTTCGCCGGCCACGGTGGTGAAGCGGGCGAACATTTCCGTCTTCTTGCCGACCTCGGAGAAGAGCCTGGCGCGGGTGTAGCGGGTGATGTCGTGGGTGACGGTGAAGGTGCCGAACGCGCCCGAACCCTTGGCATGCATGCGCCGTTCCGGGATCACTTCGCGGTTGAGGTTGGCCAGCTTCTCCAGCAGCCACACGTCTTCCATCAGCAGCGGGCCACGCGGGCCGGCGGTCTTGCTGTTCTGGTTGTCCACCACCGGTGCACCAAAGGCGGTGGTCATCGGCGTTACCGGCGCGTCGCCATGCTTCTGTGCAGGCGTGGTGCTGGTATCGCGCTGCGACTGCGCGGCCTGCTCGGGGGAGGGGGCCGTGTGGTACGGACAGGTCGGCTTGGTGTCATTGCTCATGGCTGGCTCCTGCTGGCGTTGGTGAACTTCGTTACCCGACTGTAACCATGCAACCGTGAAATGAGTAATCAAATGATCTGCTCATTGCCATAGGGTTTGCCTATCAGTCAGGATTGCCGGATATACAGCCTCTTTGGTGCTTTGGCAGCAGGGTAGGCTGGCTGTGCTGGCAGGCCCGGTCTGCCCCCGTTCTGGATGGAAGAATGAGCCTGCGTGCCACCCGCTTGCTGCACCTGCTGGACGAATTGCGGCGCCGCCGCACGCCGGTGCGCGGTGCCGAACTGGCGCAGCGCCTGGAGGTAAGCCTGCGCACCGTTTACCGGGATATCGACGCCCTGCGTGACCAGGGCGCGGAGATCGTGGGCGATCCGGGTATTGGCTATCAGCTGCGGCCCGGTTTCCTGCTGCCGCCGATGATGTTCTCGGCCGAGGAGCTGGAGGCGATCCTGCTTGGCGCACGCTGGGTGGCCTCGCATGGCGACCCGGAGTTGTCGGCGGCGGCCGACACGGCATTGCAGCGCGTTGTCGGCGTGCTGCCGGAAACCCTGCGCCTGCAGGTGGAGACCAGCGGTCTGTTCGCACCGCATTGGCATGCCGTGCCGCCGGAGCCCTGGCTGCCGGCGCTGCGCCGCGCCATCCGCGAGGGCAATGCGGTGCGCATCCACTACCGCGATGGCGAAGGGCGTGCCAGCGAGCGGGTGATCTGGCCGTTTGCAATGGCCTTCATGGCCGACGTGCGCATGCTGGCGGCGTGGTGCGAGATGCGCGCCGACTTTCGCCATTTCCGCGCCGACCGCCTGTTGGCGCTGGAAGACACCGCCCAGCGCTATCCGGCACAGCGCCACCAGTTGTTGAAGCGCTGGCGTGCGCAGTGCATGAGCGACAACTGAGGCTGCACTGCTGACAGCGGCTGTCAGCAGCCCCTGCACACACTGTCGGCTCCTAACCACGCAGGTGCCTGACATGACCGACACGCTCGCCTTCTATACCCATCCGCAATCGCGCGGCCGCATCACCCGTTGGATGCTGGAGGAAACCGGCCTGCGCTATGACGTGGTGATGCTGGAATATGGCAGCAGCATGAAATCCGCGCAGTACCTGGCACTCAACCCCATGGGCAAGGTGCCTGCGCTGCTGCAGGGAAAGACGGTGATCACCGAGAACGCGGCAATCTGCCTGCATCTGGCGGACCTGGCGCCGTGGAAGGGACTGCTGCCGGCGGTGGGCAGCGCCGAGCGCGGTGAGTGCTACCGCTGGGTGCTGTTCGCGGCGGGGCCGTTGGAAGCCTTCATCACCGACCGCCGCCACGGCGCATTGGCGCCGCCGATGGAGGCCGGTTACGGCACCGCCGAGGATCTGCTGCACACCTTGGAAACCGCGGTGGCCGGCAAGCGTTATCTGGTGGGGGAGGGCTTCACCGTGGCCGATCTGTATATGGCCTCGTTCCTGAGCTATTACATCCGCGTGGGCGAGCTGGAGGCCAAGCCGGTGTTCCTGGAGTACTGCGCCCTGCACCTGCAGCGCCCGGCGGCGCTGCGTGCCGGTGCGTTGGATGATGCGTTGGTGCCGCAGGTCGGGGCAGCGTAAGCCGCGAGGCTGGAGGCAATGGAAAGGCCCTGAAAGGCAACCCCTCCCCAACCCTCCCCTTGGCCTTCGGCCAAAGGGAGGGGGTAGAACCTGTAGTGCCGAGCCATGCTCGGCATTGGGCTCTATCGGTACAGCTTCTGCCGAGCATGGCTCGGCACTACGGCGCTGGGGTTCAGATCAGCGACTTGACTCGGTACAGGGCTTCCAGCGCCTGCTTCGGGGTCAGCTCGTCCGGGTCGATTGCCTGCAGTGCATCCAGCGCCGCCGAGGTTGGCGCGGCAAACAGGCCAAACTGCTGCGGCGCATCCAGGGCCTGCGGGGCCATTGCCGCGCTCTGGGTTTCACCGCCGCGCTGTTCCAGCTCGGCCAGACGGCGGCGTGCCTGCGCCACCGTCGACTTGGGCAGGCCGGCCAGCGCCGCCACCTGCAGGCCGAAGCTGCGGTTGGCCGGGCCGTCCTTCACCGCGTGCATGAACACCAGGGTGTCGCCGTGTTCCACCGCATCCAGGTGCACGTTGGCGATGCCGCTGGCGCCGCCTTCGTGGCTCTCGTCGGCCAGCGCGGTCAGCTCGAAGTAGTGGGTGGCGAACAAGGTGTAGCAGCGGTTCTGGTAAGCCAGGTGGCGGGCCACCGCGTCGGCCAGGGCCAGGCCGTCATAGGTGGAGGTGCCGCGGCCGATTTCGTCCATCAACACCAGCGAGTGCGCGGTGGCGTGGTGCAGGATGTAGCTGGTCTCGGCCATTTCCACCATGAAGGTGGATTGGCCCTTGGCCAGGTCATCGCCGGCGCCGATGCGGGTCAGGATGCGGTCGATCGGGCCGATAAGCGCACGGCTGGCCGGAACGAAGCTGCCGATATGCGCCAGCAGCACAATCAGCGCGTTCTGCCGCATATAGGTCGACTTACCGCCCATGTTCGGGCCGGTGATGACCAGCATGCGGCGGTCCGGGTGCAGGTCCAGGTCATTGGGCTCGAACGGTGCTTCGCGCACTGCTTCCACTACCGGGTGACGGCCGCGTTCGATGCGCAGGCAGGCGTCTTCCTGCAGTTCCGGTTGCGCCCAGTCCAATGCCTGCGCGCGTTCGGCAAACGCGGCCAGCACGTCCAGCTCACTCAAGGCACCGGCACAGCGCTTCAAGGGCTCCAACTGCTCGCCGACGATGTCGAGCAGGCCTTCGTACAGCAGCTTCTCGCGGCTGAGCGAGCGCTCGCGGGCCGACAGCACCTTGTCCTCGAAGTTCTTCAACTCTTCGGTGATGTAGCGCTCGGCATTGGTCAGGGTCTGGCGGCGGGTGTAGTGCACCGGTGCCTTGTCGGCCTGGCCCTTGCTGATCTCGATGTAATAGCCGTGCACGCGGTTGTAGCCCACCTTCAAGGTGGCGATGCCGCTGGCCTGGCGTTCGCGCGCTTCCAGGTCGATCAGGAACTGGTCGGCATGGGTGGATAGGCGGCGCAGCTCGTCCAGCTCGGCGTCGTAGCCTTCGGCGATCACGCCGCCGTCGGACAGCTTCAGTGGCGGCTGTTCGGCGATGGCGCTGGCCAGCAGGTGCGCGCTTTCATCGTGCGAACCCAGCTCGGCGCGCAACTGCTGCAGGCGCGGCGAATCCAGCGTGTCCAGCTGCGCGTTGATGGCCGGCAACAGGCCCAGGCCATCACGCAGGGTGGAAAAATCGCGCGGACGCGCCGAGCGCAGGGCCATGCGGGTGAGAATGCGCTCGATATCGCCAAGCGCGCGGAAGCTGTCGCGCAGGTCGGCATCGGCACCGCGGTCGATCAGCGTGGCGACCGCGTGGTGACGCTGTTGCAGTACGTTGCGCAGCCGCAGCGGGCGGTGCAGCCAGCGCCGCAGCAGGCGCCCGCCCATCGGCGAGACGGTGCTGTCGAGCACGCCGAGCAAGGTGTTGCGGGTGTCGCCATCAACGCGCGTATCCAGCTCCAGATGGCGGCGGGTAGCGGCATTCATCGCGATTGCCTCACCGGCGTTCTCCATCGCGATGGCGGTCAGGTGCGGCAGGCGCTGCTTCTGGGTTTCCTCGACATAGCCGAGCAGGGCGCCGGCAGCGCCGGTGGCGCGCGGCTTGTCGTCAATGCCGAAGCCGCTCAGGTCGTGCAGCTTGAAGAAGTTCAGCAGGTGGCGACGGCCGCTGTCGGCGTCGAACAGCCACGGTGCGCGGCGGCGCACGCCGCTGCGGTGGCGAAGGAACTCCGGCCAGTTTTCTTCGTCGGGCACCAGCAGCTCGGCCGGTTCCAGCCGGGCCAGTTCGGCTTCCAGCGCATCGTCGTTGTCTACTTCATTGACCAGGAAACGACCGCCGGCCAGATCGGCCCAGGCCAGGCCGTAACCGGCCTTGCTGCGCGACAGCGCCATCAACAAGGTGTCGCGGCGTTCGTCGAGCAGGGCTTCGTCGGTGACGGTGCCGGGGGTGACCACCCGCACCACCTTGCGTTCGACCAGGCCTTTGGCCAGGGCCGGGTCGCCGATCTGCTCGCAGATTGCCACCGACTCGCCGACTGCCACCAGCCGTGCCAGATAGCCTTCGAAGGAATGCACCGGCACGCCGGCCATCGGGATCGGTGCACCGCCGGAGCTGCCGCGCTGGGTCAGGGTGATGTCGAGCAGGCGCGCGGCCTTGCGCGCGTCGTCATAGAACAATTCGTAGAAATCGCCCATCCGGAAGAACAGCAGCAGGTCCGGGTACTCGGACTTGGCTGCAAAAAACTGCTTCATCAACGGGGTGTGTTCGGGCTTTTTCTCGGTCACGCGCAGTCCACTTCAATTTGCCGGGCGAGGGCACAGGACAGCTATTGTAGGCGCAGTGTCCAGGCTGGACGAGGCCAGGCTGGCGTGGGCGGGCTGAGGCCAGCGCGCTTGCGCGTCGCAGGGAAGTGACCGCTGCGCCTTCACCGCACTGTGGCCGTGCGCAGCCTCCCTGAATGCCGGGGCAGGGCCGTGGTCGGCAGGTGTCGCGGGCATGCGGGCAGCCCTGGCCTGCCAGCGGAGCGGTCTGGCCTTGCGGGACGTAGTGCAGGCGCGTTGACCGGTTGCAGCCGGTCAACGAGAGGAGGGCGCCTGCACTGCGTTCATCGTTGCAGCCGCGCGGACTAGAAATTCAGGGTCAGCGATACCCCGGCGGTGCGGAAGCTGTCTGGTGACAGGTATTGCATCGTCCCACCGCTGTTGATGGTGGGGCTGTAGTCAATGAAGCTGCGGTAGTGCTTGTCCAGCAGGTTGCGCGCGTACAGCGACACTTCCCATTGCCCGTCCTCAGCACCCAGGCCGATGGACAGGTTGGCCAGGCCGTAACCCGGTGTGCGGGTGGAGGACTGCGAGGCGGTATTGTAGAAGTGGCTGCGGTAGCTCCAGCCGGCATTGGCATTGATCGCCAGGCCGTTGCCCAGGGCGTGGTAGTAGTTGCCGCTGAGCGAGTAGCTGTACTTGGACACGTAAGGCGGGGTGAACCCGGTCAGGTCGGCCTGCAGAATGCCATCGACGATGCGGCAGGGCGCGTCGCGGTTGCTCTCGCAGGTAGTGAAGTAGTCGCGGAACTCGGCGTCGGTCAGCGCGCCGGTGGCAATCAGCGAGAAATCGGCGCTGGGACGCCAGCTCACTTCCAGCTCGGCGCCCTTGGTGCGCATCTCACCGGCGTTCGACATGGCCCAGCCCATGGTTTCCGGGATGTAGACCTGGGCCTGGAAATCCTTGTAATCGGCCTTGTACAGGCTGACGTTGACGGTGAGGCTGCGGTCGAAGAACTGGGTCTTGGCGCCCAGCTCGTAAGCGGTGGATTTCTCCGGCTGGATCACGTTGGACCGGTTCCAGATCGGGTCGATGGTAGGGCCCTTGTAGCCGGTGGCGACATTGGCGTACCACATCAAGGTGGGGTTCTGCTGGAACTGCAGGGCGACCTTTCCAGAAACGTTCTGCTTGCTGATCTCCGCCTGCGAAGGAAGGATCGTGCCCAGGTAGATCACCGGCTTTGCTTCGATGCTGGGCATTTCGATGGGCGTCATGGAAGCGGCCACCTTGTCATGCGTGTAGCGCAGCCCGGCGCTGGTGGACCAGCGATCGCTCAGCTTGTAACCGACGTTGGCGTACAGCGCATGGCTCTTGGTGTCGGCGTGGATATGCTGTCTTGGACCGGTGAGCGAGAGGTAGGCGCTGGGTGGCAGCGGATCGAAGTTGAAGCCGCCGTAGGCGTAGTACTCGTAGCTGCTGTCGACGTTGGCGTAGTAGGCGCCGAGCACGTAGTCCAGGCGGTTATCCTGGGCGGTTCCGGCCAGACGGAACTCCTGGCTGATCTGATGGGCGCGGATGGTGGTGATGTTCTTGTTGATGAAGTCCGCAGGTGTCTGATCGATGTCATGGATCTGATTGACATTGGATGCGCGGTAAGCGGTGATGGAAGTGAACTGCGCATCGTTGGCCAGCCGCAGGTCGGCCTTTGCCGAGAAGCCGGTAACGCCCTGGAAAGCGAAGGAATCGGCGTCGGCTTGGCTGGTGAAGCTGTCGCCGCCGATGTGCTCGAATCCGGCAAGGCTGGCATTGTAGTTCGGGTCTGTGCCCAGGCTGTACAGCGTTGCGATGCCGCGGTTGAACAAGGTCTGGCGTTCAGCCGCAACCAGGATGTCCAATCGGTCTGTGGGCGACCACAGCCACTTGCCACGGATACCGCGCCCGGTCTGGTCGCCGATGTTCCAGTCATGGAAGGCATTGGCGGTGGCACCGTCCTGGTCCTTGTAATAGGCCGAAATACGCAGTGCTGATGTGTCCGAGATGCCGAGGTTGCCGGTCACGCGGGCGACGTGCTCATTGCGCTCACCCAGCGACAAGGCGACCGAGCCGCCAGTGGTGCCTATTTCCGGCGCCCGCGTGCTGATGTTCACGATGCCCGCCGAGGCGTTCTTGCCGAACAGCGTGCCCTGCGGCCCGCGCAGCACTTCGATGTGCTCGATGTCGCTGAAGCCGGCCACGCCGGGATCACGCGGAATGCCGATGACCACGTCATCCACCACCGTGCCCACGGTCTGCTCGGAAGCAACGCTGAACGCCTGCGTGCCGATGCCGCGCACCTGGAAGCCGCCACCGTTGGCGGTGCCGGCCGTGGCCGAGAATGAAACGCCGGGGGCCACGTACTGAAGGTCGGAGATGCTGCTCATGTTGGTGCGGTCGAGCTGCTCGGCCGTCACCACGCTGATCGAGATGGGGGTGCTCTGCAGCGGCTTGACCTGGTGGGTGGAGCGCACCATCACCGTGTCCAGGTTCTTGGCTTCCGGCTCGGGCGCAGGCGCCGCCTGTTGCGCAAAAACGGTGGGCACTTCTGCCAGGGCAATGAGCAATGCCAGGGTCATACGGGTACGACGGGGTTGCTGAAGCGGTGTGCGGCGTGTGGGGGCTTGCAGGTACTTCATCGTGCTCTCCGTTGGAGCCGGTCATGTCTTCCGGCATGTGGTTTACAGCGGTGCGGCCTCTGCGCGGCTGCGCCTGCGGGGCTTTCGAGCGCGCGCAGCCGCCCGGCGTGGTCATGACTGGCCACGAGGACTGGAGAAGGTGCTGGCAATCGTTCTTGTGCCCCTGCGTGGAGAGGACGCAGGGGCGGATGACTACGGATGGCCGGCGCGGACCTCGGCGGTAGTCAGGTGCTGCAGTGGTGGTGCGAAGACGTTCGGGTTGTCAGTGGCAGGTGGAGTGTCTTGGGGTGAACCTTGGCGGTGTCAGCCTTGGCGGGTTGCAACGGGTGGCCGCCATGCTTGGCAGTTGAAGGCCTGCCGCGATGAAGGGATGCTCTCCCATCAATGATTGCGCGGCAGTGTGTTCGTGCAGCGGCAGATGGTCTGCCTGCGCTGAAGATGTTGGTGCAGGGGGGGCGCTGTCAACGATTTGCAGCGAGTTGATCAGACCTGCACATCAGCTGTTCCAGCGTTGCGCTTGGACAGCTTGCGGTTCGGCCAGGAGTACATCGTCAGGTGCTGCACGGTGGCGGCCGATCTGACTGTCCGGTGCCGGTAAGGCGCCGGTTTGACGAGAAAACACGGGCTGCTTTTCTGCGGGCGTTCCAACGGCGGGATTGCAGCGCGGTCGCGCTCAAAACAGCGTCCTTCATTTCCTTGCGCTGTAACAAGTGCAGGAAGGAACTCAGTTGTCGCTGCCGATCACACCTTCGGCCAGCGGCACCCGGCTGCCATCGAGCAGGCCACGGCTGAGCTTGCCATCCTCGATGAACAGCAGCTCGCCGTTCTCGCCATTCTTGATGCTGCTGTCGATGGCGATGATGCGATCGCCATGAAAGCTGCTGACATGCGGCATCGAGGTGTGGCCAACGACGATGCGCTTGAGGGAGAGGCTGTCCAGCACGTTCTGCACGCCGGCGGTATCCAGGCGCCCATCGAAATAGCCGCGGTACCAGATCGGGCTGGTCTTGCCGTCATACAGCGGCGCAGTGCTCGGGTCGGCCTTGACCTCGGCCTTGGGGCGACCCAGCGAGGCCTGGTAGGCGGCATTGGTTGCTGCCGCGTCCAGCGCCAGCGGCAAGGCCTCCGGCGAAATGCCGCCATGCAGGAACAGGGTATCGCCGATCCGCAGCAGTACCGGTCGGGTGCGCAGCCATTGGCCGATCACCGAATCGCTGCCATACAGCTGCGGATAGCTGCGGCCCAGCAGCTGTGCGCTGCGCAGGTACTTGGGATTGACGTAGCGCAGGTCGTCGTACAGCACCATGGTTTCGTGGTTGCCCAATACGAAGTGCACGGCGCCACCGGCCTGGGCGGCCTGCTGCTGCAGGCTGTAGAGCAGCCAGAAAGCCTCGGTGACCTGGGGGCCGCGATCAAAGACGTCGCCGGCAATCACCAGTGTGTCCTGGCCCAATGCCCAGCGGTCGTGCGGGTCGATCACGTGGTGGGCGCGCAGCAACTGCAGCAGTAGTGCGTACTGACCGTGGATATCGGAGACGGCGACGATGCGGGGCGCGGCCGGCAGCACTGCGGCGGCTGGATTGGCCGGTGCTCCGATCAACAATGGGTGGGGATAGCCGCAGGCCGGCGCAATCCCACGGGCGACATCGCGCTTGCGGCGAAGTTGGCGGGTGACCACCTGGTCATCGCAGATCCATTGCGCCTGCAGGCGTTTGCCGTCACGGAATACGTAGGGGCCATCGGCCTGCACATGCGCAGCCGGCTCCGGTACCTCGCGCGCATTGGCGTGCGGGACGCTGCACAGCAGCGGGATCAGGATCAGCAGGGCGCGAAGCAGGGGCATGGCAGTTTCCGGGGCGCGGTGCCTGATGCACCAGCGTCCAGCCTAGGGTGCGGCAGCGCCCATCGCATGTGCTATCGGTTGGCTGCGCGCCGCGGCTTAGTCGCGGCGCAATGCGGCACGGCCAGGTGCATCGGGAAGGTTGTCATTGCCCAGCACAATGCGATTGCGGCCCTGTTTCTTGGCCTGGTACATGGCAGCGTCGGCGCGCGCCATCACCCGCTCGTAGTCGGGGTGGCCGTCGTACAACGCCACGCCGATGCTCGCAGTCACCGCCAGCAGCTGGCCGTCGGCCAGGGTGACCGGGGTCTCGGCGATGCGCCGGCACAGGCCATCGGCAATCACCAGCGCCTGGCGTTCATCCACGGCTACCAGCACCACCACGAATTCCTCGCCGCCGTAGCGGAACACATAGTCGCTGCCGCGGGTGAACTGGCTGAGGATGCCGGCCACGTGCTGCAGGGCGCGGTCGCCGGCTTCATGGCCGTGTTCATCGTTGATGGTCTTGAAGTGGTCCAGGTCCAGCAGCAGCACGCCGAAACTGCCGGAGGATTTTTCCGCCAGCTCGATCTCGCGGCGCAGCACGGTAGGCAGAAAGCGACGGTTCAACAGGTTGGTCAGCGCATCGCAACCGGCATCGAGCTCGCCGATGCGCTCGAACAACATGCCCAGCAGGGTACGGACCTGGCTGACTTTGGAACGCACTTCCTGCAGCTGGATGGAACGTTCGGCCGGTGCACTGTCCTGCTGCAAGGTGTGCTGCAGCAGTTGGTCGACCTCGCGGATCAGGCTGCTGATCTGCACGGTCTCCGAACTTTCGCCGAAACTGGGGATGCCCTTGTGGTTGAACCACAGGCCGAACTCCGAACGCGCCAGGCTCTGGAAGCTGCCCAGGTCGGCCTGTGCGGCCAGCGCGTACAGCAGGGTGTTCTCCCAATCCAGCAGCAGGGCACGTTGGCGTTCGCGCTCGGTGCTGACGTTCTGCACCAGTGAGAACAGCCGGTAGGCTGCATCGGTGCGCGAAGATCGCTCGCGGGCATTGGAATAGGCCAGGGTCATGCCTTCCAGCGCGATATCGAAAGACGCGGTGAGGCTGGCGATGGCTGCATGCGCGGTTTCACCGTGCCCGGCCTGTTCGCCGATCAACTGGAACAAACGCTGTTTGAGCACGCGGGTGCCGCGGGTGACCAGATCCACCGGAATGCCCACGCGCGCATGCACATCGCCAATGACGCGCTGGTTGGCGATCAATTGCTCGACATTGCCGTCATCGGCCTGCAGCAGGTCGCGTACCCAGCGCTGCATGGCCGGTTGCAGCCGCACCCGCACCTGATCATGTGACATCGAGCGCGAGGCGCGCGCGTCGTTCATCATCACCTTGTAAAAATGCGCGGCAAGCGCGGCGGCGTGGTCATCGGCCAGGCGTGCCAACACCTGCGCAGCGTCCGGACCGGCGGCGGCAAGGCTTTGTCTCCAGGCTGCCGCGAGGGCGCTGCTGTTGGTGTCGGGCGTGGAGGAGGGGGCGATATTCATGCGATCAATCGGTAGAGTGCCAGTGGCAGCCGACCATTATCGGCAGGAAACACCGATGTTTGAGGATGTTGTATTGATAGCTGTGTTCACTTTTTGTTCAAGTTCTGCTGTGTTGGGTAGTGCAGGGCGCGCGCGATGATCAGCGCCGGCCCTTTCCCGATGATGGCCGTGGTGGCCTTGCTGGCGCTGGCCATAGGCTGGGGTTTCGCACGGGCCTTGAGCCCGGCGGCTGACGGTCTGCGCAGCCGTGCCGGCGCAGTGGTGCTGGATGCCTTCCTGCTCGGCTTGCTGGGTGCGCGGCTTGCGCACGTGGCCCTGCATGCGCGTGATTACCTGGCGCAGCCGCTGTCCATCATCCGTCTGGGTGATGGCGGCTACGCGATCTGGGCGGGCCTGCTGGTGGCCCTTGCCTACGCGTTGTGGAAGACCCGGCAACGCCTGCTGCGCAAGCCGGTACTGCTGGGTCTGGCCGCCGGTGCAGCGTTCTGGGCGATGGGCGGCATGGTGTTGTTTGCGATGCAGCGCGCCTCCATTCCGCTGCCTGATGCAGTGCTGGTGGACATGCAGGGCCAGCCGGCGCCGCTGGCGGCGTTCACCGGCAAGCCGACGGTGCTCAATCTGTGGGCGACCTGGTGCGGGCCGTGTCGGCGCGAGATGCCGGTGCTGGCGCAGGCGCAGCAGGCACATCCACAGGTGCAGTTCGTGTTTGCCAACCAGGGTGAAACCAGCGATGAAGTCGCCGATTACCTGCGCACGGAGAACATGCAGTTGCGCAACGTGCTGCTGGACGCTGAATCCCGGGTGATGCAACAGACCGGCGCACGTGCGCTGCCGACCACCCTGTTCTTTGCTGCCGATGGACGGCTGCGCAACGTGCATATGGGCGAGCTGTCACGCGCCACCCTGGAAGCGCGCCTGCGCGAGCTGCAATAACTCCTTTACCGCAAGAGATCTCTGATGATGCGTTCCCGTACGATGCTGTTGTTGTCCGCCATGAGCCTGGCGCCACTTGCATGTGCACAGACCGCCGGCGCACCGGCCAGCACCGCCGGCAAGGCGCCGGCAGCCGCCGAAGAGCCGGCGGTGGTCAAGACCCTGCGTTCGCAGGGCGTGGAATTCATGGGCACGTTCGAAACCCCAGTTGGCCTGACCGGCTATGCCGGTGTGGCTGGCCAGCGGCCGCTGGGCGTCTACGTGTCCAAGGATGGCGAATATGCCGTGGTGGGCACCCTGGTCAACGCCAAGGGCGAGGATGTCAGCGCGGCCAAGCTCAAGGAGCTGGTGTCCGGGCCGATGGGCCAGCAGGCCTGGGCACGCGCCGAAGCCACCCATTGGGTGCGTGACGGCAAGGCCGATGCGCCGCGCATCATCTATTCCTTCAGCGATCCGAACTGCCCGTACTGCAACCGTTTCTGGGAAGCCGCGCAGCCATGGGTGGCCGCGGGCAAGGTGCAGATCCGGCAGATCCTGGTGGGCGTGATCCGCGAGGACAGCGCCAACAAGGCGGCCGCCATCCTCGGCGCGGCGTCGCCGGAGCAGGCCTTGATCCAGAACGAGCGCGACTTCGCCAAGGGCGGCATCAAGCCGCTGCCAACGGTGCCGGCGGCGGTACAGGCCAAGCTGCGTGCCAATGAGGCGGCGATGCTGGATCTGGGCTTCCAGGGCACGCCGGGCATCATCTTCAAGGATGCCGATGGCAGCGTGCAGATGCGCTCGGGCATGCCGCAGGGTGATGACATGCAGACCGTGCTCGGCCCCCGCTGATTGCTGAACCGGGCGGCGGCGATGTAATAGTCTCCGCCGCGCCGGGCTGACTAAGCTGGTTCCGTTTCCGGGAGCCAGCCATGAGCCACGACCACAACCATCTGCCCACTGAGATCCGCCACGAGAAGCCGCTGTGGTGGGCGCTGGGGCTGACCACGTCCTATCTGGTGGTGGAGGTCATCGGTGCGTTCTGGACCAACAGCCTGGCGTTGTTGTCCGACGCAGCACACATGGCCACCGACGCGATTGGCCTGATGATCGCGCTCACCGCGGTCCGTCTGAGCCGGCGCCCGCCCGATGCCAAGCGTACCTATGGTTACGCCCGCCTGGAGGCGCTGGGTGCGGTGGTCAATGGCCTGCTGTTGTTTGGCGTGGGCATCTACATCCTGGTCGAGGCCGTGCAGCGCTTCCAGCAGCCGCAGGCGATTGCCTCCACCGGCATGATGTGGGTGGCGGCGTTCGGCCTGGTGGTGAACCTGATCGCGATGCGCCTGCTCAGTGCAGGCAGCGGCGAGAGCCTGAACGTCAAGGGTGCCTATCTGGAAGTGTGGAGCGACATGCTCGGCTCGGTGGCAGTGATTGCTGGTGGCCTGATCATCCACTTCACCGGTTGGACCCTGGTCGACCCGATCCTGGCGGTGCTCATTGGCCTGTGGGTGCTGCCACGCACCTGGGTGCTGCTGCGCGATGCAATCAACGTGTTGCTGGAGGGCGTGCCCAAGGGCGTGGTGCTGAAGGACATCGAAGCGGCATTGCGTGAGCAGGCCGGCGTGGCCGGCATCCACGATCTGCACGTGTGGGCCTTGGCCTCAAGCACGCCGGCCTTGACGGTGCACGTGGTGATGCAGGATGGGCAGGCGCCGGATGCCTTGCGTCGGCAGTTGGCAGACATGCTGCATGAGCGGTTCGATATCGACCATGTGACGGTGCAGGTTGAAGCGGATCACTGCGGTGATGATTGTGCTGACAAGAAGGCGGGCGGCGGTGACCACGAGCACGACCATGATCATGAAGGTCATGCGCATGGGCCGGATGAGCAAGGTCATCATGGGCATGTGCACCGGTGAACAGCGCGCTTTGCGCGTCCCCTTTCCCCTCTCCCCAACCCCTCTCCCGCAAGGGGAGAGGGGCTTTTAAAGCTGCAGTTTCAAGCGTCGCCTCACCTCGCCGAAATCTGAGCCCCTCTCCCCTTGCGGGAGAGGGGTTGGGGAGAGGGGAGAGGGGAGAGGGGGGGCAGCGCACCCAATCATTGCGCCAAAAGAAAACGGAGCCTCGCGGCTCCGTTTTTTTGTTCAATCAATCAGGCGCAGAACTCAAGCCACCGGCTCGCGCAATACCGCCATGTCCCAGCCCTGGCGCGGTGCAAAGCGATCGCCATGACGGGCCTGCAAGGTCTTCAGCTTCTCCACCAGGGCATCGGCGCCGGTAGCGCGGATATGCTGGATCGGGCCGCCACGGAACGGCGCGAAACCGGTGCCGAAGATCACCCCGGCATCGAGCAGGTCGGCATCGGCCACCACGCCGTCGTGCAGGCAGGCCACGGCTTCGTTGAGCAGCGGCAGGATCAAACGGTCCTCCAGATCCGACGGGGCCTGGTAGTCCTTGGCCACTTCCGGCTTCACCGCGCGGCCGTTCTCCCACTTGTAGATGCCCTGGCCGTCCTTCTTGCCGCGCTTGCCCTGTTCCACCGTGGCCAGCGCCGCCGGAATCTGCAGGCCCAGGAACGGCGCCAATTCCTTGCCCACGCCAGCGGCGACGTCCAAGCCCACCGTATCCAGCAGCTCGATCGGGCCCATCGGCATGCCGAACTTGACCGCCGCCTTGTCGATCACCGGGCCGGGGATGCCTTCGGCATAGGCGGTGGCGGCTTCCAGCATGTACGGGAACAGCACACGGTTGACCAGGAAGCCGGGCGTGCCGGCCACCGGCACCGGGAACTTGCCCAGCGCCTTGCAGAACGCGGCCAGGCGCTTCTCGGTTTCCGGCGCCATGCCGTCGTGGTGGATGATTTCCACCAGCGGCATCTGCGCGACCGGGTTGAAGTAGTGCAGGCCGGCAAACTGCGCCGGGCGCTGGATGTGGTCGCGCAGCTCGACCAGCGGAATGGACGAGGTGTTGGTGGTCAGCAGCGCATCGGCCTTCATCTTCGGCTCCAGCGTCTGGTACAGCGCACGCTTGGCTTCCGGGTTCTCGATGATGGCCTCGATCACCAGGTCGGCCTGGGCCACGCCGTCACCAGCCAGGTCGGCCTTCAGTCGTGCGGCTACTTCCGGGCGCTTGCTCTCGTCGCGCACCTTCTTGTCGAACAATGCCTGTGCGCGGGTCATGGCCGGGTCGATGAAGCGCTGCTCGCGGTCCTGCAGGGTCACGTTGAAGCCCTTGTACGCGGCCCAGGCGGCGATGTCGCCGCCCATTACGCCGGCGCCGACCACGTGCACATGCTTGATGCCCGAGTCCTTGCCGCCCAGGCCCTTGAGCCGCTCGGTCAGGAAGAAGATGCGGATCAGGTTGCGCGCGGTCGGGCTGCTGGCCAGCTTCACCACGGCACGGCGCTCGGCGTCCAGGCGCTTCTGGATCGGGCTGCCACCGGTGCGCTCCCAGGTGCTGATCAGCGCATACGGCGCCGGGTACTGGTCCTTCTTGGCCTTGCGCGCGACCTGCTTGGCCATCTGCGGGGCCAGGATCTTGCGGGCAAGGAAGGTGTTGGTGGCCCAGGCGGTGGCGCGCTGCTTGAACGGCCGGGTCACGCCGGTCTGTACCAGCGCCACCGCTGCATCCAGCAGCACCGCCGGCGCGGCGACCTTGTCGACCAGGCCAATGCCGCGCGCGGCCGAGGCCGACAGGGTGCGGCCGGTCAGCATCATGTCCATCGCCGCCGGCGCGCCCACCAGCTGCGGCAGGCGCGAGCTGCCGCCCCAGCCCGGGAAGATGCCCAGCTGGGTCTCGGGCAGGCCGATACGGGTGGACGGATCGTTGGACGCCACGCGATAGCGGCAGGCCAGCGCCAGCTCGGTGCCGCCGCCCAGGCAGTGGCCGTGGATGGCCGCCACGGTCGGGCAGGGCAGCTCGGCCAGTTTCTGGTAGACGCTCTGGCCGCGGCGGATGGCGTCGTTGACGGTGCCGCGGCGGTCAAACTCCTGGAACTCCTTCAGGTCCGCACCGGCGATGAAGCCGGCCGCCTTGGTCGAGCGCACCACCACGCCCTTGGGCGGGTCGATGGCCAGGCGCTCGATGATGTCGCCCAGTTCCAGCAGCACGTCCTGCGACATGGCATTGACCGGGCTGTCCTTGCGGTCGAGGCTGAGTACAGCCACGCCATCCTCGCGCAGCTCGGTATGCCAATGATTGAAGCGGAGCCCGTCGAAGCCTGAGAGCATGGGACGTTCCATCCGGTTGTGTATGGAGAAGACCGCTATGATCCAGAGGTTGTTTCCCTGCCGTCAAATCCCAATGCTTGGGGATGTGATGCGTTCGTGGCGCCAGCGGTCCCCGCAGGCTAACCGAACGGGAGTTAAAAGCCGGTGCGGCCCCCTCTGCGGAAGGGACTGAACTTTTGCCGCGAGTAGCGGTCTTATTGCCTGACGTCGGTTGGGCTGACAGGAGTGCGGCCCGAATGGCCGAGGTTGAAACACCACAGGAGCTGGACCTGGAACTGGTCCGGCGTGTGCAGCGCGGCGAAAGCGCGGCGTTCGATGTCCTGGTGCGCAAGTACCAGCACCGCATCGTCGCGTTGATCGGGCGCTACATCGCCGACTGGAGTGAATGTCAGGACGTGGCCCAGGACACTTTCGTCCGCGCCTACCGCGCGATCGGAAATTTCCGTGGCGACGCCCAGTTCTATACCTGGTTGCACCGGATCGCCGTGAATACCGCAAAAAACTACCTGGCAGCACACAACCGGCGCCCGCCCACCGATGACATCGAAATCGGTGACGCCGAGCAGTTCGACAGCGGCGTGCGGCTGCGTGACAACGACACGCCCGAGCGCGAGTTGATGCGCCAGGAACTGGAACAGACCGTGATGAAGGCGGTTGACGCGTTGCCCGAAGAGCTGCGCTCAGCCATTACGTTGCGAGAGGTGGAAGGCATGAGTTACGAGGACATCGCGCAGAAAATGGGTTGCCCGATCGGCACGGTGCGGTCGCGGATCTTCCGTGCCCGTGAGGCCATTGACGCCCAGTTGCGCCCCTTGCTGGACACTGCCAGCGCCACCCGTGAGCGGAGCCGCGTATGAGCAGGCAAGACCAGACCCCGGGCATGGACAAGGCCGCGGACAAATTCGAACTGCACTATCGCCAGCAGCTGTCGGCGTTGGTGGATGGTGAGCTGGCAGCCGACGAGGCGCGTTTCATGCTGCGCCGGCTGCAGCACGACGGTGAGCTTTCCAGCTGTCAGGAGCGCTGGCAGCTGCTGGGCGACGTGATGCGTGGCCAGGCCTGTGCGCCGGCGCCGTTGGATTTCAGTGCGCGGGTGCGTGCCGCCGTGGATGCCGATGCCCTGCAGAATGGGCCGGTGGCGGCCGCCTCCCATCCGCAACGCACGGCACGGACCGGTTGGCGGCGTTGGGGCGGCGGTGCGGCCCTGGCCGCTTCGGTTGCCGCCGTGGCCTTGTTCATGGCGCGCGAGCAGCTACCGGAAACGGCCGCACCTGCGCCCGTCATCGCCGCCACCGCCGAAGTCAGCCTGCCACAGCAACCTGCGCCCGCCACCCCGGCGCCGGTGACCGCGGATGCCGGTGACATCGCGGCACTGGTTGCCGCGGCACCGTCGGTGGCTGCGGCCGCAGCGCGCCGCCA
>DAMCTY010000057.1:0-24817 GCA_032112995.1 Stenotrophomonas sp. | reverse complement strand
GCTTCGGTCGGCGCTGTGGCTGGCGTGGCCGGGGCTGCCGCCGCCGCTGCGCGGGCAGCGGCAGCACGGCGCTGCTCCTCGGCCTTGGCACTGGCGGCCAGTTCAGCGTCGGACATCTGCACTTCGGTGCCTGGCAACAGGGTGTAGAAGTCGTACTGGGTGGCTGGCTTGTCCTCGGCCTTGGCGGCACTCGGAGTGGCTGGCTTGTTCGATTCCACACCGGCGTCCACGTCGGCGTCGGCAACCGGTGCCGGCTGTGCGTCCGGGTTGGGCTGCGGGCCCACGCGCAGGAAGCCGTCGCCGTCCTTCTTGAACAGGTTGGGCGCCGCCAGGAACACCACGGCCGCAATCGCCACGCCGGCAACCAGCCACACCCAACCCGGGGTGCCGTTGTCGTTGTTGCGCCGTGCCTGGCTTTTGCCGCGTCGTGCTGCCATGTCTACTACGTCTCCTCGACTTACATCTTTTCCGGGGCACTTACGCCCAGGATGCTCAGGCCGTTGGCCAGGGTCTGTCGTGCGGCGCTGGCCAGGGCAAGCTTGGCATTGCGTTCGCCCGCATCATCCACCAGTACGGGAGTGCCGTGATACCACGTGTGGAAAGCGTGTGCCAATTCACGCAGGTACTGCGCGATCTGGTGCGGTTCCAGGGCGATACCCGCCGCTTCCACCACTTCCGGGTAACGGGAGATTTCGTTCATCAGTTCCAGCGACAGTTCGTCGCCCAACTGCGACAGCGCGGCCAGGCCATCGGCCTGCTTGTAGTCCAGGCCCTTCTCCTGCGCCTGGCGCAGCAGCGAGCAGACGCGGGCATGCGCGTACTGCACGTAGAACACCGGGTTGTCGTTGCTCTGCTGGCGTGCCAGGTCGATGTCGAAGGTCAGCTGGGAATCGGGCTTGCGCGCGATCAGGAACCAGCGCACCGCATCGCTGCCGACCTCGTCGATCAGGTCGCGCAGGGTCAGGTAGCTGCCGGCGCGCTTGGACAGCTTCACTTCCTCGCCGCCGCGCATCACCGTCACCATCTGGTGCAGCACGTATTCCGGCCAGCCCTTGGGAATGCCCACGTCCAGCGCCTGCAGGCCGGCGCGCACGCGTGCCAGCGAGCCGTGGTGGTCGGCACCGAGTTCGGTGATGGCGCGTTCGTAACCGCGCTGCCACTTGCTCAGGTGGTAGGCCACGTCCGGCAGGAAGTAGGTGAAGGTGCCGTCGGACTTGCGCATCACGCGGTCCTTGTCGTCACCAAAGTCGGTGGAGCGCAGCCACAGCGCGCCGCCTTCCTCGTAGGTGTGGCCGGAGCTGACCAGCTGCTGCACGGTCTCGGCAACCTTGCCGTCCTTGTACAGCGAGCTTTCCAGGAAGTAGATATCGAAATCCACGCCGAATGCGGCCAGGTCCAGGTTCTGCTCGTTGCGCAGGTAGGCCACGGCGAAGCGGCGGATTTCTTCCAGGTTCTCGGCATCCTTGGCGCCGACGATCTGGCTGCCTTCCAGGTCAACGGTCTGGCCCAGCAGGTAGGCCTTGGCCACGTCGCCGATGTATTCGCCGTTGTAGGCCTCGGTGGGCCACTGTTCGTCGCCCGGCTTGAAGCCGCGCGCACGCGCCTGCACCGACTTGGCCAGGTTTTCGATCTGTACGCCGGCGTCGTTGTAGTAGAACTCGCGCTTGGCGTTCCAGCCGTTGGCTTCCAGCACGCGGGCGATGCAGTCACCGATGGCGCCGGCGCGGCCGTGGCCGACATGCAGCGGGCCGGTCGGGTTGGCCGACACGTACTCCACGCCGACGCTGCGGCCGTTGCCGCTGAGGTTGCGGCCGTAGTCCTCGGCTTCCTTGAGCACGCTGACCACTTCGCGCTGGTAGGCCACCGGCGCAAGCTTGAAATTGATGAAGCCGGGGCCGGCGATCTCGACATTGGCGATGTCGTCGCTGGCCGGCAACGCGGCAACCAGGGCCTGTGCCACGGCGCGCGGATTGCTGCGCGCGGCCTTGGCCAGCAGCATGGCGGCGTTGGTGGCGAAATCACCGTGTTCGCGGGTCTTGGGTCGTTCGACCACGAAATCCGGCGGCAGGGTGTCGGCAGGCAAGGTGCCGTTGGCGCGCAAGGCTTCGATGCCTTGGCCGATGAGGGCGCGGAGTTGGGGTTTCACGTGACTATTCTGCTTGAAGCGCGGAACTGACCATTTTACCTGACCTTCGGCGAGGCCGCCCCGCCGGGCCGCAGGTGGGGCTCAGGAATGTCAAAAAGTCAGAAAACTGGCTCTGGGCCAGTCAGAGCCAACCACGCGCCGCCAAGGACAGCGGAGGGCCATCGCCGATCACGAAGTGGTCCAGCAGGCGGATATCCACCAGTGCCAGTGCCTGCCGCAGGCGCTCGGTGATGGCCCGGTCGGCGGCTGACGGTTCAGGATTGCCCGAGGGGTGATTGTGGCCAACGATCACCGCCACCGCGTTGTGGCCCAAGGCTTTGCGGACAACCTCGCGGGGGTGCACTTCGGCGCTGTCTACCGTACCTGTGGATAACTCCTCGAAGGCGAGGGCCCGGTGACGGGTGTCCAGGAACAGCACCGCAAATACCTCACAGCGGCGGTGACGCAGCCGCTGTGCGAAATAGCGCCCGGCGGCCGCAGGGTCGGTCAGGGCCTGGCCGCGTTCCAGGGCGGCGGCCAGGTAACGTTGGCCCAGCTCCAGCGCTGCACTGAGCTGGCAGGCACGGGCCGGGCCCAGCCCGGGCAAGTCGGCGAGGGCGGCCGGGCTGCGCTCCAGCAGGGCCCGCAGCGGGCCATGGCCCTGCAGCAGTTCACGCGCGGTCTGCACCGCGTCACGCCCGCGTAGCCCTGAGCCCAGGAAGATAGCCAACAGTTCAGCATCGGACAGCGCGCTGGCACCGCGTGCCAGCAGCTTTTCACGCGGGCGTTCAGCGGCGGGCCAATGACGGATGTGCATGAGTCCCAGATTCACCGTCATCAGCCAAAAGCAGGATCAGTCACACCGAACCCTTCGGTTAAGCTAATCATTCTTCTGTACCTAGGAAATTCTCCCCGTGACCGCCGTTTCCCCTACTTCCCGACCTTTGGAAGGACAGAAGCTGCTGCTCTGCGTCGGCGGCGGCATCGCCGCGTACAAGTCGCTGGAGCTGGTGCGCCGCCTGCGTGATGCCGGTGCCAGCGTGCAGGTGGCGATGACGGCGGGGGCGCAGCAGTTCGTCACGCCGCTGAGCTTCCAGGCGCTGTCCGGCCATCCCACCCGCACCACGCTGTGGGACAGTGCCGCCGAGCAGGCCATGGGCCATATCGAACTGGCGCGCTGGGCCGACCGCATCGTCATCGCGCCGGCCACCGCCGACCTGCTGGCGCGGCTGGCGCACGGCAATGCCGATGATCTGGTCACCACCTTGTGCCTGGCCACGACCGCACCGCTGACCGTATGCCCGGCGATGAACCACCGTATGTGGCTGCACCCGGCCACCCAGGCCAATATGGCCGTGCTGCGCGAGCGCGGGGTGCAGGTGATCGGGCCGGAAGATGGCCCGCTGGCCGAAGGCGAGTCCGGCCCCGGCCGGGTCAGCGAGGCGCCGGCCATCATTGCCGCGCTGGCAGGCAATCTGGCACCGCAGGCGCCGGCCAAACCCGGCCGCTTGAACGGCCTGCGGGTGTTGATCAGTGCCGGGCCGACCTATGAAGACCTGGACCCGGTGCGCTATGTCGGCAACCGTTCCAGCGGCAAGATGGGCTATGCGCTGGCCGCTGCCGCCGCCCGTCAGGGCGCGCAGGTGGTGCTGGTCAGCGGCCCGGTGCAGTTGCCAACCCCGGCGGGCGTGCAGCGCATCGATGTGCGCTCGGCCGCGCAGATGCGCGAGGCCGTGCTGGGCGCGCTGCCGGCCGATATCTATATCGGCGCTGCTGCCGTGGCGGACTACACGCCGCGCCAGGTCTCGCCGCAGAAGCTGAAGAAGACCGCCGGCAGCCAGACCCTGACCCTGGAATTGGTACGTACCGCCGACATCCTGGCCGAAGTGGCGGTGCAGGAGCAGGCGCTGAAGCTGGTGGTCGGGTTTGCCGCCGAAACCCACGATGTGGAGAAATATGCGCGCGGCAAGCTGGCCGACAAGCACCTGGACCTGATCATCGCCAACCAGGTCGGCATTGCCGGCAATGGCTTTGAAAGTGACCAGAATGCGGCCGTCGCCTATTGGAACGGCGGTCTGCGTGAGTTCCCGGGCACCGCCAAGACCCAGCTGGCAGAACAGCTGCTGGACCTGATCGCAGAGAGGTTGGACGCATGAGCAACGCTGCCGCATTGCAGCCCCTGCAGGTAAAACTGCTGGACCCCCGCTTTGGTGACAGCTGGCCGTTGCCGGCCTATGCCACCGAGGCCAGCGCCGGCATGGATCTGCGTGCCGCCATCGAGGCACCGCTGACGCTGGAGCCGGGGGATGCCGCACTGTTGCCCAGCGGTATCGCCATCCACGTGGCTGACCCCGGACTGTGTGCCGTGGTTTTGCCGCGCTCGGGGTTGGGACATCGCCACGGCATTGTGTTGGGAAATGGCACGGGCCTGATCGACGCCGACTACCAGGGACCGCTGCTCATCAGCGTCTGGAACCGGGGCCGCGACGCATTCACGATTGAACCAGGTGACCGGATCGCACAACTCGTGGTGTTGCCGATTGCACGCGTGACGTTGCAGGTAGTGGATACTTTCATCGACAGTGCGCGTGGAACGGGTGGATTTGGCCACACCGGGGTGCGCTGACAGGGGAAACGCACGATGAGCCAAGGCAATGAGAGCGCACGCCCACGCGTTGCGCTGGGTCGTTCAACGCCGTTGCTGGCGGTACTGCTGTTGCTGCTGGCCGGTTGGTTCGGCTGGAGCGCGGTTGACCAGTGGCTGCAGTCCAGCACAGGCAGCCGCCTGGAATCGGCCCGCGACCAGGCGGTAGGCGACGTCCAGAAGGCCATCGATGCGCAGCTGGCGCAGTTCAGCAAGCAACTGGCGCTGGCGCCGGTCAAGGCTGCCCTGGGTAGCGGGGATGCGGCTGCGGCCGCCGCTGCGCTGCGCGACAAGTGGAATGGCGTGGAAGACGCGCAGGTGCTGGACGCGACGCTGGTGGATGCCTATGCCGACCCGGCGGCCTTTGGTTATGCACGTCTTGCCTTGCTGGAAAAGGCGCTCGCCGAAGGCAAACCGGTGGTGCTGGTGGTCCGTGACGGGGGCAGTCCGCGTCTGGGCCTGGCCGCCCCGGTGCAGCTGCACGATCGCGCGGCAGTGGCCTACATCCGCCAGCCGTTGCTGCGTCTTACCTCGGTATTCGACACCATCGATTCCCCGCAAAGTGCCTACCTCGGCCTGCGCCAGGGTGGCTTCACCATCCTGAAGAAGGGCGACGAGAGCCTGGGCAATGGTGCGGATGCACTGGCCCGGCCCGTGGCTGAGACCGGCCTGCGTGTGGTTGCGGAACTGCCGGATACCAACGGCGGCGCAATGGGCCTTGGCGTAGTCGCGTCGGCAGTGGTCGCGGTGCTGCTTGCAGCGACCGCGTTGCTACTGTTGATTGGACGCAAGCGCCTGAGCCTGCCCACCCTGCGCCGCAAGCAGGATGTGGAGGAGGCGGGCAGCGGCATGACCTTGCAGGAAGCACTGGCGCAGGATCCCCTGCCAGTCGTGGACAGCGCTGCCGACAAGGCTGCGGCTGCACCCATCGCCGAACCCGGCGCCGAGGCCGTGCCGGCGGGCATCTTCCGTGCCTACGACATCCGTGGTGTGGTCGGCCCGGATCTCAACCCCACCGTGGCCACCCTGATCGGCCAGGCCATCGGCAGTGAAATGCAGTCGCAAGGCCTGCATGACGTGGTGGTGGGGCGCGACGGCCGCCTGTCCGGTCCCGAGTTGAGCAATGCGCTGATCGATGGCCTGCGTCGCGCGGGCTGCAATGTGCTGGATATCGGCATGGCGCCGACGCCGGTGGTGTATTTCGCCAGCTACCACCTGCGCGCAGGCAGCTGTGTCGCCGTCACCGGCAGCCATAATCCGCCCGACTACAACGGCTTCAAGATTGTCATCGGCGGTGAAACGCTGTCCGGTCATGCCATCACCGATCTGTACCGACGCATCCAGGAAGGCCGCCTGCAGCGTGCCGACAGCCCGGGCGACCTGCAGCAGCGCGAGGTCATCAATGACTACGTGCAGCGCATTGCCGATGACGTGCAGCTGGATCGTCCGCTCAAGGTGGTGGCCGATGCCGGCAACGGCGTTGCCGGCGCGGTGGCCCCGCAATTGCTTGAGGCCATCGGTGCAGAGGTGATCCCGTTGTACTGCGACGTGGACGGCAGCTTCCCCAACCACCATCCGGACCCCAGCGATCCGCACAACCTCGAAGATCTGGTGCAGATGGTCAAGCGTTTCGACGCGGATATCGGCGTGGCCTTCGATGGCGACGGCGATCGTCTGGGCGTGGTGACCAAGGAGGGCAAGGTCATCTTTGCCGATCGCCTGCTGATGCTGTTTGCCGCCGACGTGCTGCAGCGTAACCCTGGCGCGATGGTGATCTACGACGTCAAGTGCACCGGCAAGCTGTCCGACTACATTCTGCGCAATGGCGGCAGCCCGATGATGTGGAAGACCGGGCACTCGTTGATGAAGGCGAAGATGCGCGAGACTGATGCCGAGCTGGCTGGCGAGATGAGCGGCCACTTCTTCTTCAAGGAGCGCTGGTACGGCTTTGACGATGGTCTGTATGCCGCCGCGCGCCTGCTGGAGATCCTGGGCCAGCGCGATGAGGAGCCGTCGGAGGTGCTGGACGAATTGCCGGATGCGCTTTCCACGCCGGAGTTGAAGGTGGCGGTGGAAGAGGGCACCCAGCATGCGCAGGTGGCCTTGATCGTGGCCGCCGCGCAGTTGGAGGAGTCGCCGTTCGCCGGCGCCCGGCTCTCCACCATCGATGGCCTGCGTGCTGATTTCAGCGACGGCTGGGGCTTGGTGCGTGCCTCCAACACCACGCCGGTGCTGGTGCTGCGTTTCGAAGGCAACGACGAGGCGGCGCTGGAAAGGATCAAGGCGGTGTTCCGCGAGCAGTTGCTGCAGGTATTGCCGGCCGGGACTGAACTGGGTTTCTGATCGGCGTTGTTGTCTGGCAAAAGGCCGCCCGCGTGTTGCGAGGCGGCCTTTTGTTTTTTCTGGATGGCTGCTTGCGAGCGGGGCTGGTTGAGGGCTTTGGATTACCGCGAAGAGCCCCCCTCCCCAACCCTCCCCTTGGCTACGCCAAAGGGAGGGGGCAGAAAGTGAGCCCCTCTCCCGCGTGCGGGAGAGGGGTTGGGGTGAGGGCAAGCTTTGGCCGTTCGTGTGCTTCAGCTACCCCCAAAACGCAGACCAACCCCCGGCTCGGTGAACAGGTAACGCGACTCCAGGGCCGAATCGCCAAGCTTGTGCCGCAAGCGCCCGACCAGAATGCGCAGGTAATGGGTGTCATGCCGGTGCGTCGGCCCCCAGATTTCCTGCAGGATCTGCGGTTGCGTCACCACTCGCCCGGCATTGCGCAACAGCAGCGCCAGCAGCGCGTATTCCTTGCGGGTCAGCGCAATCGCCTCGCCGTCCACGCGCACGTCGCGGCGGGCCAGGTCGATATGCAGGTGACCATCGTCGAACACCGGCACCTGGCCTTCGCTGTCGGTGCTGCGGCTGCGCAGCAGCGCCCGTACCCGCGCCATCAGCTCCTGGGTGCCGAACGGCTTGGTCACATAGTCGTTGGCGCCATTGTCCAGGGCACGCACCTTCTCGGCCTCGCCGGCACGCACGCTGAGCATGATCACCGGCACCTGGCTCCATTGCCGCAGCTCGGCCAGCACGTCATGGCCTTCCATGTCGGGTAGGCCGATATCCAGCACCACCAGGTCGGCACCGTCCTCGGCCAGCCGTTGCAGGCCTTCGGCGCCGTTGGCGGCCTGGCTCACCGCATAGCCCTGCGCGCGCAGCGAGATATCCAGAAAGCGCCGGATCTGTACTTCGTCATCCACCACCAGCACGCGCGGCGGCGGAATGGCGGGCGCTTCAGCCATCATCGCGCGGGCTCTCGGGGTGCGGCTGGAGCATGGGCAGGCTCATGCGTATCAGGGTACCGCGTCCGTCGTGGCCCGGCAGCGCCTCGACACGGCCGCCATGGGCACCAATCATGCCTTGGCAGATGGTCAGGCCCAGGCCGGTGCCCTGGCGGCCACGGTCGCCGCGCTCCACGCTGTAGAACATGTCGAAGATGCGCGCGCGCTGGTCATCGGGGATGCCGGGGCCGGCGTCGATCACGTCGATGACCAGCTCGCCCTCGTGCTGGCGCGCATGCACTTCGATCGGTACCTCGGCGGGCGAGAATTTGGCCGCGTTCTCCATCACGTTGAACACCGCCTGTTCGACCAGCGCCGGGTGCACCCAGATCGGTGCCAGCGTTGCCGGGATATCCAGTTGCAGCCGCACCTCCGGTTGGTAGCGCTGCAGCCGCCGCGCGGCCGAGCCGATCAGCTCGTCCACGCCGATCCAGTCGCGGTTGAGCTTGAGCCCGTCATGGCCGAGCCGGGTCATGTCCAGCAGGTTCTGGATGTAGCGGTCCAGCCGCTCGCCCTCGACCACGATGGTGTCGAGCAGGGCGCGACGGTCGCTGGCGTCCATCGCATCCGCGTAGTTGGACAGACTGTCGGCCGAGCCGATCATCGCGGCCAGCGGCGAGCGCAGGTCGTGCGACACCGAGGACAGCAGGGCCGAGCGCAGGCGCTCGGTCTCGTTGTGCAGATGTGCGGTTTCCAGATCGGCCACCAGCCGCGTGCGCAGCGCAGCCTGGGCGATGTCGTCAGCCATGGCCTCCACCAGCTGGCGCTGTTCCTGCGCCAGGCGCGGATGCTGGTGGTCGAAGCGCAGCCCGGCCACGCCTATCGCATGTGCTTCGCCGTCCAGCAGCGGCAGGAACCACCAACCGGCGCCGGCCAGGGTGTCGGTGAAGCGGCCGGCAGGCTGGCCATGGCGCAGGGCCCAATCGGCCGCAGCCAGGTCGGTGTCGCCGGGGGCGGCGCTGCCGCTGGTACTGGTATCGGCGCCCAGTCGCACCCATGCCGGTGCATCGAGCGCCTGTTCCAATGCCACCCGCCCGGCATGGGCGACCTGGGCATTGTCAGTGGCACCCACCAGCTGTCGGCCCAGCGTCTGCCGTACATTGGCGTGGCGGTTGGCCGCGCGCAGCGCCACCACCTGCATGCGCAGGCGCGAGGCCAGGCGGCCGGCGACCAGGGCGGCGGCGAGGAACAGGAAGACGGTGATCACGCCCTGGCGCGCGCTGATCGCGAAGGTGAAGCGCGGTGCGATGAAGAAGAAGTTGTAGGCCAGGAAGCACAGCGTCGCTGCCAGCACCGCCGCACTCATGCGCGTGCGCGCGGCCACCAGCACCACCGCCACGATGAACACCATCGCCAGATCGCTCAGGCCGATCCAGTGTTCGCCCAGCCATGCGGCCAGGCAGGCGCCGACGGTGGCCAATACCGCCGTCATCGCATCCTTGCCCCAGCTGTCCGGGGCCAGCGACAGGCCAAAGCGTCGCGCATTTGCGCGCGCCTGCGGCGTGCTGATGATGGTGATCTCGTAGTGGGCGCCGCGTTGGATCAACTGCTGGGTCAGGGCCTGGTTGAACAGCCGCGCCAGCGGCCGCTCGCGGGTGCGGCCCAGCACCAGCGACGACACCGCGTTATGCGCGGCGTAGTCGAGCAGCGCATCGGCGATGCCCGGCCCGTGCAGCAGTTCGGCGTCGCCGCCCAACCGCCGCGCCAGTGCGAACGCATCGTCGATTTCGCGACGGGTTGCCTCGTCGTGACGCCGATGTTGCACGGTCACCACCGTCCACGGTGCATCGCGGCGCTCGGCGATGCGCCGCGCCACGCGCACCAGGTATTCGCTCTGGCCGCTGCCGTCGATGGCGACTACAACGCGGCGACGCAGCGGCAGATTGCCTTCGCCGCGCGCGGCGCGGGTCTCGCGCAGGCTGCTGTCGACGCGGTCGGCGGCTTCCTGCATCGCCAGCTCGCGCAAGGCGGTGAGGTTGGCCGGCGAGAAGAATGCCTGCAGCGCCTGCGCGGCCTGTTCCGGCACGTAGACCTTGCCCTGCTGCAGGCGCTCGATCAGCTCGCGCGGGGGCAGGTCGACCAGCACGATGTCGTGCAGGCGGTCGAACACCACATCGGGCACGGTCTCGCTGACGCGCACGCCGGTGATGCGCATGACCACATCGTTGAGGCTTTCCAGGTGCTGGATGTTGATCGTCGTCCAGACGTCGATACCGGCATCGAGCAGCTCCATCACATCCTGCCAGCGCCGCTCATGGCGGCTGCCGGGAGCATTGCGATGGGCCAGTTCATCGACCAGCACCAGTGCCGGCCTGCGCGCCAGCACTGCATCCAGATCCATCTCCTGCAGCTGGTGACCGTGGTACTCCACCGCGCACATGGCAATGCGCGGCAGGCCGTCGAGCAGGGCGGCGGTATCGCTGCGGCCGTGGGTTTCGACCACGGCGGCCATCACGTCCACGCCGCGCCGCAGCTGTTCCTGGGCGCGGGTGAGCATGCTGAAGGTCTTGCCCACGCCCGGTGCGGCGCCGAGGAAGACAGTGAGCTTGCCCTCGGCGTCGCGTTGCAGGGCGCCCGCCAGCGCATCGGCCTGGCGGCTACGGGAGTCGTTCATGGCCGCGATTGTGCGCTGTCCGGTGGGAAGCCTGCATCAGCGGGCCTGCACTGCACGGTCCAGTGCCCGGTTCAGCGCAACGACATTGATGCGGGGCTGGCCGAACACTCCCCATTGCCGCCCCTGCAGCTGTGCATCCACCAGCGCTTGTACGCGGGCCTCGGACCATCCACGGGCAGCGGCGACGCGGCGCACCTGCAGCTGCACGGCGGCGGGCGAGAGCTCCGGATCCAGCCCGCTGGCCGACTGCGTGACCAGATCGGCCGGCACCGTGGCCGGGTCGATCTTCTCGCGCGCGGCGACGGCGGCGGTGGCCTCGCTGACACGCTTGACCAGGTCCGGATTGCTGCGCGCCATATTGCTGCCAGCGGCGGCCATCGGGTCGTAGTTGGCCGCCGAAGGACGGCTCTGGAAATAACCATCGCCAACGAACGGCTGCGCCAGATAAAGCGAACCACGCACCTGGCCGTCGGCATCGCGGATCAGGCTGCCATCGGCCTGCGCCGGGAACAGCGCGCCGGAGATGCCGGTCGCCAGCACTGCATAGACCAGGCCGGTGCCGAACAGGCCGAACAGGGACAGGCCAATGGCCGGCCGCCACAGCGGGGTGCCGGAACGACGGGAGGATTTCATTGAGGTGTTCATGCGCCAAATACCAGAGCAAGAAGAAGGTCGATGGCCTTGATGGCCGCAAACGGCAGCAGCACGCCGCCCAGCCCATACACCAGCATGTTCCGGCGCAGCAGCGCGGTGGCGGTGGCCGGGCGGAAGCGCACACCGCGCAGGGCCAGCGGGATCAGGGCCGGAATCACCAGCGCATTGAAGATCAGCGCGGCCAGCACCGCGTTGCGCGGGCTCGACAGCTGCATCACGTTCAAGGCCGCCATCGACGGGATGCTGGCGGCGAACAGCGCCGGCAGGATGGCGAAGTACTTGGACACGTCATTGGCCAGCGAGAAGGTGGTCAGCGCACCGCGGGTGATCAGCTGCTGCTTGCCCACTTCCACCACCGCCAGCAGCTTGGCCGGGTCCGAATCCAGGTCGACCATGTTGCCGGCCTCTTTGGCCGCCTGCGTGCCGGAGTTCATCGCCAGGCCGATGTCGGCCTGGGCCAGCGCCGGCGCATCGTTGGTGCCGTCGCCGACCATCGCCACCAGCCGGCCACCGGCCTGCTCGCTGCGGATGCGTGCCAGTTTGTCCTCGGGCCTGGCCTGGGCGATGTAGTCGTCCACGCCGGCCTCGGCGGCAATGGCGGCGGCGGTAAGCGGGTTGTCGCCGGTGATCATCACCGTGCGGATGCCCATTGCCCGCAGCTGCGCGAATTTCTCGCGCATGCCGTGCTTGACCACGTCGGCCAGCTCCACCACGCCCAGCACATGGCGGCCTTCGCAGACCACCAGCGGCGTGGCACCGCCACGCGCGACCTGGTCCACGCGTGCCTGCAGCTCGTTCGGCACGGTGCCGCCCAGCGCCAGCACGTGCGCGCTGATGGTATCGGCCGCGCCTTTGCGGATGCTGCGGCCGTTGTCCAGGTCAACGCCGGACATGCGGGTTTGTGCGGTGAAGGCTAGGTAATTTAGGACCCCGCACATGGATGTGCGGGCTTTTGCGGAGGGATCCGCATGAACGTGATCTGGCTCGGCGGTGGCACAGCCCTGCTGGCGGGCCAGACGCACGATGGATTTGCCTTCCGGCGTCGGGTCGGCCAAGGACGACAGCAGCGATGCTTCACGCAGCTGTGCCGCATCGATGCCGGCCAACGGATGGAAGTGCGTGGCCTGGCGGTCGCCATAGGTGATGGTGCCTGTCTTGTCCAACAGCAGCACATCGACGTCGCCGGCTACTTCAACGGCCTTGCCCGATTTGGCCAGCACATTGGCCTGCAGTGCACGGTTCATGCCGGCGATGCCGATGGCCGGCAGCAGGCCGCCGATGGTGGTCGGGATCAGGCACACCAGCAGGGCGATCAGCAGCAGCGGATCGACGCTGACGCCAACAAAGCCGGCAATGGCGGGCAGCGTGGCCACCACCACCAGGAAGGTCAGTGACATCGCCGCCAGCAGCAGGGTCAGGGCGATCTCGTTCGGCGTTTTCTGCCGGTTGGCGCCTTCCACCAGCGCGATCATGCGGTCCAGGAAGCTGTGGCCCGGCTCGGCACTGACCCGCACCACAATCTCGTCGGACAGCACCTTGGTGCCGCCGATCACGCCGGAGCGGTCGGTGTCGGCCTCGCGCAGCACCGGTGCCGATTCGCCGGTGACAGCAGCCTCATTGATGGTGGCCAGGCCGCGCACGATCTCGCCGTCGGCCGGCACGAACTCGCCGGCACTGACGATCACATACTCACCGGGATGCAGCTCGGCGGCCGGTACACGGCTTTCTGCAGCGCCCTGCAACGGCGTGGCGACACGCCGTGCGACCAGGTCCTGGCGCGCACGCCGCAGCGAGGCGGCCTGGCCGCGTCCACGTGCCTCGGCCACGGCTTCAGCGAAATTGCCGAACAACACGGTCACCAACAGGATCGCGGTGACAGCCAGGCCAAAGCCCAGCGGTGCAGTGCCGCTGAGTGTGACGATCAGCGCCAGCACGGTGCCGGCCATCACCACCGCCATCACCGGGTTGTGTAGCAGGTGCAGCGGCGACAGCTTGCGCAGCGAGTCCAGCAGCGCACGGCGCAGGCCGGCGCCATCAAGCAGGGCCGGGCGCGGCGTTGTGTGGGAAACAGGGCGGTTCATGGGGGCGTTCACGGTGAGGGGGCTCCCTGCAGGGCCAGCAGGCTCAGGTGTTCGGCCACCGGGCCAAGCACCAGCGCCGGCAGGAACTGCAGCACGGTAAGGACGATGACCACGCAGACAAGCGTCAGGGCGAAGGTCGGGGTTTCGATCTGCAGGCTGCCGGCGCTTTGTGGCACCTGCCGTTTGGCCGCCAGCTGGGTGGCAATGACCAGCGGGATGATCAGGATCGGGAAGCGACCCAATGCCAACACCAGCGCACAACTCAGGTTCCACCACACGCTGTTGTCGGCCAGCCCTTCAAAGCCGGAGCCGTTGTTGGCATAGGCCGAGGTGAACTCGTAGAACACTTGGCTGATGCCATGGAAACCGGGGTTGGAGGTGCCGGCCAGGCCAGGCACGGCCAGCGTCAGTGCGGTCAGGCCGAGCAGGGTGATCGGTTGCAGCAGCACCAGCACCGCCAGCAGGCGCACCTGCGGCGTTTCCAGTTTGCGGCCGAGCAGTTCGGGCGTGCGTCCGGTCATCAGCCCGGCCAGGAACACCGCCATCATCAGGTAGACCAGGAACTGCTGGATGCCGCAGCCAATGCCGCCCCAGATCGCGCTGACCAGCATGTTGACGATGGGCATCATGCCGCCGAGCGGGCTCAGCGAGTCATGCATGCCGTTGACCGAGCCGTTCTGCACCTGGGTGGTGATGGACGACCACAGCGCCGTGCCATCGGCGCCGAAGCGGGCTTCCTTGCCTTCCATCAGCAATGCGCTGGCGGCGCTGGCGCTGTGGCCTTCCAGCCATAGGCTGGCACTGGTGGACAGCACCGACATGGTCAGCATGCAGCCGAACACCAGTGCACCAAAGCGCCGCCGGCCGGTGAAGCTGCCGAGCATGCAGATGATGGCCATCGGGATCAGCAGGATGCCGATCAGTTCCAGCGCGTTCGACAGCGGGGTCGGGTTTTCCAGCGGGAAGCTGCTGTTCGGGCCATACCAGCCACCGCCATTGGCGCCGAGCTGTTTGGCCGCGACCATCGCTGCGACCGGGCCGAGCGGGATCTTCTGCGTTTCCATGCCGGCACCGGCATCGATCGGCGTGGCCTGCGGGCCAGCGGCCAGCGTGGAAGGCACGCCCTGCCAGTTCAGCAACAGCGTCCACACCAGGCACAGCGGCAGCAGGAAGCGCAGGCACAGGCGCACCACGTCGGCGTAGTAGTTGCCGACGGTGACGCGCGGGGCGGCATTGCCGCTGTCGTTGCTGGCCGGTTTCATGAACAGGGCGCGCAGCGTTGCCACTGCCAGTGCCAGCCCCATCATCGGGGTGATCACCTGCAGGCCGGTGATGCCGGTCATCTGTGAGAAGTAGGACAGCTGCGCCTGGCCGCTGTAGTGCTGCTGGTTGGTGTTGGTCAGGAACGACACCATGGTGTGCAGCGCGGTATCCCAGCGCATGTTGGGGATGTTGTCCGGGTTCAACGGCAACCAGGCCTGGGTCATGAACACGGCCTGGGTCAGTACCGCCAGCACCAGGTTGCTGATCAGGAACACGACCACATAGCCGCGCCAGGACATGGAATGGGCGGGATCGACGCCCAGCACGCGGTACAGCGGCTTTTCGATCCAGTGGAAGAGGACGTCGATACGCATCGGCGTACCGCGCATCAGCCGTGCCAGGTACAGGCCCAGCGGCCAGGCCAGCGCCAGGCTGGCCAGAAGAATGAGGGGGGCTTCAATCACGACGGCGCTCCTCAGAACGACTCAGGTCGAAGGACCGCGTACAACAGGTAGGCAGCGGCGATCAGCACCACTACGCCGCACAACAAAGCAAGCCAGCCGGGCATGGAAAACCTCGGAAACGAAAGCAGGACGCGGACGGCTCTGCCGGAACCTGCGTCGGTGGACGGGCAGGGCGGCAGGCAGGCGCGGACACCTGGGCTGATCACCCCGATCAGGCCGTTATCGTCTTCCTGCGGGGCGTAAACGATCGACGCTGCTGGGGCAGGGCTGGCGTAAAAGACGCGTAAAAAGTGGGGCGTGGTGCGGGATATGGACTGCGGTGGTGGCAGAAGCGGCTGAAGAAATCACCAGCCAAAACGAGAGCGTGAGTCGGAAGAAGAAGCCAGAGCCCAGAAGCCAGAGCCCCTCATCCGCCCTGCGGGCACCTTCTCCCGTAAACGGGAGAAGGGGGTGGCTGCCTGCGGCTGAAAGTCTGGGAGCAGCCACAGAACCTGCCGCAAGCCATGATCTTGCCTTCTCCCGCCTGCGGGAGAAGGTGCCCGCAGGGCGGATGAGGGGAGCTTTCAAACAAAAAGCGGCCCGGAGGCCGCTTTCATTCTGAATCCGACAACTTATCGGGAAAGCCCTGCCGAGCATGGCTTGGCACTACCCTTCAGCCCTTGGCGGGCTCTGCGCTGGCAGCAGGGGCCGGAGCGGTGGCGGCATCAGCCGGCGCAGCAATCCCCTTCAGCTCACGGTAGCGGGCCAACGACTCGGCGATCTCCGCGTCCAGGGCCACCCGCTGCTGCTGGAAGGCGGTCTGCAGCCGCAGCTGCGCAAGCAGCTCGTTGTGACGCAGGCGGATGTCCTGGGCCTGCTTGTCCGCTACCCGCTGCCCGGCCAGCTCCTTGTTGCCTGCCGATTGCAGTTGGCTGGAAAGGGCTTCGCGCAGGCTGGTGACGTTGTAGGCCGCGGTCTTGATGTTGTTGTCGACAATGGCGGTGCGCTCGGCAAACACCCGCCGCAGGGCGTCTTCACTGCCATAGGTGGACAGCATGGCCTGCTCGGTGCGCTTGCGGGTTTCCGCAGCGGCGGCATCCACCTGTGCCTGGGCCTCGGTCAGTGCCACCTCGGCGCGTTCCTCGGCGGTGAGCGCGCGCTGCACGGCGGCACTGCGGGTGCCGCTGCGTGCATTGAACTCGTCGCGGGCCTTGTTCACCGCATCTTGCGGCAAGGTGTCCGAGCAGATGCGCTCGCCGCCCTGGTCCCAGCAATACAGCTTTTTGCCAGGATCGGCCGGCTTGTTCTGTGCCAGCGCCGGTACAGCCAGCGCTGCCAGCATCAGCAACATCGTCGCAGTGGTTTTTGACGGATTCGACACCTTGGCAGCCCCCTGCTATCAGCCTGTCGGATTGCTCCCGTAGTGGCCACGGTAGGCCAACAACGGTTCGCGATAGCCGACAAGTTCCGGGTTCCCGGAGGCGAATGCAAGCAGGTCGGCCAGATTGGCCACGGCGATCACCGGGATGCCGGTTTCGGCCGACACGGCCTGGGCGGCGGACCGGCGGTCTTCCTCCGAGGCGATCTCCTGGCGGTCCAGGGCCACCACGATGCCGGCCGGGATGCCCTTGGCCTCGCGGATGATGGCCAGTGCCTCGCGGATGGCGGTGCCGGCGGTGATCACGTCGTCGATGATCAGGATGCGCTTGCCGGCCATGTCGGCGCCGATCAGGGTGCCGCCTTCGCCGTGGTCCTTGGCTTCCTTGCGGTTGAAGGTCAGCGGCAGGTTGCGGCCGCGGTGCGAGAACTCGCAGGCAATCGCGGTGGCCAGCGGGATGCCCTTGTAGGCCGGGCCGAACAGCTGGTCGAAGGCAATGCCGGCATCGTCGATGGCATCGGCGTAGCAGTTGCCCAGCTGGGCCAGGGCCAGGCCGGTGTCAAAACGGCCGGCATTGAAGAAATACGGGCTCACACGGCCGGACTTGAGGGTGAACTGGCCAAAGCGCAGTGCGTCGGCGTTCAGCGCCAACTGCAGGAAACGGGAACGGTGATCACTCATGAAAATACGGTTTCTTGTCGTTTATTGAGGTGCCTAGGTTAAAGCATGGCCACGGCGAATGCTGGGCCCCGGGTATCGGCTGTCCGGGAACGCTGGCACCGGAGGGGCCGGGCATGCCGGAAGGCGTACCCCATCGACGCCTGGGGGCTGGCGCTGGCGGTATGCTGTGCCGGTCCTGAGCTTTCACCAGCGGTACTTCATGCGTATTACCAGTTTCAACGCCAACGGCATCCGTTCGGCCACCACCAAGGGCTTCAACGAGTGGTTCCTGGGCCAGCAGGCCGACGTGCTCTGCATCCAGGAGACCAAGGCGCAGGAGTCGCAGCTGACCGACGCGCTGTTCCGCCCGGATGGCCACCACTGCTTCTACCGCGACGCCATCACCAAGAAGGGCTACAGCGGCGTGGCGATCTGGAGCCGGCGCGAGCCCGACGAGGTGCGTACCGCGCTGGGCTGGGCACCGTTCGACGATGAAGGCCGCTATATCGAGGCGCGTTTCGGCAACCTGAGCGTGGTGTCGTTCTACATCCCGTCCGGGTCGTCGGGCGAGCTGCGGCAGGGCTTCAAGTTCGAGGTGATGGAGTGGCTCAAGCCGATCCTGGACGAGTGGCTGGCCAGTGGCCGCGACTACGTGCTGTGCGGCGACTGGAACATCGTGCGCAGCGCGCTGGACATCAAGAACTGGAAATCCAACCAGAAGAACTCCGGCTGCCTGCCCGAGGAACGCGACTGGATGAACGGCTTCTGCGCCGACCAGGCCGAACTGACCGACACGGCCAAGGGCCGCGGCTGGGTGGACGCCTACCGCGCGCTGCACCCCGAAGGCCAGGACTACACCTGGTGGAGCAACCGTGGCGCGGCCCGCGCCAACAACGTGGGGTGGCGTATCGACTACCAGTTTGTCACCCCCGGCCTGCGTGAACGCCTGCGCGGCAGCTCGATCTACACCGGCCAGCGCTTCTCCGACCATGCCCCATTCACCGTGGACTACGACTTGTGAGTGACGCGGTAGCAGAGGCCCCGCCGGCCGGGCTGCAGCGCCTGCGCCGGCTGTTCGTGATCCTGCTGCTCGGCTTTGCCTCCGGCTTGCCGTTGGCACTGACCGGTGGCGCCATGCAGGCATGGCTGACTGTGGACGGACTGGATCTGGTCACGCTCGGCTTCCTGTCGCTGATCGGTATCCCCTACACGTTCAAGTTCCTGTGGGCGCCGTTGATCGATCGCTTCGACCTGCCGGGGCTGGGGCGCCGGCGTGGCTGGATCGTGTTGATGCTGTTCGCCTTGGGCGCGGCATTGACGGTGATGAGTACGCTGTCGCCCTCGCGCAACCTGGCGCTGTTTGCTTCGGTGGCGGTGCTGGTGGCGTGCCTGTCGGCCACGCTGGATGTGGTGATCGATGCCTACCGCACGGATCTGTTGGCTCCGGCAGAGCGCGGCTTGGGCGGTTCCCTTACCGTGCTTGGCTATCGCCTGGCGATGGTGCTGTCCGGTGGCATCACCCTGATATGGGCCGAGCAGTGGCAGAGCTGGCCGCAGGTGTACCGGGTGATGGCGGGCTTGTCTGTGGTGGTGGGCGTGCTGGCGCTGCTGTTGATGCCGAAGCTGCCGGAGCGTTTCAAGGCGCCGGTGTCCAAGGCGGGGGCAGAACTGCGTGGTTTCCTCGCGCTGGTGGCCGGCGTGGCGCTGGGGGCCTGGTTGGCCCATCAGGCGTTGGTATTGTTCGGTCTGGATCCGGACAGCACGGATCGCTGGGTGCGGCTGGTGTTTGTCGTCACCCAGATCGCGGCTGCTATGGCATTGGGCTTGGGCATCACCCGCTGGGTGCCGTTCGAGACGCTCAATGCCTCATTGCGCAGCTATTTCGGTATGCGCGGGGCGGGTGCCTTCCTGGCGCTGGTGGTGCTTTACAAGGTGGGCGATGCCTTCGCCCTGAGTCTGTCCACGCCGTTCCTGCTCAAGGGCATGGGCTTCAGCCAGGCCGAAGTGGGCCTGGCCAACAAGACTATCGGCCTGCTGATGACGATCGTGGGAGCCATCGTTGGTGGTTTCTTTCTGCTGCGTCTGCGCTTGTCCACCGCAGTTATCGCCTTTGGTGTGCTGCAACTGGTTTCCAACCTGGGCTTTTACCTGCTGGCGCGGGAAGGGGCCGGGGCCTGGGGCACGGTTGAAGTGCCGGCGTTCAACCTGTTGATCGTTCATCTGGACCACCCCACGCCGATGGATGGGCTGCTGCTGTTTGCGCTGAGCCTGGACAATTTTGCCGGGGGCATGGGTACTGCGGCCTTCGTGGCGTTGCTCAGTGGCCTGTGTGGAACGCGCTTCTCGGCCACGCACTATGCCTTGCTGTCCGCATTTGCGACCTTGGGCCGGGTATTTGTTGGTCCGTTCGCCGGGGTGCTGGCCGATGCCTATGGCTGGCAGGTGTTCTTCCTGGTGTCCGTGGTGGTGGGGGTACCGGGGTTGGTGATGGCCTGGTGGCTGCGCCGCGAGGTCGATGCCACTACCCAGCTGTCGCGCGCTGGTTGATCCCGCGCGCCGATTGAATCCTCCGGCGGTGTCGTTGATGATGCCGCCGGGGGGATTCACCGACAGTAGTGTGGTGCACATGGCTGACGTGACTCTGCGTGATATCGATCCGCTGCTGATGGAGCGCATCCGCCGCCTGTCGGTGGCGCGTGGCTGGACCCGCGAGGAAACCTGCCTGGCGTTGCTGGAACAAGGCTTGTTCGCCAGCGAACATCATGTGCGCGGTGGATTCGAGGAGCCCGAAGTGGATGTCCTGTCCGAGGCCATCAAGGCCCTGCAGGCGCTACCAACCGGCAGCGACATCTGAGAACTGTAGAGTCGAGCCATGCTCGGCGGGAGCCTTCCCGGCACAATCCAACCTGTAGAGCCGAGCCATGCTCGGCTGGAGCCTTCCCGATAAAGCCTCTGCCGCGCATGGCTCGGCACTACGCTGGAGCGTTCCCGGTAAAGCCTCTGCCGAGCATGGCTCGGCACTACCGCCTACCGCCAGCGCCTCACGCCAAATGAATCGCGCCCAGAATCCTCGGCCCACGCGCGCCACTCACGCTGGGCAGGTTGCCGGGGCGGCCAGCCAGGGTTTCGCGCGCCAGCCAGGCAAAGCCCATGGCTTCCATGTAATCCGGGTCCAGCCCATGTTCGGCGCTGGACCCGATGACGACGCCCGGCAAACGCGCCTGCAGCCGCAGCAGCAGCTGCGGGTTACGCACGCCGCCACCGCAGACCAGCAACCGGCGTGCGCCCGGCAGCTGCGTCAGCAGCGCATCGGCCACCGTGGCGGCGGTCAGTTCCAGCAGCGTGGCCTGCACATCGGCAGGAGCCAGCGCGTCGGCGGGCAGTTGCGCGGCCACCCAATCCAGATGGAACTGCTCGCGGCCGGTACTCTTCGGCGGCGGCAGCGCAAACCACGGCTCGGCCAGCAGCCGCGCCAGCAGGGCCTCATCCACCCGCCCACTGGCCGCGAAAGCGCCGTCGGCATCGTAGGGATGGCCCAGATGGCGTTGGCACCAGCCATCGAGCAAGGCGTTGGCCGGGCCGGTGTCGAAACCGCGGATGCTGCCGTCGCGGGCAATCAGGCTCAGATTGGCGATGCCGCCCAGGTTGAGCACCGCACGGTCTTCGTCGGCACTGCCCAGCATCGCCAGATGGAAGGCCGGCATCAGCGGCGCACCATGCCCGCCAGCAGCCACATCGCGGCGGCGGAAGTCGGCAACGGTGGTAATGCCGGTCAATTCGGCAATGCGGTTGGCATCGCCAATCTGCCAGGTGAAAGCCGGATTGCTCAGCGGCCGGTGACGGATGGTCTGGCCATGCGAGCCTATCGCCTGTACCTGCGCGCGCTGTACCCCGGCGTCTTCCAGTAGTTGATTGGCGGCGGCGGCGAACGTGATACCCACGGTCGCATCCAGCTGCCCCAGGGCATCCATCGACGATGGCTCCGCCCCCTGGCCCAGGGCGATCAACATCTCGCGCGTGGCCGGGTGCCAGGGGTGGGTGTGGCCGTGCAGGAAACGACAACCGCCGTCCTGCGGGAACTGCACCAGTGCCGCATCGATGCCGTCGGCGCTGGTGCCGGACATCAGGCCAAGGAACAGGGGCAGCAGGGGATCAACAGACGTCATCGCTGGGGCCAAAAAAGAAACGGGCAGGGAAGCTTCAAGCTCCCTGCCCGTATCGTCAACGGTGTCGCGCCGGCTCAGCCGCGCTTGCCGCCTGCTGCCGGTTCGGCAGCTGCAGTCTGCGTAGCGGCCGGCTTCTTGTCGGCGGCATCGGCGTAGATCAGCTCTTCCATGCCCTTGATGCGCGCCATCGCCGGCGCGGTCTGCGCGCGGAAGGCGGCCAGGTCGGCACCCTGCAAAGGCTGCGGCGGCGGCATGGTCACCGACAGCGGGTTGCGGTGCACGCCATTGACGCGGAATTCGTAATGCAGGTGAGGGCCGGTGGACATGCCGGTGGAGCCCACGTAGCCGATCACCTGGCCCTGGGCCACCCGCTGGCCGGCACGGTAGGGCCCCAGCCGTGACATATGCCCGTACAGCGTGGTGTGGCCGCTGCCGTGGTCGAGGATCACCACGTTGCCGTAACCGCGCTGGGTGCCGGCGAACTGCACGCGGGCATCGCCGGCGGCCATGATCGGGGTGCCGGTGCGCGCGGCGTAATCCACACCCTTGTGGGTGCGCATGGTGCCGAGGATCGGATGGCGGCGGGTACCGAAGTTCGAGCTCAGGCGCGCGAACTGGATGGGCGAGCGGATGAAGCTCTTCTTCAGCGAGCGGCCATTGATGTCGAAGTATTCCGACTTGCCGTTGCGATCAAAGCGGAAGCCGGTATAGGTCTTGCCGCCAGTCTGGAAGGTTGCCGCCAGGATCTTGCTGGTATCGATGCGCTCGCCTTCGCGCCAGGTCTCGTCCATCACCACGCTGAAGCGGTCGCCCGGCTGCAGGTCCTTGGAGAAGTCGATGTCGTACTTGAAGATCTCGTCGGTCATCGTGGCGATGGCTGACGGCGACAGGCCGGCACGGCGTGCGGCGTTGTACAGCGAACTGGTGATCTCACCACTGGCAACCACGGTGCGGGTGCTGGTGGCACGCTCGCTGACTTTCTCGCGGATCTGCTCGCCCTGCAGGCTCAGTTCCACGCGGTGGTCGGCGTCGCGATCAAAGCGGATGGTGCGCAGGGTGCCGTTGACCGGCAGGTCGAAGGCGATCTCGGTGCCCGGGCGCAGCTTGGTCAGCACATCGCGTGTACCGGGGTGGTCAAGCACGCGTTGCATGGTGGTGGCAGGGACGCCGGCGGACTCGAACAGATCGCTCAGCGTCTGGCCACGCTGTACGCGCAGGATCTGCCAGCTGTCGCCCGGTGTTTCGCCACGGCGTGCCAGTGACAGCGGCGGCAACGGCAGCGCCAACGTCGAGTGCGAGGCGGGCAGGGGGGTGTCGATTGCGTTGGAAAAGCCGGGAACAATGGTGGCCGCCAACGCGCCAATGGTGACGAACAGGCTGGCGTGGATCCAATGCCGCCGGGTCCAGCGTTCGTTGAACGCGGCCGGCAGATGTTCTTTCAGCTTCCGATGCAGGGCGGTGTCGTGCAGGACATTGAGGCGTTCCTGGAAGCGCTGCTTGCGCGCGGGGCCATGATCGGGTTGTGGCATCGCTCAGTTCTCTGGCCGGCCCGGATCGCGGGCCCAAACGCGGTTAACATAGACACCTATCAATACCGCGTCAAACCATTGAGCCGCATGGCTTTTCAATCTCCTGGCGTGGTTAACTTGTACTTAACACCATTCATGTATTTGACGGCGAAGCCGGGAGTTTTAGCGTGTCCTCGATTGATGAAGCCCTTGCCCTGATCGGCCGCGGAGCCGACGAAATCCTCAAAGTGGATGAACTGCGCCAGCGTCTGGAAAGCGGTCGCCCGCTGCGTGTGAAGGCCGGCTTCGACCCCACCGCCCCCGACCTGCACCTGGGCCACACCGTATTGCTGAACAAGCTGCGCCAGTTCCAGGACCTCGGCCATCAGGTCATTTTCCTGATCGGCGACTTCACCGGCATGATCGGCGACCCGTCCGGCAAAAGCCTGACCCGCAAGCCGCTCAGCCGCGAAGACGTGCTGGCCAATGCACGCACCTATGAAGAGCAGGTGTTCAAGGTGCTGGACCGCGAAAAGACCGAAGTCCGCTTCAACTCGGAATGGTTCGGCAAGATGAGCGCGGCCGACATGATCCGCCTGGCCGGCCAGCACACCGTCGCCCGCATGCTCGAGCGCGATGACTTCGCCAAGCGCTATGCCGCCCAGCAGTCCATCGCCATCCACGAGTTCCTCTACCCGCTGGTACAGGGCTACGACTCGGTGGCGCTGGAGGCCGATGTCGAGCTCGGCGGCACCGACCAGAAGTTCAACCTGCTGATGGGCCGCGGCCTGCAGGAGCACCACGGGCAGAAGCCGCAGATCGTGCTGACCATGCCGTTGCTGGAAGGCCTGGATGGCGTCAACAAGATGTCCAAGTCGCTGGGCAACTACATCGGTATCAGCGAGCCGGCCATCGACATCGTCACCAAGACCATGAAGGTCGACGACACCTTGATGTGGCGCTGGATCGACCTGCTCAGCTTCGATATCTCCATCGAAGAGGCCAAGCTGCTGCGTGCCGACGTCGAGGCCGGCAAGATCAACCCGCGTGAGATCAAGCTGCGGTTGGCGCGTGAGCTGACCACCCGCTTCCATGACGCCGATGCTGCCGAACAGGCCATCGCCGGCTGGAATGCAGCCGTCACCGGCCAGGGCGACATCACCCAGTTGCCGCTGCAGGAGGTGACCGTGCCGGCCGAAGGCCTGCGCATCGGTGCGCTGCTGACCGCTGCTGGCCTGACACCGAGCAATTCGGAGGCCTCGCGCAAGCTCAAGGAGCGTGCGGTGAAGGTGGATGGCGAAGTGGTCGATGACGCACAGACCGTACTGCAGCCGGGTTTTGAAGGCTTGTTGCAGGTGGGCAAGCGCACCTTCGCCCGCGTTCTGCTGGTTGCGGCTGTTTGACGCTGCAAGCCGGGTTTGCAGGCCCTCCGTCCTTATAGGGCAAGAGCGGCCTGTGAGCCCGGAGCTGTCTGTCCATCGGGCGTCGGCGCGTTGCATGCAGTCGGGTGGATTGGGAGGAAGGCTCCGGGACCGGTTTTCCACGCGCCCGCGTCCTTGTGGCTCGCAGGGAGCGCCATACGTTGGCGCCGCACACTTATAAGGTGTGTGTGCGGGGTTTCGGAGGCTCCCGCAGCCCAAGTGAACGAAAGTTGCAAAAAATCGTGCACACCCCCTTCACAAAGGCCGCAAAGAAGCACATACTTTCCCTCCCCCGACGCAGGGGCCTCGCAAGGGCGCAGCGGAGAGGAAAGTTTGAAGTCTCCACCTCGCTTTGAGGTGTTGACAGAAACGAAAAGCCTGCTACAGTAGGCGGCTCGCTTCAGCGAAAAGGTCTTCGGGCCGGGACGCGGAAGCAGCAACGTCAACCACTTGAAATTAAGTGTTGACGAAGCGGAAAAGCCGGCTATAATGGGCGGCTCGCTACGACGGAAACGTCGCAGCTTACGAAGAAAGGCGCTG
>DAMCTY010000056.1:14158-25820 GCA_032112995.1 Stenotrophomonas sp. | reverse complement strand
CTTTCTTCGTAAGCTGCGACGTTTCCGTCGTAGCGAGCCGCCCATTATAACCGGCCTTTCCGCTTCGTCAACACTTAATTTCAAGTGGTTGACGTTGCTGCCTCCGCGTCTTGGCCCGAAGACCTTTTCGTTGAAGCGAGCCGCCTACTGTAGCAGGCTTTTCGTTTCCGTCAACACCTTTTTCGAGGCCGTTGACGTCGTTTCGTGGTCCCGGTCACTTGTGTGAACGGCGCCGTGAAGCGAGGAGGCGAATTCTAGACATCTTTGTGAAAAGTGCAATCACTTTTTGTTGCAGGGCCGCAAATCGGCCGCTGGAGCCAGACTCGGCAAAGTAATGGCCGCCCAAGGCGGGTTTCCGGTGCCTGCTGCCCCCTTGCAGGACTTCCTTGCCTGCAGCGTGTGCCTTTCCCGCTTGGCTTGCAGCATTGCCACCCGCCTTCCCGATGGGCCGGACTTCACTGGCAAGTCTCTGCGTCCCTCTACTGTTGTACGGTCCCCCGCCTGCGGCAGCTGGGCCACAATGCGGTCTGATCCATCGCACGCCTCCAGATAGATGACCGATCCTGCGCCGCGCTCCTTCTTTCGTGACCTTTCGCTGCCCGCCATCGTTGCCGGCTTCATTACGGTACTGGTGGGCTTTGCCAGCTCTGCGGTGATCGTGTTCCAGGCCGCACAGGCGGTGGGCGCCGGGCAGGCCGAGATCGCCTCGTGGATGTGGGCGCTGGGCATGGGAATGGGCGTGACCTGCATCGGCCTGTCACTGCGCTACCGCGTACCGGTGGTGACTGCATGGTCCACGCCCGGCGCGGCGATGCTGGTGGTCGGGGCGACCACGCTGCCGATGTCCGATGCGATCGGCGCCTTCGTGCTGGCCGCGTTGATGGGCGCGGTGGCCGGCTTCTCCGGCGTGTTCGAGAGGGCGATGCGGCGCATCCCGGTGTCACTGGCATCGGGAATGCTGGCCGGTGTGCTGCTGCGCTTCGGCCTGGATGTCTTTGTCTCGGTGCAGGCCCAGCCGCTGCTGGTGCTGTTGATGTTCGCAACTTACCTGCTTGGACGGCGCTGGTTGCCGCGCTATGCGGTCATCGCAACCTTGCTGGTGGGTGTAGCGGTAGCCGGCGGCAAGGGCTTGATGCAGATGGAGCAGGTACAGCTGCAGATGGCACTGCCGGTGTTCACTTTGCCGACGCTGTCCTGGGCCGCCGTGTTCGGCATTGCCCTGCCCTTGTTCATCGTGACCATGGCCTCGCAGAACGTACCCGGTGTGGCAGTACTGAAGGCATCCGGCTATGACGCGCCAGTGTCACCCGTGATTGGCTGGATTGGCGTGGTCAATACCGCCTTGGCGCCGTTCGGCGGCTATGCACTGAACCTGGCCGCGATCACTGCTGCGATCTGCATGGGCCGTGACGTACATGAGGACCCGGCCCGGCGCTATACCGCTGCGGTCAGTGCGGGGGTGTTTTACCTGGTGATCGGCCTGTTCGGGGCAACGGTGGCCGCGGTGTTCGCGGCGTTCCCCAGGGAGTTGATCGCGACGCTGGCCGGGATCGCCCTGCTGGGCACCATCGGCAACAGCCTGGCGGCGGCGATGAGGGAAGAGGCCGAACGCGAGCCGGCGCTGGTCACCTTCCTGGTCACCGCCTCGGGACTGTCGCTGGCTGGTATCGGTTCGGCGTTCTGGGGGCTGGTCGCCGGTGTGATCACCTTGCTGGCGCTGCGCCGCTGATTGGCGGCGGGCGACACCATTGCCGCAGTCAAGGGTAGCGAGTTCCACCTACCCTCTCCCCAACCCCTCTCCCGATGGGAGAGGGGCTTCCAGGCTCAGAGCGGCTTTACCGCGAACACCTGCTTGAGGGTGTGGCGGCCGCCTGGAGCCAGTGCGATCACATCCGGGCCAACGTTGCCGGCTTCCACGCAGACATAGTTGCGCCAGGCCGCACCAATATCGTCCATCTTGGCCGCGGCCACTTCGCCGGCGTTCCAGACCACGGCACTGCGGCTGCCGCTGGTGGTGATGTCGATGGTGCGCTTGAAGCCGGGGTCGCGCAGGACGTAATGGCCACCGGCCTGGGTGTAGATGCGATCACTGCGGCCCGGGTCGCGCGGATCACGCAGGTTCCAGTCGCCCTGCTGCACATGGGCGGTGCCGCCATCGAGCTTGTCCAGATAGGTAAGCCCGTCCAGGCCGCTGACGTCCACCTTCAAGGCGTCGCTGACATTGAAGTAGTTGTGCAGGGCCTGGGTGATGCTGGCCGGCTGGCTGCCGGTGTTCTCGGTGATCAGTTCCTGCTCCAGGGTGCGGCCAACCCGCACCACCATCTGCAGGCGTAGATCCAGGGTGTCGATGACCGGCGGGACCAGCGTCAACACGATGCTGCCGTCGGCCTCGCGCCGCGCGTCGCGCAGCTGCCAGGGCACGGTGCGCACAAAGCCATGCGAGGGCACGTCATTGCCCTGCCCCTGGCGCGCGAAATACGGCCAGCACACCGGTGCGCCGCCGCGGATGGGGGTGGGTGGCTGCTTGGCGGAGGGCGAAAGCCACATGACGTCCTGGCCACCGGCCGGGACGAAGGACAACAGCTGGCCACCGAACACGCTGATGGCCGCCGTGGAGAACGGGGTCTCCACCTTCCAGGCAGTGAATCCCTTGAAATCGCCTGTGCTCAGGCCCTGCACATCCTTCATTGAAACATTGCTCCGTACGATCGGTGATTGGACAAGTTGCGGGTAGTTGGCAGGCAGCCTGAATACCGTGGGCTGGGCCGGCGGCGCGGCCCGAAGTGCCTGCAGGATGCGGCTGCCGGCACGGCCGTCGGCGTCCTTCCACCCCAGCCGTTGCTGCTCGGCCTGGATGGCACGACGGGTGGCGTTGCCGATCATGCCGTCGGCCGCGCCGATGTCGTGGCCGCGGGCCAGCAGCAGGGTCTGCAGCTCACGCCGCTGCTGGCGGCCGATGCCCGGATCATCGGTGGGCCAGGCGGCGACCAGACCGCTGCCCCCACGCAGGCGGTCGGCCAGCGTGGCGATCGCCAGGGCATAGCTTTCGGCGGCGTTGTAGGAATAGATCGCGTCGTAGTTGCGGAAGACCAGCAGCGCCGGGCCCTTGGCACCGGCCGGCAGCAGCAAGGCGGCATTGCTGTCATCGGCAATGGCCGGCACCTGCAATGGTTTGCCGTCAACCAGGGTGATGCCCAGCGCGCGCCAGTCGGCCAGCGGCTTGCGTTTGCCGCGGCCGGCCAGTGCGGCGTTGAAACCCGCCGGGATACGCACTTCGACGCCCCACGGCTGGCCACTGCGCCAACCGGCCTGCTTGAGGTAGTTGGCAGTGGACGCCAGGGCGTCGGGAATGCTGGCCACCAGGTCACGCCGGCCATCGCCATCACCATCGACGGCAATGCGGGCATAGGTCGAGGGCATGAACTGGGTGTGGCCGAACGCACCGGCCCAGGAGCCGGTCAAACCAGCCGGATCCAGGTCGCCCTTGTCGATCAGCTTGAGCAGGGCCAGCAACTCACCCTTGAAGAAGGGCTGGCGGCGACCATTGCAGGACAGCGTGGCCAGCGACTGCAACAGCGGACGCTTGCCGAACACGCGACCGTAGTCACTCTCCACGCCCCACACCGCGACGATGGTGGCCGCGTCCACGCCGTACTGGCTGGATACCTGCTGCAGCAGCGCGGCGTGCTGGCCCAGGCGCGTGCGCCCGTCATCGACGCGCTGGCTGTCGACCAAGGCGGCGAGATAGTCCCAGATGGGCGTGGTGAACTCGGGCTGTGCATCCAGCAGCGGCAGCACGCTGAGGTCGGGGGTGATGTCGGCGAAGACCCGGTCGAAGCGCTCCGCACTGACACCCTGGGCGACGGCACTGGTCCGCAACGCGGCCCCACAGCTGCCAAAGTCACTGGTGGCCGCCAGCACCGGCGCGGCCATGCTGGCAACCGCCATCACCAGGCCTGCGCGCAGCAGGTTGATTGCTTTCATCCATACGCTCCTTGCACCGGAGCCCGATCATAAGCGCTGCGGCACGCTGGCGTTGTCGCCGTGGGATGAACCACGGCAATGCGCTCAGCTCAGCGCATCAAGGTAATACCACTGGCCATCGATGCGTTCGAAGCGACTGTGCTCGGTCATCTTGACCGCACTGCCACCCCCGATCCGGTAGCGGGCAATGAACACCACCTCCGCGCTATCGGCGCCGGTGAGCTGGTGACGCTGCACGCTCAGTCCCAGCCATTGCGTGCGCTGCCCGGGCGCATCGTCCAGGCTCAGCGTCTGCGGCCGGGTCTGCGGATGCCAGCTGCGCAGCAGGTAGGCAACATCCTTGGTCACGTAGGCGCTATAGCGCGAGCGCATCAAGGCTTCGGCATCGGGCGCGGCCTGGCCGCCGTGGTAGCGGCCACAGCACTGGCTGTAGTTGTGCGGCAACCCACATGGGCAGGCACTGTTGGCTGATATCTGCATGCCCGCATTGTCGGTGAGCGTCGCCCTGCTTCCAAGCCTGCGACTGTCGCCGTTGGCGCGTATGCTGGCGCCCCCCTCGTGCCGTGGAACCACCATGCTGGAACTGTTGCCGCCCGAATTGCCCTGGTTGCTGGTAATCGCCTTCATCGCAGGGTTGGTGGATGCGGCGGTAGGCGGCGGCGGCCTGATCCAACTGCCCGGCTTGTTCACCACCTTGCCGCAGCAGTCACCGGCGGCCCTGCTGGGTACCAACAAGTTCAGTTCGATGTTCGGCACCGGCGCCTCGGCCTGGCGCTATGCGCGCTCGGTGCGCTTTCCCTGGCGTCCGGTGCTGCTGGCGGCCGCTGCGGCCTTTGCCTGCTCCTTCCTGGGCGCTACCGCTGTTTCCCTGCTCTCCAAGGACGCGGTACGGCCACTGGTGCTGACCTTGCTGATCGTGATGCTGGGCTACACCCTGGCCAAGAAGGATTTCGGCGCCCTGCACCGGCCGCGCGAAGTGGGCCGCCGCGAGCTCACCATCGCCGTGGTGATGGGCGGGGTGATCGGGTTCTACGATGGCTTCTTCGGGCCGGGCACCGGCAGCTTCCTGATCTTCCTGTTCGTGCGCTTCTTCGGGCTGGACTTCCTGCGCGCCTCGGCGGCCTCCAAGGTGGTCAACCTGGCCACCAATGTGGCGGCATTGTCCTTCTTCATCCCCAGCGGCAACGTGCTGATGGCGGTGGCCGTGCCGATGGCGGTGGCCAACGTACTGGGCGCGGTAGCCGGCACCCGGCTTGCGTTGCGCGGTGGTACACCCTTGATCCGCAAGCTTTTTGTCGCACTGGTGGTGGTGCTGATCGCGCGCATGGCCTGGGATACGTTCCGGCCGGTGTGAGGACACCTGCACATAGCTAAATTTCCCCCACTGGAATAGGTGACGTACGTCACATATCGTGCGCAGACAAGCCAACCCGGGGATGGCGCCTACATGACCAGACGATATCGAACCGCTGCACTGTTACTGCTTGCCGCGGCCCTGCTGGCATCTGTGCCGGTGCTGTACTCGTTGCACCAGGCACGCGCCCAGGCGATCCGCGAGAAGTACGTGCAGTTGGACGATGTGGCCAGCAGCATTGGTCGCCAGGTCCGCAGCACCATCGGCATCCTGCAGGAGCTGCACAGGGAGATGCGCAGCAGTGGCGAAGCCCCCTGCAGCGCGGACGGGCTGCTGCGCATGCAGCGCTTCGGCATGCGCTCGCAGCTGGTGAAGAGCACGCTGTACCTGCAGGACGGCAAGGTGGCCTGCTCGTCCAGCGGCGCGCTGATGCAATCGCTGGTGCTGGGCCCGTACAGCGCGCGTGCGCCCGATGGCGTGCGGGTCTATACGCAGGTGCAGGTCCCGGGCTTGAGCGGGCACGAGTACGTGCTGCTGGAGCGCGACGGTTATGCCCTGCTGGTCTACCCGGAAGGCCTGATCTCGCCGTTCGTGCGCCCTGGCCTGTCGCTGGGCCTGTTCAACAGCATGGACGGCCGCTACACCGCACGCGCAGGCGATCTGCCACAGCGCTGGGCCACCGATGGCACCGCCGGCGACGACAAGGGCCACTTCATCGACAAGCAGGCTGACGCGTTGGTGGTACGCCGCGTACTGCGGCCAGGCGGCACCGGCGTGATCGTGGCCACGCCACTGGCCACCCTCGATGCACGCATGAACCAGTTCGCCCACTGGTTCATCCCGATCGGCATCATTGCCGGACTGGTGGTGTTGGGCATGGCGCTGGCGATGATCCGACGCCAATGGTCCACGCGCGCCGAACTGCTGCGCGCCATCAACAAGGGCCATTTCTTCCTGCTCTACCAGCCGGTGTTCTGCCTGCAGGACAGCACCTGCATTGGTGCCGAGGCGTTGCTGCGCTGGCAGCACGAAGACGGCACCGTGGTACCGCCGGATCGCTTCATCCCGTTTGCCGAGGATGCCGGGCTCATCCAGCTGGTCACCCGCCGGGTGCTGGAGCTGGTGGTCAAGGACCTGAGCGGCTTCCTCCGCCAGTACCCGCGCTTCCGCCTGGGGGTGAACCTGTCACCACGTGACCTGCAATCCATGGATACCCCACAGCTGCTGGCCAACATGCAGCGTGCGATCGGCCCCGGCATCGGCCAGTTCGTGGTGGAAGCCACCGAGCGCGGCCTGCTGGAGGAAGCCAGTGCGCAGGACGTGGTGGCAGCCATCCATGCGCTGGGGATAGAAATCGCCATTGACGACTTCGGTACCGGCTATTCCAGCTTGGCCTACCTGACCACCTACCCCTTCGATATCCTCAAGATCGACAAGAGCTTCACCTCCACCGCCTGCACCGAGGCGGTGACCAACCAGGTGGCCACACACATCATCGAGCTGGCCGCCAGCCTGGGCATGCAGACCCTGGTGGAAGGCATTGAAAGTGAAGAACAGGCGATCTTCTTCCGCGACAAGGGCGTCATCTACGGCCAGGGCTACTACTTTGGCCGGCCCATGTCGGCCAGTGCGCTGGCCGACTTCCTGCCCTTGCACAGCCGCCCCGGGCAGCTCGCAGCGCACAACGTCACCGCGCCGGCCCCCCCGGCCGGGCTGCAACCGCGGCCAGGCTGAGCAAGGCCCGTGGTCAGCGGCTTGATCTGGCGCAATGACGGGGCCGGCTTGAAGACCGATGCTGTACCGGTCGCGGCCCGGCCGCACTGCGGGAGCAGACCATGCAACACGATTTCCAAGGGCGCATCGCGCTGGTAACCGGCGCCGCCTCCGGCATCGGTGAGGCGGTGGTACGGCAGCTGGCAGCCGGCGGCGCCCGCGTGCTGGCCGCCGACATCGACGGCGATGCCGCTACCGCCGTGGCCTTGTCACTGGGCGAACGGGTACAGCCGCTGCAGGTGGATGTCAGTGACCCGGATGCGGTCCGGCACATGGTGCACGCCTGCCAGCAGCGCTTTGGTGGCCTGCACCTGGCGGTGAACAATGCCGGTATCGGTGGTGCCAGCCTGCAGACCGCCGACTATCCGCTGGAGGAATGGCATCGCGTGCTCGGGGTCAACCTGCACGGCGTGTTCTATTCGATGAAGTATGAAATCCCGGCCATTCTCGCCAGCGGCGGCGGTGCCATCGTCAACATGGCCTCGATCCTGGGCAGCAACGGCTGGGCCGGCTCGGCCGCCTATGTCGCCGCCAAGCACGCCCTGGTGGGCATGACCAAGAGCGCGGCGCTGGAATACTCCGCGCGCGGCCTGCGGATCAATTCGGTCGGCCCCGGTTTCATCGACACACCGCTGCTCAAGAGCATGGACCAGGAGGCCTACGCCGGGCTGGTCGCGCTGCACCCGGCCGGGCGCCTGGGCACGGCCGCGGAGGTAGCAGAGCTGACCTGCTTCCTGTTGTCGGACCGGGCGTCCTTCATCACCGGTAGCTACCATCTGGTTGACGGCGGCTATTCATCACGCTGATTTGTTCATTTGTCGTCATCGGCACGCATTTAGACAGCAACTTGAGACCTTGCTGCTTGTCGGCGCGTAACGGATTGCTTACAAATCGGCTACGCCCGTCATGGTGGCGGGCAGTAGTCCGGCAATCACCAGGAGCATTCGATGACGTCGTTTTCGCCCCGGCCCAACCGCCTGACCCACGCCCTGCGTTTTTCCCTGCTGTGTCTGCTGCCAGGCACTGCCCTGGCGCAACAGAGCGTCGACACTACCCCCAAGACCCTGGACAGCATCCAAGTCACGGGTACGCGCATCAAGAAGGCCGAACTGGAGACCCAGGTTCCCGTCCAGGTGCTCACCCGCGAAGCCATTGAACGCACCGGCTACAGTTCGGTAGCCGATGTGGTGCAGCACCTCACCGCCAGCGGCGCATCGCTGAGCACCAAGCTCAACTCCAGCGGCAACTTCGGCTTCCCCCCCGACGGTGGCGGTGTCGGCGCAGGTGCGGCCACGGTGGACCTGCGCCACCTCGGGCCCAAGCGCGTGCTGGTGCTGGTCGATGGCATCCGCTGGGTCAATGAATCCTCCGGCTCGGGCGTGGGCTCGTCGGTGGACTTGAACACCATTCCGCTGGCCATCGTCGACCGCATCGAAGTGCTGGAAGACGGTGCGTCCTCGATCTACGGCTCCGACGCCATTGCCGGCGTGGTCAACATCATCACCAGGAAGGGGGCAGATGGCGGCCATGTCGAGGTGCAGTACGGCGACTACAACCTCAAGGGTGGCGACACCAGCAGCATCGACCTGAGTTTTGGTGGCAGCAGTGACCGCGCGCAATGGATCGTCGGCGCCTCATGGTTCAAGCAGAAGGAAATCGGCTCGTCCGAGTACAAGTGGGCAACCGAACCCGTGCCTGGTACCGGGCTGGCCAACGGCAGCTCGGCCACGCCCGGCGGGCGCACGGTGTTTGCACCACCGGATGGCAACAACACCTACGGCGGGCTGTGCCCGTTGGGCAGGGACGCCAACGACAATCCCATCCCCGGTTCGGCAACCTGCAACATCACCCTGCCCAATGGTGCCAGCTTTGGCGGCGCTGCCGGCTTCCCCGGTGACTTCATCCCATTCGGTACCGCCAACCGCTACAACTTCGCGCCCAACAACCTGTTGCTGACCCCGAACGAGCGCAAGTCGGTGTTCGGGCAGGTGCGCTTCGAATTCAATGCCAACGTAAGCGGCTGGTTCCGCGGCCTGTACAGCGAGCGCGAATCGGCCAACCAGGCAGCGCCGGAGCCGATCTTCCTCGGCACCGATGCCGGTGTGTACAACGACTGGGCCGAAACCAGGCTGGTGATCTCGGCCAACAATCCCTACAACCCCTTCGGCTTCGACCTGACCACGATGGGGGCCAACCCCAACCTGTTTTTGCTGGGCCGGCGCCCGGTCGAGGGCGGCCCGCGCCGTTACGAGCAGGACGTGAAGACCTGGTACGCCGCTGGCGGCCTGGATGGGGTGTTTGAGGTCAACCAGCGCACCTGGAACTGGGACATCAACGTGATGTCCAGTGAGAGCAAGGCCACCCAGACCAACACCGGCAGTTACAACATCAAGCACATCAACCAGGCCCTGGGTGACCCGGCAGCCTGCGCGGCGATTGCCGGTTGCGTACCGCTGAACCTGTTTGGCGGCCCGGGCACGATCACCCCGGAAATGCTGGCCTGGATCTCGCCGATCGTGCGCGACCGCAGCAAGAACACGCTGTCGTTGGGCTCGGCCAACATCACCGGTGAATTGCTCGACATGTGGGCCGGGCCGCTGTCCTTCGCCGCCGGCGCCGAATGGCGCCGCTACAAGGGCGAATACCACCCCGACCCGATCACCGTGGCCGGTGAGTACAACGGCGTCCCGTCCGGCGTGACCATTGGCAGCTATTCGGTGAAGGAAGCCTATGTGGAATTCGACGTGCCCTTGGCGCGCGAGGGTTTCTGGGGCAAGAGCCTGGACCTGAGCATTGCCGGCCGCTATTCGGACTACTCCACCTTCGGCGGCACCGGCACCGGCAAGATCGGCCTGCGCTGGCAGCCGGCCGATGAGCTGCTGCTGCGCATGTCCTTCGCGCAGGGCTTCCGCGCACCGTCGATCGGCGAGTTGTACGGTACCTTGAGCCGCTTCGACGCAACCATCGTCGACCCCTGCAACAACGCCGCCTCCACCACCCCCAAGTGCGTCGCCGACGGCGTGCCGCCGGGCTATGAGCAGGCAAACCCGCAGATCTCGGTGGTCACCTCCGGCAACCGTGATCTTGAGCCGGAAGAAAGCCGTTCGTTCATGGCCGGTGCGGTGTGGAGCCCGAGCTGGGCCGAGGACAGCAGCTGGGCCAGCCGCCTGGACCTGGGGGTGACCTTCTACCGCCACACCATCGACAAGGCGATCCAGGCACCGGATGCGCAGGCCATCATGGACCGCTGCATCGATACCCGCGATGCCACCGCCTGTGCCAGCTATACCCGCAACGACCGTGGCCAGATCATCCGTTTCGAGGACATCCTGGCCAACCTGGGCACCATCAACACCAGTGGCTGGGATTTCAGCGCGCACTGGCTGCTGCCGGAAACCGGCTGGGGCCAGCTGGGCTTTGACTGGAAGGCAACCTGGGTGACCCGCTATGAGCTGGTCAACGAGTCCGGGCAAGCCGAGCCCAAGGGCCCGGGCATCGAGGTCAACGACAGTTCGATCCCGGAATGGAGCTCGACCCTGGCCACCCACTGGGACTACCGCAACTGGAACGTCAACTGGACGATGCGCTACATCGACCGGCTGCGTGAAAGCTGCGCCGGTGCCAATGGCTTTGCGATCTGCACCGACAGCGCTGCCGACCAGCATTGGCTGGGCGCCACCACCTATCACGATGCCCAGGTCAGCTGGCGTACCGATGCGTGGATGAAGGGCGTGAAGGTGAGCGTTGGCGTCAACAACGTGTTCGACAAGAATCCGCCGATCTGCCTGAGCTGCACGCTCAATGGCTATGACCCGGGCACCTATGACCTGCCCGGCCGTTACACCTATGCCAGGCTGAGCATGGATTTCTAAGGGTGAGACGACCAAGGGAGCCGCATGGCTCCCTTGGTTTTTGTGGATTTGCTGCAGACCCGATGCCTGTGCGTTGTCGCGCCTGTAGATGGAGGGAGGCCGCAGGTTTTGTGGCTTGCGACGCACCCGCAGAAGCCGGGCTGCTCAGCGCAGCAGTGCGCCCGCCAGCGCCATCAGCAGCAGCACCATCACCGGCAGCATCGACAATGCAAAGCCGAGTGCGCGGCTGGACGGTGCCAGCACGTAGGCGCGCCAGTAGATGAAGCGACCGACCAGGTAGACCGCGCCTATGCCTGCCACCCATGCCGCCGGCCAGAAGCGTGCAGCCACGAACATGGCTGGCAGCAGCGCAACCATCAATTCCAGGGTATTCATCTGCACGCGGTAGACACGCTCGAAGCCCTCATTGCCGGTGACGGCCGGGGCCTTCACCCCGTACTTGCCGCGTGCACGGCCGACCATCGCGCCAAAGAACAGGAACTGTGCCACGACCAGCATGGCGACGATTTCTACATAGTGCATGGACAACTCCGTGGCGAATGCGGTGTGGGATGTGCCGAGGGTAACAAGCTGCCGGCAGATGATGAGCGCGACGAGCGGCTTTGGCTTTGATCTTGTACCGTCATTCCCGCGAAGACGGGAATCGCTCCGGCTCTTGCCTTGCCTGCTAGCAAGGTCA
>DAMCTY010000056.1:0-14058 GCA_032112995.1 Stenotrophomonas sp. | reverse complement strand
AAAGCGCCCCCACCCGCCCCTTCGGGGCACCCTCCCCCGCAGGCGGGAGAGGGGACAAGTGGCTTGGCTGGTGCGTCGTGTCGCGGCGTTGTCCCAGACTCCGCAAACGGCGGCTACCTGCGCCCTCCCTTATGCGCAGCATAGGGGAGGGTTGGGGAGGGGTGCTTTGGCACTACGGCTTGGTGCTGCCTGCAACAGCAAAAGCGCCCCCACCCGCCCCTTCGGGGCACCCTCCCCCGCAGGCGGGAGAGGGGATGGCTCCGGCGTTCGCGATGACTCCCGCGTTCCCGCCAGAGCCCATCAGGCCGGAATGTTTTTCTTCGCTGCAGCCTTCTTGCTGGCCTTCTTCGCCACCGGCTCGGCTTCCACTTCCACGGTGGCCTCGGCAACCGGTGCTTCAGCCGCCGCATCGCCAGCTACTGCCGTCGCCTCGACCGCTGCCGCATCCACCACCTCTTCAGCCGTTGCCTGCGCCATCGCGCCACGTGCGCGCGCCGGCAGCTTCAGGCGGTTGCCTTCGTCGTCGTACTCGATCAGCAGCACGCCCGAATCGTGGCGGCCACTGATCTCGACAAAGCAGGCGCCGCCGATGAATGGCTCCAGCGTCATCACCGACTTCAACGGCGTCGCCACCACCATCTGGAAGCCGAAGTTCTCGAAGATGTTCATCGCCAGTGCGGTGAACTCGTTGTCGGCCTTGTCGAAGGCTTCGTCCAGCACCACCGCTGCGTAACGCGGCAGTTCGCCGTCCTCACCGCCCAGCTGGTAACGCAGCGCCGCCGCAAGGCAGGTGGTGGCCAGCTTCTGCCGCTGACCGCCGGACTTGCCAGCGCCGCTGCGATAGATCTCGACCTGCTCACGGGTTTCGGCGTCCAGCTCGACGCCGATGAACTCCACGTGCATGCGCACGTCCAGTACCTGCTCGCGCCAGCGCCGCAGCTCCGGCTCCTGTGCACCCAACCGACGCACCAGCTCGCGCAACACATTGAACTGCGACTCGGCCAGCGAGCGGTCGTCGGTCTGCTGGTGGGTCAGCACCGCGCGCAGCTGCAGCTGGAAATCCTGCACTTCCGGCAGGCGACGGTCGCTGACGTCGATCGCCAGCACGGTGCCACGGTTGAACGCCACCTGTTCCAGCGAGGCGTTGACCTCGTCCATGCGCTGCTTGATGGCCTTGTGCGCTTCGGCGGTGTGCCGCTGCAGGGCCAGCAGGTTGTTCTTGCTCTGGGTCTGCAGCAGCTCGAAGAAGCGGCCCTCATGGCGCGGCAGGCCGTCGCTCTCCAGGCGCGCCAGACGGGCGAGGAAATCATCGGCACTGGTCAGCGACACGGTGAAGTCGCCCGAATCCTCCGGCCACTGCTGGATGTATTTGCGGAAGCAGTCCAGCAGGTGCTGGCTGAGCTTGGCGTCGCGGCCCTGGCTCTGCCCCAGCTCTTCGGCCAGACCGCGCTCGACCACGCGGAAGTGACTTTCCAGGCTGTCCAGGTTCAAGCCCGGCAGGATCTGCAGGCGCGCTTCCAGGCCTTCGCGTTGCTGTTCGGTCAACGGTGCACTGGCGACACGCGCCTGGCCGTTGTCGCGCAGCTGCTCCAGACGGGCACGCTCGCGCGCGAACTGGCCGCGCTCCAGGCGTACGTCCTCGTAGGTGCGCTTGCCCTGGTCACGCAGGCCACGGGTCAATTCAATCTGCTGGCCGATACGGGCCAGTGCGCTGTCGCCTTCGCGCAGGTCGATCAGCTGCTCGTCGATGTCAGCCATGCGCTGCAGGCGGGCGCTGACATCGATCTCATCCCACTCGCGCTCGACCAGCGAGTGCGCGGCCAACTGCTTTTCCTGGCCGCTCTCGCGCTGCTTGCGCAGCATCGCCACGTCAGCCTCGCTGCGCGCGATGCGCTGCGCCAGTTCCTGTGCCTCACGCTCGTAGACGCGGCGCTTGTCACGATTGTCGTGGCCGAGCATCCAGCGCTTGCGGTCGTTGACAGCGTGGCGGTCGTCTTTCTCGTAGCGGTCGCCTGGGTGTTTAATCTGGCCCTCGCGGGTGATCGCGCGGTCTTCGTTGCGCAGCTGCCCTGCGTTCTCCACGCAGGTGTAATCAAAGCGGCGCAGCAACTCGTTGTAGACCCAGTCGCCGTAAGCGTGGTCGCGCAGCTGCAGCTTGTGGATCAGCGAGCGCTTGTCCGGCTCACGGGCATGCAGCAACTCGTTGTCGCGCACGCGGAAGTACACCAGCTTGGTGCCCAGATGGGTGCGGTTGGCCCATTCGGCCACCTGCTGGTGGTTCTTTTCGTCCACCAGCAGCGACTGCGCGAAGCCATGCAGCACACGTTCAATCGAACCGCGCCAGCCGATCTGGTCCTCACGCACCTGGATCAGCTCACCCACAAACGGCACTGCTGCTTCGGACAGGCCGGTGTCCTCGCACAGGCGCGAGCGCATCTGCTGCAGCGGCGCCGGGATCGAGCTCGGTGCGGCCTTGAGCGATTCCAGCTCCACCCGCAGGGCGGCAAACCGCTTCTCGTCATCACGGCGTTCGGCCATGCGCTCGGCAATGGCGTCATCGACGGTGCCGGCACCATCGCGGCTGCCATCGATCAACGCCCGCGCCTGCTCCACCTGCTCGGAGAAGCCGCTGGCGGTGTCGGCCAGGGACATGCCGAGGTGTCGGCAGGCCAGCTCCAACTGCTTGCGGCGGCGGCCGCGCTCTTCCACTTCGCGTTCCAGGCGGGCGCGCTCGCGCTCCATCTCCTCGACGCGCTCGCCGCCCTGCTCGCGCTGCTGGCGCTCCAGGTCGACCAGCTTCTGTTCGTGGTTGTCCAAGGCCTGGCGGCGTTGCCCTTCCTCGCCCATCAGGCCGCGGTCGAGCATCTCCACTTCCTTGAGCCGCTCGTTGACCAGGGCCAGGCGCTTCTCTTCGCGGAAGCCGTCGATGCCGATCTGCAGGTCACGCAGCGTGGCCACGCCTTTGCGCAGCTCCATCAGGTTGTGGTGGAAGTCACGGGCCGGGGTCAGCGTCTCGACCTGGCGGCGCGCGGTGACCACGGCATGGTGGGCGCCATCGAGTTCGGCGAAGTCATCGACCAGGCGGTCGGCGGCTTCGAAGGTGCGCGGCTCTTCCAGCATGAAACCACGCAGGAAGCCGTTGAGGTCACCCAGGTTCTTGGCCGACTGGGTCTTGTGCAGCAGGCGCAGCGCCATGTCGTTGCCGATGCCCAGCAGGTGACGGAAGCGCTCGGCATAACCGGTGAAGGTATCGAAGTGGGCAACGTCGTCGGCCAGCCGCGCGCGCAGCTTGCGCAGGTCCAGGTCAAAGCCATCCAGCTCGCTGGCCAGGTCGAAGCGGCGAGGGATGACCATGTAGTGCTTGCGCACGTCGTTGGCCGAGGTACCGGCACCGGCGATCCAGAACAGGCGCACGATCGACACCGCGTCGCCGCGGGCATTGTGGTACTCCAGCGCCAACGCGCTCCAGGTGGCGCCCTTGCGCAGGTACTGGGTGGCGATTTCACCGGACTCGCTGTCCTGCTGGTCGGCCCAGGCACCGCGCACATAGGACACCAGCGAGCGGTCGCGGCCGGAGCGCTCGGCTTCGCGGGCGGCGGCATTGAAGTCGACGATGCTGGGCGGCGTCAGCAGCGCGCTCATGCCATCGAGCAGGGTGGATTTGCCCGAGCCGGAGCGGCCGACGAACAGGAAGCCGCGCTCGGCGATCGGCACTTCGGTCAGGCCCGAGAACGTACCCCAGTTGAGCACCTGCAGGCGGCGCATGCGGAACTGGCTGGCGCGCGCATCGCTGGCCGGGTCGTTGAACAACGCGGCAGTGGGGAGCAGGGTTTTGGAAGTGGTGTCCATGCGGCTAATCCTTCAACCGCCGCGCCGGGCGCGGCGGCGGTCATTCTTGGTCAACGTGGCGCGAGCGCCGCGCCTCATTCGTCGGCGTCGTCGCTGGCGGCAAACAGCGAGCTGTCGCCTTCACGCAGCTGCCGGTAAGCCTCGCCCAGGGCCTGCACGTCCTCGGCCGAGAACAGCAGCTTCAGTGCCGGCGACACTTCGTAGCGGTCCTCGCTGCCCCGCAGCTTGGACAGCAGCTGGTTCTCGCGCATCTTGGCGATGGCGGCGGCCACGCGCTTGCCGTAACCGGCCTGGTCGGTGGACACGTTCTTCTGGTAGACGCTCATCGCCTCCACCAGCTGGAACTCGGCCACCACCGCGCGTTCGCCACGGGTATCGGCCTCGGCCAGCTGCTGGCGCAGGAACAGCAGCAGCACCGACTCGATGAAGGTCAGCGGCGCCGAGCGCAGCAGCGTGGGCGAGTCGAGTTCGGCGGTGTCGTACTGGCGGGTGAAGGCGACGCCACCGTCGCGGTCCAGCACCAGCTCCAGGAACAGCTCGCACAGCAGGCTGCGCACGTCGTCTTCATTGCGCAGCAATGCCGCCCACTGCGCCGGCTGGCGCTGGGCGTCGACGCTGGGGCCGGCCAGCAGCAGGCACAGCGCGCGGCGTGCCTCCAGCGGCAGGCTGCCGGTGTCGCCGACAAACAAGGCGCCACCGCTCAATACCGGCGCAGCCGGGGCCGGCGTTGCCTCGATGTCGTTTTCGGTTTCGGTCTCAGACCAGTTCATCGCGTCTTTCCTTGAGGAACCAGACCAGCGGCACGCGGGCGCGGCGCACCACGCCATCGCCGCCGGTCCATTCCACGGTTTCCAGTTGGTCGGCCATCACCTTGCCGTGGCGGGTGCCGATGGAGAGATAGCCGATCACGCTGCCCAGGCCCTGCCGCGCCGGGCGCTCGCGCAGTACCTGCGAGATGCTCAGGCGCGGGCGGTTGCCCAGCAGCATGAAGAGATTGTCCTTGAGGGTACGCACGTCGATTTCCGACTGCGCGACCAGATCGCCCACGCTGTCCAGGCTGATCTCGGCGGCCTCGGCATAGTAGATAGCCGTGTCCACCTGGTGGCTGCGTGGGTCGTGCAGGCGCCATTGGCCGATCGAGCGCACGCGGGTGGAGGACAACGGCAGCACGAAGCCGGTGGGCGCGGTGGGCCGCACCTCGTCGCGCAGCAGCAGGGCCTGGCCCTGGGCCTGCTTGAGCAGCTGGTTGAGGCGGCGCTGCTCCAGGTAGCCACGGCTCTGCACGAAGCCACGCAGGCTGCGGGCGAAATGCTGCATCACCTCATGCACCTGGCCACCGCGCTCCAGCAGCGTGCTGGTGAAGTTGCGCAGGAAGGTGCGCTCGTTGCGGTCCAGCTTGCGGGTGAAGCCACGGTTGAGCACGGTGTCCAGCGCGGCATCGAGCTCGGCACTGCGCTGCGGGTCGTTGAGCAGGTCCCAGAACGCCTGGAAGCTGCGCCCGGCATCGGACTCGCCGATCACATCGACGCCATTGAACAAGCGATCGAGGACATCGCCGCGCGCGCCCTCGTCGTCGATGATGCGTTCGCGGAAACGGCGGTTGAGCTGCTCGAAGTCGTCGCGCACGCGACGGAAATCCTCGGCCAGGTCATCAGCCAGGCGAATCACGTCACGGGTGCGCTCCAGCGCGCGCTTGCCATCCAGCGCACTGACCTTGCCGGTACCGACCTGGGCAATCTCGGCGTCGATGCGGTCGCGCTCGGCCTTGAGGGCGGCCAGGCGTGCTTCCGGGTCGGATTCGGTCTGCTGGGCCAGCTGCGACAGCTGCTGCATGACCATCGCCAACCGGCTCTCGGTAGCCAGGCTGGCGTTGTGTTCAATACCGGCGATGAAGCGGATGGCCTGCGTGGCCTGCCGCGACAGCTCGTATTCCTCTTCGCTGGCCCCTTCGGGCAGGCGCCGCTCCAGCCAGCCCTGGGCCAGCCAGTAGGCGATGTAGGCCTGGGCGGTGCGCGGCAGCTCCACATCCAGCTCTTCGCCATTGAGCGCATCCAGCTGCTGCTGCAGGCGCTCGGCAAGGATGGAGCCGGGGATGCGACGGTCCGCCTCCAACAGCAGGCCCTGCAACAGGCCGACCAGGACGGGCGCACGGTCGGAGGCCAGCAGTTTCCATAGCGGCTGCTCGCGCAGGCGCTGGTAGCTGGCGATACGTTGGCGGTACTTCATCGAGCGCGCGCGTTCCCTGGGCTCAGCGTCGGGCGTGGCCGACTTCGATGAAACGCAGGAACTCGGCGCGGGTACGCGCGTCGTCATGGAAAGTGCCGCGCATACGCGAGGTGACCATGCTGACGCCACGCTTGTGGATGCCACGGGTGGTCATGCACTCGTGCGCGCCTTCCACCACGATGCCCACGCCCATGGGCTGCAGCACGTCCTGGATCACGTCGGCGATCTGCGCGGTCATCTTTTCCTGCACCTGGAAGCGGCGTGCATAGGCCTCGACCACACGCGCCAGCTTGGAGATGCCGACCACGCGGCCGTTGGGCACGTAGCCGACATGCACGCGGCCGATGATCGGCGCCATGTGGTGCTCACAGTGGCTTTCGTATTCGATGTCACGCAGCACGATCATCTCGTCGTAGCCGGCCACTTCCTCGAAGGTGCGGGCCAGGTACTCGCGCGGGTCGTCGTTATAGCCCTTGAACCAGTCGCCATAGGCCTCGGCTACCCGGCGCGGGGTATCGAGCAGGCCTTCGCGGGTGGGATCTTCACCGGCCCAGCGCAACAGGGTGCGCACGGCCTCTTCGGCCTGGGCTTGGGTGACGGACGGGTTCTTGGAATCGGCCATTACAGAACTGCGCTTGGATTACGGGGTAGACATGCTACCAGCCGGGGGTGTGGAGGGCATGGAGAGACCCCGACGACGACGACGCAGCCGCCCCTCTGGATATCGCAAGCCGTTGTTATAAAAGATTTATTTTCAAATATGCCCGTCGCGGGCACAGGCACGGCCCCAAGGATGGGGGCGCCGGCCGCAGCCAAGGCCGAGCACGAACGCTTCAGCCCCCACCGCCCTGTAGCGCAGGCTACCGGACCAGTTGCCGATGAACGCTGCCCGAGGCCTGCTGGGCAGCTACCAAGGCACCAGGTTGGATCGCGCCTTGTCCAAAGGAACGACCGTCTCTGCGCCCGGATGGTCGTACGACGTAGTCGATATACCGGACAACACGATATGGACCCTGCGTCGCGGGGAATCGTCATTGGCACGACGCCCCAAGGGAACCTCGAATACACGTGAACTCCCCGCTTCCACAACGCTGGATGGCCCTTGGCAGGCGTCCACCGGGCGTGGCTCCCAGTTCGGTGGATACCCCCCCTCGGGCAACACCACACTCCACATCATCTGCCCATTGCAGTTGCTCAGATACAGGGGCTGATCTGCTGGGGCGGTGATCACGACGCGGTAGCGGCTGCCGCCCACGTGCTCGGCATGCAGATAACTGTGATCAACACCGGTTGGCGGGGCGTTCTGCGGCGGAACATCCACCGCAGGCGGGACAGTGATCGGCTGACCGCCCGCATGTGCAGAAAAGGCCGTTAGCGCTGCCAGGGTCATCAACACTGATAAGCATCGAGATGCATCCATCGTGCATTCCACCGTTGTTCTCTTTTCTTTTAGAACAACGACCGTGAAAGGAGCATTTGCGTCCCGAGCCACGTACCGTAGGCCCGGTAAGCGCAGCGCACCCGGGGCTGTTGGCTGATAATCCGAAAGACTTGCAGATCACCGCCTCCCGGGTGCGCTGCGCTTACCCGGGCTACAGTGACTTCAAACCTTGTGCGAAGCACGGAAGTTGCGCTGATCCGCACGTCGACTGGACGCAACTGGCGAGATGCAACGCCTTTGTACCGCCACTTTCACCTCAAGGCTTGACGCTTTTCGTCGCCGTCGCCGTCGCGGTATCGCGCTCCAGCGCCTGCAACAGGCTGGGCGCACGCGGGCTGGCTATATCGGCGACGCGCCAGCTGCTGCCCTGGCGTTGCAGGGTCAACTGCAACTGCAAGGGCTGCTGGGCATCGCCGAGCTGGGTGCTGGCGCGGAGCTGACCATCTGCCAGTGGCTGGATGTCGAAGCTGAGCTGGCGCAGGTCCTGGGCGGTGTCCTGGCAGTCGCAGAGGGGATCGCCGTCCAGATAGCCGACTTCGCCGGCGTACGCGTCGCTATTGGCCTGCATCGCAGCGATCAGCGCCGGTGTGTAGACCTCTTCGTCGGGCAGGATGGCGTCCAGCCCGGCATCCGGGTGGTAGCCGGCGTAGATGTGGCTGAGGAAGGCGCGGGCGGAACGGATGTCATCGGCGCTGGTACTGGCCGCCGCCGGGTTGGGTTCGGGCGTGGCGCTGGCGGGGGCGTCCTTGTTGCAGGCGGTCAGGGCCAGCAGCAGCGTTGTGGCGATCAGGGCTTTCATGGGCGTCCTTGCGGTGTTCTGTGATCGGGTCTTTTTAGGCGGGGCTGTTGGGGAAAGCAAAGGCTGCAGAGCCAACCCCTCCCCGGCCCTCCCCTTCGCCTACGGCGAAAGGGAGGGAGACAAGCGCTGCGCCCCCTCCCTTTGGCGCAACACCGTAGCCCGGGTAAGCGCAGCGCACCCGGGGCTGTTGGCTGGCCGCCTGACAGACGCCGAGAGCCCCGCCTCCCGGGTGCGCTGCGCTTACCCGGGCTACGCGACTACGGCGCAAGCCGTTGTGCCAGGCCTGACCAACGGCTGGCGTGGCGGGCCAGGGCGGCCTCGATGACCTCGGCGCTGCCGGCCATGTGCAGGCCGTTACGGGCGCGGGTGATGCCGGTGTACAGCAGCTCGCGGCTGAGCACACGGTTGTCGCGGCGTGGCAGCTGCAGCCAGACCTGGTCGAATTCAGAGCCCTGCGCCTTGTGCACAGTCATCGCGAACGCGCTTTCGTGCAGCGGCAGCGCCGCTGGGTGGAAGGCACGCGGGTTGGCGGGGTCGTCGCCGGGGAACCAGGCGCTGATGCCGCTGCCATCGCGCAGGCAGATGCCGACATCGCCGTTGAACAGGCGGTGCCGATAGCTGTTTTCGCCAATGATCAGCAGGCGGCCGTGGAACCAGCCCGGGCCCAGCGTGCGGCCACGATTGCCCCCCAGCAATTCCTCGATGCGGGCATTGAGGCCACGCGCGCCCTGTGGGCCTTCGCGTACGGCGGTGAGCAGGCGCATACGCCCGGCCAGCGCCAGCGCATCGGCCGGCGTGGCGGCGTCGGCCAGGGCCTGCCAGTACTGCTGCAGCGGCTCGCGCCAGGCCTGCAGGGGGTCGATATCGCCTTCGTGGAAGTGCACCCCGGTCAGTTGCGCATCGCGCAGCAGCTGCAAGGTCTGCACCGCGTCGCCGCCGCGCATGGCGCTGGCCAGCGGTGCCAGTTGCAAGGCTTCACTCTGCCGATAGCCGCGCTGCAGCTGCACGCGGGCACCGGCGAAGTGCTTGGGGTTGGTTTCCACGGCGTCGGCGGGCAATTCGCCCAGCAGCGGGCGCAGTGCATCCGCATCCGTAACCGTCGTGCGCTGACCATCGCCGGCGGCTCGCAGGATGGCGCTGAGCACATCGCCGGCTTCCACCGAGGGCAGCTGGTCCGGATCGCCGAGCAGCACCAGACGGGTGCCGGGCGCGATGGCCTCGACCAGCTTGGTCATCAGCGGCAGGTCGATCATCGAGGCTTCGTCAACCACGATGACGTCATAAGGCAGCGGGTTGTCGGCGTGGTGGCGGAAACGCGGCGAATCCGGAATCACGCCGAGCAGGCGGTGCAAGGTGGTGCCGGTGCTGGGCAGCTGTTCGCACAGGGTGCTGTCGATGCCGGTGGCGGTCAGTTTCTGCAGGGCGTGGCGCAGGCTTTCGGCCATGCGCTCGGCGGCGCGGCCGGTTGGCGCGGCCAGGGCGATGCGCGGCGCGGGCTGGTTTGCGGCCTGCGCCTGCGCGGCCAGCAGCACCAGCAGGCGGGTGATGGTGGTGGTCTTGCCGGTGCCGGGGCCGCCGGTGACCAGCAGCAGGTTGTGGCGCAGGGCGGTGGCGGCGGCGCGGGCTTGGTGGTCTGGAGCCCTATCCTCTTCCGCCCTTCGGGCATCCCCGCCTTCGCGGGGACAGGCCCTTTGATCTCCCGCAGGCGGGAGAAGGGAGTGGTCCAACTCGGCTGCAGGGCTGTTGCCCCCTCTCCCTCCGGGAGAGGGCTGGGGTGAGGGTGCGTCGAACAGGTCTGCCTGCTGGTTTTCAGGGGCCGCCTGCCCCGGGAACAACCGAGCAAACACCGCTGCCAAGCCAGCCACATCACCACCCGCAACCGGCGTCTGCCCGATCTTCTGCAAACCGCTCGCCAAGCGGCGCTCGTATTCGCGATACCGACGCAGATACAGCAGCCCGTTCTCCCATACCAAGGGCGCCTGCGGCGACTCCACGCGGTTATCCACAGCTGTGGATATCCACTTGGATGCCTCCAGCTGTGCAATCCACGCGTCGGCAGCCGGCCATTCCACGCCGGCATCCACCAATCGCTGCGGCTGGGTCGGATCAAAGCCGGCATGGCCCTGCGATACCGCCAGCGACGCCAGCGCAGCCGCGGCCAGCACCGCGTCCGGAGTCTCCGTATCCAGCCGCCGCAGGCTCTGCGCCAGGGCGTGGTCCAGCGCGCGCAGGACGCCGGCTTTGTTCAATGCGGCCAGCAGGCTCATGCCTCGCCTCCCAGTCGTGCCAACAAGGCCGCATGGCCGTCGCGGCCACCGGCAAACAATTCATCCACCGCATGCACCAGCTCCGGTGCGAAGTTGTGCGCGTACAGGCCCGGCGACTGCGGACGCGTTGCATCCAGGCCACGGCAGAACAGGTAGCGGATGCCACCGAAATCCCGCGCATAGTCGTAACCAGCACCGATGCGGAAGCGCAGCCAGCGATGCAGCGCCACGGTGTAGATCAGCGCCTGCAGGTCGTACTCGCTATGGCGCATGGCCGCGTCCAGCTGCACCGGGGCGTAATCGGGCAGCCGGTTGGATTTGTAATCCAGCACATACCAACGCCCTTCGCGGACGTAGGTAAGGTCGATCTTGCCGGTCATCAGTCCTTCCAACTGACGGCGCAGGCCGAAGCCGTTGCGGCCGCGTACCACCCCGTGGGCATGCAGCACGCGCAGCAGGGCCGGCACCGTAGTCGGCTGCATGGCGAAGTGGAACTCGATTTCGGCACGACGCTCGCCTTCGCCCAGCGAATGCAGGGCACCGCCCTCGGGCAGGGTGACGGTGAGGGTCTGGCCGATCAGCTCGGTCAGCAGCGCTACGCCGTCTTCGATCTCTTCGTCGATATAGCCATCGGCGCGCATTGCCTTGGCGATGATCTCGCCCTGTCCTTCGGGTGCCTGTCCGCCGGGCTGCCAATCACGCCAGATGCCGAAGTCGACGTTCTCCAGCGCGGCATGCAGCACGTTGCCGAAGCGGCTGCCGGCAAAGCGCGGATCGAATACTTCCGGTTGTGCAGCTGCGGCTTCGGTGGCCGGCTCGGCATCCACATCGACCTGCGCCGGTTCGTCGGCGGCGCCGCCGCTGTCCTCCGTGGCGGCCGCGGCGGTGTCGTGGCCGCCTTCGGCATGGGCAAGCTGGGTGAAGCTGTACACCCACCAATCGTGCGGCACGCTGCGGCGTACCTCGCGCACCGGCGGCAAGGCCTGCTCGCGCTCGGGCGGCAGGCGCGCGGGCAGCGCAGCGCTCTCGCCTTCGATCACCTGGATGTCGGCGTGCTCGGGCAAGCCCTGCAGCATCGGCCCGAGACGCGAGCTGGCCAGGCCAGTCAAGGCACCGCCACTTATCCACAAGGCATGTTCGGCGCGGGTCAGGCCGACATAGAGCAGGCGCGCGGTTTCGGCCTCTTCATCGTCACTGACCTGCTGGCCGACGGCCTTCCAGGCCGGGTCTTCCTTGTCGATCTTCCAGTGCAGTACGCGTTGCTCACCGTCATGCACGGTGCGGTGGTTGCTGCTGTCCGGCGCATTGGTGGCGATGCCCACAAAGGGCAGGTAGACCAGCGGGTATTCCAGGCCCTTGCTCTTGTGCAGGGTGATGATCTGCACGCGGCGGGCATCCGATTCCAGCCGCAGCAGCTGCGCTTCGTCGCCTTCGTCGGCGTGGGCGATCTGGGTCTGCAGCCAGTCCAGCAAGCCATGCAGGCCGATGCTGCGATTGCTGGCTTCCTGCAGGGCTTCGGCCAGCTGCAGGTAGTTGGTCAGGCGGCGCTCGCCGTCAATCAGCAGCAACAGGCGTTCGGCCTGTTCGGCGCACAGGTCCGACAGCAGGGCCAACACACCACCACGCTGCCAGCGTTCGCGCCATTGCACCAGGCGCTCCTGGTGCAGGCGCTGTTGTTCGCCCTCGTGCTCCATCGCGGCGATGGCGGCGGCGCTTTCGCCCAGCAGCACCGTGGCCAGGGCGGCGCGCAGGCGACCTTCGTCGGCCGGTTGCAGCAGGGCCAGCAACAGCAGCCGCAGTTCATGCGCCTCGGTACTGGCAAACAGGCTCTGCTTGCCTGCGGCGACGGCCGGAATGCCGAGCGCGGCCAGGGCCTGCTGCACGCGCGAGGCCTCCTTGTGCGAGCGCACCAGCACGGCGATATCGCCCGGCTGCACCGGCTTGCCATCAACCAGCGCGCGGCCTTCGCGGGCGGCGCTGAGCACCCTGTGGATATCTGCCACGCAGGCGGCGGTGGCGGCATCGCGCGAGGCGTCGGCTTTCAGCGGTTTGCCGTCGGCGTCGCCTGCAATCAGCTGCAGGGTGAGGGCCGGCGCGGCCTTGCCGTCGAACAGGTAATCGGCGTCGCTGCGCTTGCTGCCCGGCAATACCGGCTCGAACTGGATGCGCTCGTCGAGGAAGGCTTCGGGGCCGGCGTTGTCGTACAGCGCCTGGATCGCGCGCAGCACACCGGGGCGTGAGCGGAAATTGCGGTCCAGTGCCGGCGCGGCTTCAGCCAATGCCTTGGCCTGCAGATAGGTGTGCACGTCGCCACCACGGAAACCGTAGATAGCCTGCTTGGGATCGCCGATCAGGAACAGCGCGGCATCACCATCATCGGCGGCGAACACACGGCGGAAGATGTCCCACTGGCGCGGGTCGGTGTCCTGGAACTCGTCGACCAGGGCGAAGCGGTACTGCGCGCGCAGGCGTTCGGCCAGGTGTGCACCATGCGGGCCATGCAAGGCGTTGGCGACGTTGTCGATCAGGTCGTCGTAGGTCTGCTGGCGGCGCAGCTGTTTGAGCTGGGCCAGCCGCTGGCGTACCTCGCCGCGCAGCTGGTGCAGGAGCACGATGGACTGCTGGCGCTGCCACTGCGTCACCTGCGCCAGCGACTGCAGGTAATCGGCGATCATCAGCTGCAACGGCGATTTTGGGGTGCTGCCTGCCTTGGCCTTGTTGGTCTTGGCGGTAAGCGCCTCCAGCGTCAGCCGCTCCAGACGTTCGTCCAGTTCGGCGCCCGGGTCCGGGTGCCGGCTCCACTGCAGCAGTTGCTGGAACAGCGGCTCGATCCAGTCGGACTTGTAACTGGACTTGTTGAGGATGCCGCCTTCCAGTGCGCCACGCAGCTGCTGCAGATAGGTGTCGCCATGCTCGGCGATGCCAGCAGCAAGGCGCTGTGCCGCGCCGTCGCGGAAGTGGCGCGGGTCTTCGAGCAGAGTTTGCGGCGGCTGTGGATAAAGCGGCAGCTCGGCGGCCAGGGCGGGCAGATCGCGGGCCAATGCATCGGGACTTTTCCACAGTCCAAGCAGCGCCTCCAGGTGCTCGCCCTGCCCTGCGTGCAGGCGCCACAGGTCGGCTGCCAGTTCGTCATGCAGCGCACGGGTATTGGCCAGCAGCTCCGGCGCGGCGAAGGTGTGGCCGCTTTCCAGTGCGTATTCGCCCAGCACGCGGGTGCAGAAGCCGTGGATGGTGAAGATCGACGCCAGGTCGGTTTCTTCGGCGGCAATGCGCAGGCGCCGACCCAGCTGCGCGGCGCTCTCGCTGCCCTGCTGCAGGTGGCGTTGCAGGATGGCGCGGGTGAGCGTGGTTTCCGGGCTGTCATCCTCTGCGGGATGGCTGTCGACCACGCGCGCGGCCAGTTCCAGGCGCTCGCGGATGCGCTTGCGCAGTTCCTGGGTGGCGGCGTCGGTGAAGGTCACCGCCAGGATCTGGCC
>DAMCTY010000055.1:0-25883 GCA_032112995.1 Stenotrophomonas sp. | reverse complement strand
TTTGCCGCTGCGCTGCAAAAAGCCCGAGCTGCTTTTGCCCCTCCCCTTTGGCGCAAGCCAAGGGGGAGGCTGGGAGGGGGTCGCTTGGCGTGCGTGCGCTCCACTACCGCCCGGAATTCCCGCGAAAAGCACCCCTCCCCGACCCTCCCCTGCGCGCAAGGGAGGGGGGTGACATCAGCGCAAGACAGGCGGCAAGGCCGCTGTGCCTCCTGATGGCGGTTGGTGCGATGATGCCTGCCCGCTCCTGCAATCCCGTTGTCGTCACAATGTCTTTATTCGATTCCCCGCTGCGCTTCGGCGCCGCCCTTGTCCTGGGCGCTGCGCTCAGCGCCTGCTCCAGCACCCCCACCCACACGTCCAGCACCGGCAAGGACACCAGCACCCCGGTGACCGGCTACCTGGTCGGTGCGGCCATCCCCGACAGCCTGGCGCTGAGTCCAGCCCCACCGGCGCCCGGCTCGGCATCGGCACAGCTGGACGACGCCGTCGCCAACCAGGCGCTGTCCATGCGCGACAGCGCACGTTTCGTGCAGGCCCACACCGACGCCGATCTCAGCTTCCCCGCCGGCGCCGACCAGTTCAGCTGCGCGCTCGGCGTTGCGGTCACCGCCAAGACCACGCCGGTGCTGTATCGCCTGCTGGAGCGCAGCCGCATCGATGCCAGCGCGGCCACCAAGGCGGCGAAGAACCATTACCAGCGGCCGCGCCCGTTCATGGTCAACAATGCGCCGACCTGCACCCCCGACGATGAGGAGGGCCTGCGCAAAAGCGGCTCCTACCCCTCCGGCCATACCTCCATCGGTTGGGCCTGGGCCTTGATCCTGTCGGAAATCGATCCGGACCACGCCACCGCCTTGATCGAACGCGGCCGCAACTACGGCCACAGCCGCCTGGTCTGCAACGTGCATTGGTATAGCGACGTGCAACAGGGCCAGTTCATGGGCGCGGCAACCGTCGCGCGGCTGCATGACAACCCCGGGTTTGTCGCTGACCTGGCCAAGGCCCGCGCAGAGCTGGCGCATGCACGCACGCTCAACCTGCCGATGCCGCGCGATTGCGCCGCAGAGACCGCCGCACTGACGTCGGACATCCCCGAAGCCCGCTAGGCAGCAGCACATGTAGTGCCGAGCCATGCTCGGCAGAGGCTTGCCCGAAAGCCCCACCGACCTTGGGCAGTGCCGAGCCATGCTCGGCACTGCGGCCTATGCCGTCCCTGCACGACGCGCTGCTGGAGTATCGGTAACGCTCCAGCCGAGCATGGCTCGGCTCTACAGGGGCGCGATGGTTTCCAACGTCACAGCTGGGCGCTTTGTGACGCGTATCCGGGTACAGTCCGGTGTCCTTTCCCTGGGGGACCTCTCATGCCCACTCTGCTTCGACCACGCCGGCTGCAGGCACTGCTGCTTGCTGCCCTGCTGCCCTTCGCTGTACAGGCCCAGCCCCCACGCCTGATCGGCTATGTGATGGACAGCCCGGCACCGCTGCAGCTGTCGGCGCAGAAACTGGACGTGGTGAACTTCGCTTTCGCCGTGGTCAAGCCCGACGGCAGTGTCTATCTGCCACAGAACGTGGACCCCGCACGGTTGCACGCGGTCGTCGCCAAGCGCGCTGACAACCCGTCCTTGCAGATCGTGCTGTCGATCGGCGGCTGGGGCGCGGGCAACTTCTCCGAAGCAGCCGCCACGGCGCCGGCGCGTGCACGCTTCATCGACAGCAGCGTTGCACTGATGCACCAGTTCAAGCTCGACGGCCTGGACATCGACTGGGAATACCCGACGCTGGGCGATGCCGACATCAGCCACAGCCCGGATGACCGCCACAACTTCACCGTGCTGCTGGAAGAACTGCGCGCCCGCCTGGACCGCGAAGGCGACGGCAAGCGCCACTACCTGCTGACCATCGCCGCCGCCGAAGGCCGCGCCGCCGAGGGCCTGGAACTGCCGCGCATCGCTGATTCATTGGATTGGATCAATCTGATGACCTACGACTTCTACGGCAGCCTGACCAAGACCACCGGCCATCATTCCGGCTTCCAGCGCTCCTCCCTGGCCACGCCGCAGGGCCGCACCACCGTGGATGCGGTGAAATACTTCCTCGATGCTGGCGTGCCGGCCGGGAAGATCAACGTCGGTGTGCCGTTCTACGGCCGCACCTTTGGCGATGTGGGCAGCGACAACAACGGCCGCTTCCAGAAGTTCACCAGCGAAGGCGGCTTCATCACCTGGCGCGACATCGTCCACACCCGCCTCAACGCAGCCGATTGGGAACGCCACTGGGACGAGGAGGCACAGGTGCCGTGGCTGTGGAATGCCAAGGAGCGGCGCATGGTCAGTTACGACGATCCGCAGTCGCTGCGGATCAAGGCCGATTACGTCAAGCAGCAGGGCCTGGGCGGCATCATGTACTGGGAACAGCGCGGCGATGACAACGAGCAGCTGCTCGATGTGTTGCATGAGGCATTGCGCTGACCCGGTAGTGCCGAGCCATGCTCGGCAGGAGTTTCAGCGGTAAGGCCCCTTGCCGAGCATGGCTCGGCACTACACCTGCCATATTTCTTTGCCGAGCATGGCTCGGCGCTACAGAAAGGCGAAAGGCGCGGATTGCTCCGCGCCTTTCGCGTTCAACTCACAAGCCTGCGCTTAGAAGCGGGTCTTGAACTCCACACCCCACAGGCGCGGCTCATTGATGAAGCCGGTGAGGTTGTTGAAGTCGATGCCGCCGGTGGCGCGGATCTGGTTGGTGATGTTGCGGCCATACAGTGCCACGTCGTAGTCACCGTCGTTCCACTGGTAGCCCACGCGCAGGCCGCCTTCCAGCAGCGACTTGCCGGTGAACTCCTTGGACTCGTACAAGAAGAAATTCACTTCACTGCGGTAAGCCCAGTCGGTGAACACGTAGAACTGTGCGCCATCGGCCAGCGGCAGCGACCAACGGGCGGTCATGTTGTGGGTCCACTCCGGCGCCTGCGGCAGCGAGTTGCCGTTGATCAGCACCTTGCCATTGGCATCCAGCGGATTGGTCACGGTGCAGGACATGCAACCGGCCACGCTCAGGTCAGCGTCCTTGATTTCGGTGTGGTTGTAGCCACTGCCCAGGGTGACCAGCAGGTTGTCGGTGAGGTAGGCCTGCAGGTCCAGCTCGAAGCCCTGGCCCACGCTCTTGTCAGCGTTGAGCAGGATGTTGGCATTGCCGGTGGAACCACCCACGGCGGTGAGCTGCTGGTCCTTGACCCGGTAGTGGTAGACGCTGGCGTTCAGGCGCGCACGGTTGTCCCAGAAGTCGGCCTTTACGCCCGCTTCGAAGGACAGCACGGTTTCCGGATCGGCCACGGTCTTGTCGTTGAAGGCACCGGCGGACTGGATCGAGCTACCACGGAAACCGGTGGCGACACGACCGTAGACGTTGACGCGGTCATTGACGGCATAGGTCGCCGAGAAGTCCCAATTGAACTTCTTGTCCTTGGTGGACGCCGACAGATAGGGATCGACCGCATCACCTGCGGCGAAGGCGGCCTGCTGCGCGGCGAGCAAGCCGGCAAGGTCACACTTGGCCGACAACACGCACGGCGAGAAGCCGGTGTTCCAGTATTCCTTTACCGTCAGGTCCTTCTTGTCCACCGTGTAACGCGCACCGGCGCGCAGTTCCAGCTTGTCGGTAGCCTGGAAGGTCAGGCCGCCGAACACCGCCCAGGCATCATTGGTCTGGTTGATGCGCTGGAAGCCATCCTGCTTGCTGCCATTGGTGGTGTCGTAGCTGAAGCTGTCGACATCGTAGTCTTCCTTGAAATAGAACAGGCCGGTCTGCCAGTTCAGCGGGCCGTCGTTCTGCGATTCCAAGCGCAGTTCCTGCGTCCACTGCGAGTGGCTGGGAATGCCGTCGGCGGTTTCCGAGGCAAACGGCACCTCGGCAGTGAAGTACGGGCCGGAGGTGCCGTCGATATCACCAACGCTATAGGTGTCCACGGTCTCGTAACCGGTGATGGAGGACAGCTTGTAGTTGCCCAGGTCCCAGCTCAGGCGCGCATTGGCACCGCTGCTGTCCAGCTCGGAGTGGTTCAGGCCATCGATCGACACCTTGTTCTCATCAAAGCCAGGCACGAAATCGTTGCTGCCCTTCTTGAAGATGTTGCCGCGGAACAGACGCGCGGTGCCGTTGAGGTGACGCGTGTGTGCACCCAGCAGCGCCTCGAAGTTGTCGCCTTCGTACAGGAACTGTGCGCGCACAGCCGACTCGTCATAGCCTTCCAGGCCGTCATTCGGGCCGGTACCCGTGTTCTTAACCCAGTCGTCGCGACGCTGGTACAAGGCCGACACACGTGCCGACCAGCGTGCGCTCAGCGCGCCGCCGACGGCCGCTTCCACGTTCCACAGGTTGTCACTGCCGTAGCCGACCTTGCCGTAGCCTTCAAACTCCTGCGACGGGCGCACCGAGTCGAACTTGACCACACCGGCCGGGGTGTTGCGGCCGAACAGCGAGCCCTGCGGCCCGCGCAGCACTTCCACCTGTTCCACGTCGAAGATCGGGAAGCCCTTGAGGATCGGGTTTTCCTGAACGATGTCGTCATACACCAGCGAGACCGGCTGCGAGGTGTTGAGACGGAAATCGGTGTTGCCGTAGCCGCGGATGTAGAAGCGCGGGAAGGCACGGCCAAACGAGGATTCGATGTTCAGGCTCGGCACGCGACCGGACAGGTAACGCACGTCGGTACCACCGGAGGCCAGCGCGTCGAGCTTCTCGCCGCTGACCGTGCTGATCGACACCGGCACATCCTGGATGTTCTCCACCTTGCGCGCGGCGGTGACCTTCACCGCGTCCAGCGTGGCGGCTTCCTTCTGGGCCGGGGTCGCATCCTGCGCGGCAGCGGTGAGTGGCAGTACAGCGAGAACGGCGACAAACAGCGGATGCGCAGCCGGCAGACGGCGGCGGACGGAACGAGTCGGGGACATGGCGGAGAAGGGCCTGTTGAGGAGGAATGGGGAACTGCGCCTAGCAGGGAATTGTTGCAGTACAACATTCGTATCGCAATCGTTCAGGTATTCAGCGGGATGACGCCTGTCAGCGGCGTGAAGGCCTTGCCACGCTTAGACTTGGGGCTTCTTTCCCGCCCAGGCACACCGTCATGACCCACTGGTATTTCCATATTCCCGGCCAGTCCGACCGCGTCGGCCCGCTGGACGACGAGGCTGCCCGCCGGTTTGCCCAGGGCAGCCGCCAGGCACTGGCCTGGCGCGAGGGCATGCAGGGCTGGCAGGCAGTGACCGAGATCGCCGATTTCGGCGGCCAGGCCGCGCCGCCACCGATGCCGCCGCCGGTGGGTGGCCGGGGCAACCGTGCCGACGATATCGATTTCCGCATCGTCGGGCATGAGATGCAGTTCGTGGAAATCGAACTCGACCCGGGCGAAAGCGCGATTGCCGAGGCCGGTGCGCTGATGTTCAAGGATTCGGCGGTACAGATGGACACCGTATTTGGTGACGGCCGCCACGAGGGCCAGGGCGGCGGCTTCATGGACAAGCTGCTCAGCGCCGGCAAGCGGGTCATCACCGGCGAAAGCCTGTTTGCCACCCTGTACACCCACACCGGCCACGGCAAGGCCAAGGTCGCCTTTGCCGCGCCCTACCCCGGCACGGTGCTGCCGATGAAGCTGGACCAGCACGGCGGCAAGCTGATCTGCCAGAAGGACAGCTTCCTGGCGGGCGCGCGTGGCGTGCAGGTGGGCGTGCATTTCCAGCGCAAGGTGATGACCGGCCTGTTCGGCGGCGAGGGCTTCATCATGCAGAAGCTGGAAGGCGATGGTTGGGTGTTCGTGCACGCCGGTGGCTGCGTGGTTGAGCGTGAGCTGGCCGCAGGCGAACGCATCGACGTGGATACCGGCTGCGTGGTGGCTTACCACGCCGGCGTGGATATGGACGTGCGTCGCGTAGCCGGCCTGAAGAGCATGTTCTTCGGTGGCGAAGGTGTGTTCCTGGCCACCCTGACCGGGCCGGGCAAGGTCTGGCTGCAATCGCTGCCGTTCTCGCGCCTAGCCGGCCGCATGTACGCCGCCGCGCCGCAGGGCGGCGGCCAGAGCCGCGGCGAGGGCTCGGTGCTGGGCGGGCTGGGCCGGATCCTGGATGGTGACAACAACTTCTGAGTGATGGACAAAGGCGCGGCCCTGCATGCCGGCCGCGCCTTTGTGTTGCTCACCGGCAGCGGATTGCGCGCCCGCGCCCGGCGGCTGGCTGGCGAAGATCAGCACGCGTGTACTGCCGGCCGCCTCTTCCTGCAGCAAGCGTGCCGTCGGCAAATTGCCCGGCAACACCCCCCAGCCCATACTGCGGCTCCTGTTTCCAGGGAAGGAATCCATGTCGGACGATGGATCAGAGCTTGTCGACAACAACGTCTATGCGCCCACGCAGGTAGCGCTGACGTCGGCACCAGCGACGCAACCGCTGCCACCGTTCTATGTGGTTTCCACCACCAAGCTGGTGCTGCTGTCCCTCGCCACCCTGGGCATGTATTCGCTGTATTGGTTCTGGCGCCACTGGAAACGCTACGGCATCGACAGCGGGCAACGCCTTTACCCGGTGTGGCGCTCCCTGTTCGCGATCTTCTTTGCCCACAGCCTCAACCGCGCCATCGACCAACGGCTGCAGGACCAGCACAGCCGGCATCGCTGGTCGCCCGGCGCCTGGGCCACGCTGTACGTGGTCACGGTAATCCTGATGCACGTCGTCAGCCGGCTGCCAGAACCACTGCTGTCAGCCCAGCTCGCCTTCGCCCTGACCCTGCTGCCATGGGCGGCCCAGATTGTGGCCATGGTGCAGGCGCAGCGCGCGGCCAACATCGCCTGCGGCGACCCGAGCGCCCGCCAGAACCGCCGCCTGAGCCTGGCCAACGGGTGCTGGCTGCTGGTCGGCGGCTTGCTCTGGCTGCTGATCGTGTTCGATGCCATCTATGTCTACAGGGCATCGACCGAGACGATGATGCTGACAGTTGCCTTCTGAGGCCGGCAGCTGCAGCCGCGAATGAACCGCCTATCGCCGCTCCCCGCCCCATGCCGGTGCAAAGCGCTATGCTGGCGCCCTTTCCTCCCACCGCCTGTTCATCATGAAAGCGCGCAACGCCCGTCTGCTGCTGTCCCTGTCCCTGTTCGGTCTGCTGGCAGCCTGTGGCGGCGAGAACACCAAGCCCACCCCGCCGACAGCAGCGGCAGTGCAGCCGAGCACGCCGGTGAAGCCGGTCAAGATCGGCGTGGCCTTGGGCGGCGGTGCGGCCAAGGGCTTCGCCCATATCGGCGTGATCAAGATGCTGGAAGCCAACGGCTTCGAGCCGGTGGTGGTGTCCGGCACCAGCGCCGGCAGCGTGGTCGGTGCGCTGTATGCCAGCGGCATGAACGCCTTCCAGATGCAGCAGAAGGCGGTAGCGCTGGATGAGGCCAGCATCCGCGATATCCGCCTGTTTTCCGGCGGCCTGATCCAGGGCCAGAAGCTGCAGGACTACGTCAACACGCAGGTCGGCAACAAGCCGGCCGAGCAGCTGAAGAAGCCGTTCGCCGCAGTCGCCACCCAGCTGGAAACCGGCGAACGCGCGGTGTTCGTGCGCGGCAATGTCGGCCAGGCGGTGCGTGCCTCCAGTTCCATCCCCGGCGTGTTCGAGCCGGTCATCATTGGCGGCAAGAGCTTTGTCGACGGCGGCGTGGTCAGCCCGGTGCCGGTGGATGCCGCCAAGCAGCTGGGGGCCGAGTTCGTTATCGCCGTGGATATCTCCAGCCGCGCCACCGGCCAGCGCCCGAGTGGCCTGCTGGGCGCGGTGAACCAGTCCATCACCATCATGGGCCAGCGCCTGGGCGAGCAGGAACTGGCCCGCGCCGACGTGGTGATCCGCCCCGCCGTGCTGGATATCGGCGCCGCCGATTTTGAACAGCGCGGCCGCGCCATCCTGGAAGGCGAAAAGGCCGCAATGGCGGCAATGCCGCAGATCCGTGCCGGCGTCGCCCGCCTGCAGCAGGCCCGCGCGGCAACCGCGCGCAATGCCGATGCACGTGCCGCCGCCGCACAGGCCGAAGCCCACCAGCGCTGCCAGGACAGCCGCAGCCGTATCGAAAAGCTGCGCGGCGTCGAGAAGGACTGCAGCGCACCTGCGCGTTGATGATCAACAGCAGGGCTACCGCATCTTTTTTGGGAGCGGCGTCAGCCGCGAAGCTGATGGCGCTGCAGATTGTCGGCTTCGCGACTTACACCGCTCCTGCAAGCTGAAGCACAAAGCGCCCTCACCCCAACCCCTCTCCCGCCACGCGGGCGATGGGCTTTAAAGCCCAAGCAAGATCACTACCGCCCCAGCTGCGACAACGGCAGCGCGCGGAACTCCTTCACCGTGCGCAGCACGAAGCTGGAATTGACGTCGGCCACGCCCGCCGCATTGAGCAGCTTGTCCAGCAGGAAGGCCGAGAAGTGGTCCAGGTCGCGCACATAGACCTGCAGCAGATAGTCCATGTCGCCGGTCAGCGCATGGCAGGCCACCACCTCATCCCATAGCTGCACCGCCTGCACGAAGTGGTCGATCGCCGCCTGGCCGTGCTTGGACAGCTGTACGCGCACGAAGGCCTGCAGGCCCAGGTCGATGGCGCGTGGCTCCAGGCGTGCGCCATAGCCCACGATCACCCCCTCCGCCTCCAGCCGCTGCACGCGCCGCAGGCAAGCCGAGGCCGACAGGTTCACCCGTGCCGCCAATTCGGCATTGGTGGCGCGGCCATGCTGCTGGATTTCGACAAGAAGCCGCAGATCCGTGCGATCAAGATTCACAGACGCCATCTTTGTTGCTCCGCACCATTGAATGGACGCAACAATATTGCGTCAGAACTGGCTGGCAGCGCAATTACGCACACCTGTTGCGCGACAGGCTTCCTACCATGCGGTTACTTATTCCCGAAGGAGCTGCCGCCATGGAAGCCAACCCGCGCCGCGTCGAACACCAACAGACCGACAAGGGGTATGTGCCGGTCTATACCACGGCGGTGGTGGAGCAGCCCTGGGACAGCTACAGCGCCGACGACCACGCCACCTGGAGCACCCTGTACCAGCGCCAGCGCGAGCTGCTGGTTGGCCGCGCCTGCCAGGAGTTCCTCGATGCCCAGGACGAGATGGGCATGAGCGAGCACATGATCCCGCGCTTCGACCAGCTCAACGAAGTGCTGGGCGCGGCCACCGGCTGGACTTTGGTCGGGGTGGAAGGCCTGCTGCCCGAGCTCGATTTCTTCGACCACCTGGCCAACCGCCGTTTCCCGGTGACCTGGTGGATCCGCCGCCCGGACCAGATCGACTACATCGCCGAACCGGACCTGTTCCACGACCTGTTCGGCCATGTGCCGCTGCTGATGAACCCGGTGTTCGCCGACTACATGGAGGCGTACGGCCGTGGCGGCGTCAAAGCCCACGCGATCGGCCCGGACGCGCTGCAGAACCTGACCCGCCTGTACTGGTACACGGTGGAATTCGGCCTGATCAACACTGCCGAGGGCCTGCGCATCTACGGCGCCGGCATCGTCTCGTCCAAGGGTGAATCGCTGTACTCGCTGGAGTCGGCCGCGCCGAACCGGATTGGCTTTGACCTGGAGCGGATCATGCGCACCCGCTACCGCATCGATACCTTCCAGAAGAGCTACTTCGTCATCGACGGCTTCGAGCAGCTGATGGCCGCGACCGAACCGGACTTCACCCCGATCTACGCGCGCCTGGCCGATGCCGAGCACCTGCCCGCCGGCGACGTGCAGCCCGCCGACCGCGTCTTCCAGCGCGGCAGTGGCGAGGGTTGGGCCGACGGCGGCGACGTCTGAGTCAGCCCATGGCACTGCAATGCAAGAAGCCGCCCAAGGGCGGCTTCTGCGCTCTGTAGCCCGGGTAAGCGAAGCGCACCCGGGATCCTGCAGCGCCAGAAGCTCACTGCGCCGCACTGCCCGCCACCTTGGCCACACGCCGACCACCGTACTTGCGGTTCAACCAAGCCGCGGCAATCAGCGCCACCAGCAGCGGCGCCGCCCACGGGAACAGCTCGATCAGCAACGCCGGGACCGTGGTGTGGCTATGCAACCATTGCCACACCGGGCGCATGCCTATGCCAAGGAAAGCCACATGGGTGGCAATGCCAGCACCCAGCATGGATTGGTAGTGCTGGCGGAATGCCCAGTCCGGGCGCGCTGGGCCACGCCGGGCAAAGGTCACCATTCGCCAGCCAGCCCACAACCCAATCGCCGAAAAACCAAAGAACAATACCTGCCGATGCTGTACGCCGGTAGCCACCACGGCCAGCGCCAGCACCACCATCGGCCACAGCGCCAGATGCCAGCCCGGGCGCGCCACCAGTTTTTTCCAGTCACGTTTGTCGGTGACCGCACGCCAGGCCAACCAGGTGGCGTTACCGGTGATGGCCATCAGGTAGGCCAGGAACAATGCCGTCAACGGCTGCTGGCGAAAGAAAGCGAACTGGATCGTGATCGGCACCGAGCTGGCCACAATGGTCGCCATCGCCACCAGGTAGACCTTGCCCACTGCACGATGGCGCGGCGAGCCTTTCTTCATCAGCGCCGCCGACCAGAAACTGATCAGCGACACCACACCGGCCAATACATGCAAGGCAACGATCAGGGAGTATCCGGGCATGACGCTGTTCTCTGTAGTGGCCGTCGGCGGGGTGCTGCGGCCTGTGCATAGCCTGCGGCGTCCCGCTTGGTGCCGGCAGTTGCGCCGGTCATTGATCGACCCTGCCGGAAGTCACTTTCTGCGTCTGCCCTCTTGTCCTTGGCCACCGCCGCGACCAGCATGCGTGCATGCAAGCATTCAGCACCCCACATTGGCGCGGCCTTCTGCACCCCCTGAATCTGGCCGGGCTGCTTACCTGGCTGGCGGTGGCCAGCACCCTGCGCTTTGGGCCGGACGCCCTGGTGCCCTGGCGTTGGGCCTGCGCATTGCTGTTCCTGGCAGCATTCCTCGCAGCAACGGTGTACGACCGCCCAAGCTGGCAACGCAGCCTGCTGCTGGTGATCGAAACCGCTGCTGCGCTGGGTCTGGTCCGGGTGGCTGCCGTCAGCGGCGTGGCGCCAGCGCTGCTGGTGATGCTGGCCGCCCAGGTCGCCAGCAGCTGGGCACCCCGCACCGCGCTGCCCATCATGCTGGTGGTCAATGTCGGCATGTACCTGGTGCTGCGCGGCGTCCACGAGCATCCACTCCTGGTGGTGTTGATCTTCGCCGGTTTCCAGGCCTTCGCCATGCTCACCACCCACTACGCGCGCAGTGCCGAGCAGGCCCGCGACCGGCTGGCACTGGTCAACGCCGACCTGTTGGCCACCCGCGCCCTGCTGGCCGAAAGCTCGCGCGATGCCGAACGGCTGCGGCTGTCGCGCGACCTGCACGATGTCGCCGGGCACAAGCTCACCGCCCTGCGCCTGCACTTGCGGACATTGGCCGGGCACACCGATGCGCCGCCGGAACTGGCCTTGTGCGAACAGCTGTCGGCCGAACTGCTGGGCGACCTGCGCGCCGTCGTGCAACGCCTGCGCGACAGCGACCAGCTCGACATGGATACCGCACTGCACGCCCTGGCCGCACCGCTGCCGCGCCCGCGCCTGCAGCTGCAACGCGATGACGGTGTGCATATCGCTGATACGGCCAAAGCTGAAACGCTACTGCGTTGCGTACAGGAAGCGCTGACCAACAGCGCCCGCCACAGTGATGCCAGGATCCTGCATGTACATCTGCAACAGGCTGACGGCAGACTGCTGCTGACACTGGAAGACGACGGCCAGTTGCGTGGCCCGCCACGCGCCGGCAACGGCCTGACCGGCATGCGCGAGCGCGTTACCGAACAGGGCGGCAGCCTGCAATTGCAGCGTGCCGCTTCCGGTGCCCTGCAGATTCGTGTGGAATTGCCGGCATGAACGCATCCCCCCGCATTGCCCTGGTCGATGACCAGGCCTTGATCCGCGCCGGCCTGCGCGCCCTGCTGCAGCAACTGGGCGTGAGCATCGTGTTCGAAGCCGACAGCGGCGACGCCCTGCTCGAACAACTCAGCCAGCAGCCGGTGCAGCTGATCCTTTCCGACATCCGCATGCCGGGCATGGACGGTATCCAGGCCTTGAAAGCCCTGCGTGCGCGTGGCGACCAGACCCCCTGCGTGTTCCTGACCACCTTCGACGAAAGCGATCTGCTGCTGCGTGCCACCGAAGCCGGTGCGCAGGGCTTCCTGTTGAAGGATGCCGCGCCGGAAGATCTGCACGATGCCATCGTGCGCGCCATCGCCGGCCAGACCCTGCTGCAGCCGGTGAGCACCGACCCGGTGCGGCAGCGCTATCGCTACCACGCCGATGACGCACCCAAGGACTTGTTCAGCCAGAAGGAAGTCGCCGTGCTGCGGTTGATGGCCGGTGGCTACAGCAACCGCGAGATTGCCGGCAGCCTGTTCCTGGCCGAAGGCACGGTGAAGAACTACGTCTCGGCCATCCTCGACAAACTCGACACCCGCGACCGCACCCGCGCGGTGCTGAAGGCCATCACCCTGCGGGTGATCTGACCCAGGATGCGCAACAGGTAGTGCCGAGCCGGCTCGGCAAGGGCTACACCCGCAATCCATCCGCGCTTATGCAAGCGGCGTCAGCCGCAAAGCTGAAGACCTCTCGGATTGCAGACATATCGCTCATTGCAACGTTGCCAGCCTCGCGGCTGACACCATTCCCACAACCGGCTTCCCGGTAACGCCTCTGCCGAGCATGGCTCGGCACTACTGCGCGGCTGCACTGCGTACCTCAACAGTCACGTGCACGATCTCCTCGTGGATCGCCAAGGCGCGATGGAACACTTCCGGCGCCACCATGGTCTCGGTCACCACCTCCATCGCGCAGGCGTAGCGGCCCCGTCCCACCTGCCAGACATGCAGGTCACTGATGCGCGCGGGTACGTCACCCTGCTCCACCGCCTCACGGATCTCGGCAACTACCGGCGCATCCATCTCCGCGTCCAGCAACACGCTGCTGGTCTGCCGGATCAAGCCCCAGGCCCACACCGATACCAGCACCGCACCCACGATGCCCATCAATGGGTCCAGCCAGGAGGCACCAAAGTACAGCCCGCCCAGCAGGGCAATGATGGCCAGCACCGAGGTTGCCGCGTCGGCCAGCACATGCAGGTAGGCCGAACGCTGGTTCAGATCGTGGTGATGGTGATGATCACCATGCGCAGGGGCGTGGTGCCCGTGGTGATGGTGATGGTGATGGTGATCATGTTGGTCACGCAGCCACCACGCGCATAGCAGGTTCACCGCGAGCCCGACGACAGCAATCGCGATCGCCTGTTGATAGTGAATCGCGCTGGGCTTGAATACGCGCAGGATCGATTCGAACGCCATGATCGCCGCCACCCCCAGCAACAGGATCGCGCTGGTGAAGCCGGCAAGTATCTCGATCTTCCAGGTGCCGAAAGCGAAGCGAGGATCATCGCGGTAGCGCCGTGCACAGGCATAGGCAAACGCCGCCAGGCCCAACGCCAGCGCATGCGAACTCATGTGCCAGCCGTCGGCCAGCACCGCCATCGAGTTGAACCACCAGCCGCCAGCGATCTCCACCACCATCATCACCAGTGTCAGCGCCATGGCCCGGCGGGTGTTCTTCTCTGCCATCGGGTTGCCTTCGCTGAAGGCGTGGCCGTGGCGGCGGGAGTGAGCGAGCGCGTCGAGTTGCATTACGTTGGGCCGGGAAAAGGACGGGGTGATTCTATACCCCCTGGGGGTATATGATGCCAGTCATGGCTCATATCCAACGCGACAAGAAAAAGCTGCTGACCCGGGTACGGCGCATTGCCGGCCAAGTGGCGGCCCTGGAACAGGCACTGGAAAGCGGCGACGACTGCGACGCCGTACTGGTGCAGATCGCCGCCGCCAAGGGCGCGATGCACGGGCTGATGATGGAAGTGATGGCCGGGCACCTGAGTGACCATGTGGTGGCGGAAAAGGACCCGGCCAAGCGCACACAGGAAGCCGGACTGCTGCTCGAACTGATGAAGCGCCACGCCAGGTGACCGGTAGTGCCGAGCCATGCTCGGCAGAGGCGTTACCCGCAGCCCATCAGCCCTGGTAGGAGTCAACTGTCTTGAGCGTCGTCCCTAGGCCCCCGTCCGCCAAGGGGCGTTGTCGCGCTTCATGGCATTGAGCCTGGTCAGGTATTTGCGCATGCAGGCGGTGACAGCCAGCTTTTTAGGCTTACCTGCGGCGACTAGATGCTGGTAGCACGATGCCAGCGCTGCATCCCCCCGGATTGCTGACCAAGTGGCCATGTACAGCACCCGGCGGACGTCAGCCCTTCCGCCGGCTATGCGGCGCTGGCCCCTCCAGCGTCCGCTGTCCCGGTTGTACGGGGCCAGCCCCACCAAGGCCGCGATCTGTCGGCGATCCAGTCGCCCCAGTTCGGGTAGTCGCGCGGCCAATGTCGCGCGCAGGATGGGGCCTTGTCCGGGGGCCTTGTCCGGGGGCCTTGTCCAGCGGGGTGGGTTCGTCCCTGACAAGTTTGGCCAAGAGCTTATCAAGGTCCTTGATCTGCACCTGGAGCTTGGCTATCCACTCCAGCAGGAAGGCTTGTACCTGGGGATGCTGCAGTTGCTGAAGACGGCGGCGGTGACTATCGCGCTCGCCGACAAGGGCGCTTCTCAATTGCAGCCATTCACGCAAAATCGCCGTTGTTTCAGGCAACGGCTCACTTACAGCTGCTGGCAGCAGCTGCGCCGCTACGGCCAGCACACGGGCATCCAAGGCATCGGTTTTCGCTTTTACCCCCAAGGCACGCGCCAACTCCCGTGGACGCTGGGCGGACAGGCGCACAGCGGGCAGGTTTGCCTGGTTCAGGCACTTGAGCAGGGCTTGTTCATAACCGCCACTGGCCTCGAAGACGATGCGCTGACACGGCATCTGCTGCAGCCAAGCCACCAGCTCGGCCAAGCCGACGGCTGAATTGGCACAAATCCTGCCTTGCTCCTGCGGCAGAACATGGACCACCAACTCCAACTTGGCGACATCGATACCCACATAGCTGCTCATCATCGGCTCCTGTTGTAGGCTGACAATGAGAGCGCTCCCCCGATCCCATGCTTGTACGGTTCGGACTCGTATCCGATCAACTGTTCGGGCTGAAGGGGAGTTTGGAGTGCGGCGCCCCAACTCCTACACGTGCTTGCACGCACCGCGTCGTAACGGGCTGCCGCACTCCGCTCTCAACCGCAATCTACTCGTCTGGCAGACACAAGCGGCATAAGCCGCGAAGCTGATGATCCGTCAGCTAGCAGACACCTCGGTGATTGCAGCATTGCCAGCTTCGCGGCTGACGCCGCGCCTACAACGGGGTTCCCGGTAAGGCGTCTGCCGAGCATGGCTCGGCACTACCCTGCGACCAGACACTGTCGGTATGGCCCTGCTGCATGCGCCTCTGCGTGCGTCGCGCGATGTACACCATCACCGGCACCGACAGCAGCGCGGTCAGGTCCACCGGCCAGCTGCCGGCGTGGTACCAGCTGCCAGCGACGCCTAGTACACCGGCAAGACTCGACAGCGGAATCGTCAGCGTGCACAGCGCACTCAACCACAGCAGCTCCACCGCAGCACGCGGCGCACCGCGCAGGAATGCCCAGGCGATAGCGGCGACGAATACCGCGTAGTAGATGCCGGTGTGCCAGGCCTTCAGATCGGTGACCAGCGATGGCAACCATTTGGTCGCGGCGATGCTGGCCGATATGCCGGCCACACAGCCAAGTGATACGCCCACCGTCAGGCAGGCCAACACCCAGGCCGAACGCTTCTGCACCGGCGTTTCCGCGCCCTTGCGCTTGCGCCGCCGCGATTCCACCCACAGCAGGTTGCCGGTGTAGAACAGGGCGGCGCCAGCCAGACCCATCAGCAGGTACAACCAACGCACCGGGTTGCCACCGAAGCTGCCGAAATGCAGCGCGAAGAACGCATTGACCGCGCTGTTCCAGCCATCCATGTGGCCAGGCAGGTCATGCGCATCCACCTCACCGCTGTACGGATCCAGATGGGTGCTGGCATACACCCGCGCACGCGTGCCATGGCGGATATCCAGTCCGGTTACCGTTGCTTCAACATGGCCGCCCTTGTTCTGGAAGCCGAAACTCTGCACCTCGAAGCCCGGCAACTGCTGCTCTACCCGGCGCAGCAACTCGGCGGCCGGCAGCACTGCGGCCCCTCCGGGCGCTTCGGCATGCTCCTCGTTCCACTCGATGCCTTGCGGATACACCACCGCTCCCTGGGCATCGTAGAACTGGTCATGGAAGGCGAACACCACGCTGGTCAGCGCGATGACGATGTGGAACGGCAGGCTGAACAGACCCAAGGCGTTGTGTGCATCCAGCCACATGCGCTTGATGTTCTTGCCGATGCGCAGCGCGAACACGTCCTTGCTCAAGGTGATCAGCAGCACGATCAGGCCCGATACCAGGGCAACCGCATACGCCATCGCCACTGCGCCCATGATCGGCCGTGCGATCTTGTCCGGGAATGGCAGGCCGACCAGTTGGTGCAGCGTATCCACCAGCTGCGCCACCGGTGCCTTGCGTGTCTGTGCCACCTGCAGGCTGCCGTCGGCGGCGAAGCTGGCGCCGTACTCGGTGAACTGGCGACGGCCCTGGCCGGGCGCGCGCTCCTGCCAGTACACCCGCGCCGGTTGATCGGCATGCGGGCGCACCGACACGAAGTAACGCGATGCGGCCTTGGGATGTTCGGCCAGCACCGCGGCCACCAGCGCGTCGGCCTGTTGCAGTGACGGTGCCGGCGACAACGCGGAAGGCGGCGTCGCCCAGCGCTCCAGTGGCTTCTCGAACATGGTGACCGAGCCGGCATAGAAAGCGATGAACAGCATCAGCCCGCTGACGATGCCAATCCAGATATGCACGTCCTTGTAGACCTTGATGATGTCGCTGCGAATCTTCATGCAAGCACCTTCATGACATCACTCCACGCACCAGCCACAGCGCGGCGAAGCCCAGCACATTGGCCGCACCCAACCACAGCCAGGCACGCAGGCTGTCGCGGAACAGGTAGACGAAGGACAGCACCGTCGCCCAGATCGGTGCCATCAGCCACATGTTGAACTGGTTCTTGCCACCGCCGGCATTGATGCCGTCAGGGCCCAGCCACGCGAACAGGCCCGACAACGCCAAGGCCAAGCCAAACCCAAGTATGACGCCCGCACAGGTCTTGCCGAACCAATGGCGGCTTTCCAGCCGCGGTTTCACCGCGTTCATGCCGACCGTCCCGCGCGCACGCGTGCACGCCACGCCCCGAGGAACGGGGCGAGCGACCACATCAGCATCAACAGCATCAACCAAGTGGTGATCGCTTCCAGTGGCGCCAGCAGCGGCCACAGCGCCAACAGTGACAGCAGCACCAGCAGCGTGCCCGGCCACCATGCATGCCGCGTCGGCCAGGGCCCGGCGGCGCGCAGCTGTTGCTGTGGCGAAGCGACATACAACAACAGTCCGCCAATGATGCCGGCCAAGGTGCCGGCGAGTCCCAGCCACAGGTTCATGCGGCCTGCCTGCTGTGCGTGGTCGCGCGTCCTTGCCGGACGCGCATGCGATAGGGGTTCTTCATCGGGTCTGGCTCTTCGCTGGACATGCGCTGGCGGCACCTGCACGAACACGCAGGTGCCGCGCGTCGATCACCAACTGAAACGTGCGGTGGCGGTGACGGTACGGCCGGTGCCGTAGTAACAGGACGACACGCCGCCGCAGGTGGAGACGAAGCGCTTGTCGGTGAGGTTGCTCAGGTTGATCGCAAACTGCGTGCCGACCGCGCCATGCTGGCCGGCGTCATAGCGAATCGCCGCATCCCACAAGGTGTAGGACGGGATCAGGTAGAGATTGGCGCTGTCGCCATAGCTGCGGCCGTTGTAGCGCACGCCAGCAGCAACGCTCAGACCTTCCAGGCCACCGGCGAGGAAGGTGTAGTCGGCCCACAACGCCGCCGTCCAGTCCGGCACCATTGCCAGCTGCTTGCCGGTGTAGCCATTGTTGCTGCGGGTGACTTCCGAGTCCATCCAGCTGGCCGCACCGATCACGCTGAAGCCTTCCAGCGGGGTGATGCGCCCTTCCAGCTCGGCGCCACGCACGCGGCCTTCGCCGTCCTGCACCTGGCAATCCGCATTGCCGGCGGCACCGCAGGTATTGTGCGATTTGATCGGGTCGTTGGTGACGATGTTCTGCTGCCGCAGGTCGTAGGCCGACAAGGTCAGCAGACCATCGAATGAGGCCGGCTGGTACTTCAGGCCGGCTTCCCATTGCTTGCCGGTCACCGGGTCGAACGGCGTCTGCGTGTAACTCATGTTGACATTGGTGCCAGCCGGCTGGAACGACTCGGCATAGCTCAGGTAAGGCGTCAGGCCGTTGTCGGCCACGTACAGCACGCCGGCATTGCCGGTGAACGCCTTGTCCTTGACCTTGGTCGGCACTACCGGGCGGTAGGTATTGGTGGCCACCGTATAGGCCTGGGTCCAGGTGTCGTCCTTGGTCCAGTCATGGCGGCCGCCGAAGGTCAGGCGCCACTTGTCGATGGCGATCTGGTCCTGCAGGTAAACGCCGGTCTGGCGGTTGATGCCGCCGCTGTAGTTGATGCTGGTGGTGACCGGCACGTAGTTGGTGTACACCGGATTGAAGATGTCGATATCGGCCGGGTTGACCATCGCACCACGCGCGCCGGTCCAGTCGGCTTTCTGCCAGTCCACGCCAAACAGCACGGTGTGCTCGACAACGCCGGTGCTGAATTTTCCGGTCAAGCGCGTATCGACAGTCTCGCCCTTGGAGTCGCCTTCGCCCCAGGTCGCGCGCCGCTTCTGGGTGCGGCCATCAGCGTTGAGGCCGCCATTGGTGACCACCGTGCGGAACACCGATTCAACATTGGTATGGCGCGCGCTCTGGCTCAGGGTCCAGTTGTTGTTGAAGCTGTGCTCGAACAGGTAGCCCGCGGTCCAGATGGTGCGATCGAAGGTATTCCAGTTGGGCTCACCGATGAAGGTGGTGTTCTTCATGTAGCCGTACGCGGTGGGGCGCAGCGTGCCTTCCATCGGCAGGAACTGGTAGGTCGAGCCACCGTCGTCCTTCTGGTACAGGCCGAGCAGGGTCAGGCGCGTGCGCTCGGCGATCTGGAAGGTGTAGCTGGGTGCAAGGAACCAGTGCTGCTGCTCGGTGCGGTCGATCTGGGTCTGGCCGTCGCGGTACAGGCCGACCAGGCGCAGCAGGTGGCGGTTGTCGTCGCTGCCGGTGCCGACATCGAAGGCACTGCTGTACTGCCCATTGCCGTCGATGCCCAGGCGCAGCACCTGCTGCTGGTCGGGCACTGGCGTCTTGCTGACCTGGTTGACCATGCCACCCGGAGCCACCTGCCCGTACATCACCGCTGACGGGCCCTTCAGCACTTCCACGCGATCCAGGTTCCAGCTGTCGACCATGCTGCGGTTCCACTGGCTGCCCTGCGGCGCGCGCATGCCGTCAATGGTGACGTTGTTGGCCCAGCTGCCGGCGTCGAAGCCGCGGATGCGGAAGTCATCGACGCGGTTGTCGATGCCGCTGCTTTCCAGCGACACACCGGCCACGTAGCGCATCGCCTCGTTGAGGTTCTGCACCCCACGGGCGTCCAGTTCCTCGCGCGCGATCACCGACACCGACTGTGCGGTTTCGGCGATGGCGGTATCGGTCTTGGTCGCGCCAGAGGTGTGGCCGGTGGTGCGGTAGGCATTGACCCGCACCGCATCCAGGGTCTGCGCGTCGGCAGCCGCTTCGGCTTCGGCAGCAATTGCAGCAAGCGGGAACAGGGCCGAGACAACGGCAAGGGACAACAAGGCCGGACGGAGGCCGGCAGAAATACGGGGGAGGGACACGGGTCAACCTGCACGGACGGAAGTATTGGCTGACTGCGCAGGCAGCGGCTGATGCGCTCATTATAGTAAATAATAACCATTCGCAACAATATGGCTGACATCGGGTGTCCTGCCTGCCGTTCCGATCCTGTCTCGGAGGCCTGAACACCCGGCCCAAGGCGCGGTTTGCCGCAGCATGTAAAATGACCAATTTTTAGTCAGGACACATGGCGAAAGCTTCCCAACGGGCGCCCGTCCTGGGCCCGGCGTTCATTCGCCTGCTGGCCCGGTTCAGCGATGACGCAGGCTCGCCTGCCGCCCCGGCCGTGTCCGAACGTCTGGCGCAGTGGTTCGACTGGAACCGCGCCATCACCCTGTCCAAGGCCCTGGACAACCCGCCGCCCACGGCCGAGCCCGGCCCGGTCTTCGACGATGCCCAGCACGCCGAGTGCGCGCGGGTGCGGGCCAGGTTGCTTGACGCCATCCAGGCCGATATCGACCTGAGCCCGGCGCGCAACGCCGCCCCCCCCGACAACGCGATCGAGGCCGCCTTTGCCCCCTACCGCCAGCACTACCTGAACCAGCAACGCGCCATGCAGACCGCCAGCGGCCGCCTGCGCGGGCGCCTGCGCGACATGCTGGCGCGGCAGTCCGCGGCCAAGGCGCGCCTGGCCGAGGTGGACGCGGTGATGGAGGCCACCCTCAGCCCGCGCGAACAGACCCTGCTTTCCCATGTGCCGGCCCTGCTCGGCCAGCACTACCAACGGCTGCATGACGCCGCCGCGCACGACCCCACCGATGCAACTGCATCGGACGCCACCACGGCACCCACCGGCCCCTGGCTGGCCACGTTCCGGCAAGACCTGCGCACCGCGCTGCTGGCCGAACTGGATGTCCGTTTCCACCCCATCGATGGCCTGCTCGCAGCGCTACGCACCCGGTAATCCGTACCTCATGTCCAGAAACCTCGTTGCAGTCGTTGTCTTCCTTGTTGGCCTGCTGGCCGTGTGCTGGATCGGCATTGGCTATGCCGGCACCCATCCCTTGGCGGCCGTGGTCGCGGCGGTGATCGCCGCCTGTTACCTGGCCGGTGCCGTGGAGCTGTTCCGCTACCGCCAGGCCACCGCCACCCTGCAGCAGGCCTTGCCGGCCATCGGCGAAGCGGCCGACAACCTCGATGGCTGGCTCGGCCGCCTGCAGGCCGGCCTGCGCGGCCCCGTGCGCCTGCGCGTGCAGGGCGAGCGCGTCGGCCTGCCGGCACCGGCCTTGACCCCGTATCTGGTCGGCCTGCTGGTGCTGCTGGGCATGCTCGGCACCCTGCTCGGCATGATGGCAACCCTGCGTGGCACCGGCCTGGCGCTGGAAAGCGCCACCGACCTGGATGCGATCCGCAGTTCGCTGGCCGCGCCGGTCAAGGGCCTGGGCTTCGCCTTCGGCACCTCGATTGCCGGTGTTGCCAGCTCGGCCGCACTCGGCCTGTTGTCGGCACTGCTGCGGCGCGAGCGCGCGCAGGCCGTGCAGGAACTCGATGCCGGCATCGCCAGCCAGCTGCGCAGCCACTCGCAGAGTTTCCAGCGCGGCGAAACCTTCCGCCTGCTGCAGGAACAGAACGCGCTGATGCCGGTGCTGGTCGAGCGCCTGCAGGCCCTGATGGGCAACCTGGAGCAGCAGCACCAGGCCAACAACGAACGCCTGCAGGCCAGCCAGCAGGAGTTCCACCAGCGCACCGAAGCGGCCTACACCCAGCTGGCGGCATCGCTGCAGCAGTCGATGCAGGCCGGCATCAGCCAGCAGGCCAATGCGGTGGGCGCGGCGTTGCAGCCGGTGGTCGATGCCACGATGGCCGGGCTGGCGGAGAAGTCCAACACCCTGCACGCCAGCATCGACAGCGCCGTGCACAAGCAGCTCGAAGGCATCAATGCCGCCGTGCGGATTGCCGCTGCGACCGCAGACAGCAGCTGGACGACGGCACTTGAGCAGCAGCAACGCAGCAACAGCGCGCTCAACGAACAGCTGCAGCAGGCATTGACGCAATTCGCAGGCACCTTCGAACAGCGCTCCAACAGTTTGATCGACGGCGTTGCCACGCGCATGGAAGCCCATGTCACCCGCACCGCCGATGCCTGGCGTGATGCACTGGCACAGCAGCACAGCGCGCATGACGAACTGGCGCAGCGCAATGAGCAGGCCTTGCGCGCGGCTTCGTCTTCGTTTGAACAGCACGCGCAGTCGCTGCTGTCGTCGCTGCAGCAATCGCACGAACAACTGCAGAACGCTTTCGCCGAACGCGACGAACAGCGGCTGGGCCAATGGTCGCAGTCGCTAGCGGCGATGGTCGGCACGCTGGACAGCAGCTGGCAGCGCAATGGCGAGCAGGTCGCCGCGCGCCAGCAGCAGATCTGCGACAGCCTGGCGCAGACCACGCAGGTGATGAGCGAACAGCAGCAGGCCCAGGCACGCGACACCATCGCCGAGATCTCGCGCCTGGTGCAGAGTGCCTCCGAAGCGCCACGCGCCGCCGCCGAAGTGGTAGCCGAGCTGCGCCAGAAGCTGTCCGACAGCATGGTCCGCGACACCGCCATGCTGGAAGAACGCAGCCACCTGCTGTCCACCCTGGAAACCCTGCTGGGCGCGGTCAACCACGCCTCCACCGAGCAGCGCAGTGCGGTCGACGCGCTGGTCAGCACCTCGGCCGAGCTGCTTGAACGCGTCGGCAGCCGCTTCAGCAACCAGCTTGAAAGCCAGACCAGCAAGCTCGACCAGGCCGCCGCCAACGTCACCGCCAGCGCGGTGGAAATGGCCAGCCTTGGCGATGCCTTTGGCAGCGCCGTACAGTTGTTCGGCCAGTCCACCGAGGCCTTGAACCAACGCCTGCAACTGATCGAGAACGCGTTGGACAAAACCATGACCCGCAGCGATGAGCAGCTGGCCTATTACGTGGCGCAGGCGCGCGAGGTGGTGGACCTGAGCATGCTGTCGCAAAAGCAGATCATTGGCGAACTGCAGCAGCTGGCTGAAGCCCGCGACAGCAGCGGAGCCTGAGCGCGATGAGCGACGAGATCGAATTCGACGCCGAATCCAGCGCCACCACCTGGGCCGCATTCGGCGACCTGATGTCGGTGCTGCTGGGCGCGTTCGTGCTGATCCTGGCCAGCGTCATCGGCATCCAGCTGCTGCTGCACAACCGCCTGGATGAAGAGGTCAAGCAACGCCAGGAACAGACCGCCAAGCTGAAGACGCTGGAACAGGCCCTGGCCGCGCCACTGGCGGCTGGCCGGGTGACCGTCATCAATGGCCGCATCGGCATCAGCGGCAGCGTGCTGTTCGCACTCAACTCCGACCAGCTGCAGCCGGAAGGCCGCGAGCTGTTGCAGAGCATCGCCGCGCCGCTGCGCGATTATCTGGGCGCGCGCGAAGAAATCCTGATGGTCAGCGGCTTCACCGACAACCAGCCGGTACGCGTGGCCAATGGCCGCTTCGCCGACAACCTGGAGTTGTCCGCCGCGCGCGCACTTACCGTGACCCGCACCCTGATCGCCGACGGCGTGCCTTCGCAATCGGTGTTTGCCGCCGCCTTCGGCGCCGAGCAGCCGGTCAGCAGCAACGACGATGAAGCCGGGCGGGCGAAGAACCGCCGTGTCGAGATCGCACCCATCCCGCGTCCCAGGCAGGACGGCAAGACCGATGCACACTAGCGGCGGCACACTGGCCCAACTACAGACCTGGCGCGAGCACGGCGCTGATCGCCTGGACCCTGTCCGCTTCAGCCGGATGGCCGCGCTGGCCGATCGCGCCCAGCACTATGCAGGCACGGCGCGTCAGCAGTTGGACAGTCGTCTTGATGCACTGGTAGCCGCCTACGCCGAGCTCGTGGCCATGCCGGCGGTGCCGGCCACGGCAGCTGCCGGAAGCCCCGGCCTGCTGCAGGCATTGCTGCAACTACTCAATGTCGAACCGCTGCAGTACCAGCTGCCGCTGGCCGGCGCTACCGCCAGTGCCGATGCCGGCCAGGCGCGGCAGGACGCAATGGAAGCTCCCTTGATACCGGCATTGGATGAATTCCAGCAGCTGTGGAGCCGCATCCGCATCGACAGCCTGTTGCGGCAATGCCTGGATTCACTGCCCGAAGATGCGGGCCCCCTGCACTCCAGCGTGCTCACCTACCGCGCGATGGCGCTGATGCAGGAGATCTCGCCGGAATACCTGCAGCACTTCATCGCCTACGTCGATGTGCTCACCTGGATGGAGCAGTTGGGCGCCGGCAGCACGGCTGGCAGCCCCGATGGCAAGCGCAAGGCCCCACGCAGGAAACGCACGGCCAAGTCAGCACAGGACCGTGCAGCGCCCGGTCCTTGAGCCGTCTCCGCCCGTTGGTGGAACAGCCTGCCGGGGGCAGTATCCGGTAGCGGGCAGGAGTGGCGTAAGCGCTGCAGAACCGGCGAAGCATCCGGTCAGGTCGGCCCAGGGTGAGTCCACTATCGCCGGGAAAGCCCCTGCCGAGCATGGCTCGGCACTACGGGCCCGGCAGGAACGAGGTAAGCCGCCGCGCCGACGGCACCTTCTGTCAGGTCACCGCCGGGTCAGTCTCCGATTGCCGGGAAAGCCGCTGCCGATGGCTCGCCGCTACATCAACGCTGCTGGCGCAGCACCGCGGCGCTCGCCCATCGTGCTGCGATGTTCGGCGCCGTAATGCAAACGGCCTCATCCGTCACCGTGGTCACCGCTCTTTCCAGCAATTGGATGTCGGCTTCGTGTTGCCGGGCGACATGCGGATCCTCGAAGAAGATCGCACGCTGGCACTGGTGCTCCAGGACCCGATCCGCAATCTGCGCGTCGCCACCCAATGGGCCGCTCTGGAAGCGCTCGATCCACGCCTGCTCCCGCGGCCATCCGCGACTCCACGCCATCTCGTTGAGGCGCTGGCCCGTGGTGCCGGTACCGATGCGTTGCTTGAAGCGTGAAAGGACATCGAAGTGTTCCGCCGCAAAGGCCAGCATCTGTGGTTTACGAGCATCGTGTGCGATCAATGCCAGGGTCTGCTGCTCAAAGGCATTGAGGTCGTCCGCCGCCGGATCTGCCGCCAACCCGGCGTGGATGCGCTCCATCTCGATCCAGTCACGGGCCGTGGCAACCGTGGAAATGAAAGGCTTCCCGTGGATGACACATTGCCGCTTCAGCGCGATGGCCTCGGGAAAAATGGAAGACGGATCGACCGGATCGATCAGGTAGATCGCGCCATCCAGGGTTCGTTCCGGGCTGCCCATGCCCACGACCTCGGCCACCAGCTTCATCAGCCCGCCCTCGCGCCCGTTGGGATAGCGTTTCAGCGCGGGGTAGTCAGTGAGCGATTGCGCACTATCGATCGCATCGTACGTACGTCCTACGGCATGCAGCTCGATACCCAGCTCACGGATACCCTTTTCACACGCGCCGAGCCAACGGAACAATGCTGCATCCTTGCTTTCGTGGTGCAGACGGTTGGCGGCCAGTCCAATACGCATCGCTTGTTCTCTTCTCCACTGGGTACAGGTGGAGTGTAGGGCAGCCCGGTGCCAGCGTTGACGACAACATGATCAAGGACATCACCATAGAGCCAAGCCATGCTCGGCGCAGGCGCCGCCGCTAATGCCCCAGCCGAGCGTGGCTCGGCTCTACTCCGTACAGCGCCCCTCCCAGGCCTTCCCCTTCGCTGCGCGAAAGGGAGGCCGCGGTGACGACTTCGCGGCGATGCCCCCGAAGCCGTGTAGTGCCGGGCCATGCTCGGCAAAGGCTTTCCCGGCAATCCGTCCACCCCCGGTGCGCATCCAGCTGGATGCGAGACGACTTCGCGGCGATGCCCCCGAAGCCGTGTAGTGCCGAGCCATGCTCGGCAGAGGCTTTCCCAGCAATCCGTCCACCCCGGGTGCGCATCCAAGTGGATGCGAGACGACTTCGCGGCGATGCCCCCGGAGCCGTGTAGTGCCGAGCCATGCTCGGCAGAGGCTTTCCCAGCAATCCGTCCACC
>DAMCTY010000054.1:23350-27935 GCA_032112995.1 Stenotrophomonas sp. | reverse complement strand
AGCTGATCGAGAAGCAGCCGCCGCTCATGTCGGCCGGGCCCAGCTTGCCGTCGCGGGCCTTCTTGGCCAGTTCGCCGGTTTCCTGGGCAATCTGCACCACGCCCTTCTTGTCGGCGTCGCGGATCACCGGCACGACCAGACCGTTCGGGGTATCGGCGGCAAAACCGATGTTGAAGTACTTCTTCAGGGTCAGGTTCTCGCCGCTGGCATCCAGCGAAGCGTTGAACTCGGGGAACTTCTTGAGCGCGGCGGCGCTGGCCTTGATCAGGAAGGCGAGCATGGTCAGCTTGATGCCGGCCTTCTCGTTTTCCTTGTTCAGCGCCACGCGCAGCGCTTCCAGGTCGGTGATGTCGGCCTGGTCGAACTGGGTGACGTGCGGAATCATCGCCCAGTTGCGGGCCAGGTTGGCGCCGGAGATCTTCTTGATGCGCGACAGCTGCACCACTTCGGTCTCGCCGAACTTGCTGAAATCCACCTTCGGCCACGGCAGCAGGTTCAGGCCGCCACCGGCAGCCGCCGGGGCACCGCCACTGGCAGCAACACCGCCGGACAGCGCGCCCTTGACGAACTTCTGCACGTCGGTCTTGGTGATGCGGCCGCCCTTCTCCGAACCCTTGACCTGCTGCAGGTCCACGCCCAGCTCACGGGCGAACACGCGCACCGCCGGGCTGGCATAGGGCACGTTGGCCGGCAGCACGCCTTCGGCATTGAACTGCACCGGCGGGGTGGCCGGCTTGCTGGTGGTGACCATGTCTTCCTGGGCGATCTCGCGCTGGGTCAGCTTGTCAGCCACCGGGGCCACGGCCACCGGCTCGACCTTGGCGCCCGTTTCGGCAGCGGCTTCGACCTTGGCCGGGGCAGCTGGCGCGGCAGCGGCGGCCGGCTTGGCAGCCTCCTCGCTCACCTCGATCAGGGCCACGACCTTGCCTTCGGACAGGCCGTCGCCGACCTTGACCTTCAATTCCTTGACCACGCCCGCGTAGGCCGACGGTACTTCCATCGTCGCCTTGTCCGACTCCAGCGTGACCAAGCCCTGGTCCTTCTTGACCGTATCGCCTACGGCGACCAGCACTTCGATCACCGGAATGTCGCTGTAGTCACCGATATCGGGGACAAGTGCTTCCTTGATTTCGGCCATGAAACTACTCCAGCAACAATGAGGGAATTCTCTATTGTGGCGGCAGCGGGGCGCAGCGCCAACCGTTGCAGATGAATTCGCATACGTATGTCCCCGGACAGCCGCACGCCAGCGCCCTTCCAGCCCCGCGTTTGTCCGGCCCAAGGCCGTTTCCCTGACCGCTATCCTGTCCACCCTGTCCTGCCCCGGTCAGCCTTGTGCGGCCTGCCCTGCGCCGCCTGCAGGCACCTGTAACCATGGCTGCAGCTGGCGCCACTGCTGCAACAGGCGCGGCAATGACCAGGCCGCGTTGGCCGGACTGGTGGAGGGCAGCGCCAGCACCGGCAGCGCAGCCGCCAAAGGCGGCAAAGCCGGTTGCACCCACCGTTGGAACGCAGTGTGTGCGGCAGCGCCGTTACATGCGATCACCGCGATGGCCGGATGCGCGGCCAACAGCTGCGGCAAGGGATTGACCACCTCGCTGCCGCGCACGATGGCGGCATCAAGACTGCCAGTGCGTCGGCACTGGCCAATCACGTCCCACAGCCCAACTCCGGCCTGTTGCAGCTGGGCCAGGCGCTGCGTGTAGCCAGCATCGACATCAACGCCACACAGCGCCGACATCAACGGCCAGAAGCGGTTGCGTGGATGTGCGTAGTACTGCGCATCGTGCAGCGACACCATGCCCGGCATCGAGCCCAGCACGAGCACGCGCGACTGCGTATTTAGCTGCGCCGCGAGGCCTTGCAGCAGTGTTTCAGTCATCACGCGCACCACAACATCGTGAATGAAATTTTTCTACTGATTGCCGAAGCAATGGGATTCCTCCGTTTTTTGCTGAACGTACACGATGCGAAAAACCGCTGCGTACAGCGCGATTCATGTTGCCATCGCTAGGGTTTGCACGCCCCATACGAGGGCCTCGATAAACATAGTCCCGATAGAGAGACGAGGAGTTTGTTATGCGTTCCATCAAGATTCTGAGCCTTGCCACCCTCGGCGCCCTGGCGCTGTCCAGCACTGCCTTCGCGCAGGATGGCAATGGCGACACCGCGTCGGGCAAGCACTTTGCCGTGGTTGGCGGCGTGACCCTGCTGCAGCCGAAGAATGACCCGGCCACCGGCCTGAAGAAGTTCGATGGCGGCCCGGCACCGACGCTGAGCGCCAGCTACTACATCAACGACAACTTCGCCGTTGAACTGTGGGGCGCTGCCGACAAGTTCAACCACCGCGTGCGCACCGATGGTGGCGCCAAGGCTGGCACCGTCGAGCAGCAGCCGATCGCACTGAGCGCGCAGTACCACTTCGGCCAGGCGGACAACGTGTTCCGTCCGTTCGTTGGCCTGGGCTACTACGAGTCGAACTTCAGCAACGAGAAGATCGACGGCCTGAGCGACACCGGCAACCATGTCGGCATCGAAACCGCCAAGGGCGCGATCGGCACCGTCGGCGTTGACATGAACATCAACTCGACCTGGTTTGCGCGTGCCGATGCACGTTACATGCACGCCCGCCCGGACCTGCGCGTTGCCGGCCAGAACGCCGGCGAGCTGAAGCTGGACCCGTGGACCGTGGGCTTTGGTATCGGCGCACGCTTCTAAGCGACACGGATCCAGACGCACTGCAGCAAAGCAAACACGGGCCGTTGGCGGCCCGTGTTTTTTTGTGGGTGAAGTCTCCCCCTCTCCCCAACCCCTCTCCCGCCAGGGGAGAGGGGCTAAAGCTGCAATCGCTGACAATGCCTGGATTGCTCGCGCTTGAAGCCCCTCTCCCCTCGCGGGAGAGGGGTTGGGGAGAGGGGGAAAGCTCTCCGCGCAGACTACGGACTGCCGTCATCACTCCATTGCAGCGCCAGATAATCAAAATTCTGCTGCAGGCGTGGCTTGATCACATCGAAGAACGGCGACACATCAAAATCGCGCGGGGTGTACAGGCTGTAATTGCGGATATGCAGGATTTCCTGTGACTGTTCCACGCCACCGCCTTGCGCCAGCACCGTTTCGATCTCCGGCAGGATCGGATAGCGGATCGACTCGAAGGCCTGCGCCAGCAAGGTCGAACAGATCGCCTTGGTCGGCTCACCGCTGCCCAGGGCGATCAGCCGCCTGCGCATATGCCCCGGCACCGGCGGTTGCCGGATCAGGAAGCGCGCCAGGTCGAACACGTTCTTCAGGTCGTAGCTGTAACCCAGACGCGCGCGCATGAAGTCCACCAGTTGATCCACCACCACCGGCGACAGGCCCTGCGGGCGGCAGATGCGCGTGTGCTGCTGGGAAAACTCGGTCAACGGAACCCGCCGCACGCCCTGTTCCACGTCCACGTCGATCAACATCGGCTGTGGTTTGGCACCGTCCAGCAAGGGCTCCTCGCCGATATACAGCGCCGCGTGTGACCAGGTGGACTGACTGAGGTATTTGATGGCAGTGGAGAAGCGGCTATTACCCTCCACCAACAGCACGTCACCACGCCGCAGGGTGCGCAGCAACAGCGCTGGATCGCTGGTCGACGGCCGCATCTGGTTGCGGCGCGGCTGCGCCAGAAAATGCGCCAAGCGGCGCCCGAAGAACTGCAGCACACCCATCCACGATCTCCGAATCTGCTTGGCTCAGACTAGCCGGGACAGGCTTCACCCGCCATCCGGTACAGGCTCAGCGTGGACTGCGGTCAAACTGCCGGTAGCGCTGATGATGACGCACCCTGCGCCGCAGCAGCCAGGCATACATGCCGGCGTACCCCAGCAACAGCGCCGCAATGGCCAGCAGACCGGCATGGCTGAGCCAACCCGAATCCGGCCAGGGCACCTTGTTCACCGAGGCCTGCCACCCCTGCACCATGCCGGCCACCAGCCGCGCTACGATCATCGCGGTCAAGGCCAGCACCAACCAGGTATTGGGCTTGTAATGCAGGGTCTGCGGGCCGGCCTCGAAGCGGGTCAGGGAGTGGCCGAGCACGCCAACCAGCAGGCCCAGCAACCAGCCCAGCGCCGCATAGGCCCAGGCCCCCTGCCACCAGATGCCGGCGATGGCGACAAACACCGCGAACAAACCGGTGGACACCAGGGTGCCCCAGAAATTGACGCTGATCAGCCAGGGCCGCGCCTGGCGCCTGGCGCCGCCGCTGCGCACACGCTGCCATAGCGACAGCGGCATCAGCAGCAACATGATCGCAACGAACACCAGTATCGCCAGCGGCACAGCAAGAAGCACAGGCATGGGGACTGATCCGGGGATGTTGGCCCAAAGATTACGCCATGCCGGATACCGGTAGTGCCGAGCCATGCTCGGCAGAGGCCTTACCAGGAGTCGAAACCTGCAGGAGCGGCGTAAGCCGCGAAGCAGGCACACTTCCGGATCGCAATATCGCGAGCGCCGGTGGCAATATCAGCTTCGCGGCTTACGCCGCTCCTGCATGGAGCTATCGGGGAAGGCCCTTGCCGAGCATGGCTCGGCACTACATTTGGGCTATCGG
>DAMCTY010000054.1:0-23104 GCA_032112995.1 Stenotrophomonas sp. | reverse complement strand
TATCGGGAAAGCCCCTGCCGAGCATGGCTCGGCACTACATTTGGGCTATCGGGAAGGCCCCCTGCCGAGCATGGCTCGACACTACATTTGGGCTATCGGGAAAGCCCCTGCCGAGCATGGCTCGGCACTACATTTGGGCTATCGGGAAAGCCCTTGCCGAGCATGGCTCGGCACTACATTTGGGCTATCGGGGAAGGCCCCTGCCGAGCATGGCTCGGCACTACATTTGGGCTATCGGGAAGGCCCTTGCCGAGCATGGCTCGGCACTACGGTGCGATCCCGGCCCAGCGGTGACGATTAGAACGCCGGCAGTACCGCGCCCTTGTACTTCTGCTCGATGAAGGTCTTCACTTCCGGGCTGGTCAAGGCCTTGGCCAGCTTCTGGATGCGGGCGTCGTCCTTGTTGTCCGGGCGTGCAACCAGGAAGTTCACGTAGGGCGACTGGCTGCTTTCAATCGCCAGTGCATCCTTGGTCGGGTTCAGGCCGGCGTCCAGCGCGTAGTTGGTGTTGATCAGGGCCAGATCCACCTGGTCGAGCACGCGCGGCAGCATGGCCGAGTCCAGCTCGCGGAACTTGAGCTGCTTCGGATTCTCGGTGATGTCACGCTGGGTGGACAGCGCATTGCTAGGGTCCTTCAGCTTGATCACCCCGGCGGTGTCCAGCAGGATCAGCGCGCGGCTGTTGTTGCTGGGATCATTCGGGATCACCACGTCAGCCCCGCTGGGCAGCTCGGCCAGCGACTTGAAACGGCGCGAGTAGGCACCGAACGGCTCGATATGCACGCCGGTGACCGTGACCAGGTCGGTCTTGCGGTCGGCGTTGTAAGCCTTCAGGTAAGGCTCGGTCTGGAAGTAGTTGGCGTCCACCTGCTTCTGCACGAGCTGGTCATTGGGCTGCACGTAATCATTGAACACGCGCACGTCCAGCTTGACGCCCTCCTTCTCCAGCAGCGGCTTGACCACGTCCAGGATCTCGGCATGCGGCACGGCGGTGGCAGCCACCACCAGCTTGGATTCGTCTGCGGCCGGCTTGGCGCAGGAAGAAACCGCCAGCACGGCGGCAATCAAGGGGAAGGCAAGCAGCTTTTTCATCGGTAACGTGATCCCGTGGGGAAGGATGGTGGCACTACGCTAACAGGCCGGCAGCCATCGTGCCGGCCTGCGCTCATTGCTTTATTTACGGCTGTAATGCGCGACCATACGGTCGCCCAGCATCTGCAGCAGTTGTACCAGCACCAGCAGCAGTATCACGGTGACCAGGGCCACGTCGGTGTGTGAGCGCTGGTAGCCGTCGCGGAAGGCCAGGTCACCCAGGCCGCCGGAACCGATCGCACCGCCCATCGCGGTGAAGCCGATCAGGGCAATGGTGGTGACCGTGGCACCGGCAATCAGGCCCGGCCGCGCTTCCGGCAACAACACCTTGAAGACCAGCTGGCGGGTTGTCGCGCCCATCGCCTGGCTGGCCTCGATCACGCCACGGTCCACCTCGCGCAGCGCGGTCTCCACCAACCGCGCATAGAACGGTGCGGCTCCCACCACCAGCGGCAGGATGGCACCCCGCACGCCCAGCGAGGTGCCCATCAAGGCCAATGTGATCGGGATCAGCACGATCATCAGGATGATGAAGGGCACCGACCGCAGCAGGTTCACCAGCAGCGCGGTCACCCCATAGACCACCGGCTTGCGGTGCAGCTGCGGCGAGCCGGTCAGGAACAGCAGCACGCCCAACGGCAGGCCAATGGCCAGGGTCAGCGGCAGCGAGCCGGCCAGCATCAGCAGTGTGTCGATGGTGGCCTGGCCGATGTCGGCCCATTTGCCGGCATCCAGGTGACGGAAGAAGCCGTCTGCAGTTGCAATGCTCATCGACGCAGCTCCTCCACGTGTACACCGGCGGCAACAAAGGCAGCCTGCGCGGCATTCTGGTCCCCGCCCACCAGTGCAACCGTCAGCTGGCCGTAGGGGGTGTCCTTGATGCGGTCGATGCGCCCGGTGAGGATGTTGTAGTCCACGCCGGTATCGCGTGCGATCCGCCCCAACAGCGGCTCGTAGGTGCCATTGCCAAGGAAGGTCAGGCGCACGATACGGCCGCCCACGGCAGCGAAATCGCGCAGCTGCTCGCCTTCGTCCACATGCTCGGATTCGGACACGAAGCGGCGTGTGGTCGGGTGCTGCGGGTGCAGGAACACATCGGTTACCGGCCCCATCTCGACCATGTGGCCGGCATCAAGCACGGCGACGCGGTCGCAGACGCGGCGGATGACGTCCATCTCATGGGTGATCAGTACGATGGTCAGGCCCAGCTCGCGGTTGATCTTGCCCAGCAGGGCCAGCACCGAAGCGGTAGTCTGCGGGTCCAGCGCGCTGGTGGCCTCGTCGCACAGCAGGATCTGCGGGCGCGTGGCCAAGGCGCGGGCGATGCCGACACGCTGCTTCTGCCCACCGGAGAGCTGGGCCGGATACTTGGCTGCATGCGCCTCCAGGCCGACGGTGCGCAGCAGTTCGGCAACGCGCGCATCGATCTCGGCCTTGGGCGTGCCGGCCAGCTCCAGCGGAAACGCCACGTTGCCGGCCACGGTGCGTGCCGACAGCAGGTTGAAGTGCTGGAAGATCATGCCGATGCGCCGGCGCAGCGCACGCAGCCCTTCGGCATCAAGGGCGGTGGCGTCCTGGCCATCGATCAGCACGCGCCCACCACTGGGCTCCTCCAGCCGGTTGATCAGGCGGATCAACGTCGACTTGCCGGCGCCGGAATGGCCGATGATGCCGAACACTTCGCCGGCCCGGATGGCCAGGTCAAGCGGATGCAGCGCGATGACCGCGTTGCCATCGACGGCATAGGACTTCTGCAGGTGCTGGAACTCGATCACTGCCAGGGTAACCCGGGGGCATAAGGAGGGGGCGTGCAGCCTAGCAGTGCCGGGACTCCGGCGCGCGTGCCGTGCCGGGGAATCTTATTCCTTTTGGTTCTAAGAATTTGTGTACGCAGGCCCCTCAAGGGTGATCCAGCTGGTCCGGCCGCTGCGCCCGCTGCACCCGCTCGCGGTGCAGCAGGTACAGGCCACTGGCGACGATGATGGCTGCGCCCAGCCAGGTCCAGCGGTCCGGCAGCTTGTCCCACAGCAGCAGATCCCAGCCGATCACCCAGACCAGGCCGGTGTACTCCAGCGGCGCAATCATCGAGGCCTGGCCCAGCTGGAAGGCCCGGGTCAGGGCGATCTGCCCCAACGCGCCGGCCAGGCCCATGCCGGCGATCAGCGCCGCGTGCTTCCACTGCAGCGGCTGCCACTGCGGCCAGGCCAGGATGCCGGCGCCTATCGCCATGATCAGCAGGAACCACACCACCATCGACTGCGGGGTGTCGGTGCGGGTCAGCAGGCTGACGGTAACCGCGGCGATGGCATAGGCGGTGGCCGCCACCAGCACCATCAGCCCGGGGAAGGAAATGATGCCGTCCACGCCTGGCCGCAGCACCACCAGTACACCGACCAGACCGATACCGATGGCCACCCAGCGGCGCGGGCCCACGTATTCGCCCAGCAGCGGCACCGACAGCGCCGCCACCAGCAGCGGGGCGACGAAGTAGATGGTGTACGCAGTGGACAGCGGCAAGGTGCGCAGGGCATAGACAAAGCAGCCGATCATGATCATGCCCAGTGCGCCACGCAGCAGGTGCAGGCCCCAGCGTACCGGCATCATCGAGCGCGGCCCGGCGGTGGCCAGCACCCATACCAGCACGAACGGCAGCGAGGCCGCGCCGCGCAGCATGGTGACCTGCAGGGTCGGGTAGCTGGAGGACAGCATCTTCATGCCGGCATCCATCAGCGAGAAAAAGGCGACTGCCGCCAACATCCAGACAATGGCGCGCGCGGGGGACTTGGTTGGTGACATGGGGGGATTATCCGCTGTGGGCACCACATTCGGCATCCCCGATCAGTGCTATATGTTCAGCACACATCCGGCTGGAGGTCGCATGCAAAAGGTCCCATCGCCGCTGCGCCGAGCCGCAGCCTGCCTGCTGTTGTGCATGCTGCCGGCCCTTGCCGGCGCCGCCGAGCCCCCTGATGCCCGCGCCCTGGCGCAACTGGACGGTTTTGCCCTGGGCCTGCAGACCGCCGGCAGATTCTCCGGCGTGGTGCTGGTGGCCGACGGCGACCGGATCCTGCTGCACAAGGCCTATGGCCCACGCGATGAAAGCAACGCCGAGCTTGCATTGCAGCCCGATGACCGTTTCAACCTGGCCTCGGCCGGCAAGATGTTCACCAGCGTGGCGATCCTGCAGCAGGTAGCTGCCGGGCGCATCACGCTGGACACCCCCTTGGGCGCGGTGTTGAAGGACTATCCCAACCGGGCCTTTGCCGAGGCAGTGACCGTGCGCCAGTTGCTGACCCACAGTGCCGGTGCCGGCGACATCGACGAGCTGTTCGGCACCGAGCACGCCGCCGACCGTGCCAGGCTGCGCAGCCTGGCCGACATGGTGGCGTTGCACGGCCAACGCGCGCCGGCGTTCGTACCCGGCAGCCAGCAGAAGTACGGCAACTACGGCTATGTCCTGCTTGGGCGCATGGTCGAGGTGCTGTCCGGCCAGGACTTCGAAGACTATGTGCGCCAGCACGTACTGCAACCGGCCGGCATGCTGCACACCGGTTTCGTCGACTGCACCGACCCGGCCCCGGACCTGGCCCGGGGCCACGTCGAGGTCGACGGCAAGCGCATCAGCAACTGCGCCACCCAGCCCAACCGCGGTTTCGCCGCCGGTGGCGAGGTCGGCACCGCCACCGACATGCTGCGCTTCGTGCAGGCCCTCACTGCCGGCAAGCTGCTGCCACCGGCCCTGTTTGCCGAGGCAACCCGCACCCAGCGTGAGTTCATGGGCCTGGGGTTTTTTGCCACCGGCTATGGCCAGGATGTGCCGCCGCGTGATTTCCGCTGGGGCCATGGGGGCAATGCCGACGGCATCTGCAGCGACGTGCGCCACTACCCGCGCACCGGCGAAACGGTGATCGTGCTGTCCAACAGCGAAGCCCCGGCCTGCTTCGCCGTGGCCGGCCTGCTGCACACCCAATGGAAAGGCCAGTAAAGACAGCGCAAACCGCGAAGTATCGATTACCGCAGCACCGTGTTCACGCGGCGAGCAGACAGGGTCGCACTTTGCGGCTTAGGCCGCGGCTACGCGCCCGGTGGCCTAGAATGGTGGCTGTTCTCACAGATTGGAGCAGGCCCATGCCTTCCTTTGACGTCGTATCCGAAGTTGACAAGCACGAGCTGACCAACGCCATCGACCAGGCCAACCGCGAGCTGTCCACCCGCTTCGATTTCAAGGGCGTGGCCGCCTCGTTCGAGCAGGACGGCGAGAAGCTGATCAAGCTCACCGCCCCCACCGATTTCCAGCTCAAGCAGATGTCCGACATCCTCAAGCAGCGCCTGGCCGCCCGCAACATCGATTTCCGCTGCATGGAATTTGGCGATATCGAGACCAACCTGGGCGGCGCGCGCCAGCAGGTCACGGTCAAGCAGGGCATCGAGCAGAAGCTGGCCAAGCAGATCGCCGCCAAGATCAAGGAATCCAAGATCAAGGTCGACACCCAGATCAATGGCGACAAGCTGCGCGTCAACGGCAAGAAGCGCGATGACCTGCAGGAAGTGATGGCGCTGCTGAAGAAGGGCGACTTCGAGCAGCCGCTGCAGTTCGACAACTTCCGCGATTGATCCCACCGCGCTGCAGCAGGCTCAACCGCCCTGCTGCAGCTTGCGGTATAGCGTGGTGCGCGAGATGCCCAGCTGGCGCGCCGCCGCGCTGAGGTTGCCCCCCTGCGCCGCCACCGCCGCACGCGCGGCCTGCGCGCCCTGCGCACGCAGGCTGCCTGCCTCCACCGCTGCCACCGCAACACCGCGGGTACTGCCGTGCGCACTCACCGGCGCGCGCAGATACTGCACCTGCAACGCGTTGTCAGCGCGCAACGGTACCCGATGCACCGGCCCCGGCTGCAGCAGGCGGCGGCGCTGGTGCACGCTGGCGTGGCAGAACAGTGCCGACAACGAAAGCGGCGGCAGCACACCGCTGCGTGGCAAGCCCAGCAGCCGCCGTGCCACGCTGTTGGCCGCACGCAGCTGGCCGTCCTCGTGCACCGCCAGCAGGCCCTGCAGCGGCGTCCCCAGCCAGCGCGCGTCATGCTGCAGAGCGATCAGATGGCAATCCCGCAACGTGTGCAGCAACTGGTTCTGCACCGACAACGCCGCCTGCCGGAAGTAGCCACCCAACAGCTCGCTGTCGCGCTCGCCGATGCCGGTGATGTCCAATGCGCCCAGCACTTCGCCGTCCACGCCCTGCAGCGGCACGCTCAGGCAGTACACCGCGGCGAACTCGTCCAGGTAGTGCTCGTTGCCGCGCACCTGCATGAGCGCCGCTTCGGCCAGGGTGCAGGACGGTGCGGTGGTGCCGATCTCGATCTCGCGTACCCGCCGCCCGATCTGGATCGGCCGCAGTACCGGCTCATCCGCCAGGCCGTGTTCGCGCTGGGCAATGATCAGGCCATCGCGGTTGACGCAGAACAAGGTCCAACGGCGGCCACCGAAGGCCGCCCACAGATCATCCATGTCCTGCCGCACACAGCGCGCCAGCAACCGGTCCAGGGGGGCGTCCAGCCGCAAACGCCGCTGCGCCAGCGCTGCGTACTGCGGCGCCTGCTGTGGGCGTATGCCGGCCTGCCGCGAGCGCTCCCAGGAACGCAGCAGCGCGGGCGCCAGCAATTGCGCTGGCAGCGTGCCGCCTTCGGCAAACCGGTGCCGCGCTGCGGCCAGGCGTTGTTGCTGTTGCACGAGCGTGGTGGCCATGGGCTCCTCCAGACAACTGCCCACAGCCTAACGCGCCGCGCCTTGCTGAATCGCCGTCGCGGGCCAGCACGGCCCGCGACGGATCGTTCCATCAGCCGATCTTGAGGATGGGCTTCAAGGTGATGCCCTTGGTGCTGTCTTCCGCCGCCTGGTTGATCTCTTCCAGCGGATAGAACTTCACAAGCTTATCGAACGGGAAGCGGCCCTGCTGGTACAGCTGTACCAGTTGCGGAATGAACACCTTGGGCACGCTATCGCCCTCGACGATGCCGCGGATGCTGCGCCCACCCAGCAGCAGGTCGTTGACGTCGAACGCCGCCTTGGTGCCCAGCTTGGGCGCGCCCACCACGCCGATCACGCCCAGCCCGGCCAAGGCCTGGATGCCCTGCTCCAGCACTTCCGGGCGGCCGGTGGATTCCAGCGCGAAGGCGGCACCGCCGCCGGTGATCTCACGCACCGCCTCAACCACATCCACCTCGCGGCTGTTGAGGGTGTGGGTGGCACCCAGCTCCTTGGCCAAGGCCAAGCGCGAGGGCACCACGTCGATGGCGATGATGGTGGTGGCACCGGCAACGTGCGCGGCCATCACCGCACTCAGGCCCACCGCGCCTGCACCATAGGACGCAAAACTGCTGCCGGGGCCAACCTTAAGCGAATTGATCACCGCGCCGGCACCGGTCTGGATACCGCAGCCCAGCGGGCCGAGCAGTTCGATCGGGGCATCCTCGGGCACCTTGATCGCATTGTTCTCGCGGCTCAGCGCATAGGTGGCAAACGAGGACTGGGCGAAGAAGTGATCGTGCAGCGGCTGGCCCTGCGGGTCCTGGATGGCGGTGCTGCCATCCAGCGCACCGCCGCCGAAATTCAGGCCATAGAAATCCTTGCAGTAGGCACCATGTCCACCACTGCAGGGGTTGCAGTGACCGCAGGCGCCATAGGTCAGCACCACATGGTCGCCCACCTTCAGGTCCTGCACCGCCGGTCCTACCGCTTCCACCACGCCTGCGCCTTCGTGTCCCAGTACTGCCGGCAGCGGCACCGGGTAGTACTGGTCACGCACGATCAGGTCGGTGTGGCACAGGCCGGTGGCAATCACCCGCACCAATACCTCATCGTCCTTGGGGCCGCGGATGCGGGCCTGCTCGATGGTGAAGGGCTTTTCCTTTTCACGCACCACCGCCACGGTGATGTCACGCAGTTGTGCAGATGCACTCATGGGTTTCTCCTGTTCAGAGCGGATAGGCCGGGGCTTCACCCTTGATGGTGAGCCACTGCCATTGGGTGAATTCCTCGATGTTGGCCGGGCCGCCAATGCTGCTGCCATTGCCGGATGCGGCGACGCCACCAAACGGATTGATGACCTCGTCGTTCACGGTCTGGTCGTTGATGTGCAGCAAGCCGGTATGCAAGCGTTCGCCCAGCTGCAGCGCGCGGCCGACATTGCTGGACACGATGCCCATCGACAGGCCGTAATCGCTGTCGTTGGCCAATGCCACCGCCTCGTCGTCACGGTCGAACGGCACCACCACGGCCACCGGTGCAAAGATCTCTTCATTGAACGCCGGGTTGTCACGGTCCACGCCGCTGAGCACGGTGGGCTCGAAGAACAGCTCACGGTAGCTGCCACCGGTCTCGAGCGTGGCACCTGCAGCCACCGCCGCGGCCACGACGCGTGCCGCATGGTCGCGCTGCTGCGCATTGATCAAGGGCCCCAGCGCCACGTCCGTGGTGGCCGGATCACCCACCTGCAGCGATCGTGCCTTGGCCACCAGCTTCTCCAGGAACTGCGGGTAGATGCCTCGCTGCACCAGGACGCGCCCGGTCGCCATGCAGATCTGGCCCTGGTGCAGGTAGACGCCCCAGGCGGTATTGGCGATGGCCAGGTCCAGATCGGCGTCATCCAGCACGATCAGTGCGTTCTTGCCGCCCAGCTCCAGGGACACCTTCTTGAGGTGTCGGCCGGCAGCCTCGCCGACCTTGCGGCCTGCCGCGGTGGAGCCGGTGAACTGGATCATCGCCACATGGGGATCACTGGTCAGTGCCGCACCGGCAGCACCATCGCCGGGCAGCATGTGGAGCAGACCGGCAGGCAGGCCCGCAAGCTCGAACAGGCGGGCGATCACCACGCCGCCGCAGACCGCAGTGCGCGGATCCGGCTTCAATACCACCGCATTGCCCAACGCCAATGCCGGCGCCACCGCCCGCATGGCCAGGTAGAGCGGAAAATTGAACGGAGAAATCACCCCCACCACGCCCAACGGGCGCCGACGCGCCAGGCTGAGACGGCCAGGACTGGACGGCAGCATCTCACCGATGCTGCGCGAAGGCAGTGCTGCCGCTTCCTGCAGCGCCTTGGCGCTGATCCTGGCCTCGAACCCTGCCTTCAGGCGTGTGGAGCCGGATTCACGCACCAACCACTCGACGATGTCCGCCTCATGCTGCTCGGCCAGCTGCGCGGCACGGCGCAGCACCTGGGCGCGGGTGTCGTAAGGGGCGTTGGCCCAGTCACGCTGCGCCGTGGCTGCCGCCGCAGCCGACCGCGCGATCTGCGCCGGATCGGCCATCGCAACGCTGCCCAGCACCGTGCCGGTGGCCGGCTCCAGCACCGGCTGCGAGCTTGCGCCTGCCTGCCATTGGCCATCAAACAGCTTGCCTGCCCACAGTTCAGCAGGAAGAAAACCCTGTGTTGCCATTGCCGATACTCCTTTGCGCTTTACCTGCCGCCATTGGATACCCGCGCCGCCCTATTGCCTATCCGCCATCGGCTGCTTCCACACAAGCGGCTGATATCGCGGGACTTTCCACAATGCACACTGTCCAGTTTGTGGACAGTGAAAGGCACCGCGATGACAGCGCGACGGCAGCGCACTGCGATGCCCTCTACAATCGCCTGCCCAGCCAGCCTGCGTGCCCGCCATGACCGACATCGACAACGATCCCATCGCCGTTACCCGCAACTGGCTGGAGAAGGCCGTCATCGGGCTGAACCTGTGCCCGTTCGCCAAGGCGGTGTACGTCAAGCAGCAGGTGCGTTTCGTACTCAGCGACGCGACCACGCCCGAAGCGCTGCTGGAGCAACTGGCCGAGGAATTGGTGCTGCTGCGCGAAACCCCCGTGGAGCAGATCGATACCACCTTGATCGTCCACCCGGAGGTTCTGACCGACTTCCTGGACTACAACGACTTCCTCGACAACGCCGATGCCGCGGTGGAAGCCCTGGACCTGCAGGGCATCCTGCAGGTGGCCAGCTTCCACCCGCAGTACCAGTTCGCAGGTGCGGCACCGGACGATGTAAGCAACTACACCAATCGTTCGCCCTACCCCACCCTGCACCTGCTGCGCGAGGACAGCGTGGAGCGTGCAGTGGCGGCATTCCCCGATCCAGACGTGATCGTCGAGCGCAACATCGCCACGCTGGACCAGCTGGGCGTGGAAGGCTGGCACCGGGTGCTGGCAGGCGGGGAAGGCAACACCTGAGGGATGACATGTAGTGCCGAGCCATGCTCGGCAGAAGCTTTACCGGTAGAGCCTTTGCCGAGCATGGCTCGGCACTACATCTGGAAAGCCCCTGCCGAGCATGGCTCGGCACTACGCTCCCTCCCTTTGGCGTAGCCAAGGGGAGGGTTGGGGAGGGGTGCTTTTAGCGTTTGCTTGGAAAGCCCCTGCCGAGCATGGCTCGGCACTACCGGTGGGGCTCAGGCTGCACTTATCGGCAGCCATTGCTGCAGCAGGGCCCGCACATCGTGCAGCGAGGCGGTGATGTGGTGGCCGTAGCCACGTACTTCCTCATCCGGCTCCAGCAGGTCCGGAATCTGGATGGTGGTCATGCCCGCAGCCAAGGCCGCACGCACGCCCGTGGGTGAATCCTCCAGGGCCAGGCAATCGGCCGGCGCAATGCCCAGGCCGTGCGCGGCGTGCAGGTAGATGTCCGGCGCCGGCTTGGAATGGGCCACGTCACTGCTGGTGGCCACGAACTGGAAATACGGCAGCAATCCCGCTGCGGCCAGCTTGCGCTGGGCCAGCGGCGAACGCGTGGCGGTGGCGACCGCACGCGGAATAGCGTGCTCGCGCAACAACTCCAGCAGCTCGACAATGCCCGGCCGCAGCGGCACGCCGGCATCGACGATGTCGGCATAACGCGCATAAGAGGCCGCCAACAGCAGATCGGTAGACTCCAGCCCCAGCACATCGGCCAGCTTCTGCCGGGTCACTGCATCGGGTGAGCCGATCAGCGACAGCAACAGGCTGCGTGGCAGCACGTGGCCCTGCTGTTGCGCGGTCTGCTCCAGGCAGCCCATCAGCGCACGCTCGCTGTCCAGCATCAGACCATCCATGTCGAACACCACCGCCCGTGGGCGGACCCGCAATTCCATCAAGTCTGTTCTCCAAACAGCACTGCCAGGTCAGCCGCATCCAGCTGACGCCATTGGCCTTCGCCCAGATCACCCAGGCCCAGGCCGCCAATACGCGAACGGTGCAGGGCCTGCACATGGTTGCCCACCGCGGCGAACATGCGCCGCACCTGGTGGTAACGGCCCTCGTGCAGGGTCAAGCGCGCCTGGCGCGGGCCCAGCACGTCGAGTTCGGCCGGCAGCAACGGCTTGTCGTCCGATACCAGCAGCAGGGTGCCGCTGGCAAAACGGGCGCCTTCGCTGCCGTCCAGGTCCTGCGCCAGCTGCGCTTCGTACACCTTGTCCAGCTTCGACTTGGGCGAGACGATGCGGTGCAGCAGCTGGCCGTCATCGGTCATCAGCAGCAGCCCCGAGGTTTCGCGGTCCAAGCGGCCGACGCTGGACAGCACCGGATCACGGTCGCGGAAGCGGTCCGGCAGCAGGTCGTAGATCAAGCGCCCCTGGTCCTTGGTGGAACAGGTGTAACCGGCCGGCTTGTGCAGCATCAGGGTCAGCCCCGGCGGCGGGTCCAGCGGTTCCTCGTCGATGCGGATGTTGGCGTGCTCGACCTTGTCGTCGGCATACAGCACCTCGCCCTGGGCGTCGGTGATGCGGCCTTCGCGGAACATCATCTGCACCTGCTTGCGGCTGCCATAGCCCAGGTTGGCGATGTGCTTGACCAGCTTCATGCGCGGCCCCGGGTGCCGACGATGACCTTGAAGCCATCGCGTTCGGCAGCCACGCGCACCTGCCCGAAGCTCTCGTTGAGGATCTGCTCGTACGGCAGGTGGCGGTTGGCCACCATGAACAACTGCCCGCCCGGGCGCAGCGACTGCGCGGCCACGGCGATGAAGCGGCGGCCGATGTCCGGCCGGTCTTCACGCGCCGGGGTGTGGAACGGCGGGTTGGAGACGACGAAGTCATAGCGGCCGTCGATGCCGGCGGTGACATCGTGCCAGCGGAAATCCAGCTTCACCGGCCCGGCCACATCGGCCAGGTTGTGGCGGGCCAGCGCCAAGGCGCGCGACTCGGCCTCGTACAGGTCCAATGCGGTGACCTTGGGGCAACGGGCCAGCACTTCGGTCGACAGATAGCCCCAGCCGGCGCCGAGATCGGCGCCACGCCCGGCCAGGTCGGTCGGCAGCTGGTCCACCAGCAGGGCCGAGGCCGGATCGATGCGGTCCCAGGCAAACACGCCGGGGCGGCTCAAGAAACGCCCGTCGACGATCCTGCGCGGCGCATCCAGGGCGGCCCAGCGCTTGCGCAGTGCTTCGTCATGCTGGCCGTCGGCCGGCACCGACCAATAGGTCCGGCAGTGGTTCTTGGTCAGCTTGCCGCCCAGCCCGGTCAATTGCTGCAGGTCGCTTTCGCCCGAGCGCGCGCCTTCGTTGTTGGCCTGGCAGGCAACGATGATGCCGCCCGGTGCCAACTTGGCCAGCGCCTGCGCAAACAGCGCGCGGGCTTCGTCACGTTGCCGCGGCGGCAGTACCAGCACCACCGGGTAACGCTCCTGCGACTGCTCCAGCGCCTGCTCGTCGCAGACCTGCCAGCCACTGCGCTGCAGGGCATCGGCGAACGGCCGGAAGCTTTGCGCACAGACCAGCTGGGCAGCGGCAGCATGCTCACGCAGCGGCCAGCCATCGCGGGCGCGCAGGAACAGCACCGGCCCCTGCGGCCAGCGCAGGCCGGCGGAAGAGAACGGCAGGAACAGGGTTTCCAGGGGGGCGTCGTGCGAAGCGGGCATGCCGGTCAGTCGTCTAGCGGGCCTGCCATTCTACCGGGCTGGGCGTCGCGCGCCTGAGCCGGGGCTGGCTGGCTCAGGCATCCTCGGGCAGATGCAGCACATCCAGCACGCTGTCCAGCCAGATCACGTGCTGCTGGCACGCACGTACCAGGTCATCCAGCCGCACCGTGCCATTTACCCCGGGCTGCTCATTGGCATCGGCGTAATGCTGCAGCGCCGGGCGCATGCTCACCGTGCCGGCGACGCGGCTGCCGTCCTTGAGCACCAGCATGACCCGGGCCTGCCCCGGCAACTGCCCGAGCAGGGATTCCAGCGCGGCAATCGTCATCGGGTCGGAATAGACGTGGGGCGCGTACAGGGGCATGGGCAGCGTCCGCGGGTGATCGCGGTCACATTAGCCGATGTTTGCTGTGAAACCTGCGCAAAAATCAGCCCGGTGGGCGGGCGCCACGTATCGCGGTGACCAACTGGGCGACGCTGTACGGCTTGCCCAGGTGGCCCTGGAAGCCACCGGAGAGTGCGCGGCGCCGGTCATCGGCACGCGCCAGCGCGGTTACCGCCACCGCCGGCAATTCGGTCCCGGGAACGCCCAGGGTTTCGCGCAGGGTCTGCACCAGACCATAGCCATCCATGCCGGGCATGCCGATATCACTGATCAGCACGTCGAAGGCGGTATGTCCGCGCAGGTCAAGCAGCTCCAGTGCCTCGGCCGCGGAACTGGCCGCCACCACCTGCGCGCCCTGCTCTTCCAGTACCCGGCGTATATAGCCCAGCATCTCCGGCTGGTCCTCCACCGCCAGGATGCGCAACCCCTGCAACGCATTGGAAGCCACCACCTGGTCACCGATACGGCCGCGCTGCACGCGCCGGCGCGGTTGGCTGCTGGCCCTCTTGACCTGGAACTCCGGCAGCCGCAGTTGGAAGGTCGCGCCCTGACCCGGCCCGTCGCTGGCCGCCGACACCGTGCCGGCATGCAATTCGGTCAGCTGCTGCACGATGGCCAGGCCCAGGCCCAACCCACCATGGCGGCGGGTGGTGGTGCCATCGGCCTGGCTGAAACGGCTGAACAGATGCTTGAGGAATTCCGGCGCAATACCGTCACCATCGTCCTTGATCTGCACCACGAAGCAATCCTGCTCGCGCCACAGGCTGACCGTGACCTGGCCTTCCACCGGGGTGAACTTGATCGCGTTGGACAGCAGGTTTGACAGCACCTGGCGCAGGCGCGTGGCGTCGCCCAACACTGGGCAGGGCTGCGGCGGCAGTTCCACCAGCAGGGTCTGCGCCTTGCCCTCGGCCACCAGTTCCTGCGCGCGTACCGCTTCGCGCACCTGCTCGGCCAGGTTCAGCACCTCCACCTCCAGCTGCACCTTGCCCAGCAGCATGCTGCTCAGGTCCAGCATGTCCGACATCAGGTTCTTCTGGGTCATAGCGCTGCTGGCGATCACCTCCATGCCCTTGCGCATGGGATGGTCCGGCTCCATGCGCTGCAGCAGCAGCTCGCTCCAACCCAGCACCGTGGTCAAGGGCGTGCGCAGCTCGTGCGACAACGTAGCCAGGAACTCGTCCTTCATCCGCGCCATGCCCTCGGCGGTGTTGCGCGCGGCACGTTCGGCCTCCAACAACTCCTCACGGGCCATTTCGATCTCGCGCCGCTCGGTGATATCGGGGCTGTTACCGGCCAGGCCGATGAAGCGACCGTCGGGTGAAAAACGCGGTACCGCGTTCATTTCCAGCCAGCGCCACTGCCCATCATGGCGGCGCACGCGGGCATTGAAGTGCAGTTCGCGCTGCTCGGCCAAGGCCGTGCGCAGCTCGTACTCGAACGGCGCCAACTCATCGGCATGCAGGAAACGCTGCCACCAGCGCTCACCCAGCTCGGTGCCCGGCACCAGCCCGAAGAAAGTGCCAAAGGCGGTGTTGATGAAACGCACGTGCCCCAGGTCATCCAGCACCCATACCGGCATCGGCAGGCCATCGGCCAGCGCACTGAAGCGCGCCTCGCTCTCGGCCAGCTCGGTCTCAATGCGCTTGCGTTCGGAGATATCGAAAAACAGCACCGCCACCTGGTGCTTGTCCTCGCCGCCGATGCGCACCGCCTCCACCGAGTACCAGCGGCCCAGTTGCGGCACTTCACGCTCGAAATGGACGGCGACGCCTCCACTGGCCACCCTACCCAGTACGTGGAACCAATAGGTTTCGATGCTGGGCAACACCTCGCTGACCCGGCGCCCGGTAACCGCGGACAGGCCGGTGATCTTCTCGAACCCGGCGTTGACTTTGAGGTAGACGAAATCCACTGCTTCGCCGGCCTCGAACAACAGCTCGATCACGCAGAAGCCACTGCCCACCGCATCGAACATCTGCTGGTACAGGAACGCGTTACCCGGATCGTCGCCGACCAGGCCTCTGAATGATGGCGGGGATTCGTGGCGGAGTTCAGGCATTGCGCAGGTGGCTTGGGAAGGGCGGCAGGGAAAAGGCGGACATGCGAGTCTGCGCACGGGCCGATAGAGGTCACGTGATGATGAACCGGTACGCAACCCCTGTCAGCCTACTGTGAAGTACTTCATTGCAGTGGACCCGTCCCGGCCCCACACTGGTTACAACCCTCCCCGCAGTCCAAGGAGTACGCCATGAAAACCGTGACTTTCACCGGGCTGGCGCTGGCCTGCCTGCTCGCTGCCGGCACCGCCCAGGCCGCTCCGCGCACCGTGACCGCGCCCGACGCCCCCCGTGCCCTGGCCGTGGATGGCCCGGTACAGGTGCAGTGGATCGATCCAAGCCAGTTCACGGAGTTGCGCAACAGCCGCAACCGTTGGGATGCGCAGCGCGGCAATTGGGTGGAAACCCTGGCCGAACACCTGCGCAAGCAAGCCGACAAGCAGTTGCCGGAAGGCCAGAAGCTGGACGTGACCATCACCGACATCAAGCGTGCCGGCGATTATGAGCCCTGGTGGGGTCCGCGCATGGATGATGTGCGCATCATGCGTGACATCTATCCGCCGCGGATCAACCTGCAGTTCACCCTCACCGACGCCAACGGCCAGGTCATCGACCAGGGCGAACGCAAGCTCAGTGACACCAGCTATCTGTTCAACAGCAGCTTTCCCAATGACACCGACCCGCTGCGTTACGAGAAGCGCTTGATCAACGACTGGCTGCGGCGTGAGTTGCAGGCCGACCGCAGTACCGCCGGGCTGTAAGCAGAAATCGCAGGTAGAAAAGGAAAGGGCCGCAATGCGGCCCTTTCTGTTTCACCGGTAGTGCCGAGCCATGCTCGGCAGAGGCTCCACCGGTAAAGCGCCTGCCGAGCATGGCTCGGCACTACATCTGCCTTGCTGGAAAAGCCCCTGCCGAGCATGGCTCGGCACTACCGGATCCCGCAGAGGCGTCACGCCGACAAATACACCCGCGGTGTGCGCTTGAGGCTGCACGGCAGGCGATACGCACTGGTATTGCAGCGCGGCGCCAGCTCCGAGATGGTCGGCGCATTGCCCCACAGCTGCACGATGCTGCCACGCGCGGCCTGCGGGTGATCGGTCAGGTCCACGGTCAGCATGTCCATCGACACGCGACCGATCAGCTGGCCGGGCACGCCGTCGATCAGCACCGGCGTGCCATTGGGGGCGAACTGCGGGTAGCCATCGGCATAGCCCATCGCCACCACGCCTACCCGGGTCGGCTTTTCCGCCACAAAACGTGCGCCATAACCCAGCGGCTCGCCGGCAGCCAGTTCACGTACCGCGATCACCCGCGACTGCAGGGTCATCACCGGCCGCAACTGACCCGCATGCGGGCTGGGCTGCGGGTAGAGCGGATCAGCGCCGTACAGCATCAGGCCCGGGCGTACCCAGTCACTGCGCACCTCCGGCCAGCCCAACAGCGCCGGCGAATTGCACAGGCTGGTTTCACCGGCCAGGCCATCCACCGCACGGCTGAACACCTCCAACTGCTCACGGGTACGGTTGCTGTCCAGCTCATCGGCACGCGCCAGATGGCTCATCATCACCAGCGGCCCGACATGCGGCAGTGCGCTCAAACGTGCATGGGCCGCGCGGAATTCTTCCGGCGACAGGCCCAGGCGGTGCATGCCGCTGTCCAGCTTCAACCAGATGCGCAGCGTGGCATCGGTCTTGAACGCCTCCACCGCCTCCAGCTGCCAGGACGTGGCTACCACCACCCAGAAATCATGCTCGACGATCAACGGCAGTTCCGCCGCGTCGAAGAAACCTTCCATCAGCAGGATCGGGCCGCGGATGCCGGCCTGGCGCAGTTCCAGTGCTTCCTCGATGCAGGCCACGCCAAAGCCATCGGCCTCGTCCTGCAGCGCGCGGGCACATTGCACCGCGCCATGGCCGTAGGCATCGGCCTTGATGATCGCCAGCGCCTTGCCGCCACCGAGCTGGCGGGCCAGGCGGTAGTTGTGGCGCAGGGCCTCCAGGTCGATCAGTGCCTGTGCCGGGCGCATCAGTGCTGCCCCTTGCCGTAGCGGAAGATATCCAGGCCTTCGGTGCTGATCTGCGGCTGCTTGCCGCTCATCAGGTCGGCCAGGTAGCGGCCCGAGCCGGCGGCCATGGTCCAGCCCAGGGTGCCGTGGCCGGTGTTGAGGAACAGGTTGCGATACGGCGTTGCGCCGATCACCGGGGTGCCGTCCGGGGTGGCCGGGCGCAGGCCGGTCCAGAAGCTGGCCTGCGACAGGTCGCCGCCATCCGGATACAGGTCCTTGACCACCTTCTCCAGCGTGGCGCGACGACGCGGCTCCAGCGACAGGTCGAAGCCGGCCACTTCGGCCATGCCGCCAACGCGGATGCGGTCCTCGAAGCGGGTGATGGCGATCTTGTAGCTCTCGTCGAGGATGGTCGAGTTCGGCGCCATCGCCGCATTGGTGATCGGCAGGGTCAGCGAATAGCCCTTCAGCGGATACACCGGCAGCTGCATGCCCAGCGGCGCCAGCAGCTGCGGCGAATAGCTGCCCAGTGCGATCACGTAGTGATCGGCGGTTTCCAGCTTGCCGTTGATGCGCACGCCGGTGATCCGGTCGCCGTCACGCTGGATCGAGGCGATGTCCTGGTCGAAACGGAACTCGACGCCAGCGGCTTCGGCCAGCGCGGCCAGCTTGGTGGTGAACAGCTGGCAATCGCCGGTCTGGTCTTCGGGCAGGCGCAGTGCGCCGACCAGCATCTCGGTCTTGCCGGCCAGCGCCGGCTCCACCCGCGCGATGCCCTGGCGGTCCAGCACTTCGTAGGGCACGCCGTATTCGCGCAGCACCTCGATGTCCTGGGCGGCAGCGTCCAGCTGCTGCTGAGTGCGGAACAGCTGGGTGGTACCCAGCTGGCGGCCTTCGTAGTCGATGCCGGTGGCCGCACGCAGCTCGTTGATGCAGTCGCGGCTGTAGTCGGACACCCGTACCATGCGCGCCTTGTTGACTGCATAGCGGGCCGAGGTGCAGTTGCGCAGCATCTGCCACAGCCAGCGGTACTGGGCCATGTCGGCGGTGGGGCGGATCGCCAGCGGCGCGTGTTCCTCGAACAGCCACTTGATTGCCTTGAACGGCACGCCCGGTGCCGCCCACGGCGAGGTATAGCCGAAGGACAGCTGGCCGGCATTGGCAAAGCTGGTTTCCAGCGCCGGGGCCGGCTGCCGATCCACCACGGTGACCTCAAAGCCGGCCTGCCGCAGATACCAGGCACTGGTCGTGCCGATCACACCGCTGCCAAGCACCAGAACGCGCATTTTCTTTCTCCGGACCACATCATTCCCTGCACACGGGACGGCAGGGGCTAGGAACGGCGCAGTATATTCAGGGTCAGCCAGTTGTTTTCCCTGTATTAGCTTGCCGAATCAGGTTAATTTCCCGTTTCGTTCATCAAAAGCAGAGCCGCCATGGCCACCCGCAGCCGCGAACTGGACAAGATCGACCGCAAGATCCTGCGCATCCTGCAGCAGGAGGGGCGCATCTCCTTCACAGAGCTGGGCGAGCGCGTTGGCCTGTCGACCACGCCCTGCACCGAGCGCGTGCGCCGGCTGGAGCGCGAAGGCGTGATCACCGGCTATTACGCGCGGCTGGACCCGTCCTCGGTGAAGGCCAGCCTGCTGGTGTTCGTGGAGATCAGCCTGGCCTACAAGTCCGGCGACATCTTCGAGGAATTCCGCCGCGCCGCGCTGAAGCTGCCCAACGTGCTGGAGTGCCACCTGATGTCCGGGGATTTCGACTACCTGCTCAAGGCGCGCATCAATGAAATGGCCTCCTACCGCAAGCTGCTGGGCAGCACCCTGCTGACCTTGCCGCACGTACGTGAATCCAAGAGCTACATCGTGATGGAAGAGGTCAAAGAGACCCTGTGCCTGCCAATTGCAGAGTAGTGCCGAGCCATGCTCGGCAGCGGCCCTAGCGGCAATCCCACCCTGTAGTGCCGAGCCATGCTCGGCAGGGGCTCTACCGGTAAAGCCCCATTGCCGAGCATGGCTCGGCACTACGCCCCCTCCTTTTGGCCGCAGGCCAAGGGGGTGAAGAGGGCCTGCTTGCACGCCACCGGCGTGCGGCCTGATGAACAACCGAAGGCCATGCCTTCGGGCCGGACGGGTTAGGGAGGGGTGCTATTGACGTTGGCTTGGAAAGCTCCTGCCGAGCATGGCTCGGCACTACAGGGTGGGCTCTATCGGTGAAGCCTCTGCCGAGCATGGCTCGGCACTACGCCCCCTCCCTTTGGCGTAGCCAAGGGGAGGGTTGGGGAGGGGTGCTTTTGACGTTGGCTTGGAAAGCTCCTGCCGAGCATGGCTCGGCACTACAGGGTCATCGCGTGCCTGCCGGCGGCGGCACCACTTTCTGGCCGATGCCGCTGGGCACGGTGTCGTAATAACGGTTGGTACGCGTATCCAGCACCCGCCCCGGGCTGGTCTGGCGCATATGCGGCGCCAGTTGGCCCTTGCTGTCGTAGATCGGCCGCGCCGGTGGCGGCGGCACAACCGGCTTCGGCTTCGGAACCGGCTTGGGCTTGTTGGACGGACGCGACGGTTCCGGCTGCGCTTGATCCTGCTGCGCTTCGCGCGGCGTACTGACGGGCGGCGAAGGCGCCGACAAGGTCACCGGCCGCGTGGCGGTCGGTGCGGGCGGCTGCGTGAGCTGAGCCTGCGCGAATGACGGCAGTGCTGCCAGCACGGTCAGCAACAGATATCCCTTCGATTTCATCGACATCTCCTTTGCGACCACCGACCGAGCATGCACCTGCCCGGCTTGCGCCGCCATGAATGCGATCTTGGACTGGCCGCTGCCCGCCCCTACCATGGACACCTGCCCCACGGATGCCATGCCATGACCGCCTTCGACCTGACTCCCCCCAGCCCCGCCCAGCGCGAGGCGCTGATCGCTGGCCTCAGCAGCGAGGAGCAGCGCGTGCTGCTGCACCACGGCACCGAGGCGCCGTTCTGTGGCGTGTTCCTGGATAACAAGCGCGAGGGCGTGTACTGCTGCCGGCTGTGCGCGCTGCCGCTGTTCCGCTCCAGCACCAAGTTCGATTCCGGCACCGGCTGGCCCAGCTTCTTTGCGCCGTTCGAACCGACGCATGTGCGCGAGATCCGCGACACCAGCCACGGCATGATCCGCACCGAGATCGTCTGCGCACGGTGCGGCAGCCACCTCGGCCACGTATTCCCGGACGGCCCGCCGCCGAGCTTCGAGCGGCATTGCCTGAACTCGGTGTCACTGGCCTTTGTCGACAACGGCCAGCCCTACCCCGACCCGTTGCAGCGCGGCGGCGCCGAGGCACAGCCGGCCGCATAAACACCGCCGTAGTGCCGAGCCATGCTCGGCTGAGGCTTTACCGGCAAGGCTCCTGCCGAGCATGGCTCCGCACTACAGGGTTTGCTGCACCCGGCCGAGCATGGCGCGGCACTACAGATTTTCCGCTGACGGCCGACAACGGGATATCCCCTTCCCGCGCCCCTCCCATGCTCATTCTCGTCGGCCTGCTGGTTGTCATTGTTGCCGTGCTCGGCGGTTATGTAGGTGCACACGGCCGCCTGGGCGCGCTGTGGCAGCCCTATGAGCTTGTCATCATCGGCGGCGCCGCCCTGGGTGCGTTCCTGATCGGCACCCCGATCAAGACCGTCAAGCAGACCCTGAAAGCCACCGTCGGCGTGTTCAAGGGCCCGCAGTACAAGCGCCAGGACTACCTGGACGTGCTCAGCCTGCTGTACGAACTGCTCAACAAGGCCCGCCGCGAAGGCTTCATGGCGCTGGAAGACCATGTCGAGAACCCGCAGGACAGCGCGGTGTTCGCCAACTATCCCAAGGTGCTGGCCGACCACCACCTGCTGGATTTCATCACCGACTGCCTGCGCCTGATGATCGGCTCCAACATCGAGCCACACGAGCTGGAACCCTTGCTGGAACTGGAACTGGAAAAGCACCACCACGAGGCGCTGGAACCGGCGCACGTGCTCAACAAGGTGGCCGACGGCCTGCCCGGCTTCGGCATCGTCGCCGCGGTGCTGGGCATCGTCATCACCATGGGCTCGATCGGTGGTGACATCAAGGAAGTCGGCGCCCACGTGGCCGGCGCACTGGTGGGCACCTTCCTCGGCATCCTGCTGGGCTACGGCTTCATCGGCCCGCTGGCGGCCGCGGTGGAAGCACGTGCCGAACAGGATGCGCGCATCTACGAATCGGTGAAGACCGCCCTGCTCGCCTGCCTGCGCGGCTACAACCCGAAGATCGCGCTGGAATTCGCCCGCAAGACCGTTCCCTCGGCACTGCGCCCGGGCTTCAGCGAGTTCGAGCAGCACCTGAAGTCGGTCAAGTAAGGCCCGCGCCATGAGCGACAACAACAAGCCTACGGTGATCGTACGCCGGGTGAAGAAAGTCCAGGGCGGCGGCCACCACGGTGGCTCGTGGAAGGTGGCCTACGCCGACTTCGTCACCGCGATGATGGCCTTCTTCCTGGTGCTGTGGCTGATGGCCGCCACCAGCAAGCCCGAGCGCGCGGCGATTTCTGAATATTTCCGCAACCCCAGCCCGCTGAGCGGCACCAGCAGCACGCCGGCCCCCGGCATGGCCGGCCCTGGTGGCGCCAGCACCTCGATGATCAAGCTGGGCGGCGCCACCGATGTCTCGCGCGGCAACAGCAACGATCCCTTCCAGAACCGGCAGGAATCGGTACCCACGCCGGTGGAAGAGCGCGAACGCGAACGCCAGCGCCTGGAAGCGCTGAAGCAGGAGCTGCAGGAGGCGATCAGCAAGAGCCAGGCGCTGGAGCCATTCAAGGACCAGCTGCTGCTGGACATCACTCCCGAGGGCCTGCGCATCCAGATCGTGGACCAGCAGAACCGGCCGATGTTCGACCTCGGCAGCGCGCGCCTGATGCCGTATACGCGGACGATCCTGCTGGAGCTGTCGCACTTCATCAACCAGGTGCCCAACCGCATCAGCATCACCGGCCATACCGACACCACCGCCTATTCCACGCAGCTGGGTTACGGCAACTGGGAGTTGAGCGCGGACCGCGCCAACGCCGCGCGGCGGGTGCTGCTGGAAGGTGGCATGGACGAGGCCAAGGTAGCGCGCGTGGTCGGCCTGTCCTCCTCGGTGCTGTTCGACAAGGCCAACCCGCAGAACCCGATCAACCGCCGGATCAGCATCGTGGTGATGACCAAGGCCGCCGAGGCCGCCGCGTTGAACGAAACCGACACCTTGCCGGTGCCTGCCCCCGGCGCGGCGGATGGGACGCCGCCAATCGCGGACTGAGCCTGCACCAGCGGCACTGCCGGCCCCACGGATGTAGTGCCGAGCCATGCTCGGCAAGGGGCATTCCCAGCGAACAGCAACCCCTCCCCAGCCCTCCCCTCCGCCTACGGCGCAAGGGAGGGAGCGTTGTAGTGCCGAGCCATGCTCGGCAAGGGGCATTCCCAGCGAACAGCAACCCCTCCCCAGCCCTCCCCTCCGCCTACGGCGCAAGGGAGGGAGCGTTGTAGTGCCGAGCCATGCTCGGCAAGGGACTTTCCCAGCGAACAGCACCCCCTCCCAAGCCCTCCCCTCCGCCTACGGCGCAAGGGAGGAAGCGTTGTAGTGCCGAGCCATGCTCGCGGCAAGGGACTTTCCCAGCGAACAGCACCCCCTCCCAAGCCCTCCCCTCCGCCT
>DAMCTY010000053.1:0-28020 GCA_032112995.1 Stenotrophomonas sp. | reverse complement strand
GGGTCCGGTTGCGGGAGTGTCCGCGGCATGGATGCCGCGGCCAAGCCCCCATGGACGGGTTTACGGCGTCTCCCGCAACCGGACCCACCCCGCCATCCTGCGGAATGCAAGCTGTTGCTGTTGAGGTTGCCGGCCAGCGGCCGGCACTACCGCAGGTGCAGGGCTGCAAGCCCTGCCGACCAACACCCTGCTTACGAACGACTGACGTGACGCTCATGCCCCATGCGCGAGGCTGTCCGCTTGGCTGTTCGAGTGGAGGTGGCAGAGGTGCACTGGCAAAGCGCACAGGCCTATGCATGGCCGTTGGGATTGGCAGCATTGATCGGCGGCATCGGTGCGTGGTTGATCCTGTGGATCTACCATCGATTGAAGGGACGTGATCGCCGGCGTGCGCGCATCGGGCGTGTGCTGGGGTTGCCGATGGCGACCGCCTGGCCGCTGCTGCTGCTGATCCCTGCATTGCAGGCCACGCCCCTGCAGGATCCGTTGCTTGGCCACCTGCAGCACGTGCTGCATATCGCACTCACTGCCTGCTTCATCTGGTTGCTGGTTCGTGCGGTGGCGGCGGGCGAACGGGCAATCCTGCGCAGTCATCCCATCGATGTCGCCGACAATCTGGAGGCGCGCCGCATCCAGACCCAGACGCGGGTGCTCAGCCGGGTGCTGATGGGCGGCATCATCGTGCTCGGCGCATCGCTGGTGCTGCTGACCTTCCCGATGGTGCAGAAGATCGGCACGGCGCTGCTGGCGTCGGCGGGCCTGATCGGGCTGGTGGCGGGCATCGCGGCCAAGCCGGTGTTCGGCAACCTCATCGCCGGCCTGCAGATCGCGCTGACCCAGCCGATCCGGCTGGACGACGTGGTGATCGTCGAAGGTGAGTGGGGGCGTGTCGAGGAAATCGGCAGCAGCTATGTGGTGGTGCGGGTCTGGGACGAGCGGCGCATGGTGGTGCCCCTGACCTGGTTCATCGAGAACCCGTTCCAGAACTGGACGCGACGCAGCGCGGATCTGCTGGGGACGGCATTGCTGTGGCTGGACTACCGCGCGCCGATCGCGGCGATCCGTAGCGAGCTGGAGCGCATCTGCCGTGGCGAGGCGCTGTGGGATGGACGCGTCTGCGTGACCCAGGTGACCGAGACCAGTGAACGCGCGATCCAAGTGCGGCTGCTGGTCAGCGCGCGCAGCTCCGGTGATGCCTTCGATCTGCGCTGTCTGGTGCGCGAGCGCATGCTCGATTTCCTCGCGCGTGAGCATCCGCAGTCGTTGCCGCAGGTTCGTGCACGCGTGCAGCACGAGGACGAGCAGGACATGCCGCGCGGGCCGCGTGCACGCACGGCGGATGTGCGCTCGCCGGGTGCGGAGGATGGCGAGGCGGCGATCGTGCCGGTGGAGGCCGACCCGCTTCTGTAGAGCCGAGCCGTGCTCGGCTGCTGTCGATCTTGCGTTGAAGCCGAGCGTGGGCTCGGCTCTACAGAAGCAGGGTCACGTTGCGCGAACGGCGGGATGATCGAGCTGCCGGCCAGCGGCCGGCACTACCGGAGGTCAGGATTTGCCGGCCTCACCGCAGATCACGGCTCGTCGGCATCGATCAGCGTATCGGTATCAAAACGCGGTGGCCGTCGCGCGCGCGTGCGTTGTTCATAGGCGTAGGCCATTTCGATCAGCTTCGGTTCGCTCCAGGCGGTGCCCATGAACAACAGGCCCACGGGCAGGCCGTTGATCTGGCCCATCGGCACGCTGAGGCTGGGATACCCGGCCACGGCGGCGGCGCCATAGCTCTCGCCTGGGAAGTCGTCTCCTTCGCTGCGGATCGGCCAGGCCACACCCGTGGTCGGCGCCACCAGTGCATCCAGCTGGTGGGCGGCGAGGGCGGCATCGATGCCTTCCGGGCCGGCCAGCCGGCGCGCATCGCTGCGTGCACGGATGTAGGCGGGATCGGCCAGGCCGGCGGTGGCGTCGGCTTCCACCAGCAGCTCCTGGCCGAACAGGCCCAGCTCCTGCTTGTGGTGCGCCTGGTTGAAGGCGATCAGGTCGGCCAGGCGTCGCAGCGGCGCCCGGTGCGTGTTGAGGTAGCGCTCCAGGCCGGCCTTGAACTCGTACAGCAGTACCGTGCGCTCGGCCTCGGCCCACGCGCCCTGGTTGGGCAGTTCCACCGGCACCACCACCGCACCGGCGCGACGCAGTTCGGTGGCCGCCTGTTCCATCAGCGGTGGCATGCCCCGATAGGTCAGCAGCGGCGTCTGCAGCAGGCCGATGCGCTTGCCACGCAGGCCCTGCGGGTCCAGGCGCGCGGTGTAGTCATAGACCGCGCGGCCGGGCATGGTCGCGGTGGCCGGGTCGGCGTCGTCGCGGCCGGCGATCGCGGTCAGCACGGCCGCCGCGTCGGCCACGCTGCGCGTCATCGGCCCGGCGGTGTCCTGGCTGAAGGAGATCGGGATGATGCCGTCGCGGCTGACCAGCCCGACGGTGGGCTTCAGGCCAACAACCCCGTTGATTGCGGCCGGGCAGACGATGCTGCCGTCGGTCTCGGTGCCGATGGCCACGCTGGCCAGGTTGGCCGCCATCGCCACCGCGCTGCCGCTGCTGGAGCCACAGGGGGAATGGCTGAGGCGGTAGGGGTTGCGAGTCTGGCCACCGCGCGCACTCCAGCCGGAGATCGAGTCGTTGCCGCGGAAGTTGGCCCACTCGCTGAGATTGGTCTTGCCCAGCACCACGGCGCCAGCCTCGCGCAGGCGTCGCACCAGGTAGGCATCGTCAGGACGGAAGCCCTGCAATGCCAGCGAGCCGGCCGTGGTGCTCATCGGTGCGGCGTTGATGTTGTCCTTGAGCAGCACGGGAATGCCGTGCAGGGCACCGCGCACGCGGCCGTCACGGCGCTCGCGGTCGCGTGCGGCGGCTTCCTTCAGGGCATCGGGATTGAGTTCGATCACCGCGCGCAGGCGTGGCCCGGCACGGTCCAGGGTGGCGATGCGCTGCAGGTAGGCCTGGGTGAGGGTGGTGCTGTCCAGTTCGCCGGCGGTCATCCGCGCCTGCAGGTCGGTCACATCGGTTTCGGCATAGGGGAAGGGCACGTTGCGGCTCGCAGGTTCGGCGGCATGTGCGCTGGATGCGGCCGGACTGCAGCCAGCCGAAAACAGCGCAGGCAGCGCGCTGAGCAGGCAGATCAGCAGAGGCGGCAAGGACGGGCGCATGGGGCGGCTTGGTCGGCTCCAATCCCCAGTGTAGCCGGTGCTCAGCGGTGACGCTTGCGCAGGTCGCGGGCCAGCACGTAGACCACGATCAGGTTGATCGCCAGGATCGTCCAGGAGGGCCAGCCGGGGTGGCGGATGATCGCGAAGATATCGAAAGGCAGGTACAGCGAGGCGGTCAGGCAGCCCAGCCAGGAGGCCCAGGCCTTGGCCCGCCACAGGCCCCAGGCTTCGACCAGGTGCAGCAGGCCGTAGCCGATCATCCCCGCCGCGGCCAGGTGGACCGCGTCGGGGCTGATCATGTGCAGCAGCGAGGGCAGGGTGCCATGGTCCGGATCCAGGCTGAAACGCCGGATCAGGACCAGGATGCCGTGCCGTAGCGGCTGCGGTCCGAGCACTTCCAGCCCGGTGGCAGCCAACAGCGCCAGCATCGCCTTGCTCGCTTCGAGCAGGGCGATGACGTGGAGACCCGGATGCCGGTGCGGATCCGGGTTGTAACCGCTCGGGTTCACGGGGTGCTGGCTCAGCCGCCGCGCGAAGCCTTCTTGCGGTCGCTTTCGGTCAGGAACTTCTTGCGCAGGCGGATCTCCTTCGGGGTGATCTCGACCAGCTCGTCGTCTTCGATGAAGTCCAGGGCCTGTTCCAGCGAGTACTTGATCGCCGGGGTCAGCTGGATCGCATCGTCCTTGCCCGAAGCGCGCATGTTGGTCAGCGGCTTGGTCTTGATCGCGTTGACGGTCAGGTCGTTGTCCTTGGAGTGGATGCCGACCAGCTGACCTTCATACACGTTGTCGCCTTCAGCAGCGAAGAGCTTGCCGCGCTCCTGCAGCGGGCCCAGCGAGTAGGCCGGCGTGGCGCCCGGCGCATTGGCGATCATCACGCCGTTGATGCGCTTGGCGATCGCGCCCTGTTCCTTCGGACCGTAATGGTCGAACACGTGGAACAGCAGGCCCGAACCCTGGGTGAGGGTCTTGAACTCGTTCTGGAAGCCGATCAGGCCACGGGCCGGGATCTGGTATTCCAGGCGCACACGGCCCTTGCCGTCCGGCTCCATGTTCTTCAGCTGGCCCTTGCGGGTGCCCAGCTTTTCCATCACGCCGCCCTGGTGCACTTCTTCGATGTCCACCACCAGCTGCTCGATCGGCTCCATCAGCTGGCCGTCGATTTCCTTGATGATCACTTCCGGGCGCGACACGGCCAGCTCGTAGCCTTCGCGACGCATGGTCTCGATCAGCACCGACAGGTGCAGTTCGCCACGGCCGGAGACCAGGAACTTGTCGGCGTCTTCCAGCTGCTCGACCTTCAGGGCCACGTTGTGGACCTTTTCACGGTCCAGGCGGTCCTTGATCTGGCGGCTGGTCAGGAACTTGCCGCCGGACAGGTCCTTGTTGCCGGCGAACGGCGAGTTGTTGACCTGGAAGGTCATCGAGATGGTCGGCTCGTCGACGGTCAGCGCCGGCAGTGCTTCCGGGGTATCCGGGGCGCAGAGGGTGTCGGAGATGGTCAGCTCCTGGATGCCGGAGATGGCCACGATGTCGCCGGCTTCGGCCGAGTCCTGCTCGATGCGCTCCAGGCCCAGGAAGCCCAGCACCTGCAGCACCTTGCCGTTGCGCTTCTTGCCTTCACGGTCGATGACCGCGACCTGCATGTTCTTCTTCAGGGTGCCGCGCTGGATGCGGCCGATGCCGATCACGCCCACGAAGTTGTTGTAGTCCAGCTGGCTGATGCGCATCTGGAACGGGCCTTCCGGGTCCACTTCCGGACGCGGCGCGTGCTGCATGATCGCTTCGTACAGCGGGGTCATGTCGCCGTCGCGCACGGTGTCTTCCAGGCCGGCGTAGCCGTTCAGGGCCGAGGCGTAGACGATCGGGAAGTCCAGCTGCTCATTGGTCGCGCCGAGCTTGTCGAACAGGTCGAAGACCTGGTCGATCACCCACTCCGGACGCGCGCCCGGACGGTCGATCTTGTTGACCACCACGATCGGCTTGAAGCCCATCGCGAAGGCCTTCTGGGTGACAAAGCGGGTCTGCGGCATCGGGCCGTCCATCGCATCGACCAGGATCAGCACGGTGTCGACCATCGACAGCACGCGCTCGACCTCACCGCCGAAGTCGGCGTGGCCGGGGGTGTCGACGATGTTGATGCGGTTCTTGACGCCGGTCCGCTTGTCTTCCCAGGTGATGGCCGTGTTCTTGGCCAGGATGGTGATGCCGCGTTCCTTTTCCTGGTCGTTGCTGTCCATCACGCGCTCTGCCAGCACCGTGCGCTCGGACAGGGTGCCAGACTGCTTCAGCAACTGGTCGACGAGGGTGGTCTTGCCATGGTCGACGTGGGCGACGATGGCGATGTTGCGAAGATTTTCGATGGACATGCGAAAGACGGCCAGCCGGTGCCGTGAATGGGGAAAATGAGTTCGCGATTATACCGCTATGTTGGCCTTTTGCGAAAACCACCCGTTCAGCCAGCCCCGGCAGGCCGTTCAGCTGCGGTGCCTGCAGGTGAGGACGTGGGGCAGCAGCGCGGGCGGAGCCGGGTGTAAACTAGGTGGCTATTGAGAGACGTCTTCTTTACTAAGGATTTCCATGTCCCTGATCGCCAATTTCGACACCTCCCGCGGCCTGATCAAGGTCGAGCTGTTCGCCGACAAGGCGCCGCTGACCGTGGCCAATTTCGTCAACCTGGCCCAGCGCGGGTTCTACGACGGCCTGAACTTCCACCGCGTGATCGCCGATTTCATGATCCAGGGCGGCTGCCCGGAAGGCTCCGGCCGCGGCGGCCCGGGCTACCGCTTCGAGGACGAGACCAACAACGGCGTGCGCCACGAGCGCGGCGTGCTGTCCATGGCCAATGCCGGCCCCAACACCAACGGCAGCCAGTTCTTCATCACCCACATCAAGACCGACTGGCTGGACGGCAAGCACACCGTGTTCGGCAAGGTGGTCGAAGGCCTCGACGTGGTCGACGCGGTCAAGCAGGGCGACCTGATCAACAAGATCACCATCGAGGGCGATGCCGACGCCGTGCTGGCCGCCCAGGCCGGGCGCGTGGCCGAGTGGAACAAGATCCTCGCCGCCTGATCCCCGTCCACGGCCACCGGCAACGGTGGCCGTTCGCGTGATGTGCACCGATTGCAGCCCCGCTTTCGCGGCCGCGGAGGCCGGGGCCGTCCCGAGACACCTTTCTTAGCAGAGGAAACCCCCATGAAAGCACCCGTACGTGTCGCCGTGACCGGCGCTGCCGGCAATATCGGCTACGCCCTGCTGTTCCGCATCGCCTCCGGCGAAATGCTGGGCAAGGACCAGCCGGTCATCCTGCAGCTGCTCGAAATCGACAATGAAAAGGCCCAGGCCGCCCTGCAGGGTGTGGTCATGGAACTGGAAGACTGCGCCTTCCCGCTGCTGGCCGGCGTGGTGACCACCGCTGATCCGCTGGTGGCCTTCAAGGACGTCGACGTGGCCCTGCTGGTTGGCGCCCGTCCGCGCGGCCCGGGCATGGAGCGCAAGGACCTGCTGCTGGAAAACGCCAAGATCTTCACCGTGCAGGGCAAGGCGCTGAACGCCGTGGCCAAGCGCGACGTGAAGGTGCTGGTGGTCGGCAACCCGGCCAACACCAACGCCTACATCGCCATGAAGTCGGCCCCGGACCTGGATCCGAAGAACTTCACCGCCATGCTGCGCCTGGACCACAACCGCGCCCTGAGCCAGCTGTCGGCCAAGACCGGCAAGGCCGTGGACAGCTTCGAGAAGTTCACGGTGTGGGGCAACCACAGCCCGACCATGTACCCGGACTACCGCTTCGCCACCACCGGCGGCGCCTCGGTGGCCGAGCTGATCAACGACCAGGAATGGAACGCCAACACCTTCATCCCGACCGTCGGCAAGCGCGGCGCGGCCATCATCGCCGCACGTGGCCTGTCCTCGGCGGCCTCGGCCGCCAATGCCGCCATCGACCACGTGCATGACTGGGTGCTGGGCAGCAACGGCAAGTGGGTGACCATGGGCGTGCCGTCCGACGGTTCCTACGGCATCCCGGAAGGCGTGGTGTTCGGCTTCCCGGTAACCACCGAGAACGGCCAGTACACCATCGTCAAGGATCTGCCGATCGACGACTTCTCCAAGAAGTACATCGACATCACCTTGGGCGAGCTGGAAGAAGAGCGCGCTGGCGTGGCCGACCTGCTGTAACAGCAGCGTCAGCACACATGCCAAAAAAGACGCCGGGCATTGCCCGGCGTTTTTTTTGGCCTACGGTGCAGGTCTCTCAAGGGCTGGCTTGCAGTGGCGGCGGCAGGGGTGCGCCGCTGGCGAGCAGGCGTGCGCCGAGCTGCCATGACCCCTCCATGCTCAGGTGCCCGCTATCGAAGTACATGGGCCTTCCATCCAGGTAAGGCGAGCAACGCCCTTGCCTGCACAGGAGGTCATGGATGTCGAGTACGTAGGTATTGGGATAGTCCGCGGCGAGAGAGGTGAGGAATCGGTTGATGTCCTTGGCCTCGTCCGAATCCGGCCTGCTGGCAACAGCTTCACAATCCAGCATCTGGTGGCCGGTCTGGCGGACTTCGCAGTTGCGGTCGTAGTCCGGAAACCCGGGGGCTTGGGCCAGCAGCACTACGGATTTGCCGGCTCCGGTCAATTCAGCCAGCGTATTGCGCAGATCCTGGTCGAAATGTCGGTTGCGGCGATGCACGCTCCATGACGCACCCAGGATCACCGTGCGGTAAGGCGCCAGGTTGCGCTGGATGAAGGGTCGGAACTGGGAACACCCGGCTTGGAAGGTTCCAGTCCCATACGGTTCTGCGCCCCAGACCGGTGGGCAGGTGGATAGCGAGGCGTTGCGGATCCGCAGATGGTTTGCTTCAGCGATGGCGCCGAGCACGCCAACATAGTGCGAGGCATGCGAATCGCCCCAAAGCAGGATGTCCGCGGCTCGGTCAGCGGGTTTGCCGTGCACGCAAAGCGGGCGCGACAACACCCCCGTGTCGAGCTCGCCCAACTGGCAGTTGTACGGGAACTCATAGGCAGCGGCTGTCTGTCGCAGCCGTTGCTTGCTGGCATTGTCCAGAGTGGCTCGCTGTTGTTTTTCGATCTTGCGATCGGCCCTGTGGTCCAGCGCCATCGATAGCCCAATGATCACGAGAGCTGGAATGATCGCCAGCAGGACCACCTGTTTGGCCTTGCCCATGCGCAGGTGGCGCGTGCGACGCTCGATGAACCAGTAGCTCAGAAACGCCAGCACAAGGATCGCAGCGCCGGCGGCGATTGGATTGAACGGTACCGATAGATAGCGCAGGAAGGCCAGCACCGGCCAGTGCCACAGATACAGCGAGTAGGAAACAAGGCCAATGCCAACCATCAGCCGGGAGCGCAACGGGGCCAGAACAAGACAGCGGCGTTGGCTGTCAGCAAGGATCACGAGCGCGGCGCCCAGGCAGCCTGGTAATGCGTTCCAGCCGGGGAAGCGACTATTGCCATCGAGCGTCCAGATGCTGCCGATGATCAGGCCCACGCCGGCCAGTGCCACGGCTTCGAACAGCGGATGGTTGCTGCGGTGTGCATTGCGTACGGCTGGAAACAGTGCGAGCAGACCGCCAATGGCCAGTTCGCCGGCCCGTGTTGGCAACATGTAGTAGGCGAATTTGGGATCAACGACGGATTGCTGCTGCGCATAGGTGAACGAGGCGACGATCAGCGCCAGCAGGCTCCAGGGCAAGAGGTTGCGTGGCAGCCAGCGCAGTCCTGCCAACAGCATCAGCGGCCAGATGAGGTAGAACTGCTCTTCTACACCCAGTGACCACAGGTGCAGTAGCGGGAGTTGTCGGCTGTCGGCTGCGAAATAGCTGGTATCCAGATGCTGCCAGACATAGACGTTGGGTAGCGATACCGCGCTCCAGCCTGCGGCTGCGGCCAACTGCTTGAGATCGGCCTGCTGCATGAGCACGTAGCCGGCCACCAGGCTCGCCAACACCACAGCGAAGTAGGTTGGGGCAATGCGACGGATCCGCCTCAGATAGAAATCATAGAAAGAAAAACGTGATTCAGCCTGTGAGCGTACGATGATGGCGGTGATCAGGAAGCCGGAGATCACGAAGAATACGTCGACGCCTACATATCCCCCCGGGGCCCAGCTTGGATCCAGGTGAAAAAAAAGCACCGCCAAGACCGCGATGGCGCGCAAGCCATCGATTTCTGGCCGATAGGCATTATTGGGTGTCATTTCGAGATCGGACGACTGAATTGGGGCGATTATAGGCAAGGAACGGGCTTGCCCATTACCCTGGATCGACGGTGCCTGGCGTCGCCATGCAGCCATCCATTGGCTGTGGAAGCACACAGGGGCTTCGCTGCGACACGCTGGGTTTCACATCGTCGAGCCTATCGGCAAGCTCGGTCTGGCGCGGCCTTGGGTGAACAAAGGCCTGCTTCGCGCAGCCCGGAAGTGCGTTGCGTGGATTGGTCATGCCGAGCACCCGCTCGTCTTGCTGGGCGCTGGGCGGGTGTGCAGGTCAGGCGGATTGGTTAGCATGTTCGGCGATATGAGCATGCAGCGGCATGTTCTGCCTCCACGTCCTCGTCGTGCGGATACCCGTTTTCGCGGTGCTGTCTGCGCGCAACCTCAGGAATGACGATGTCTGCACCAAGAGTTGCCGTGCTTGTCCCTTGCTACAACGAAGAACTGACTGTCGCCGAAGTGGTGTCTGGCATGCGGGCGGCCTTGCCTGATGCGGATATCTATGTGTTCGACAACCAGTCCACCGATGCCACGGCACAACGTGCTCGCGAGGCCGGTGCGATCGTGCGGTCGGTAAAGCTGCGCGGCAAGGGTAATGTGGTACGGCGTCAGTTCGCGGATATCGAAGCCGATGTGTACCTCATGGTCGATGGTGATGCGACGTACCATGCGCCAAGCGCGCCCTTGCTGGTGCAGCAGGTGCTGGATGGGAACGACATGGTGGTCGGCCTGCGTGAGGCCACCGATGAGCGCGCTTATCGGCGCGGGCATGCCTGGGGCAACATCATGTTGACCACCTTTCTTTCGCGCCTGTTTGGACGCGCATGCCGGGACATTCTGTCTGGTTACCGCGGGTTTTCGCGGCGCTTTGTGAAGAGCTTCCCGATGCAGTCGGCGGGTTTTGAGATCGAGACCGAGCTGACAGTGCACGCACTTGAGTTGCGCATGCCCGTTGCGGAAGTCGCTACACCCTATGCCGAGCGCCCGGACGGGTCGGTCAGCAAGCTCAATACCTGGGGTGATGGTTTCAGGATCCTGGGCACGATGCTCAAGTTGTTCGCTGCCGAGCGTCCTTTGGCGTTCTATGGAATTGTCGGTGGTCTGGTTGGATTGCTTGCCGCGGCACTGCTGGTGCCAGTGTTGCTGACCTATTTTGAAACCGGCCTTGTACCCAGGTTCCCGACTCTGATCCTGGCCTCGGCGCTGATGGTCCTCAGCACCTTGTTGGTCACCGTTGGCCTGATTCTGGACGTAGTCACGCGTGGCCGGCGTGAGATGAAGACGCTGGCCTATCTTGGGGTTGCGGGTCCTTCGTCGGCAGCCTACCAAGCAGCCAGCTCGCGATGATCGCCAAGTGTGCCAGCACAAACCACGGCAGTGGGTGCAGGTAGCGGTAGGACACGATATGCACGAACAGCAGATGGCAGGCCAGCAATCCGAGTGAGGTAAAGCCCAGTAGTAGGTACTGCGTGCGTTCGGCCCTGCGCCAGCCGATCATCATGCTGGCCAGCGCCAGCGGCAGCAGTGCAAACAGGCAAAATTTGAACCAAGTGGCGGCATGCTTGAAATACGCGCGTGCCGGGCTCTCGGTCCTGGACAAGTTGCTCACATCCCAGTTGAACCAGGTACGGATGACCTGAATGGCATACGGGTCCGGGGCGATAACCCCGATGTCATCCTGCATGCGCAAGTCGGACTTCCTTTGATTGAAGTACCCCCCCAGCGTGGCGACGTTGATCTTCAGCAGGCCAATGGGGTCGCTGAGCATCGCCCTGCGGGTAACGGTGCGGGCAACCATCTCGGCATTCGGGCTGGCTTTGCTCAGCTCGGCCCACAGTCCCTTGGGCGACCAGATGTGGTTGCCGCGTTGCCAATGATCGTTCAGCGGCAGGCTGACTTTCTTCAATATCTCGCCGGATACCCCGGTGCCTTCGAAATGTTCTGGCTTGATCAGCGGAGCGACCAGGCCAATAGCCATCATGCCGGTATGTGCGACATAGCCCGCCGGTTGCCCCACCGCACGGCCATACCATTGGGTGTAGCCGATATGGGTGGCTACCAGTAATGCCAGCGCCGCAGCGAAGCGGCCAAAGCGGGCCCGGTGACGCGGCTGCTCGAACAGACAAAGCAGCGCTGCCACCAGCGACATCCCCAATACCAAGGGCAGGAAATTGGTACGGAGCGCGGCCGCAGCCAAACCCATCAGCACGGCGAGCAGGAACCACAACAGGTTCGCGGTGCGCAGATAGAAGGCCAGGCAGCCAAAGGTGCCAATCAGGGCAGCCAGGCCGAATGTTTCTGCCATGACCATGCGTGCCATGAATACCTGTGCCGGTTCGCTGCAGAACAGCGCCGTTGCAGTCAGGCAGATCCATAGGGGCAGGCGCAGAAAAACCCGCAACCAACCGAACAGGGCCAGTGAGGTGAGCATGGCGCACAGCAGGTTGAAAGCGAGTATCGCCTGCGCCGAGGCGAAGGGTTTGTGCAGATAGAAAAGAGCCAGGCCGTAGAGATAGGAGCGTTCGGCGGCAGACCCACGCATGACCGTCGACTGCAGGAATACCATCGAATCACCCATGTAGATCCTGAGGATGGGATCTACCCACAGCCACACCGCGTTGATCAGCAGGATCAGTCCGACGGCCATGCCGAAATCGGGCAGATAGCCCTTCAGGCTGGCTGGCAGCTTGCTGTAAGCAGGCAGGGGATTGGACGAGGTCAACGAGTGCATTGAAGGGCCATGGTGATAGGAGAGGCAACGGTTGCCGTCGCGCAAGCCTGCATGATCACCGGACATTGCACCAGTCCGCAACGCGCGAGTTGCCGTGCTTCCAGCATCGCTCCAGACTATGCAACGTAGGGCAAGGTGTTTGCCCATGTCGATAGTGATGAGCCAGTTGATTCATTTTGTGGACCAGGCCCTGGTGGTGGCGGAAAAGCCGGCGGGTTTGTTGTCGGTGCCCGGCCGTTTGGAAGAAAACAAGGATTGTCTGGTTACGCGTCTGCAACAGCACTATCCGGATGTCATGACGGTGCATCGTCTGGATCAGGTGACCTCGGGACTGATGCTGTATGCGCGAGGCAAGGCGATGCAGATTGCCTTGTCCAAACAGTTTGAGCAGCGCCAGGTCAGCAAGCGCTACGAGGCGTTGGTGCAAGGACTGGTCGAGGGTGAATCCGGCGAGATTGATCTGCCGCTGATCTGTGATTGGCCGAACCGGCCAAAGCAGATGGTGAGCGTTGAACTGGGCAAGCCGTCGTTGACGCGGTGGCGGGTGTTGGCGCGCGATGCCGCTGCGCAGACCACCCGGGTTGAACTGGAGCCGGTGACCGGGCGCAGCCATCAGCTGCGGCTGCACCTGGCCAGTATGGGTCATCCGATCGTGGGTGACGTGATGTACGACGCGCAGCCCGCGGTGCGGGTTTGCCTGCATGCGCGACGCTTGGGGTTTGTGCACCCGCTGACGGGTGCGACTTTGGAGTTTGCCTCTGAGTGCCCGTTTTGAAGCGAGAAGCCGGCCTCACCCCCGCGCCGCGAAACGGGACAGGGGCTGGTGCACTGGCAGCCGACGCATTGCTGGCCCCTCTTGGGGTGAGGGCAATCGCCTGGCGCGCAGTCTCAGCTGGAAGAAGGCCTCTGGTCCTCAATTTTCCGCCCCCGCGCCTTTGGTCTTAAGACCATCGTCGCAAGGAGTCTGCCCCATCCTCCGGACTATGCTCGGCACACAACCAGGCAGTTACCGGAGGGTGTCGTGCAGTACGAGCAGATCTACCGCCGTTCCATTGAGGAGCCGGAAGCTTTCTGGGCCGAAGAGGCCAAGGCCATTCATTGGCACCGCCCGCCGCAGCAGATCCTGGACTACAGCAATCCGCCATTCCGGCGCTGGTTCGTTGGCGGCGAAACCAACCTCTGCTACAACGCGGTGGACCGCCACCTGGCCGAGCGCGCCGAGCAGCTGGCGCTGGTGGCCATCTCCACCGAAACCAACGTCACCCGCGAACTGACTTACCGCGATCTGTATCGCGAAGTGAATGCCTTCGCCGCGGTGCTGCTCAAGCTCGATGTCGGCCGCGGTGATCGCGTCGTCATCTATATGCCGAACATGGCCGAGGCAGTGTTCGCGATGCTGGCCTGCGCGCGCATCGGTGCGGTGCACTCGGTGGTGTTCGGCGGCTTTGCCGCGCACAACCTGGCGCTGCGCATCGACGACGCAAAGCCCAAGCTGCTGATCGCCGCCGACGCCGGCATGCGCGGTGGCAAGATCATCCCCTACAAGGCAATGGTGGACGCGGCCTGTGCGGAAGCCAGCACGCCGCCGCCGAAAGTGCTGATTGTCTCGCGCGGGCTGGATGCAGCCGAGCCACGTATCGCCGGCCGCGACGAAGACTATGCGCAGCTGCGTGCGCAGGTCGGTGATGTCGAGGTGCCGGTGCAGTGGCTGGAATCCAATGAGCCCAGCTACCTGCTGTATACCTCCGGCACCACCGGCAAGCCCAAGGGCGTGCAGCGCGACGTCGGCGGCTATGCGGTAGCGATGGCGCAGTCGATGCGCACGGTGTTTGATTGCGCGCCCGGGCAGGTGATGTTCTCCACCTCCGATGTGGGCTGGGCGGTAGGCCATTCCTACAACGTCTATGGGCCACTGATTGGTGGTTGCACCTCGCTGTTGTACGAAGGCCTGCCGATCAATCCCGATGCCGGCATCTGGTGGGCGCTATGCGAGCAGTACGGCGTGCGCACCATGTTCTCTTCGCCCACCGCGATACGTGTGCTGAAAAAGCATGACGTGGACTTCATCGACCGTCACGATCTGTCCGAGCTGAAATACCTGTTCCTGGCCGGCGAGCCGCTGGACGAGCCCACCGCGCAGTGGATCAGCGGCGCATTGCACAAGCCCGTCATCGACAATTACTGGCAGACCGAAACCGGTTGGCCGGCATTGACCTTGCTGCCGGGCCTGGAAATGAAACCGGTCAAGTTCGGTTCGCCCGGCTTCCCCAATCTGGGGTATCGGATGAAGGTGATCGATGAGCAGACCGGGGCCGAAGTGCCGGCCGGGCAGAAGGGCGTACTGGTGATCCAGCCGCCGTTGCCGCCGGGCTGCATGAGCACGGTCTGGAATGATGACGAACGCTTCCTGAAAAGCTATTTCAGCCACTTCAAGGAATTGCTGTACAGCTCGCTGGACTGGGCCATCCGCGATGACGATGGCTATACCTTCATCCTCGGCCGCACCGATGACGTGATCAATGTGGCCGGGCACCGCCTGGGCACGCGTGAGATCGAGGAGGCCATCTCCGCGCATCCGCGGGTTGCCGAAGCGGCAGTGATTGGCGTGTACGACGAGTTGAAGGGGCAGGTGCCGCTGGTGTTTGTCACCCTGAAACAGGCCCGTGCCGACGATGACGCGGCCCGGCTGGCGGCGGAGATGGTGCAGCAGGTCACCGCTTCCCTGGGTGCGGTGGCGCGGCCGGCCCACGTGCATATCGTCAACGCGCTTCCCAAGACCCGTTCCGGTAAGCTGCTGAGGCGTTCACTGCAGGCATTGGCGGAGCGGCGTGATCCGGGCGATCTGTCGACACTCGACGACCCGGGCGCACTGGAGGAAATCCGCCGCGCGCTGGGGAAATAGTGCGCCACCAGGCCATCGGCCGGGAGTGCGGTAGTGGTCGCAAGGGGGCGGCAGGCACGCAGATGAAGTTGTCCATGCCGGGGCGGGGGCCCCGGCAATGCGCGCCAGGCCGTATTGCGATGCACAAAAGAGGGAGGGGGAATGGCATTCATCTATGCCAAGACGGCTGCTGGCCGTCTGGAGATCGAGAACCGTGGTCTGAAGCTGGCACCTGCCTTGCGCTCGGTGCTGCTGTTGGTGGACGGGCAGCGCGATGCACGCGAACTGGGGCAGATGGCACAGGGGTTGCGCGCACCGGAGGATGTGCTGGCGCAGCTGCAGGCATTGCAGCTGATCGAAGCCGTCGGCGGAAGCGCCGACAAGGCACCGGCGCTGCCCGTGACCACCCAGTTGGGTGATGATCCGCTGCGCTACCAGCAGCTGCGCGACTGGATGGCCGAATCGGTGCGCAAGCATCTGGGCCTGAAGGGCTACCTGATCCAACTCAAGATTGACCGCAGCAAGACTGCCGTGGGGCTTGAGCAGTTGTGGCCGGAGCTGGCCACGGCATTGGGCAAGGCAAAGAGTCCTGCATTTGCCAGCCGCTGGCTGGAGGAAACCCGGGCGCTCGTGCAGGCCTGAGCACAGTCCAGGTACCGTTGCGATGATGCCGCGCAATGCGCTGAAGGGTGTTGCGCAGGCACTATCATGCAGCTTGTTTCCTCAGGAGTGCCGGCATGGCGGCAAACGACGACACCGGCACCGCAGGCTGGGATGCGATCAATGCTGCGCTTGCGCGGCTTTACCCCGGGCAGGCACCGCGTCATTACGGCACGGGCCTGTCGCATACGCTGGGGGGGGATGACCCTCTCGATGGGGTCAGCATCTATTGGAACCCCTCGCCGCGACCGCATTGGCACTACATCAGCTACGGCCTGTCCGAGTTGTACGACAAGCAGAGTGATGACCCGCAGGAAAGCGGCTTTGGCTTTGAATTGAGCTTCCGGCTGGCCGCAGCGCCTGAGCAGGACAGCAGCAGCGAGCCGCCGCTGTGGCCGCTCGATCTGCTGCAGAACCTGGCGCGCTATGTGTTCCGCAGCGGCAATGTCTTCGAAGCGGGCCATCACCTGGATGCCAATGGCCCGATCGCGCTGGACGAGCCCACCCAGCTGCGCCACCTGGCGTTCGTACCGGATCCGCAGTTGGGGCAGATCGATACCGTCAATGGTCGCCTGTGCTTTCTGCAGATGCTGGGCTTGACCGACGACGAGATGGCCGCTGTGCGCCGCTGGTCGACGATGGGCGCATTGGCGGTGATGCAACCGGCCATGCCGCTGTGGATCACCGAGCTGGGACGCGACTCGCTGCTGCGTGATCCGGCCGTGGCCGCGCAGGTGCAGGCCGGCAGTCTGCGCGAGGGCTCAAGTACCGGCATGCTGCTGCTGGAAACCCTGGACTGGCGTAGCGAGGGGCAGACCACCACCCTGGTGCTGGGCGCCGCCCAGGTGGCCAGTGTGCTGGAGCTGCTGCCATTGCGGCTGTTGCATGACAAGCCGCTGGTGATGATCGGCAAGGACCGTCAATGGCGCTTTGAGCCGGGGCGGGTGGATGACGTGCAGGCCGATGCCGACGATGCGCGCTGTGTGCTCTCCGATGCCAGCCTGCAGGCGATGGTCGATCAGCTGCGGCCAGTGCGTGGTGTCTACGTGCTACCTGGTGGGCGCCTGCAGATCGAGGTGCAGCCAAGCCTGTTGCGTGATGGTCAGGGCCGGGTAATCCGCGAAATCGGCTGATCACCAGGGCTGCCGCGGACGCAAGGGGCCGCCGCTATTGCAAACGGCGGCCCGTGGGTCAGGCAGGCTGTGGCTGGCTCAGTCCAGGCCTTCAGCCTTCAGTGCCGCCTGTACCGCCGGATCGGCCTGCATGCGTTGCTCGAAACGGTCCAGTGCGTCCATGCCGGCCAGGTCGATCTTCAGGCCGCGGGCCCAACGCAGGGTCACATAGGTGTAGGCGTCAGCGATGGAAGCGCGCGGCGTGCCGCCCAGCCAGTCCACCTCGGCCAGACGGTCGTTGATACGCTGGTACAGCGCCTTCAGCTTCTGCCGCGAGTTCTCCTGGGTACGCGCGATGACTGCCTCGTCTTCCAGGTACTTGGTCGAGCCGAAGATCGGGTAATAGGTCGGGTGCAGGTCGGCGTTGACGAACGACAGCCAGCGATTGACCTCGGCTCGGGCGCGGATGTCGTTGCCGCCTTCCAGGCCGGAAGCTGGGGCCTTGTCGCAGATGTAGTGCAGGATGGCCGCGTTCTGGGTCAGCACCCAGCCCTCGTCTTCCAGCACCGGCACTGCGCCGGCCGGGTTCATCTTCATGTACTCGGGCGACTTCATCGTCGCGTAGTCCACGATCTGTACCTCGAACGGCAGGCCGGACCAGATCAGCGCGATATGGTCGGCCAGCGAGCAGGCGCCGGGTTTGCTGTAGAGCTTCATCAGATACCTCGGGAGTGAAGGGACTCCCGCATTATCGCCACAAGCGCGTTACGCGGTGTGGTGACTGGTATCAGGCGGTTGCGGCAGTGCCGGGATCAGGCACCGGTAGCGCGCGGCTTCAGCGATTGCACCTTATAGAAGGTGTGCCCGCCGATGGTCGCCACCTGGTAGGCATTGCGCCAGCTCGGGCTGGCAATGGCGTGGGCGGCGAAGTGGCTGGCACCAGGAACGATTTCCTTGCGCTGGCCGCTGGGCAGGGCCCAGTTGCGCTCGGCGGCGAAGGCCACATCCACGGCTTCGGCCCAGGCATCGTCATTGCGCAGTTGGGTGCCGGGGGCGACCAGGGTCGGGGCGAACTGCTTGCGCGCGGTGACCACCTGGCACATCGAGTCCCCCCACAGGCCACTGTCCAGCCGCCGCAGGGCAACTTCGGCAACCGCCTGCTGTCCCTGCAGGGTCTGGTCGCGGGCTTCCAGGTAAACAGTCGTGCTCAAGCACAACGAATCGGCTGCCGGCTGCGGCAACATCTGCGACAGCCAGAGAATCCAAGCCAGTTTCATAAATCTCCTTGCTCCGTGTGGGCCGCAGCCGACCTGCCTCCCTGAAGGAGCCGGACAACACTGCGACTTGGCGTTATGGGGAGGCGGCCGTGGCATCGGGGCCGCCCCGTGGGCAGCCCTCAATCAGAGTGGGGAGGGCTGCGCCTGCTCACCAGAACTGGTGGGTGAGCGGAAGTGGGCGCAAGTTAGGGGGGCAACCCAAAACTCATCCTGAATGGGATTTCTTGACATTCAGGTTTGTTGCAGGGGGGCTTTTCACCGCGGGTACGCGTATTCAGCTTTTTGCGGACACAGCCAAAGGCGGCGTCAAGCTCATGCTGGCGGCGGCTTCAAGCCGGGTGCAAGTGTGATTTGCGCCGCGTTTTCAGGGGTGCCGCAGCCGCCGCCGGTCGCCTGGGTGAGCGTGGCGCATCCTGGATTCGACGCGTTGCCTCCCGTTGTCCGGACGCGCCGTTCCCGGGCGCACTGCGCTTACCCGGGAGCAGATGGATGCTGCTGACGTGCCTCAGAGGGCGGCGGCCAGGCGGCTGCCCTGGTCGATGGCGCGCTTTGCATCCAGCTCGGCGGCGACATCCGCGCCGCCGATGACATGCACGCTGCGGCCGGCGGCGCGCAAGGCGTCGGCCAGTTCGCGGCGTGGTTCCTGGCCGGCGCAGATCACCACCGTGCCAACGTCCAGCTGCTGTTCCTGGCCATCAACGCGGACACGCAGCCCGGCATCGTCCACGCCCAGGTACTCGACCCCGCCCAGCATTTTCACGCCCTTGGCCTTGAGCGTGGCGCGGTGGATCCAGCCGGTGGTCTTGCCCAGCTTGGCACCGGGCTTGCCCGGGCTGCGCTGCAGCAGCCAGACCTTGCGTGCTGCGGGTTCCGGTTGCGGCGCAGCCAGTGCGCCACGGCTCTCGAAGCTGGGGTCCACACCCCATTCGGCCATCCAGCGGGCCGGCTCCAGCGACGGCGAGGGGCCTTCATGCACAAGAAACTCGCCGACATCGAAGCCAATGCCGCCGGCACCGATGATCGCCACCTTGTCCGCGGCCTTGACCCTGCCCAGCAGCACATCCAGATAGCTGACCACCATCGGATGATCGGCACCGGGGAAGGCGACCTTGCGCGGGCTGATGCCGGTGGCCACCACCACCTCGTCGAAGCCGGCCAGGGTGTCCACATCGGCGGTGGCCTGCAGCTGCAGGTTGACCCCGGTTTCGGCCAGCTTGTGGCGGAAGTAGCGCAGGGTTTCGTGGAACTCTTCCTTGCCCGGGATGCGCTTGGCCACGTTGAACTGGCCGCCGATCTCGGCCGCCGCGTCGAACAGGGTCACCCGATGGCCGCGCTCGGCGGCCACGGTGGCGCAGGCCAGTCCGGCCGGCCCGGCGCCGACCACGGCAATCGAGCGGGGGGCGGTGGTGGCGGTATAGACCAGCTCGGTTTCATGGGCAGCGCGCGGGTTGACCAGGCAGCTGGCGCGCTTCTGCTGGAACACATGGTCCAGGCAGGCCTGGTTGCAGGCGATGCAGGTGTTGATCGCCTCGGGCCTGCCGGCCTTGGCCTTGGCCGGCCACTGCGGGTCGGCCAACAGGGGACGTGCCAGCGACACCATATCGGCACCGCCAGCGGCCAGGATGCCTTCGGCCACGTCCGGCATGTTGATGCGGTTGGTGGCGATCAGCGGGATGCCCATATGCGGCTTCAGCTTGGCGGTGACGCCGGCAAAGGCCGCGCGTGGCACCGAGGTGGCAATGGTGGGGATGCGCGCTTCATGCCAGCCGATGCCGGAGTTGAGCAGGGTGGCGCCGGCCGCTTCGATGGCCTTGGCCTGCTGCACGATCTCCTGCCAGTTGCTGCCGTCTTCGACAAGATCCACCAGCGACAGCCGGTAAATGATGATGAAGTCCGGCCCGCAGGCCTCGCGGATGCGGCGCACGATCTCCACCGCAAAGCGCATGCGCTTGGCCGCGTCCCCGCCCCAGGCATCGCTGCGGCCATTGGTGCGGGGAGCGATGAATTCATTGATCAGATAGCCTTCCGAGCCCATCACCTCGACGCCGTCGTAGCCGGCATCACGTGCGTAGCGGGCGGCGCGGGCGTAGTCACTTATATGTCGCTCGATGCCACCGGCTGACAACGCGCGCGGGGTGAACGGGTTGATCGGCGCCTTGCGCTTGGACGGTGCCACCTGCAGCGGGTGGTAGCCGTAGCGGCCGGCATGCAGCAGCTGCAGGCAGATCTTTGCGCCGTGGCCATGCACCGCGCTGGTCACCTGGCGGTGGCGGCTGACTTCCCAGGGCCAGGACAGCTTGCTGCCGAACGGGGTCAGCCAGCCGACCACATTGGGCGCGAAGCCACCGGTCACCAGCAACGACGCGCCACCGGCCGCACGTTCGCCAAAGTAGGCCGCCAGCTTGGGGAAGTCGCGCGCGTGGTCTTCCAGCCCGGTGTGCATCGAGCCCATCAGGATGCGGTTGCGCAGCTGGGTGTAGCCCAGGTCCAGCGGGGCAAACAGGTGCGGATAGGCGGTGTCGTTGGCTGGCGTCATGGTGGATACGCTTGCGTATGGAATGGCCCATTCTGACTGGCAATGGTCCGCCACTCAATCCTTGGCTTGCATGGCCGCTGTCCTGATACCGAGCAGTGTGACAGTCGCATTACAATGCGCGCCGCCGGGTCTTCTGTACCCCTGTCAATCCAGGTCCAACAGCTCTGATGAATGCCCGTCCGTGTGATGCATCTGGTACGGCGATTGCGCCCCGGCTCTGGTTGCTGGTGATTGCCATGGTGTTGCTGGGCAGCTTGGCGCGGCTGGGCCTGTGGTGGGCGTATGCGGGCGAACAGCGGCAATGGGAAGCGTTGTGGCCCGTGCTGGGCATGGGGTTGCGCTACGACCTGGTGGTAGGGGCGATCACCGCCAGCCTGGTCGCCCTGCTCACGCTGCCACTCTGGCTGGCGGGTAGGCGGCAGCAGGCAGTGCGGGCGGCGCAGGGGTTGTTGGTGGCAATGATGCTGGCATTCGTACTGGCGGCGGCCTGTGAGCACTTCTACTACGGGTTCTACAAGACCCGCTTCGACCCGATCGTGTTCGGTCTGTTCGAGGACGACACTGCCGCCGTGCTGGAGACCATCTGGTCAGATTACCCCGTGGTGCCGGGCCTGCTGGGGCTTGCCGTGGCAGGGATGGGGCTGTCCTGGTTGAGTTCGTACGGTGGTCGTTGGCTGGAGGCGCGTTGGCGTCGGCCCGCACGGCGCGGGCTGCAGGTCGGGCTGGTGGTGCTGCAATGTCTGTTGCTGGTGCTGTTGGCGCGCGGCAGCGTCGGCACGTTCCCGTTGATCCGCCGTGATGTGACGGTCTCTGCCGATCCATTCCTCAATGCGCTGGTGCTCAACGCTCCTTTGACCCTGTACCGCGCGGCGCGGATAAGGGGCAAGGAAAACACCATCGCTGATGATCCTCTGGTTGGCGTGCAACGGCAGGGATTCGCCACGTTGCAGGACGCCGCACTTGCCGCCGGCCTGCCATCGGGCGATCCGCAGCTGGTGCAGGCGGCCTTGTTCCCGCGGGCGCCGGGGCAACCCCGTGCGCTGGCCCAATCGCCCCATGTGGTGTTGGGCCTGCTGGAATCCTTTGGTCAGGATCTGCTGCATGTCGATGGCCCGGGCAACGACATGCTGGGGCGGCTGCGCGACGAGTTGCCCCATGGGCACCGTTTCGACAACTTCATCGCCAGCCAGAACGGCACTCACCCGGTGCTGGAAAGCGTGTTGCTGGGCTCGTCGATCAGCCCGCTGACCCGCGGCCGCAATGCGCGCCTGACGTTTGATACCTCGGCGGCCCTGCCATTCAAGCGTGCAGGCTATCGCACGGTGTTCCTCTATGGCGGGGGCAGCGATTGGCGGGACATCGGCACGGCCTTCCGCCACCAGGGGTTTGACCAGGTGTATGACGCGCGCGACATCCGCACGCGCTTCCCGTCTGCGCGTGGTACCGAGTGGGGCATCTACGACGCCTGGCTGTTCCAGTTCGCACAGGAACTGCTGGAGCAGGCTGACGCGCGCGGCGAGCGCATGTTCCTTGTGCTGCTGACCACCACCAACCATCCGCCCTTCACGCTCGAGACCCCGCATCGCAGCTATCCCCTGGACCCGGCGGCATTGGGCGAGCGGGGTCTGGACAATGCAGCGGAACTGCGGGCGATGTTGGCCACCTACCAGTACCAGGCCGACCAGTTCGGGGCCTTCCTGCAGGCGCTGCGCCAGCAACCGTTGGGAGAGCGCACGGTGATCGCTGCTGCGGGCGACCACAACCTGCGCACACACTACCGTTATGACTTGCCGGCGCAGCAGGTGGACGTGGATCGTGTGTTTGCGTGGATGCGGGTTCCGCCGGCCTTTGCAACGCTGGACGGCGCGCCCGATGGCCAGGCTTTCGCCGGCCATGCCGATCTGGTGCCAACGCTGGTGGAACTAGCGGTGCCAGGCCAGCGCTATTTCGCGACCGGCCGTAATCTCTGGAAGGCCGCGCCCGGCGGTGGCGAAGCGCTGGCGCAGTTCGATCGTCTCTATACCCAGGCGGGCCTGCTGTTCCCGTTGGACAAGCCGCGCCTGTACCGTTGGCGTGATCACAGCCACGTCCAGGTGCAGGGCGTGGTGCCGGATCCGATCAGCGTGGCGCAGGTACGGCAGGCCGTGGCGTGGGGCGCGCTGCGCGACTGGCACATCCGCCAGCATGTGTTGCGCAACCGCCGCTGACAGCGCAACTGTCTTCACCCTGTGCTGGGCGCGGGCGCTGCTGTTCTGGGTTGGCGGTCGAACAAGGGCAGGGTGATGCCACAGAGCGGTCCGATCAGCACGGCGAAGGCCAGTGTCCCCCAGCCGACATTGCCACCCAGCCACCAGCCCACCGCCAAGGCGCAGGTTTCAATCAAGGTGCGCACTTTCCAGATAGCCCAGCCGGTACGGGCATGCAACCCGGTCATCAGGCCGTCGCGTGGGCCGGGCCCGAAGCGGGCACCGATGTAGAGCCCGGTGGCGACGGCCAGCAATACCAGGCCGGCGGCGTACAACGACAGCTGCCACGGCAAGCCCTGCACCGGCGGCAACAGATTCAATCCCAGTTGCGCGCTCGGGCCGATCAGCAGCACGTTGAGCACGGTGCCCAGCCCGGGCTTCTGCCGCAGCGGTACCCACATCAGCAGAACACAGGCGCCGACGATATTGGTGATGACGCCAAAGCCCCAACCGCTGCGCAGGGCGATGCCTTGGCTCAGTACGTCCCAGGGCGCAATGCCGATGCCGGCACGGATCATCAAGGAAGAGGCGATGCCGAACAGGAACAACCCCAGCAGCAGCTGCAGCAGGCGTGGGACAAGGTGCAAGAGGGGCATGGCGGGCCGATCAGGAGGCTGGCTGCCGGTGGCAGACGTAATGCAGGGGCTTGCGCCGTTGCCAGAGCGGCAACGGCGCAAGGCGGGCGGCTCAGTCCCAGCCTTCCAGGGCGAGTTTGCCGATGGTGCTGCCGGACTCCAGTTGCTGGTGGGCCTGGCGCAGGTGGGTGGCATTGATCCGGCCCAGACGCTGGCTGAGCGTGGTGCGTAGCTCACCGGCGTCGATCAGGCTGGCGGCGCGGGTGAGGATGCGGTGCTGCTCGATCATGTCCGCAGTGCGGAAGCGGGCACGGGCGAACATGAATTCCCAGTGGATACCGATGCACTTTGCCTTGTAGGGATCGCCAATGCGCAGCTCGCCGCGGGGCTCCACCACCAGGCCGACATGGCCTTGCGGTGCCAGCAGTTCGCCCAGCTGTTGCCAATAACGGTCGGTGTCGGCCAGGTTCAGCGCCGCATCCACCTGGGTGATGCCCAACACCTGCAGTTGCGGGGCCAGTGGCTGGCGGTGGTCGATCACGTGCGTCGCACCCAGTTGCTGGCACCACTGCTGGCTTTCGCTGCGCGAGGCAGTGGCAACAACGGTGAAACCGGCGTGCCGGCCCAGTTGAATGGCCATGGAGCCCACGCCACCGGCACCGCCGATGATCAACAGCACCTTGCCGGTGTTGCGGCGACCGTCCAGTTGGTAAGGCATGCGCTGGAACAGCAGCTCCCACGCGGTGAGCGTGGTCAGCGGCAGGGCGGCGGCTTCGGCGAAGTCCAGCGTGGTTGGCTTGCGCCCAACCAGGCGTTCGTCCACCAGCTGCTGCTGGGCATTGCAGCCCGGGCGGGTGACATCGCCGGCGTAATAGACCTCGTCGCCGACCTCGAACGCCGTCACCTCAGGCCCCACGGCAATCACCACGCCAGCCGCGTCAAAGCCCAGTACGCGGGGCGGGTTCTCTTCGCCGGCGCGCGCGCTGCGCAGCTTGGTATCCACCGGGTTCACCGACACGGCCTGGACCTGGACCAGCAGGTCCTGGCCCTGCGGGGCGGCCGGTGCATCGATCTGTACGTCCTCCAGCGCCAATGGATCGTCGATGGAAAGGTAATGGCGCAGGCCGATCGCTTTCATTCGGGAAAGTTCCGTAATAGTGGGGGCGGGTTGATAATACGCAGGCTTTGGTTCAGCTGGCGGTAACCGCAGTGCAATCCCTGTATTTCCGCGGTCTGCGCGGACAAAATTGACCGCACCGCAGCAAATCTCCGGAAGGCCTTGCCATGCCTTGCTCTTGCGTCCTTTGATCAAGCTGTATACGGTGCGCCCAGCCGGACACGTAGGGGTCTGGTGGTCGCGTCAATTGTTATACGTGCGTTAACATCGTCTTCACGGCCCAGCGCATAATGTGAGCGGCGATGGCGTGAGGATTAACGGCCGTCTCTGAACGCGACGATTATCGCTGTGCTGGACCATGCCTCTACCGGTTTCATACCCCCGAAACAAGGAGCTGTATTTCATGAACAAGAAGATCCTTACCGCCGCGCTGCTCGGTGGTCTGGCTTTCGCCCAGGCCGCTTCGGCCCAGGAATTCGACGACCGCTGGTACCTGACCGGTTCGGCCGGCTTCAACTTCCAGGACGGTGACCGTGGCACCAACGATGCCCCGTTCGCTACGCTGGGTCTGGGCAAGTTCATCAGCCCGAACTGGTCGCTGGACGGTGAACTGAACTATCAGAACCCGAACTTCGACAACAACCAGGACCAGAACTGGTCGCAGTACGGCGTTTCGCTGGACCTGCGTCGCCACTTCATCAAGGAAGGCCGCGGCTGGAACCCGTACCTGCTGGCCGGCCTGGGCTACCAGAAGTCGGAAGAAGAGTACCTGTCCGGCGCTGAGCTGAAGGACCGCAAGGACGGCAACCTGGCCGCCAAGGTCGGTGTCGGTCTGCAGACCACCTTCGAAAAGCGCGTCGCCGTGCGTGCCGAACTGGCCTACCGCGCTGACTTCGACGACCAGAGCATCGCTCCGGCCCAGGCTCGTAACGAGCAGGATTGGTTCGGCGACGTGCTGGCTTCGGTCGGCGTCGTGATCCCGCTGGGCCCGGCCCCGGTTGCTGCTGTTGCTCCGGCACCGGCTCCGGTTGCTCCGAGCTGCGCAGACCTGGATGACGACGGTGACGGCGTCAACAACTGCGACGACAAGTGCCCGAACTCGCAGCCGGGTCAGACCATCGGTCCGGACGGTTGCCCGGTGCCGGTCTCCATCGACCTGAAGGGCGTGAACTTCGACTTCGACAAGTCGAACCTGCGTCCGGACGCCGTGGCGATCCTGAGCGAAGCCACCGAGATCCTGAAGCGTTACCCGGATCTGCGCGTTGAAGTTGCCGGTCACACCGACTCGAAGGGTACCGACGCTTACAACCAGAAGCTGTCCGAGCGTCGCGCCAAGGCTGTGTACGACTACCTGACCACCAATGGTGTGTCGGCGTCGCGTCTGCAGGGCCCGATCGGCTACGGCGAGAGCCGTCCGATTGCTCCGAACACCAATGCTGATGGTTCGGACAACCCGGAAGGTCGCGCAAAGAACCGCCGCACCGAGCTGAACGTCCAGAACTAATCGGACGCTTCGGTTGATACAAGACAAGGCCCGGCTTCTGCCGGGCCTTGTTGCATCTGCAAGCGCGATATCCGTGGCAAATACGCGATGAATTCGCTTTTACCTGCGTGTGGCGGTTGAAAGCACAGCGGCCGCTGCCTACACTCGCCGCGTCATCTCTTTGAATGGAAATCCGGATGCTGCGTATTGCCCTGGCTGGTTTTGTCGCGATGGCGTTGACGCCTGCCGCCTACGCCGCAGTGGATTGCTCGGCCGCCTCGGTGGTGCCGCCGGCGCCGCTGCCGGCCACGGTCATCGCGCCGGTTGCATCGGAGCTGTACGTGCGCCCGGGTCAGTTGGGCATGCCGTCAGGTGTGTTGAGCACGGGCGGCGAAGAACAGTCGTTGGATCGCGTGCTGATGCGCCTGCGTGTTGAAAGCTGCAACAACGTTGCCAGCGCCATGCCGGCCCGCCCGGCGATCAATGCCAACGACCCGGCGGCCTACAAGCCGCAGACCGAGTTCGACAACACCCCTTGGCGTTTTGACATGAGCCAGAACGGCAAGCGTATGACCGCCGAAGAATTCGATGCCTGGATGAAGGCCCGTGGCGTGCGTGTGGTGAAGGCACGCCCGGCACCGGCCGAGGCCGCAGCGGCACCGGCTGCCGACCAGCCGGCAACCGAGGTCAAGTAAGGCGGCATTTGCCGCCATCCGACGATGGCCTCGCGCAAGCCCCCGCAATACCCGCACGCCCGCCGCGTTCAACCCGGCGGGCGTTTGCTTTCGCGTCCCGCCGCGCGCGCTGCTGACAAGGCGGCGCCTGCGGGCGTGCGCCATGGTCTGGCACGGGTGCTGTCCAAGGCCGGCGTGTGCTCGCGTAGCGAGGCCGCACGACGGGTGTTGGACGGTCGCGTCAGCGTCGATGGCGCAGTGGTGCGTGACCCGGAGTTTCCGGTGGTGAGCGGGCGCCAGCAGGTGATGCTGGACGGCCAGCCGCTGCAGGCCCAGCGCCGGGTCTACCTGGCCTTGAACAAGCCGCGAGGGCTGGTGACAACGGCGCAGGACGAACGGGGCCGCGACACCGTTTACCAATGCTTCGCGGACGCGGGTTTCGGTTGGATAGCCCCGGTTGGGCGGCTGGACAAGGCCAGTGAAGGCCTGCTGTTTTTCAGCAATGACCCGGAATGGGCTGCCCGCCTGACCGACCCGGACAGCGGTCCGCTGAAGACCTATCACGTGCAGGTCGATGCCGTGCCCGACGCCGTGCAGCTGCAGCGCATGCAGCAGGGCATCGAGGACGAGGGCGAGCACCTGGCTGCCTACGCCGTGCAGCTGCTGCGCCACGGTGAGCGCACGGCATGGCTGGAGGTGGTGCTCGATGAGGGCCGCAACCGGCATATCCGGCGCCTGCTCAAGGCCTTGGGGTTGGAGGTGCTGCGCCTGATGCGGGTGGCGATCGGCCCTGTACCGTTGGGGGAATTGGGGAAAGGACAGTGGCGAGAGCTCAGCCCCGCAGAACTGAATGCGCTGGAGGCGCGTTGATCGGGTTGGAAGCATTTAATTTCAACAAATTCAATGGAATGGGTGGATTTGTTGTAGCGTTGGATTAGACTGTGGCCCTAACTTCCATGAGGCCACGTCCATGCATGCTTTTTTCCGTGTCTCCTCTATCGCCTTGATGCTCGGCATGGTTGCGGCTGCGGCCGGTTGCGCGAGCTCGGGCAAGACTGCCGCCAAGGCCGAGGAGTTGCCGGTGATCGTCACCGTCCCGGCGGCACCGACGGCCGAGAAGGATGCGCTGGGTAATTACCGTTTCCTGATGCAGGAAGGTGAGAACAGGATGAGCGCGGATCAGTTCGACGCATGGATGAAGGCCAATGGCATCCGTGTGGCCAAGGGTGCACCGGCAGCAGCCGCAGCGCCGGAAGCGGCGAAGAACTGAGCGGACAATACATGTAGTGCCGAGCCATGCTCGGCAGAGGCT
>DAMCTY010000052.1:28975-29487 GCA_032112995.1 Stenotrophomonas sp. | reverse complement strand
CGACATGAACTTCATGTACAGCGACGGCGAGTACTGGCACTTCATGGACCCGGAAACCTTCGAGCAGGTGCAGGCTGACAAGGCCGGCATGAACGGCGCCGAGAAGTGGCTCAAGGGTGAGGAATCCTGCGTGGTGACGCTGTGGAACGGTTCGCCGATCGACGTGACCCCGCCGAACTTCGTTGAACTGAAGATCACCGAGACCGACCCGGGCGTGCGCGGTGACACCTCCGGCGGCGGCGGCAAGCCGGCCACCCTGGAAACCGGCGCGGTGGTACGTGTGCCGCTGTTCGTCAGCCAGGATGAAATCATCCGCGTTGACACCCGTTCGGGTGAATACTCCGCGCGCGTCAAGTGACGTAATGGCGCGTTTGCGCATGCGCAAACGCCTTTGCCATTACGTCATCCCCGCGCAGGCGGGGATCGCTCCTGCTTCGGCTTTGGCAGTTGCTTGGGGCGTCATCCCCGCGCAGGCGGGGATCGCTCCTGCTTCGGCTTTGGCAGTTGCTTGG